>DATELK010000145.1:0-19593 GCA_035276685.1 Pyrinomonadaceae bacterium | reverse complement strand
TTCTCAAGGTAGAGCCTCCGAACTGGTGGGCGAATCATTCCATCAATCCCGTGCGGGTGCTGGTGCGCGGTCGGAACTTGAGAGGCGCGACGGTCGAAGCCGCAGGCGGCGGCATCACTGCGAGCAACCTGAAAGTAAACGACGCTGGCACGTACCTCTTTGTTGATGTCATGATTGATGTAGGCGCTAGGCCGGGCCGCCGCTCTCTCAGAATCACTACCGCTTCGGGCACCGTTCAGGCTCCCTTTGAAATCACGGAGCCTTTAGCCCGCGCGGGCCGCTTTCAGGGCTTCTCTTCCGACGATGTCATCTACCTGATTATGCCAGACCGTTTCAGCGACGGGGACACTTCCAACAACGACCCGGCCCAGTCGCGCGGCCTCTATAACCGCTCGAAGACTCGCTACTATCACGGCGGAGACTTGCAGGGAGTCATCAATCGCCTTCCCTACCTGAAAGACCTCGGCGTGACGGCCATCTGGCTCAACCCGTGGTACGACAACGTGAACCATTTGAACGAGCGAGAGGTTTATGACGACGGCCCCATCACGGATTATCACGGCTACGGCGCGGTAGATTTTTACGGAGTCGAAGAGCACTTCGGCAACATGACGAAGCTGCGAGAGCTTGTAGACGCGGCGCACCGTCTGGGCATAAAGGTTATTCAAGACCAGGTGGCGAATCATTCCGGCCCTTATCATCCGTGGACGCTCGATTCGCCCACGCCCACCTGGTACAACGGCACTGTCGCGAGTCACATCAACGAGACGTGGCAGACGTGGACGCTGATGGATCCGCAGGCTTCCTACCAGACGCAGCGAGAGACGCTCGAAGGGTGGTTCATAGACATACTGCCTGACTTCAACCAGAACGACCCTGAGACGGCGCGCTACATCATTCAGAACACGCTCTGGTGGGTAGGCATGACGGGCCTCGACGCCATCAGGCAGGACACGCTCCCTTATGTGCCGCGCGCCTTCTGGCGAGACTGGACGGCCGCTATTCGTAGAGAGTATCCGCAGGTCAACGTGCTGGGCGAGTTGTATGACGCAGACCCCGCGCTCGTCTCCTTCTTTCAGGGCGGGCGCGCGAGGTTCGACGGCGTTGACTCAGGGATAGACACGCTCTTCGACTTCCCGCTCTTTTATCCCGTGCGGCGTGCCTTCGCCGAAGGCAAGGAGGTGCGCGAGATTCCGAAGATGCTCGCGCACGACCACCTCTACGCGAACCCGAACAAGCTGGTCACGTTTCTGGGCCTGCACGACATGCTGCGTTTCATGAGCGAGCCGGGGGCGACGATGCAAGGCTTGAAGCTGGCGCAGACCTTCCTCATGACGACGCGCGGCACGCCCCTGCTCTACTACGGCGACGAGATAGCCATGACGGGGGGAGGCGACCCGGACAATCGCCGCGACTTTCCCGGCGGCTTTCCCAACGACCCGCGCAACGCATTCACAGCCGCAGGCCGAAGCCTTGAAGAGAACGCCGTCTTCAATCATCTTCAGCGCCTCCTGAGACTGCGCGCACAAATGGAGCCGCTGAGGCGCGGGCAACTTGTGAACCTATTGACGGCCGAGCAGCAATACGCGTTCGCTCGCGTGACAGACAGCGCGGCAGTCGTCATAGTCTTCAACAACCAGAACAAGCCCGCGACCGTGGAGTTCAGCGTAGAGCCCGCAAAGGTCATGGAAGGAGCGACGATGACGGACAGGCTAGGGTTAGCCCAGAGCGCGCGTGTGGTGAATGGAAAAGTTAAAGTGGCTATGCCTGCGCGCTCGGCTTCCATCTTCAGCGCGCAATAGCAGCGGGCATTTCAAATTCGGAGGGGAAGAGCGTTATGCAGAAGCCGCGTTTGAGTTTCTGGCAAATCTGGAACATGAGCTTCGGGTTTCTGGGGATACAGTTCGGCTGGGGCTTGCAGCTGGCCAACATGAGTCCCATTTATCTTTATCTCAACGCG
The DNA here is from genome assembly GCA_035276685.1 of Pyrinomonadaceae bacterium. Lineage (GTDB taxonomy): Bacteria > Acidobacteriota > Blastocatellia > Pyrinomonadales > Pyrinomonadaceae > JACVRN01. Next base: position 17,633 of record DATELK010000145.1, on the reverse strand, counting down.
GACGAAAGCAAGCTTTCTTACCTCTGGCTGGCCGGGCCGGTGACGGGCCTGCTGGTTCAGCCCGTCATAGGCTCCATGAGCGACCGCACCTGGAACCGCTTCGGCCGCAGGCGTCCCTACTTTCTGGTCGGAGCAATCCTCGCGAGCGTCGCGCTCTTTGTCATGCCGAACTCTTCCGCCGTCTGGATGGCGGCGGGCCTCTTGTGGATTCTGGACGCAAGCATCAACATTACTATGGAGCCCTTCCGAGCCTTCGTGGCGGACAAGCTGCCGGACGAGCAGCGCACCATAGGCTTCGTCATGCAGAGCTTCTTCATAGGCATAGGACAGACCTTAGCGAACGCCCTGCCTTATCTCTTCACGACGCTAGGCATAGTCGGCGTGATGGCGAGCGGCATCCCGCTCTCCGTCGAGTACGCTTTCAAAATCGGCGCGGTGGTCTTTCTGCTCGCGGTGCTGTGGACGGTCTTCACGACGAAGGAGTACCCGCCGGAGGACGTGGAAGAGTTCAGGCGTATGAAGCGAGAGCGCAGCGGCGTGCTCGCGGGCTTCACGGAGATTTTTCATTCCGTCAGAGAGATGCCCGCCACCATGAAGCAGCTCGCGGCCGTGCAGTTCTTCACCTGGTTCGCTCTGCCCTGCATGTGGCAATTCTTCGGCATAGCTATAGCGCGGCACGTCTTCGGCGCGGCCGACCAGAACTCGCCGCTCTTCAAAGAGGGAACGGAGTGGGGCGGCCTCTGCTTCGCCGTCTACAACATAGTCTGCTTTGCGGTGGCGTTCCTGCTGCCCGCTCTGGCAAAGGCCACGAGCCGCAAGACGGTTCACATCATCGCGCTGGCGTGCGGCGGGCTGGGCCTCTTGTCCGTGGCCTTCATTCAGAACAAGTGGATGCTCTTTGCCAGCATGGCGGGCGTAGGCGTGGCGTGGGCTTCTACGCTCTCCATGCCTTACGTGATTCTGTCTACGGCGATTCCGGCCTCGCGCATGGGCGTTTACATGGGCGTCTTCAACCTGTTCATAGTGATTCCGCAGATGGTCATGTCCTTTATCATCCCGAACATCTTCAATAACCTTTTGGGAGGCGACCCGCTCAACGTGGTGCTGCTCGGCGGACTGAGCATGCTGGCGGGCGCTGCGAGCGTCTTGATAGTGCGCGAGTCGCGGCGCGCGGTGCCCGTAGGCGCTGTGATAGAGGCGGACGAGCACGCGGTTCTCTCTGTCACTCCGTCCGCGCAGCCCGTCCCGAGCACGGCGCTCATGGACGACCCCGAAGAAGATTCCGGAAGCAGGAAGAAATGAGAAAAGCACAGGTCAGTACCGCCTGCGGTAGCGGGCGGGTCTCTAGCATTAATGGTGACTCTAGCTTCAGTAAAACCCGCCCGCTACCGCAGGCGGTACTGACCTGCTTGCTAATTTGCCTTCTGCTTTCGTCTGCATCTGTTTCGTCTGCTCAAACCGGCGGCTTAGCGCCCGGCGCTCCCGGCAACACGGCCCAGTGGACGAACGCTGGCAAGAACGGCGTCGGCACTTCCGTCACGCTCGACTCAAAGGTCTGGTTCACACTGCGCGACGGCGTGATGACGGAATGCTACTTTCCCACGGTGGACGTAGCCAACACTCGCTCGCTTCAACTGGTAGTCGTAAGCAGTGACCGCAAGCGCGTCGAGGTCGAAGAAGAAGACACGACGCACAGCCTTGAGGTGCTGGACTCGCGGGCGCTTTCCTTCCGCCAGATTAACCGCGCCAAGTCCGGCGCTTACACCATCAGGAAGACCTACACGGTTGATCCCGCACGCGCCGTCGTGCTGATAGACGTTCAGTTTCAGTCCTCAAACAACTCTCCATACTTTCTATACGTTTACTACGACCCGTCGCTCAACAACAGCGGCATGCACGACTCCGCATGGACGCAAGGAGACGCGCTTCTGGCTTCGGACGCGGACAAGGCTACGGCGCTTTTATCAAGCACGGGCTTTGAAGAGATGACGAACGGCTACTTAGGGACGAGCGACGGCCTGAGGCAGTTGAAGCAGTCGGGGCGTATTACCAATGCTTACGTGCGCGCAGGGGACGGCAACGTCGTGCAGGTGGCGCGCGTGAAGTCTACCGCCTCGTTCACGCTCGCCTTAGGCTTCGGGCGCGAAGCCGCTGAGGCGCTCACGAACGCACGCGCCGCGCTTTCAAAAGGGTTTGCGAAAGCGCGTGCCGAGTATGAGGCGGGCTGGCGCGAGTACGTCTCAACGCTCAGGCGCGTGGGCGAGAGATACCGCAGGCAGTTCGACATGGCCGCGATGATTCTCAAGGCGCACGAGGACAAGACCTACAGGGGCGCTATGATTGCGTCGCTCTCTATCCCTTGGGGCGGAGGCGAGAACGCCAACGAGCCCAACATAGGCGGCTATCATCTGGTCTGGTCGCGCGACCTTTATCAGGTGGCCACGGCCTTTTACGCACTCGGAGACAAAGCTGCCGCAGACCGCGCGCTCAACTATCTCTTCACAGTGCAGCAGAAGCCGGACGGCAGCTTCCCGCAGAACTCTTGGCTGGACGGCCGCCCCTTCTGGGGCTCTCTACAGATGGATGAAGTGGCCTTCCCTCTCATACTCGCTTACCAGTTGGGGCGCACGGACGGGCAGACGTGGGTGAAAAACGTCAAGCCCGCCGCAGACTTTCTACTCCGCTTCGGCCCCGGAAGTGTGCAGGAGAGGTGGGAGGAAGAGGGAGGCTATTCGCCTTCGACCATCGCGGCTGAGATTGCTGGCCTCGTGTGCGCGGCGGAGATTGCGCGCCGCAACAATGATGAGGTTTCGGCAGGTCTCTATCTGGCTGCGGCAGACGAGTGGACGCGGAAGGTTGAAGACTGGACGGCTACCAAGACAGGCCGTTACGGAGACAAGAGCTACTACCTACGCATCACGGAGAACAGCGACCCGAACGACGGCGCGCGGCTTGAGCTTAATAACGGCGCGGGCTCCTTCGACGAGCGAGAGATAGTTGACGCGGGCTTTCTTGAGCTGGTGCGATTGGGGATAAAGCCTGCGAGCGACCCCCTGATAGCAAAGTCCGTCGCCGTCATAGACAGCGTTATCAAGGTGGAGACGCCCAACGGCCCTTCATGGTATCGCTACAATCATGACGGCTACGGGGAGAAGGCGAACGGCAATGGGTGGGACGGCACAGGCACTGGGCGGCTGTGGGTGCTGCTTAACGGAGAGCGAGGGCAGTACGAGTTGGCGCGTGGCGAGCGCTCGCAGGCAATGAGGCGTCTCGACGAGCTGATGGCTTTCGCCAACGACGGCCTGATGCTGCCGGAACAGGTCTGGGACAGAGCCGAGAGCCCTCGCCCCGACCTGCGCTTCGGCGAAGGGACGGGCTCCGCGACTCCGCTCGCCTGGACTATGGCGCAGTTCATACGCCTCGCCGTGAACCTTGAAGAGGGGCGCAACCTGGACACGCCTGAGCTTGTCGCCTCGCGCTACGTCAAGCAGCCGCCGCCGCGAGAGGCGCTCATTCAAGTAAAGAAAGAGTACCGCGAGTCTCAGCAGGGCGTGGGGCAGATGAGGGTTCAGCTCAGGGTCGCGCCCCGCTCTCGCGCCTTCATCTTTCATGGCCGCAGAACAGGCGAGCTAAGAGTAGGCAGCAACGGCTTGATTGAGCTTGAGTGGCGCGTAGGCGAAGGCGACACTTTCATCTTCGTCGCCGTCCATTCTCCCGGCGGCGCGACCGGCCTTCTACGCTTTGACGTTCGCTCAACGGCAACGGAATAGGAACAGGGATGGACAGGATAGACAGGATAAAAGAAGAGCTTTTGTCTTTATCTTTATCCTGTTCATCCTGTCCATCCCTGTTAATTCTCTTCTTCGTTGACTTGTTCTGAGATTATGTATATCGTCTCGCGCGTTAAGATGACGCTTCCCGCAATCAAATACAGGACGACGCTGTGGCTGGCACTAATCCTGCTGGCCTCTTCAATCGCGCACGCTCAAGGCGACATAAGAGTAACGGACTCGCTGGGTGCGAAGAGGTTCACGCAGAACGTGCCGCCCGCGGCGCTCGCCATATACGAGCGGGCCGTGAAATTGAGAAAGGGTGGAAAGCTGCAACTGGCAATCTCGCTCTTTCAGGAGGCAATCAAGCTGTTTCCAGATTACTTCGACGCGCGTTACGCGCTCGCACTGGATCTTGCGCGCACGGGCAACTCTGCGGAAGCGATTGTGCAGCTTGAAGAAGCCAGAAAGATTAACCCGTCCGACGACCGGCTCTATCAATCATTCGGCGCGATTCTGATAGAGCAGAAGAAATACACTCTGGCGGCCGCGTCGTTCGCGGAGGCCGCGCGCCTGAACCCAAACAATCCGCGCTACCCACTCATGCGCGGCATAGCCATCCTGTATTACGTCTCGGAGATAGATGCGGCGCGAGTGCAGAGCCCGCAAGACCGCTCTTACCTGTTGGGCCGCGCCGAAGAGGCTCTCAACCGCGCCTACCAGTTGAGCGATAGAAAGCTCGCCATAGTCCATTTTTATCTGGGCATGCTCTACGAGAAGAAGGGCGAGCCGCTTCGCGCCGCCGCAGAGCTTGAGCAATACCTCGCGGCCAACCCGCAGGACACGAACGCCGCCGTCATACGCGAGACGATAGAAAAATTACGCCGGGCCACCGCGCCCTGAAAGCCCGCCTGATAAATTGATGCCCGCCTTTCTATGAAAGCCAAACTACTGAGAGCGTACAGACTGTCTCTAGGGAATAGCTCTATAATAAAGCATCACAGACCCGGTGAAGAGTTCTAATGCGAGAAGCCCCCGTCAGGAAAATACTTATAGTCGAGGATTATGAGGACACTCGGCTGATGATGCGTTTGGAGTTGGAGGCGCGCGGCTATCGCGTCGTAGAGGCTCCGGACGGCGAGGAGGCCGTGCGCGTCGCGTGGCGCGAATGCCCGAACATTATCCTGATGGATTTGAGCCTGCCCAAGATAGACGGGTTCGAGGCGGCCCGCCGCATACGCGAGGACGAACAGATGCGCGACGTGCTGATTGTCGCCGTGACGGCGCACCAGGAACCTCTCTACCGCGCGAACGCTCTGGAAACAGGTCTCAACGCGTTCGTCACCAAGCCCATAGACTTCGACTGGCTGGACGAGCTGCTCAAGAGCCTTGTACAGGGAAGAGACTAGCAAGCGCTTCTCATGTGCCGTTTTAGAACAACCAAGCAAACGCCACTCGTCACGCGAAGCTAACTCTTCTACAGCTAAACATTTCTATCTCAACACATAAATCTTTCGCCTCATCCTGCTTCACGCCCGGCACGATTTTTGCCGCTTCTATTAATAACTGTCCGGTAACTTGCACAAGGGAGTTGGTGAATATCGTGAGACGTATTAGCGCCTTTCTAATTCTGGCTCTGCTTGTCGGCGCGCTCGCTGTAGTAGCCCCGGCGCAAACACAGAGGCGCAGGCAGCAGCAGCGACGCACGCCTCCCGCAATCTCTCAAAGGACTGCTGCCGCCACGCCCGCCGATTCACGCCTGACGGGCCTCTATAGATTAGACCCTGAGAGCAGCGACGACCCGCAAGAGGCCGCAGAGCGCTCCGTCCAAAATCTTGCCTTCGGTATAGACGCGTCGGATATGGACAGGCTCACGCGCCGCTTGAGCTCCCCGCCGCAGCTAGCCATAGAGCGCAGGGGAACAACAATCAGCATCGCGTCCACTCGCGCCGAGCGCATCACCTTTGAAGCGGACGGTAAAGAGAAGGTAGAGCGCACGGCTCAGGGCAGAGAGGTTCGCTCGCGCGCAGTGCTCTACAACGAAGAGCTGATGGTCAGCTACGCGGACGGCGAGCGCGACGAGTTCAACGTTACCTTCGACCCCTTTGACGAGGGGCGACGGCTGCGCGTGACGCGCCGCATCTACGACAGGCGGCTTCAGCGACCCGTTGTTGTTCAGAGCATATACGAAAAAGTCTCGACGGTGGCGCGCTGGGATGTCTACGGCGGGCCGGACTCCGCGCAGGTCGCCATGCGAGAGCGCCCCGCGAGACAACTGCCGCCCGCTCAAGGCGCGGGCGTCAACAACAGGACACAGCCACAGCCGCCGCCGGTTGCGCGCAACCCTCAGCCCGTGCCGACTTTTCCCGAGACGCGCGACACCGCTCCCGTCTTAATGGACCAGACTCAATTCGTGGCCGTTCTTAACAACGACCTGTCGACCGGGGACGCAAGGCCCGGCGACCCCTTCACCATGACCGTCAGAGAGCCGCGCGCTTTCGCAGGCGCGACTATAGAGGGCTACGTCTCAAGAGTCAGCCCCGGCGGCCGCGTATCGGGGCGCTCCGAGATGGCCCTAGCATTCGAGCGCCTAATCCTGCCCGACGGCCGAGCCCTTGAAATCTCAGGTTATCTGGAAAGCATCCAGCCCGCGCAGGGAGGCGAGCGAGTCCGTATAGATAGTGAAGGCGGCGGTATCAGCGAGCGCGACAACCGTTCGAGTCGCACCGTGCAGCGAACCGCCATAGGCGCTGCCATAGGAGCCATCATAGGCGCGATAGCGGACGAAGGAAGGGGCGCGGCCATTGGCGCGGCGGTAGGGGCCGCAGCAGGCGCGGGCTCCGTCTACGTGGAAGGACGAGACGACCTTGAGCTGAGAAGCGGGACGGAGGTTACCCTGCGCGCCAGCATGCGACAGTAATACCGTAGGCGCATGAAAGCAGTGCTTAGAAGCCTTCTATGGGCGAGCGCCTGAGACGCGGGCCCGTCTCGCCCTCGCCGTAAACACCGTCCTCGGCAATCCTGTCCTGCGGGTTATGCTGGTTCCACAAACGCTGGAAGGCGCGTATGCTCTCTCTCAGTATGCGGTCTGTGGTGCCGCCGCCTACGAAATGGAAGTGCGCGCGGTCTCCCATGCCTGCCCATTGCCAGCCGCGATTTGTCAGGAAGGGCTTCCACCCCGCGAAATCGTTTATGTCAATCGCGGTTCCCTTCTCGTGGTCGCTTCTGCCGGGAGCGCGTGCGCTCTTGATTCCACATCTCTGCCCGTGAAGGAACCACTCTCGAAGCACCATCTGCTGCGCGACCGTGCGATAGCCGTGTACAAGCTCCATCTGGCGGCCGCGCGCATCGATAGCATGCCTGAGCGATTCCTTGGCCGCAGGCTGTAGCAGGGCTATGGTGCTGTTGCCTGAGGGACGCAGTATGTCGTCGCAGCGTACCAGTTCTGCGCTGACGACCGGGAGCAGGAGCGCCAGTATCTGGTCGTTGAGAGGCCGCAGGCCTGCCGTGCTGCAAGTGCTGCTGAGGGCAAATTCGCTGACTGTAGTCATAGCTCACTTCTCCTTGAAGATGGCTTAGCCTGAAAGACCGAAGGGCTCCGTTCTCAGGGCCGGAGCCGCGCCGGGCCGGAAAGCGGGCGCGCGATTTTTTGAGAGCAGTATCGCAGATATAAATTGCAAATCCCATAGCGAACGCTTTATAAGTAAGCTTGCATCCGAGCGGTTGCCAGGGCTAACCAGCGGGCGTCTAGCCGGGTTAGTATGCGGGGCCATAAGTTTCCGCTTATCGGGTAACGCCCCAAAACAGTCTGAAAACAATCATTTCTTTTGAAACGCCTGCACTAAGCCCAGTCTCTGCGGGCAGCGCGGCCTCTCCTTGGGGCGCGGCTGCCACATTCCTCCTGCATTCGGTTCGTTAATAGTCGGCTGGAAAGCTTCAGTCGCTCAAGGCCCGGAGTATCCATGCAAGGCTCTAAGGACATCACACACCTTCTGATAGCATGGTGCGACGGCGACCGTGCCGCGCTGGACGCGCTGATGCCGCTCGTGGAAAAAGAGCTGCACCGGATAGCCAGCCGCTACATGAGCCGCGAGACTCCGGGGCACACGCTGCAAACTACGGCGCTGGTCAACGAAGCCTATCTGCGCTTGATTGACCAGAAGAACGTGCGGTGGCAGAATCGCGCACACTTCTTTGGCATCGCGGCGCAAATCATGCGTCGCATCCTTCTCAATCACGCCCGCGACCAGCACAGGGCCAAGCGCGGCGGGCGTGCCATACACGTCTCACTCTCCGAGGCCGCAGTGATGACGGACGTGCGCTCTTCTCAACTGATAGCCCTCGACGAAGCGCTTGAGAGACTGGCCGAGATTGACGAGCGCAAGTGTCGCGTAGTCGAGCTTAGATACTTCGGCGGCCTCAGCGTCGAAGAGACTGCCGAAGTGATGAAGGTCTCCACGGCCACGGTCAACCGCCATTGGAACATGGCGAAGGCATGGCTGGCCCGCGAGCTAGGCAATGAAGGTTAGAGACTGGGAACAAATCGAGACGCTCTTTCACGAAGCCCTGAACATCAGGGCCGAAGAGAGACCCGCCTACCTCGCGGGAGTCTGCAAAGACGACGAAGCGCTCCGGCGTGAAGTAGAGTCTCTGCTGCGAGCTTTTGAAAAAGACGGCGGCTTTATGGATAAGCCCGCGCTCAGTCTGGGCTGGCGCGTCATCTCCGAGGAACAGAGGGGCACGCTAGAAGGAAAGACGATAGGGCCTTACCGCATCCGGCGACTCCTTGGGCAGGGAGGCGGCGGAGAGGTGTACCTCGCGGAAGACGTTGAGCTGAACCGCAGCGTGGCGCTCAAGTTTTTTACGAGCCAGGTCATGGATGACGGTTGGGTGCGCCGCCAGTCAATCAAAGAGGCGCGGGCCGTGGCAGGGCTTGAGCATCCGAACATCTGCGCCGTCCACGGCATAGAAGAGATAGACGGCTATCACTTCATAGTCATGCAGTACGTCGAGGGCGAGACGCTCTCTTCGCTTGCTTCAAAGGACGCGCTTGAGCTGAAGCAGATTCTGGACCTCGCCGAGCAGATAACCTGCGCGCTCGAAGCCGCGCACGCCCACGGCATCATACACCGCGACATTAAGCCGCAGAACATAGTGGTGACGGCGAGCGGGCAGATTAAAGTGCTGGACTTCGGGCTGGCGAAGGTCGTGCAGCCGTTGCAGAACAGAGAGCAGGAGGCGGAGGGCCGCAGCCTGAACTCGCAGACGGGTCTGGTCGTAGGCACCGTCGCCTACATGTCGCCCGAACAGCTGCGGGCCGAAGAGCTGGACTTTCGCAGCGACATCTTCTCCTTCGGCGTCATGCTCTACGAGCTGATAAGCGGCACCAATCCTTACAGGCAGCCGAGCGAAGCCGAGACCATCTCCGCGACTCTCACGCGCAAGCCGCAGCCCCTGACGCACAGGGCGGCCAAAATCCCTCCCACGCTCAACGCAGTCGTCCAGAGATGTCTTGAGAAGGAGAAGGAGCGACGCTATCAATCTGCGGCGGAGCTAGGCGCGGCTATTAGAAGCGTGCGGGACAGCTCTTACAGGCAGAAGCTCGTGACCCTGCGGAGGGCTTACGTCGCGGCGCTTCTGCTGCTCTTCATAGTGGGCGTCGTGGGCCTACGCTACGCCTATCTCTACTTCACGCGCGCTCAGACCATAGCCGTGCTGCCGCTCAGGAATGAGAGCGAAGACCCCAACGCCGAATATATAAGCAAGGGGTTGACGGCGAGCCTCGTCAGCCAGCTCTCGGGCCTCTCGGGCCTGAGAGTCAAGTCGCCCCTGACGGTGCCGGGCGCAAGCGAGGGCCGACTAGATTTTCAAGGGCTCGGGCGCGACCTCAAGGCGGACGCGCTGGTCATGGGAAGGATTGTGAAGCGGGGCGACGCGCTCCTGCTGCAAATGTCTGTCATCAGGCCCGAGGACGGCGCGGCCATCTGGACGCAGGAATTCCCCGTGCAGATGACGGCCATTCAGACTCTTCACAAGGAGATTGCCGAACAGATTGTGCGCTCGCTTGAGCCGCGCATGACTAGCACGGACAGGCGGCGGCTCTCCAAGATTCAGACGGACAATGCCGAAGCCTACACGCTTTATCTGAAGGCGCGATACCTGTGGGACAACAGGAGCAGGCAGAACATAGAGCAGGCCATAGACTATTACAAAAAGGCCACGGAGCTTGACCCGCTCTTCTCGCAGGCGTGGGCGGGCCTCGCCGACGCTTATATGATGCTGCCGACTGCGGCATATGGGTCGGCGCGCGTCGTAGACGTGATGCCTAAGGCGAGGGCCGCCGCCCTGAAGGCTATCGACAACGACCCGCTGCTTGCCGAGGGCCACGTCTCGCTTGCGATGTACAAGCTCAGGTACGAGTGGAACTGGGCCGAAGCGGAACGCGAGCTGAAGCTAGCCCTTGAGCTTAACCCTGAAAGCTCGTCCGCCTATTTCTGGTACTCCAACCTGCTGATAGTGACGGGACGCGCGCAGGATGCCATAGCCATCAGTGAAAAAGCGCAGGAACTAGACCCGTTCGCGCCGAACAACCTCATGAATCTAGGGCGCGCACATTACAACGCGCGCAATTACGACGCGGCTCTTGAGCGGCTCGCACAGGCGCTCGCGGAGAAGCCCGACAATGTAAACGCGAAGTATGTTCTGGGCTACGTCTACATACAGAAGAAGAGATACGCTGAGGCCATACAAGCGCTCAAAGAGGTCTCAGAGGTGAGCGAGGATAAGAAGTGGCTCGCCGCGGCACCGCTCGGCTACGCCTATGCTAAAGCTGGCATGAGGGAAGATGCGCTGGAGCTGTTAAAGCAGATGGCCGCAAAGCCAGACCTTCCCGTTCAGGAGCAGGCCATCATCTACATAGGTCTCGGCGATAAAGACCGCGCCTTTGAGCTGCTCAGTAAATCCTATGAAGAGCATTTCCCCACGCTCATCTATTTGACGAGCGACCCAATCTTCGACGGCCTGCGCTCCGATGCGCGCTTCAACGAGCTTGCGCGAAAAATAAATCTCACTCCATAAACGGGAGCGGTTAAGGCTCGCGGCTTATAAGCTCTCTGCGACCGAGTGTGCTTCGGGCCTCTGTTCGGGATTGCGGCTGAGCAAGTCCGAGACAATCCGTCGCACCTCTTCGGGCACGTTGCGTCTCAGCTTATGAATCGGTGTCGGCGAAGCTTCATCGGGAAAGCTTCCGGTCAGCAGGTAATAGATGGTGACGCCCAGCGCGTAGAGGTCTTCGCGTGCTCTTGATTGACCCATAGCCTCTTCGCTCGCTTCATTGAGCAGGAAGACGCGCGAGCCCCACGGCAGCGGGTTCGGCTGGTCAACGGGACACGCGCCTTCAAAGTCCAGCGGTCTGAGCCGCCCGTCTCCCGTCACAATCAGATTCGCGGGCTTGCAGTCGCGCCACGCCCAGCCGCTCTCGTGAAGCTTTGCCAGCAGGCTCGCGAGTTGTCGCGCGTATTCGAGCGCACGAGAGAGAGGCAAGCGTCTACGCCTGCGGTTCAATAAAGACTGAAGGCTCGCGCCCTCTATAAACTCCGTCACGAGGTAGTAATTTCCATTGGCCTCGAATGACGAGTAGACTCGCGGCACGTCCATCCCCAACGCCCTCAGCGTGCCGAGCGTCTCTTTCTCGTTCTTCACTCTCCAGTAACCGTCGCGTCCTTCCCAGTCCGGCTCGCCGTGCCTGCGCCCTTCCTTCAGGATGCAGAGGCGAAGCGGCTGCACGCTTAAATCAATCGCCTGATACACGCCGCCCTTGCCCCGCTGCGTCAGCGCACGAAAGACGCGATAGTTTGTCTTGAGCTGAGAAGCGGCCTGCTCTTCACGGTGCGAGGCAAGTTCGGCGAACGGGTCTGCCGAGACCCAGTCGGGCATGGCCCGCGCAGATGCGCGCAGGTCTGGAACCAGCTCTCCCTCGGGCGTGCGAACGGCGAGAGTCGATGTGCCGTCCTCGTTCTCTATCTCCTGATGATGAAACGCGCCGTAGCGGTAATAGACAGAGCTTCCCCGCCTGAACCTTACGTCAAAAGGGACTGCCGGAGCGGCCAGGCCAAGCGTCAACTCATGCAGCCTTTCGGCCAGAAAGAGCGCACGCTCGGTCGTCTCAGGATAGATGGTGAGGAACTTGCCGACCTGCGTGTACCCGTAGAAGAGGCCGGAGTTGATTTTGCTCAGCTCCTCAAGCGAGACGGGCCCCTTGAACAGCACGTTATGCTGCTGAAGAAATGGGCCGACTCTTTCAAGCACCTGATTCGCCGTCAGGATGGTCGCAGAGACGTGCAGCTTCCAGCCCTGCGAAGGGTCTTCAAGCAGTCGCGCGCGGCTCTGCCGCCAGATTGAGTCTTCCAGCAGGAAGGGAAGATACTGCGCGCAAAGCTGCTGCCACTCGCGGCAGAGATAAGCGGACATACTCGTAGAATCAAGTGTGAGAAATTTGGAATTTGCGCCCACCATGCCTGTCTCGTTGGGCCGGAAGCCTCCCGAGCCAGTACCGCCCGTCCGTGACGCCGGACGGTACTGACTCCTGAGGCATATGTAGCTATGGAGTATCGGGCAGTCCCGCGTCCAGAAGGAAGGAGGCGAAGTTACCGAAATTAAGAACCGTACCCGTGCCGCAGGGGCCGTCCGCCACAAGATAGGCGCGGGCATGATTCATGTCCGGGTCACTCGCAGTGTCGTCTGTGCCCATGAGCCTGGCAAGCTGGTCTTCCCTGCCTGGGTCAACGAACATCTCCATGTATGTCCGCCACTCGGGGCTTCCCTGTCCTTTGAGGACGGCGTCGATGGCCTTGTTCTTTACGCCCTCTGAAAAAGCCTTGTTGTCGCTGACCACGTCGGCCAGAATCTGTCCCTTCACTCTGATAATGTTTGCTCTGATTGTCATCTCTCTCTCCTTTGCTTAGAAATTCTTCGGAAGAACTTTCGCCAGTCGCAGAAGGTCTGTGAGCGTGAACTCGTCTTTCCTGAAGCCTAAATTGCCGGGCTTCCAGCCGGTATGCAGGAACGAGTCGGGGATTCTGCGTATCAAACCTATGAGCACCTCCGCGACCAGACGGCTGCCGACAGGCCCCAGACGATTCCCCTCTCCGCGAATCTTCCCTTCGGCCAGAATGTAGAACCATAAGGGGGTGCGGCTCGACAGCTTTGTGTCCGGTCTGGTCAGGGCGTCCAGTTGTTTGTCGCTCACCTCGCGGGCCAGAGCTTCAATCTCGTCGCTCGTTATGGGGTTGGTTATCTTAAGCTCTCTTGCAACGGCCTGCCCGGTCGGCAGTCCCATCATGTAACCGCGCTTGAGGTCTTGCACGGCGAGGCTGCGCTCGCCGTCAACCAGCCTGTCCCTCTCATCAAACAGCCCGAAGAGCGGCCTGACCATCCGAGTGTTGATTTGACGCGCCTTGTTCTTTCCGGTCGGCCCCTTCAGAAAACCCTCCCACTGGATAATCATGTTCTCGGGAAGCGTGTCCGCGCCCTTTCCCGGCTGCGGCTCAAGGCCCCGGCCGAGGATGATGAGCATGAAGAGCTTGCTGAGCGAGAGGCCCGGCGCGAGGTCGTTCACGTAGTAAGTCTCTCTTATCATGCTGTGGCCGAAGCGATAGGCTCCCACCGTATATTCAAGCGGCAGACACGGGCGCTCGTCAGGCGACGGGTTATAAATAGTCTCCGTGCCTGCGCGCACCTGCTCGACCACTGCCGGGTCTGCGAGCTGCATGAGAAAGTCGTTGACGACAATCCAGTGATAACAGTTGCGAAGCGTGAGCCGCGCCTGCTCAAAACTGTTTCCGCGCCTCACCAGCTCGTTGTGAGCGCGCAGGAAGGCTACGTGTAGCTGCGCGACGATGAGGTTCGAGTCGTTCCTTGGGTCTGCTATGAGGGCCGCGCGGTCAAGCCTCTCGTCCAGTGACTTGGGCATTCGCGGCAGGTCGTGCTCGTCGTCGGTCTTTCCCGGCGGGCGTCCACCCGTCTTGGTCACGAGGCTTAGCGTCATCAAGTCGCCGGAGCGCGGCGGAGGCTTGCGCTCGCCCCCAGGCGTATCGGGCGGCATAAGACCGTAGACGGAATCCAGCTCCAAGACGCCGCCTCGTCTATTCTCAATCATGGTCTGGATGTTATCCAGCGACCATGGAGAAAGCTGCGTGTCGTCACGCAGCACCTGCGCGTCCGTGAAGCCATCCGGCTTCTTCACGTTCGTGAAGGTAACGTCGTGGTCAAGGAACTGGCCGAAGTAGGTGTAGATGGAAGGTATGCTTGAGTTCCCCGTCACGTCGTGCTTCTCGTCCAGCATGCTGACTCCGAGGTCATTCAAGTCTCTAAGTATGCTGGCTGCCTTTGTCACGTTCGGCAGAAGAGCTTCTTCGTTTTCCAGTAGCCCTTTAAAGAGACAACTGAAATGAGGCGTGACTGAAGGAGCAGGCGCGGCCGCGGCGGGGGACGCCGTGGCAACGGTTACGACGGCGGGCGAGGCAGCGCCGCCAGCAGCAGCAGTTGTAGGCGGTTGAAAGTTTACGGCAGAATTGTTATCGACCGCTTCGGCGGCCGTCAAAGGGGCTTCCACTAATGGAACGGAGTTGGAGCCGTGAGCTATACGCATATTCTGTCCTCCACTTGTCAGACTGGTGATAAAGTCCTAATGGGTGCGAGCCTTAGACCGAAGCGTACTCTGGGCTTGCTTCAGTCTACCGGCCAATGAGCGCGAGGCGGGCAATCAACTTAGACTGGCGTCTCTCTCAGTCACTATATAACGCTCCGAATTGGCCCTGGAAATATCATCCGCAAGTTCGGCATGGCGGGAATTCAGTCCGTAAGCGAGCCGCGAGTATAGCAGAAGGAAAGTCGTGCGGCATCAGGTTTGTTAAAGTCTCTTGAGGCCGGGGCCTTAATCCGAAATTCCCATTACGGGAACGCTCAGTCCCATAATCGCGCCGCTCGCCGCGCACGGCGGCTCAGCCCCCACGGCCTCAACTCCTTTGAAATCGCGCATCTTTGTAAATCTCAGTTACGCGGCACGCGATTTTCATATTGGAGCGCCGAAGTTCTATGCTCTCGTGTAATACTATCGGCGATTATTGCGGAGGTGATTGGTGAGAATCTTGTGGCAGGATTTGCGATACGGAGCGCGCATGCTCGCCAGAAGCAAAGGCTTCACGGCGGCGGCCCTCATCTCCATAGCGCTCGGCGTCAGCGTCAACACCACCATCTTCAGCTTCATCAACGCGGCGCTCCTCAGGCCGTTGCCCGTGCCTGATGCTGAAAGAGTAGTGCGAGTGTGGGACGGCGATGCCTCGTCCTACCCGGACTACGTCGCCTACAGGAACGAGACGGGAGCGTTCGCGGGGCTCGCCGCTTACGCGCAGCGCCCCATGAGCTTGACAACCAGTGATGCGACAGAGCGCGTCTGGGGCGAGATTGTCAGCGGCAACTACTTCGACGTGTTGGGCATGCAGCCAGCGCAGGGGCGCGCATTCTTACCCGAGGAAGACAGCACGCCGGGCTCGCACCCCGTAGCCGTCATCAGCGGCAGACTCTGGAAGAGCCGCTTCGGCTCAGACCCCACGCTCATAGGCAAGACTATTCTCATAGGCAACAACTCGTTCACGGTGGTAGGCATCACTTCGGATGATTTCTCTGGCGCGAGCCTGCTGACTCCGCCTGACCTCTGGGTTCCAATGATGAGCGAGCCGCTGGTACAGCCCGGCTCAGCGTCTCTCACCTCTCCGGACGACGGCTGGCTCAACATGATAGGACGGCTCAAGCCCGGCGTCTCCATCAATCAAGCGCAGGCCGCGACCCTTGTTGTCGCGTCCAGACTTCACGAGGCACGCAAGGCGCGCAATTCCGGGCCGCGCGACCCGGGCGGGCGGCCCGTTAGCGTTGATACGGCGCGCGGGCTCATGGTCTCGCCGCAGGGTCGCACGGCTACACTTTTCATAGTCGCGCTGCTGATGACAGTCGTAACGCTCGTGCTGCTGGTGGCATGCGCCAACGTGGCTAACATGTTGCTGGCCCGCGCGGCTGCGCGCCGCAAAGAGATAGCGGTGCGTCTGACGCTTGGCGCGAGCCGCTGGCGTGTGGTGCGGCAGCTTTTGACGGAGAGCCTCATGCTGTCGCTTCTGGGAGGCGGCGCGGGGCTTCTGCTCTCCATGTGGAGCGCGGAGCTGTTGCAGACTCTTCTGCCGCAGTCGCCGGAAACGGCACGCGCTTCTCTGGACACGAGCCCGGACGTGCGAGTCCTCGTCTACACGATGCTGCTCTCCATGATGACGGGCATCGTCTTCGGCCTTGTGCCTGCTCTACAGGCTTCAAAGCCTGACCTGGTTCCGGCGCTTAAGGACGAGGCCGTGGGCTTCTCTTGGCGTCGCCTGAGTCTCAGAAGCGCGCTCGTCATAGGACAGGTAGCGGTCTCGCTGCTCCTGCTGGTTGCCGCAGGACTCTTCCTAAGGAATCTACAGAACACTCAGAACGCCAACCCCGGCTTTCAGGTTGAGAACGGTGTGGTCATGACCTATGACCTCGGGATTGCGAACTACAACACGGCGCGCGGCAGGGTCTTTCACGAAGAGCTGCTGGCGCGTGTGCGCGCGTTGCCGGGCGTGCGCTCGGCGTCGCTCGCGGAGTTCGTGCCCCTTGGCGGAGGCGGCAATCAATCCCCGCTCTACGTCGAAGGCGAAGCGAAAGTGATAGAGCAGCTGGACGAAGACTCGCTGCTTTCGCACATGACCGTAGCCAATGATTACTTCAAGACGATGGGGATTGCGCTCACGGCCGGGCGCGACTTCACAGAGAGCGACACCGCGGCAGGCACGCGCGTAGTCGTAGTTAACGAGACTCTTGCGCGGCGGATTACGCCGGACGGAAACGCCGTGGGCAAACGCATACGCATGGACTCCAAGGGAGAGTATCTGGAAGTAGTCGGCGTGGTTAAAGACACCAAGTATCGTTACCTTGCCGAGAAGACGCCTTACTTCGCCTATCGCCCGCTCTCGCAGCAGTACCGCTCGCGCATGACGCTGCACGTGCGCACGGCCACAGACCCTCAGGCGATGATAAATCCGCTCAGAGCAGAAGTGCGCGGCCTTGACCCTAACCTGCCGCTGACGGAGGTGATGACGCTCTCGGAGCACATGCGAGCGCCGCTTGCCCCGGCGCGACTCTTAGCATGGCTTTCAAGTGCGTTCGGCGTGCTGGCGCTGGTGCTGGCGGCGACTGGCCTATACGGCGTGATGGCTTATCTGGTGAGCGGCCGCACGCGTGAGTTCGGCATTCGACTGGCGCTAGGGGCAAGCAGCAAGGATTTGCTGCGACTCATCTTGACGGAGGGAATCACGCTCGTCAGCCTGGGCATGCTGCTCGGACTCGTAGCGTCTGTAGCACTAACAAGAGTTCTACAGAGCGTCCTCTATGACGTGTCGGCGACAGACCCCCTGACGTTCGTGAGCGTGGCGCTACTGCTCGGAGCCGTGACACTCCTGGCCTGCTACATTCCGGCTCGCAGGGCTGCAAGGATTGACCCGATGCTCGCGCTCAGGCACGAATAAAGCACGGCTCTCAACGTCTCTCCGTGCGGGCGTAGTTATGGGTTAAAATCCTTTCGCGATGGGAAAGAGGCGTAGAGAAATTTTCGGGAGAGAAGTCGAGCGTCAGGACTTGGGCGATTTCGTTCTGGTGGAGAGCCTCTATCCGCCCGCCGCGACGATGCCGCGCCACACGCACGAGACGGCTCACGTCAGCGTCGTGCTGGAAGGTAACTTCACCGAGAAGTCCGGCCGCAGGGAACGCTCAAGCGAAACTGCAAGCTTAATAGTTCAC
>DATELK010000144.1:0-7300 GCA_035276685.1 Pyrinomonadaceae bacterium | reverse complement strand
CCTTCAAGCTTGAAGGGCCGTCCCCTTTTCTATCTGAAACAGCGCGTCGTTTCTCTTCACCAGCGTATGATGCCGCGCGCTCCTTCGCCCGACGCGAGCGCCGAGAGCGCGTCGTTAACCTCTTCCAGACGATAGCTGCGCGCGACTAATTCATCCAGCTTCAGCCTGCCTTCCCTGTGAAGCTCTACCAGGCGCGGGATGTCTCTGAGCGGCTGGCCGGAGCCGTAGACGGAGCCCACGAGCCGCTTCTCCTGCATGACGAAGGGAAAGAGCGGGAAGGCTGCGCGTGCGTCCGTGCGCGAGAGACCCGTCAGGACGACCGTGCCGCCTTTGCGCGCAAAGCGCAGAGCCTGCGTAAGCGTCTCGGGCATGCCAACGGTATCGAAGACGTAATCCGCGCCGCGCCCGTGCGTGAGCGCCGTCACCTCTTCAATTATCCTGTCCGTGGATTCGAGCGCATCGGTTGCGCCGAACTCAAGCGCCAGTTCCAGAGGCGCGCGGCGCGTATCCACAGCCACTATCCTTTCACAGCCAGCGAGCCTTGCGCCCTGCAAGACGTTAAGGCCTACGCCGCCCGCGCCAATGACTACGACGCGCGCTCCCGGCTCTACGCGAGCGGCGTTCACGACAGCGCCTATGCCAGTGATGACCGCGCAGCCGAGCGTGGCCAGCGCCTCGAACTTCACGTCCGTGGGAACAGCCGCCGCGCCCTCTTCCGCTACGACGGCGAAGTCCGCGAAGCAGGCAGTGCTGTTGAAGTGGGCCACGTCCTCGCCGCGCGCTCTCAGGCGCGTGCCGCCCGCGGGAAGTCGATTGCGAAAGGTGGTCTTCTCAAGCCGGTCGCAAAGCACTGGTCTGCCTTCGAGACAGGCAGGGCAGTTCCCGCAGGGCGGAGCCCAGCAGAAGACAACGTGGTCGCCGGTCTTAAGCCGCGTCACGCCTTCGCCCACTTCGCGTACGATGCCTGCGCCTTCGTGGCCCAGCACGAGCGGAGTCCGCGCGGGCCAGTCGCCGCGCGCCGGGTGCAGGTCGCTGTGACAAACCCCTGCGGCTTTGACCTCTACCAGCACCTCGCCCGCACGCGGCGCTTCAAGCTCCGCCTCTTCCACAGACAGAGGCTCGCCCTGCTTCCACAAGATTGCAGCGTTAATCTTCATATAAAATTCTAACAGGGATACAGGATAGACAGGATAAAAAAGAGAGCTATTGATTTCTTTATCCTGTTCATCCTGTCCATCCCTGTTAATTGTCTTCGGCCAGTTTGGTCGCGATGTCTGCCAGCCAGCTGACGCGCTCGTTGAGCGTGGCGAAGCGCGGGTCGTCCGTCTGGCCTCTATGATAGCGATAGAAAATCTGTTGAAGCACCACGGCCAGCTTGAAGACGGCGAAGACTTCGTAGAAGGCTATGCGCGAGAGGTCTGTATGCGTGCGCTCATGGTAGCGCTCAAGAATCTCTTCGCGCGTGAACCAGCCTTCGCGCCGTGTGACGGTTGAGACAGCGTCTCGCTGCTCCGCAGTGGAGACGTGAACCCAGTAGGCCAGAAGTATCCCCAAATCTATCAGCGGGTCTCCGACCGCAGCCATCTCCCAGTCGAACACGCCCACGAGCATGCCCACGTCTCGCGCGTCCAGCATAGCGTTGTCCAGCTTGAAGTCTCCGTGTACGAGCGTGTGCCTCGCGGCTTCCGGCGGAAGGCGCTCAATCAGCCATCGCGCCAGGGCATCCATCTCCGCCACCTCGCTCGTCTGCGAGCCGTGCCAGCGCTCGTTCCATCCTCTGACCTGCCGCTCCACGAACCCCACGGGCTTACCCAGACGGGCTAGGTCGTGAGCGTTAATGTCAACCTCGTGAAGCTCCGCGAGCGCGTCTATCATGGCGCGGCTCGCTCGCCTGCGCTCCGTGGGACGGTCTAAGAGCTCCGGCGGCTCTTCCGTGCGGACTACGATTCCGCGCCTGCGCTCCATTAGATAAAAGGTAGAGCCTATGACGCTCACGTCTTCGCAGAGAAGGAAGGGCCGGGGCGCGAGCTTATAGACGGGATGCACGGCTTCCAGTATTCGATACTCGCGCGCCATGTCGTGCGCCTTCGGCGGCACTGGCCCGAACGGAGGCCGCCGCATGACAAACTCCTGCTCTCCGAAGCGCAGCAGGTACGTCAGGTTCGAGTGACCGCCCGGAAACTGCTCCACGGTCATAGGAGCCGTTTGGTCAAACTCATGGCCCAGCGCCCGCTTTAGCCTCTCGCGCGCGAAGCTGGCGAGCGCCTGCCAGTCAAGCTGCTCGCTTGAGCGAACCGGGCGCGTGTCTGAGGAATCGGTCGTCAAGTGGCTTCTCTTCAATCAGGGACGAAAGATAATGCAGGTGGTCGTGCCGTGAGCGTAGAGCTTTCCCGCGCCGTCCACGACTCTGCCTTCGGCCGTGGCCGTGCGGCCTCCCGCGTAAATCACCTCTGCCTCGCACCTGACCGTGCCTGTCTCTGCGGTCATGGCGCGCACGTAGTTCACCTTTATCTCAAGCGTAGTGTAGCCAGCGCCTGCGGGCAGCATGGAATGCACCGCGCAGCCCATGGCCGAATCCAGAAGCGTCGCCGCAAGGCCTCCATGCACCACGCCTATGGGATTGTAGTGATACTCCGCCGGCTCGACCGTGAAGACCGCGCGGCCTTCCGCAAGCTCCGCTATTTGGAAGTTCATGAGCGAGCCTATGGGCGGGCGCGGCAGCTCTCCGCTCACTATTTTTTGCAGGTACTCAAGGCCGGACAGATTGCGCCCGGCCTCCGCCAGCGCACGCGGGTCTTCCCATGTGATGGTACGAGTGCGCGCCTCCGTGTTGTCGCTCATAGTCTCCCTAAATAGATTCTAACAGGGATGGACAGGATGAACAGGATGAAGAAATCAATAGCTCTCTTTTTTATCCTGTCTATCCTGTCCATCCCTGTTAGAATCACCTCTTAAATGACCTTACCCTTTGCTGCCGAAGACGGCCTTGCGCTTCTGTACGAAGGCCGTCACGCCCTCCATGAAGTCCGCAGAGTGAAAGCAGGCGTCCTGATTCACCGCCTCGAACTCAAGCGAGGAGGTAAGATCGCTGTGCGCGGAGTGATTGAGCGCGGCTTTTATCTTCGCTAAAGCTATCTGCGGAGCGGAAGCCAGCTGTCCGGCCAACCTGTCAACGGTCGCGTCCAGCTCGGAGAAAGGCACGACGCGGTTGACCAGCCCGAGGCGCAGCGCTTCCTCTGCGCTTATTATCTCGCCCGTCGCCATCAGCTCAAACGCTTTCTGATAGCCGACCATGCGCGGCAGTATGAAGGTGCTGCCGCCGTCAGGCATCAGGCCGACCTTCACGAAGACCTGCCCGAAGAGTGCCTGCTCCGAGGCTATAATCATGTCGCAGGCCAGCGCGTAGTTGTGGCCCACTCCGACCGCGTGACCATGCACGCGCGCAATAATCGGAACCGGAAGACGCCGCATCGCCATGATGGTCGGATTCACGTTCTCACGAATCGAGCGCGTCACGTCGTAGCTGGCTATGTCGGTCGCGCTCGTTGCAGCGAGGTCTGCGCCCGCGCAGAAGGAATCGCCCGCGCCCGTCAATATAACTACGCGCGTTCCGTCCGCCTCGGAACTTTGCATGGCGTCGCGCAACAGCTCAATCATCTCGTGGTCAACCGAATTGCGACGCTCGGGGCGATTGATGGTGATGCGCTTGATGCCGTCACTAAGCGTGACGACGAGCTTCTCTACGCGGTCTGTCATTATCTTTGCTTCCTTTTCTCAGACGTAATATCGCACGAGCCATTCGGCCACGCAGCAGGGCTTATCGCTGCCGCCTTCGCGCTCGACCGTCACCTGCCAAGTGGCCTGCAAGCCTCCGCTAATCTCTTCGACTTCCGAGAGGGTGAAGCGGGCGCGTATACGCGAGCCTGCCGGAACGGGGCTCACGAAGCGCACGCGGTTCAGCCCGTAGTTGATGGCCATGCGAAGCCCGCCTACCTCTATGGCTCGCTTCATCAACTCGCTCAGGAGCGAGAGGGTCAGGAAGCCGTGCGCGATTGTCGTCTTAAAGGGCGACTCTCGCCGCGCCCTTTCGGGGTCGATGTGAATCCACTGCCGGTCATCGGTCGCCTCGGCAAAGAGATTTATGCGCTCCTGCGTCACCTCGAACCAGTCGCTCGCGGCCACCTCCTGCCCTACGCGCTCTCTCAGCTCGCTTATGTTCTCGATTCTAGTCGCTGCCATTCTTCGCGTCCCTCTCTTTGTACTTGCTTAACTCCATGCGTGCGATTGCTTCTACGTGAACTTCGTCCGGGCCGTCCGCGAGGCGTAGCGTGCGTGCGTTGGCCCACGACGAGGCGAGGATAAAATCTTCCGAGACGCCGCCGCCGCCGTGCGCCTGTATGGCCCTGTCCAGCACCCTGAGCGCGACGTTCGGCGCGACCACTTTTATCATCGCTATCTCCGAGCGCGCGGCCTTGTTGCCCACCGTGTCCATCATGTAAGCGGCCTTCATAGTCAGAAGACGCGCCTGCTCAAGCTCCATGCGTGAATGAGCTATGTCCGCGCGTATAGTCCCCTGCTCAGAGAGCGTCGTGCCGAAGGCCTTGCGCTCCATCACTCTCCTGCACATCTCGCGAAGCGCGCGTTCCGCGATTCCTATGAGCCGCATGCAGTGATGTATGCGTCCGGGGCCAAGCCGCCCTTGCGCTATCTCGAACCCGCGTCCCTCTCCCAGGAGCATGTTCGACAGAGGCACGCGCACGTTATCGAAGATTATCTCCGCGTGGCCGTGCGGCGCGTGGTCGTAGCCGAAGACCGTCAGCATACGCACGACTTTTACACCCGGCGCATCCATCGGCACGAGTATCATAGCCTGCTGGCGATGCTTGGGCGCTTCCGCGTCGGTCTTCCCCATGAAGATGGCCACCTTGCAACGCGGGTCGCCCGCGCCGCTCGCCCACCACTTCCGCCCCTGTATAACGTAGCAGTCGCCGTCGCGCACTATCTTCGAGCGAATATTGGTCGCGTCGGACGAAGCCACGTCAGGCTCCGTCATGGCAAAGCAGGAGCGTATCTCTCCCTGGGCAAGCGGCCGAAGCCAGCGCTCCTTCTGCTCATCAGTCCCGTAGCGCGCAAGCACCTCCATGTTGCCCGTGTCGGGCGCGCTACAGTTGAAAATCTCCGGCGCGAACGCCATGGAGCGGCCCATCAATTCCGCCATAGGAGCGTATTCAAGATTCGTCAATCCCGCGCCGTACTCGCTCTCGGGCAGAAAGAGATTCCACAACCCTTCGGCCTTTGCTTTAGCCTTCAGCTCTTCCATGAGCGGCACGGGTTGCCAGCGCTCTCCCTCGTTTATCTGTTCATGAAAGAGCCGCTCGTTGGGATAGACGTGCTGCTGCATGAAGAGGCTGAGGCGGTCGTAAATCTCTCTTGCACGCTCGCTCACCTGAAAGCCAAGGTATGGGTCGTCCGTTTTCATTGAGTAACTCCAGCCCTCTTTCTCACAACGCCTGTGGCTTCGCCGCTCATGACCTCTTTGCCGTGCTGGTTGCGGCAGCTCCAGCCGGACTTCAGCTGGTAAAACCCGTCCGCCTCTTCAAGCTCAAGAATCCTGACCTCGCAGCGCACCGTGTCGCCCGAGAAGACGGGGCGGTGAAAGAGAAAGCGCATCTCGCGCGCGATGAAGTTGATGTCGCCGCCGATTTTCGTAGGCAGAGTCGCCGTCAGAAGCCCGTGCACCATGAGACGGCCCGCCTCGTCCGGCCTCGTGTGATGAGAGCCTTCGTCGCCCGAGAGCCTGCCGAACAGCTGTATGTCTTCCTCCGTGAAGGTTCGCTCCCAAGAGATGACATCACCGATTTTCATAACGCGTCTCCGAAGAATCCGCCCGGCTTACGCAGGCGGTACTGACCTGCTTTTTTTACTTTGCGCGAAAGAGCATGCAGGTCGCGGTGCCGTGCGCGTAGAGCCTTCCTCGTTCGTCCACGACGCGCCCCTCCGCGTAAGCCGTGCGCGAGCCGGCGTGTATGACGCGCGCCTCGCAGCGCACCGTTCCGGCGTCGCTCCTTATGGGCCGCACGTAATTTATCTTCATCTCAAGCGTGGTGAAGATTCTGCCCGGAGGCATCATGGTGTTGATGGCGCAGCCGGTGGCGGAATCCAGGAGCGTCGCAGCCAGTCCTCCGTGCGCTATGCCTATGCCGTTATGATGGCGCTCGTCGGGCACGACCGTCACGACTGCGTATCCTTCGCTTACTTCCGTAATCCTGAATCCCATCAGGCGGCCCATGCCTGACTGCGGCAGCTCTCCCGCCGCAAGCTTACGCATGTACTCAAGCCCGCTCATCTCTGTGCGAGCTTCAGCCTTCGTATCTAACTGCTCTTCGCCCTTTATGCCTGCCATGATTTTTATAGCCCGCCCGTGACTTCCAGCACCTGCCCCGAGACGTAGTTGCTCAAGTGGGAGGCGAAAAAGAGCACTGCGCCCGCAGCCTCTTCCGGCGTGCCGCCGCGTCCCATCGGAATCATGCGGAAAGCAATCTCGCGGTTCTGTTGGGGGATGCCAAGGCTTATGTCCGCCGACTCTCTTTGAAGACGCTCGCCCGCTTCCTTGGCCTGCGTCAGCCTCGTCTCTATGAAGCCGAAGGCGACGGCGTTGACCTGTATGTTGAACTGGCCCCACTCCTTTGCCAAGGTCTTCGTCACGCCCACGATTCCGGCCTTGCCTGCGGCGTAGTTCGACTGGCCCGCGTTGCCGCGCGTGCCAGTGGTAGAACTGACGTTGACTATCTTTCGCGGCGAGGCGCGTCCCTCCTGCTCCTTCTCTCGCTTGGCCGTCTCGCGCAGGTACTCCGAGGCGGCGCGTATGATGCGGAAAGGCGCGGTCAGGTGAACTTCGAGCATCGCCTGCCACTGCTCGTCCGTCATCTTGTGAATCACGCCGTCCCAGGTGTAGCCGGCGTTGTTAACGATGGCGTCAATGCGCCCGAAAGCATCAAGCGTCTCTTTTATCAATCGCGGCGCGAAATCCTGTGCGGTCACGTCGCCCGCGACGGCCAGCGCCTCCTGTCCGCCTGCGCCAATCTGCTCTGCGGCCTCGCGCGTAGGCCCCTCGTCAATGTCAGAGAGAACTACACGCGCGCCGTGAGAGGCGAACAGCTCCGCGCACGCTCTACCTATCCCGCGAGCCGCGCCCGTGATAATCGCCACCTTACCTTCCATCAGTTGCATAAGCTCTTCTCGTTTCCCTAAGCAGGTCAGTACCGCCTGCGGTAGCGGGCGGGTTATATCTACACTTGAG
>DATELK010000143.1:0-36702 GCA_035276685.1 Pyrinomonadaceae bacterium | reverse complement strand
TCTCCCCTGCAAGACTTAAAACCTTTAGCTGGTCTTAGCCTTGGCTTTTGAATTACAGGCGCACGCTCCCGCGCAGCACCCGCCTTCTTTGGCTGTGGAGCAGCAGCCTTGAGCGGCCCCGCCCGTCTTGTCTGTCATGCAGCCGTCCGCGCAGCAGCACTTTCCATCTTTGCAGCCGCAACCATCTGTGCAGCAGCCCTTCTCTTTTTCTGCTCCCTGAGTTCCGGGCTTCTGGCTTGTCCCCATGCTATGCGCCTTGCAGCAGGACGAGTCCTGTTTCTTGCAGCAGTCTGCGGTTGCGCAACAACTCGCCTTGTCAGTGCTGCAAGCCTGCTTTGAATCCTGTGCCTGCCCCGCGGCGTAAACAAAACCCGCGAGTGCCAGCATTAGAGCGATGATTATGAGTTTAATGTTTCTCATGTCCGTATCTCCCGATAGAGTTTCAAAAGTTTCAGCTCAAACCGGCGAATCGTTAGCCGGCTAACGTCGTGCAAGAGCTTCAACTAAATCAGAAAGACACAGTCGCGAAGATAAGTTCCGCTCCTATCATGAACCAGAGCATTAGAGGCGAAGAGCGAGCCGAGAGCTTTTGACTGTGGCAGGAAAGGATTCGCGTCCGCCGCCGGACAGGTTTCTCGCTCCCGTGTCGTATCGAATGGTTTTCGCGCACGGTCGGCACCTCGCTTGAGGGCAGAGCAGCATGGTACGCCGCCCTCAAGCGGCGCACGGCAGAAGTTGGCAGAATCCTGCGCGGAGATTTTACTATCCGCTTGCGGGCAGCATCCCTCCCCTGCTTCGACAGCGCAATGCGCAGCCACTTCCCCCTCAATCAATAGCGCGTCGAGATAGTTGACGGCCTCCCGTCTTATCTCAACGGGAGCCGCAGCATCGTGGGCGCAGCAATGTAGAAACCCTGTGCCGCCGAGCCAGAGCAAAAGCGCCGGGACCAATAGACGACAGGCGATTCTTTTAAATTTTTCCGGGGTCGGGCGCATTTTAGAGCCTCTACTTCTTTGGCATAACTCCTTCGCCGGGACTTATTCCGCGAAGTTCCAGTTGAATCCGTCGGCGCAGTCGTCACAGCAGAAGGGATTGTCCAGGCCCTTCTGCACCGCCAGCATCGTCATGTAAAAGGTATCTGCGTCAACATAGTAGATTTCGCCGCAGGTGTTACACAGGAGCCTGTACCTGTTCAGCCCGGTCCTGTATGCGGTCGGCTTCTTCAAAAGAAGCGCCGTGCGCTCTTCGGGGCTCGTTGTTGGTCTGAGCATCGCTTCCACCTCCCTTAATCGAATGTTCGCAGGTGCCTTTTTTACATGGGGGCTTGTCACTGTCACCTATTACCGACTCATAGACTGCGAGTCGCGAGCGTGCTGTTGGGTGATAGCGCTCGAAGGAACCGACACCTCAAACGGTGAAGCCTCCTGCCCGCTCAACATGCGATTGACAGCCGCCTCGTCAAAGCCCCAGTCGTTAAGGACTTCGCTCACTCTAACGGCGTCACCCGGCTCGCTGCTGAGACTCGCATCTGTTTCATACATTTGGGCGGTCTCCATGTCAGCCTCCAATCTCAACACGCCTTGCGCGCACGTACATCCTTCCAGTCTCTGAAGATAGTCCGATACCTCGGGATTCAAACCTATTCCGTGATAAAGACCTGCGCCGCCGCGCCCATTACATCTTCTGGATGGTGACGGTGATGATGGGTAACGCGCCTGCCGTCCGGTTGTAAGAGACCCAGTAGCCGTACCTGGGGTAGCGCACCAGCTTATAAACAGAGCCGTCAGCGGCAGGCTGAACAACTAGGCCCATGACCGCTCGACACTCTGGAGCGCCGCTTCCCTCACCTATGTAATCGACCGAGATGGCTTTTACTTTCCTGGCTTGGTCGAAGAAGATTTGGGCCGTCTCTCTTTCCGAGATGACGTAGAAGAACTGCGTGTCTTCCAGCTCTTTCGGCTCGCCGAGTCTGGCTCGCACTTCGCTATCGGCCATGCCGATTTTTATTCCTTTGTACTCGCTGTAAAGAGGCTCCTCTACGGCCTGTGGGGCGGGCTGCGTGGTAAAGCGCCTATTCTGGGCGTGCCCGCTTACGAAGCTTCCCCAAACTATCAGAACGAGTGTCGTCGTCAGTATGAACAGTATTGCCTTGAGCAGTTGCATATAGAAGTCATGTCTCAGAGGATAAATCATCTTTCGCTCCCTCCTTTTCAAAGACGTTGCCTCATAAAACTTCCAACCGCACTGCTCACATCGCAAGGATTATGCCGTTCCGAATCCAGGGGTTTCATGAACTTTTCGCATCACCGACTCGCCCCGCCGAGTAAATCCTCGCAGCGAGGTGTGTAACTTTCCTCACCTCCGAGCAGTCAAGACCGCGTGCTTCGCGCATTGGACGGCAATTGCAGGGAGACAGGACGTGTCGATTTAGGAAATCAGGATTGGTGCGGATTATTAAGGGAACGGCGCTAGATGTAGCGGCTTTTGAATTAAGTGTGGCAGGTAGCTGGATAGAGCATTCAGCCTGTCCAGCTTTTGCCGTCCTGTTTGAGAAGCTCTGCGAGCGTAGTCAGGAGCTTTTCAGCCGTGTAGGGCTTTGGGAGAAAGGTCTTGACGCCGACGCTCTGCGCTTCCGCTGCTTTGTCCTGGGCCGCGAGGCCGCTTGCGGCAATGATTTTGACCCGCGGGTTAAGCCTTTGCAGCGCGCGGATAGTCGCGGGCCCATCCATAAACGGCATCATCATGTCGGTGAGGACGATGTCTATGTCGTCTTTGTTCTCGGCGTAGAGGGCGACGGCCTCTGTGCCGTCGCCGGCGACAAGTACGCGGTAGCCGAATGTTTCAAGCGTCCCACGGGTTATCTCTCTGATTGATTCTTCGTCGTCTACGACAAGCACCCGCTCGCCATGACCGAGGGGCAGCTCCGCGCCCTGCCGCTCCGTCTGCACGTCGCCCTCTGTCTCCATTGCCGGCAGGTAGATAATAAACTGGCTGCCCTTACCGGGCTCGCTGTAGACGTTGATAAAACCGCCGTGACTCTTAATGATAGTAAGCGCCGTTGATAATCCCAGCCCGGTGCCTTTGCCCACGTCTTTGGTCGTGAAGAAGGGGTCGAAGATTCTGCCGACTACATCCGGCGCTATCCCCTCGCCAGTGTCCGCGATGGTCATCGCCACGTACTTCCCGGCTTTAGCTTCCAGGTGCATGCGAGCGTAGTTTTCGTCCAGCGTGGTGTTATCCGCTTTGATAGTCAGTACGCCGCCCCCTGGCATCGCGTCGCGTGCGTTGACGCACAGGTTCATCAAGACCTGGTGAATCTGTGTCGGGTCGGCAGAGGTCAGCCACAAACCGTCGGGGATGTAGAACTTGATGTTGATGGTTTTAGGCAACGTCTCGTTCAGGATTTTAACTACGTCTTTGATGAGGTGCTTCGGCTGGACAGTGACCCGCTCGCCCTGCACACCGCGTGCGAAGGACAGGACTTGACGGATCATGCTCGCCCCGCGCTCGGCGCTCTGTTGAAGCATTTTGAGGTACTGGCGGCTGCCTTCATCCGTCAGCCTCATCTGCAGCATGTCAATGCTCATCAGTATGGGCGAAAGTATGTTGTTGAGGTCGTGGGCGATGCCGCCGGCGAGAGTGCCTATGGACTCCATGCGTTGCGCGCGCAGAAACTGGGCTTCAATCTTCTTTCTCTCCGTCACGTCTGTGTTAATTACCAGGACGGAGTTGGCTTCGCCCCGGTCGTCGCGCACCAGCGTCCAGCGGCTCTCGACTATGATCTCGTCTCCGTCTTTAGTTATCTGATTCAGCTCGCCCGCCCACTCGCCGCCGCGCACAAAAGCAAGGTGGGCCTCGTCGTACTGAATCTTGCTCTCCCCGAACAGCAGGTCGCGTACGCTCTTGCCGGCGACTTCATCCTCCATCCAGCCATAGATGCGTTCGGCCCCCATGTTCCAGTAAAGGACGCGCCCTTCCAGGTCACGCACTATGATGGCGTCACGCGCCTTGTCAAGAAGGGCGGCCTGCTCGCGTATGCGCTCTTCGTAACGCTTGCGCTCCGTGATGTCGTAGCGGATGGCTATGTACTGATAGGGCTTGCCCTCAGAATTGAGGAAAGGGACTATGGTCGTGTCAACCCAGTAGATTGAGCCGTCCTTGGCACGGTTGCACAGTTCTCCGCGCCAGACATGGCCCGAGGCTATCGTCCTCCAGAGGTCACGTATGAACTCCTTCGGGTGGTAGCCCGAATTGATTATGCGGTGGTCCTGCCCTAAAAGCTCCTCGCGCGAGTACTTTGAAATTTCGCAGAACTTGTCGTTGACGTAAGTGATAACCCCGCGCTGGTCCGTGCTGGCGACGATGGCCGACTCGTCGAGCGCGAACTTCAAATCCGCCAGCTCCTTGAGCGAGCGCTGGAGCGCCTCCTCCGTGGAGAGGGTAATGTTCGCCCCTTTAGCAACTTGATTAGTTGTGTTCACGCTCGAATCAATTAGTCTTTAAGATGACGCCCACAATTTAAGACGCCCCCGCCAGTTCAGGCTTCATCAATCTGTTGGCCACTTGCCGGCTGTACGACCCTGACTAAAATTTTTGATGCGGTCAGCTTCGAAGCCTGGCGAGGTGTTAAGGCTTCCGCCCTCAGACAGAAGCTCATATCAGAATTAAGCCAAGTATAATTGAATTCGCCTAATTATTGAATAACAGCGAACGGCGACGTCACACTGGACGAGAATTACGCACGGATGACTGCGGAAGCCGCTGCGGGCGATTACGTGAAGATCATGGTTGAGGATTCCGGCGAGGGGATAAACTCGGAGGTGCGGGAAAGAATCTTCGACCCGTTCTTCACGACCAAAGACGTGGGCAAAGGCACCGGGCTGGGGCTCTGGACGGCGCTCGCCATCGTCAAAAGCCACAACGGGTTCATCAACGTCTACAGCGAAGCCGGGCGCGGCAGCTCCTTCAGTGTCTATCTCCCTGCCGCGAGGGGCGAAGAGAAGAGCGTCGAGAAGCAGTTGGAAGAATTGCCGGTCGGGATTAGCCCAGAGTATAAACTACATTTGCGCCCGGACGGTCGCTTCCCTCAGCAGGCTACGATTAATTAGCCGAGAGTTGTCGCAGTTCTACACGCACACCCTCTTCTATCTGGTTCGGAGGATGCAGGATGACGCCCTCACCTTCGGAAAGTCCGCCCGTTATCTCAACCTCGAATCCGCCGCGGTGCCCGACTTCAACAGTGCGCCTGTACGCCCTTCCCTTCTCAACCACGTATACGCACCAGCCGTCTCCCTGACGGAAGAGCGCGCTTGTCGGAATCTTAAGAATGCCATCGCTCTTCCAGACGACGAACCGGGCTTCGACCCTGTAGCCGTCGCCGAGCGCGCCAGGCTGGTCAACAAATTCGACAATCACGTTGACGCGCTGCTCTTCAATGCCGAGGGCCGAGACTTTCATGAAGCCCGAGGGCTCTATCAGCCCCACGCGCGCCCGGAGCGGCGCGTCCCCTCCCCAGCCTTCTATCAACACCTCGGTGCCGGGTCTTAGCTTCACGGCGTCCGTGGAGAGCACGTCAACCACAACTTCGAGCTTCGACGTGTTGCTCAGTTCCAGAAGCGGAGTGCCCGCCGCGACGACGCGCTCGCTCTCTTCCATGACGCGCAGTACGCGACCCGTGATGGGCGCAAGCACCACCGCCGACTGTAGGACAGCGGTCTGCCCGGAATCAGCAGAGGGAAGGCCGCCCCACGGGGCCGGCTCAATAATGGCGAGAGTAGTTCCGGCGCTCACCATGTCGCCTCGGCGCAGGGTGATGCGCTTCAGGAGACCGCCTACGGGCGCTGTCACAGTAAACTTGTCCCGCACGCGCGTCTTCCCTTCCGCGTCTATAGTCACTTGCAGTGCTCCCTTTCGGGCGACGGAGGTTTCCACCTTCACGGCAGCGGGCCGAAGGATAGGCACGGCGACCACGACTGCTATGACGATGATTGCGAGAACGGTGATGATGAGCCTTAATCTCTTCTTCATGGCTTTTACTCCCTCGTCTTCAGCACTGCGATAAGGTCGAGCCGCCTTAGACGCCAGCCGACCAGAAGGGCCGAAAATGCCGCAGCCGCAACGACAATCAGAAAAGCGAGCGCGAAGGTCTTCCCGCTGACCACCAACGGCAGACGTATCAACTCTGTGTCCACGGCCCTGGTGATGAGCAGAATGAGAAGGAGGCCGATGCAGTAACCGAGTGGCACTGAAACAAAAGTCAGCACGGCCTGCTCCCCTAAGAGCATCACGCCGACCTCTCGCTGCGTAAAGCCCAAGACCCTGAGGCTCGCGAGCTCGCGCCCGCGCTCGGAAAGCGCAATGCGCGCGCCGTTATAGATGACGCCGAGAGCTATGACGCAGGCGAAGACGATTATCACAGTAGTCGAAGTGCCTATGGTTCTGGAGATGGTGTCGTTGAAGTTCTGCAAGGTGGAGCCGGGAATGATGACGCCACTGACGGAAGGCGTCCTCTTCAATAAGGAGTAGAGCCGAGCAGACTCTCTTTCATCCACCATCAGGCGCGCCCCGGAAATAGTCTCCCCCTCACGCATCAGACGGTTAAGCGCCCTCCTGTCCATGTAGGCCGAGAGCCCCAGCATCTCGTCAACGGTGTCCACAACCATCACCTGCTTTACAGGGCGTTCTCCTTCGAGCACCTCCACCGTCAACTCGTCGCCTCTCGTGACGCCAAGACTCTTCGCCAGTTCGGTCGTCAGAACTAGCCCCTCCGGCGGCGGCCTGAACACTCGAAAGTCCTTATCCACCACGCGGAAGAGCTCCCCGTCCGGCTCTATCCCCAGAATCCCGGTGCGCCGCATGTGAGACCCGAACCTCAAGCGTACGGGCACTGAGCGGAAAGTCTCTACATTCATCACGCCGGGCAACCGTTCGAGCTCAAAGCGCGCACGCCCCGAACGCGGCTCGTTGAAGGCGACCAGAGCGTCCTCGCGGTAGACCGACCCGAACTGCACTTCGATCACGCGGTTGATGGCGTCGAAGAAGTAGAACCCGACGATGAGTAGGGCGACCGAGAGCGACATGCCCAAAGCGCTCAGGGCCGCCTTCAGCGGGTAGCGCTCCAGGTTCCTGACTATCATGCGAAGGGTGACGGGCAGAAACCTTTGAAACCCGGCGCGCTCCACAAGCCCTGGACGAAAGCGCGCGGGAGGCTCCGGCCTCATGGCTTCCGCCGGGGGCAAGCCCACGGCACGGCCAACCGCACCGAGTGCGCCGAGGCTCGCCGCACCGAAGCTGATCAGAACTGCCCAGACGAGAATCCGCCAACCCGTCTCGTATCGCAGGACAGGAAAGTGGAAGAACTCTGCGTAGAGCGCCGTCATCTGATAGCCGAAATACCAGCCGACTCCGAGCCCGAGCAGTATCCCTCCGGTGACGGCGACGAGCGCGAGCTTCAAGTAATGGAAGCCTACCTCCCGGCTCGAATAACCGAACGCTTTCAGAAGACCAATCTGCTCTCTCTCCGTATTAACCAGGCGCGAAAGCACGAGGTGAATCAGGAAGGCTGTTACAAGGAGGAAGACGCCGGGTATGAAAGTGCCAGTGACGCGAAGCTCCGCAATCTCGTTCGAGAGGAAGAAGTGCGAAGCCTGGTCGGCTCTGCCGTAAGCGCTGAGGCTGCCGTAAGGGGCTAGAAGCTCGTCGAGCCTTTCAATGACTTCCGTCTCACGCCCGCCGGGAGCCAGGCGGACGCTCAAGTCGTTGAATGCTCCCTCCATGTTAAAGGCCGCGCCCAGAGCATCACGATTCATCCACAGCACGCCGAAGCGCCGGTTGTCGGGGAAGAGGTCGCCGCCTCTAATCTCGTAAATAAACTCGGGCGAGAGTGCCACACCTACAATGCGAAGGCGCTGCCAGCGCCCGTTTATGACGGCGCCGAGCGTTGCGCCCGGGTTGAGGTTGTTTGCTCGCGAGAAAGCGCCGCTCACGGCGACCTCGTCCTTCAATTCCGGGTAGCGCCCTTTCTCTATATGCAGCGCGTTGAGGACAGGCGCGCTATCTGACGGGATGGAGACGAGCCGGCCCGTGGCAGGTTCTTCCACCCCGGGGACATCTAGAATCACGTCGGCCGCGACCCGCGTTTCAATCACGCCGACGCCCGGGCTTTCCATCATCCGGCTTTTCAATGATTCTGGTGCGCGCTTGACGTGAGTGAAGACATCGGCGAAACGATACTCCGTGTAATAGGAGTCCTGTGACGCAATCAGCGAGCGGTAGGTGCTCTGCATGGCGACGAAGGCCGCCACGCCGCACGCCACGACCAGTGCGATTGCCGCGACCTGCCCCCTGATGTGCCAGAGGTCGCGGTATAGTTTTCGGTCAAGGGGTCTCACGGGCGCTACCACTCCAATTCTGCGGGCGAAGCCTTCCGTAAGTTTCTATGCACGTCCACAATCCGACCGCTCTGCATGCGCACCACTCGGTCTGCCATGCCAGCAATCGCCGCGTT
This sequence comes from Pyrinomonadaceae bacterium, assembly GCA_035276685.1. Taxonomy (GTDB): domain Bacteria; phylum Acidobacteriota; class Blastocatellia; order Pyrinomonadales; family Pyrinomonadaceae; genus JACVRN01. The sequence continues at coordinate 28,196 of DATELK010000143.1, read as the reverse complement.
GTGGGTGATGACTGCGGTAGTTGTGCCAAGCTCTCGATTAACTTTTTCTATCACTTCCAGCACGAGCTTTCCCGTCTTGTAATCAAGAGCACCTGTCGGCTCGTCGCAGAGGAGAACTTCGGGTCTTTTGGCGATGGCTCGCGCAATCGCCACCCTCTGCTGCTCGCCGCCGGAAAGCTGAGACGGGAAGTGATTCATCCTCTCCGTGAGGCCGACCAAATCAAGCGCCTCATCCACCCTCATCGGGTCCGCTGCTATGTCTGTGACAAGCTCTACGTTCTCGAATGCGGTGAGGCTCGGGATAAGGTTGTAGAACTGGAAGACGAAGCCCACGTGGTCGCGGCGAAAGCGGGTAAGCTCGGCATCATCGGCGGCGGTCAGGTTGTGGTCTCGGTAATGGACTTCGCCGCTCGTTGGCACATCCAAGCCCCCGAGAATATTCAGGAGCGTGGATTTGCCACTCCCCGATGCGCCCAAGAGCACCACCAGTTCCCCTTCGTAAAGATTAACGTCCACTGCGTCGAGCGCACGCACTTCGACCTCGCCCATTCGGTACACCTTCGACACCTTGCGCGCCTCGAAGACGGCTTCCGGTTCCTTCTTTGATTGAACCTGAGCGGACATTTTCGTTCCCTTCTTTAACCGCCGGCTGTAAAATATTTCTCCTCTTTGAACTGTTCTTCAGTGAAGAGGGCGCGCGTGAGCATCCCTTTCACGTTCTCAATCATTGAGGGGTGTCCGACGGCGTAGGCGGTCGCTCTTTTGTGGTCGTATCCGAACCTGTCGGCGTATTTCCTGAGCACATCCTCCACCCGGCCCACCTCGCCTTTCCAAACCTCGTCGCCCCAGGGCCTGCTGATAGTAGGGACGTACCGCACCCAGCCTTCCCGTGACACTTCCTCAAGCTCATGCCTGTAGCTTCCGAACTCCGATGAGTGGCTCGCACCGTGAATGATGAGAAACCTGTGGGGCGACTTCTTGCCCATTCTTCTCTCTATCTTTTGCGTCCTGATGATGCTCAGGAAAGGCGCTATCCCGGTTACTGTCGCCAGCATCAGGTGTCGCGTTCTCCCACTCTTTTCGTCGAGCACAAAATCGCCCACGATTCTTTTTCGGATTAGAACCTCGTCATTCGGCTGAAGCTTCCAGAGCTTTGGGGTAAGGTATCCGTCAGAGACCAACTCTATGAAGAAGTCTAAGAATGGCTCGTAAGGCGAGGAGACTATGGAGTAGGCACGCTGGATAAGCTCGCCTTCTTCCTCAAACGCTAGGGTCGCGTATTGCCCTGCCTTGAATCGAAAAGGCTCCGGCGGGCGAAATCGAAAGGCGGCAAGCTCCGGAGTAAAATTTACCCTCTCTAGCAGTTCCGACCTGTAAAATTTATTCTGCTCGTTCATGGGGGCTTATCCTTATGAGTCTTTACAGAATCTGTTCCTTCGGCCTGCGACTACGGCTCCAGGGATCAGAGAAGTAACTCTTTACGCGACGCACTCCCGCAGCCGGATGCGTCATGTGCGTCACTTCGGGCAACGCGCTCGCCTGGAATTCCGCGGTGCTGCCTGTCCAGACTATTTCACCGTCTTCAAGCAGAATCACTCTCCTTTGAGGGAGGAACTCCGGCGCCCTTGCGGCTCTGACGGTGACCAGCCCCTTATCGTCTTCCGCCGCGTAGTGGGTCGCGAGATACGGAATCTCATGCAGCTCTTTCGTGACGTAGATAGATGAGATTTTGTGTATGTCACGAGCGCGGATGGCCAGGTCCATTATCTGTAAAGCAGTGAGCGGGTCCAGGCTGTATGTGGGCTCGTCGTAGAGCATTATCTCAGGCCAGTCGACGAGCGCCCGCGCTATCTCCAGCCTGCGCTTCATTCCGCCCGACAGCTCTTCAGGGTATTTCTCTAAATCTTCGGCCAGGCCCACGAAGCGCAGAACCTCCATCACCGCCCGGTCCGTATCTTCATCCTTCCGGCCGTGCTCGCGCGGGCGGTAGGCGACGTTGTCGTAAACGGTGAGTCCCGTAAAGAGCGCGTCCTCCTGAAAGATCATCCCCATAGAGCCGCCGCGAAGGACTAGCAGCTCATCCTCCGAGAGGGTTTCTATCTCGCGCCCGTTGATAAGAATCTGGCCCTCGTCGGGCCGCAAAAGTCCTATCGCCAGGCGCAAGATGGTTGACTTGCCGGAGCCGGACTCGCCCGTGATGAAAAGCATCTCCCCCTGCTCCAGCCGGAACGTTATGTCCTTCAGCGCGGGTCTATTCTCGTAGCTGTAGGAGACGTGACGAAATTCTATGGCGGGAAATCTATTATTTGTTGGACTTGAATTCATCGGACAACCTCCCCAATTCTGGTCGCATACCTGATGAGTTCAAAGTGCAACATTTATGCCGACTGTCACTTAAATCCACCTCCGGCATTTACTGATACTCTACGGGCGCTTCGGCCAACATATTCATGAAAGGCATGCGTGAAGTTACGCGGGGAGCTGCGAGCTTTCTCGCGGTTGGAAGATGAACTTTGTGAGATTAAAGGCTAAGCGCAGAGCTTGGTGCAAACTCTTTCCCTGTTCAGGCTAACGGCATGCCTCTTGCACTTTGTCGCTCGGAAACAGTTATTGCCGCAAGCCGCCGGGGACTCGCTTTTCATCTCTTTTCATAACCCATTATTCGGTTAAAGAGTCAGCAAGCGAGCCCTGGTCGGTTTAGCACCGGAGGTAAGAGAAATGAACGGCGAGAGGAGCACACACATATTTAACGCCGGGTTCGCGCTGGCTGTGGCCTTAGTGCTGTCCTCGATCATCGGCGCGTGGGCTTTTGTCCACGTCAAGAAAGGCGACCAGACCGTCACGGTGACGGGTTCGGCTCGCAAGCGGATTAAATCCGACCTGGTTATCTGGAAGGCTGCCGTTGCTTATCAGGCCCCGCAGCTAGCGGACGCCTATAAATCGCTCTCGCAGAACGTGCCCCGCGTGAAGCAGTACCTCGTCTCGAAAGGCATCCCCGAAAACCAGATCACCATCTCGTCCATCTCGACCAGGACGCTTCAGGCGACGACGAGAAATGAGCAGGGAGAGGAAGTGGCGACGGGCGAGATCACGGGCTACAGTCTCCGTCAGGAGCTTGAGGTGCGCTCCGAGGACGTGGATAAGATTTCGAGGATTGCGCGCGAGGCGACGGAACTGATCAATCAGGGGATACTGCTGGAGTCCATGCCGCCCGAGTATCATTACACGAAGCTCGGAGAGTTGAAGATAGAGATGCTGTCTGAAGCGGCGAAGGACGCGAAAGAGAGAGCCAGGCAGATCGCTTCGAGCACAGGCAGCGACATCGGCAGCGTTCGCTCGGCCAAGATGGGTGTCATGCAGATTACGCCCGCTGACTCGAACGAAGTTTCGGACTACGGCATGAACGACACCACTGCGCTTGAGAAAGACATTACGGCGGTCGTCAACGTGAGCTTCGCCATTGATTGATTTCAGATGGAAGCTGAAACGTTATAGATGAACCAGGCGGTATTTGCGTGAGGTCATAAGGGGCGGCATGAAAGTGCCGCCCCTTATGACTTGAGCTCACCTGTTACAGGCCAGAGTTCCCTTATCATTAAGTGCGCACGACCTCCACTGAACATTGCGCGCGGGCTGCGACAGCCGCCGAGACGCTTCCCAGTAAGATACGGTCAATCCCTCTCACGCCCTTAGCGCCAACGAAGACCATGTCCGCGCCCCAGCTTTCGGCCTCTTCAATCAACACGTGTTGGGGGCTTCCCTTCTTAACAACGATGGAGGCGGACACCCCCACTGTTCTCAGCTTCTGAGCCAAAGCTTCAAAAGCCTTCTCTATCAACTCCCGGCCGGTGTCAGTTTCGACCCACTTGACGACGGAAGGCGTGCCCGGGTCAACCGTTACCTGCATGACCGTATCAACCGCAGTGACAAGCCTGACCTCAGTGCCGTTCGGCCAACTGCGCCCGGCAACGGCACTCACGGCCTTTTCAGCATCGGCCGAGCCGTCCACGCCGATAAGGATTCGCACAGGGCTGTCGCTCTCTAGCCTTGCGCTTCGCGCCACGCGGACAGAGGAGCTCGCCTCATAAAGCACCCGTTGCGAGACGGAGCCGAGTATAAGGCGTCCACCAAGAACGGCGTGGCCTTGAGCACCGACTACTACCAAGTCGGGTTTCCACTCGTCCGCACGACGGATAATCGCCCAGGCCGGAGAATCGGCGCAAGATTCGGCGCAAACATCCCAGCCGGGGAAAATCTCCCTGACGCGCGCCGCTGCTTCTTCGCTCATCATCTTTGCCTTCTCAAGCTCGCGGGCGGCGTGCGCGTGCGCCCGCTTCACGCCTTCTGGAACGTAGAAAGGAAAGGTGTTATCAATCTCCTCATTGACGGGCTCGGGCACGAACACGTCTGCTACCGTAAGCACTATGGCTTCGGCTGACGCGGGCAGCCCCGCTCGCATGAGCTCTTTAATTGCGGCTTCGGCACAGTCGGAGCCGTCGTAGGCAATGAGTATTCGAAACTTCTCGCTCATGATAATTCCTCCTGACCATTGAAGGCTTGCTATTTGCCCCACTTCGGAAACTGGTCCGAAGCGTCATTGAAAGTCAACCTCGTCTGCTCCGCGCCGTCCGCCCTCATCATATAAATCTCTTCGTTGCCGTCGCGGTCGCTGTCAAAGACTATCCACGACCCATCGGAAGACCAAGCGGGAAATTCGTCAACGGCATCGTTAAAGGTGAGGCGCGTCATAGCAGTTCCGTCTCTATTAATTACGTAAATCTCAAAGTTGCCATCAAGGTTGCTCTCGAAAGCTAACCTGCCACCGTCGGGCGACCACGAGGGGTAACCGCTGAAGGCCAGATTATGCGTAATCCTTCTTTGGTTGCTCCCGTCCGCGCTCATCAGGTAAATCTCACAGCATCCGTCCCGGTAGCTCTGAAAGGCGATTGTATAGCCGTCCGGCGACCACGCGGGAAATTCATCCAGCGCCGGATCATTCGTCAATCTAATTATGTTGCTTCCGTCCGCGTTCATCACGTAGATGTCTTCATTACCTTCGCGCGTGGAATGAAAGACGATTCGAGTCCCGTCAGGCGACCAGGAAGGATAGCCGTCGAAGGCCGGATGATAGGTTAATCGAGTGACATTGCCGCCTTCCCTGTCCATTGTGTAGATTTCGCAGTCGCCTTCACGATCACTTTGGAAGGCTATCTTCTCGCCGTCGGGTGAAATGGCCGGGTACTCGTCCAGAAAGGCGTTACGGGTAAGTCTCTTTTGCACACCATTCTCTAAATCCATCAAGTAGATTTCGACCTGCCCGCCGCGATTACTTTCGAACACGATTTTCCCCTGGAAAATCGTCTGCGTGCTGGCAGCTCTAAAAGCAAATACGCACACACCCAAGATAAGGCCCGCGACCGAAACTGTTAAAATTCTAAGCAAGAAAATAGACTTTCTCATCGGATTATGGCCGGCTTTTTAATCGGCCCCTCCAACTGCGTGGAAGTGCCAGGCCCCCTTTCAGTTATGGGCGACACAGGTCTCTTCCTCCAGCTCGAACTGCTGCGCGAGCTTCAGGCTCCGCAGCATGGAACGCTTCTTGACCTGGTGCTCCTGCATGCGATGCAGAATGTCGTCCAGGACTTTTACGGCCTCGACTATGAAGGGCCCCTTGTTGAGCATGACACACTCGGCCCTCTCGCCCATCGCCGCGTCCGTAATCTCTGCGCGCGACGGGAGGCCCGCCTTGGCAAGGCTTTCAAGAACCTGCGTGGCCCAGATGACGGGCACGTGCGCCGCCTCGCATATCCACAAAATCTCTTCCTGCACCTCCGCCATGCGCTCGTAACCGCACTCTACGGCCAAATCCCCGCGCGCAATCATTACGCCTGCGGAAGGGCTGCGCATCGCTGCCAGTAGCAGGTTGGGCAGTTCCTCGAAAGCCCTGCCCGTCTCTATCTTCAGGACGATTCCAAGGTGATGACCTCCCAGCTCTTTCAAATGAGCCTGTAGGAGGCGCACGTCTTCCGCGCTTCGCACAAAGGAGTAGCCGACAAGGTCAGCATGACGGGCGATGAAGGCGAGGTCTTCCAGGTCTTTGTCTGTCAGGGACGGGAGCCGCAGGTTAGTGTCTGGAAGGTTAATGCCCTTATCAGCCCTAAGCTTTCCGCCGCCGGGACGCGTGTGAGTTATTTGGACGTGTATCTCTTCCTCATCCACAGATTCGATTACGCCGCCGATCTTCCCGTCGTCCAGCAGAATCCTTTCTCCCACCCGCACGTCCTCGAAGATTTCAGGAAGTGTTACGCCTATGCGAGCCGCGCTTAACAATCGGCCATCTTCCGTATAGACGGCCGCACGACCCGGTGCGAGGCTGCGGGTCAGAATCAATTCGTCTCCGGCTCTCAAGTCTATCCACTGCTCGCTCGCGGGAAACTCAGCCACTGTGCAATCTTTACTTACTGAAAAATCATCCCTCTTCCTGCTGTGCCTGTACGCGTGCAGAGTCATGCCCGGCGAGATGTACGCCGTTTGACTGGATTCGGCCCAGCGCCCTCTACCGCTTCTTTCTTTCATTACGCGCATGGAGCGGGACGCGCCTCGTGCGTCGAAGAACTTAATCAAGTCACCCGGCTCAAGAGCTTGCAGCCAATCTTCGGGCACGCGCAGGCAGGCGTCCGCCTCCATCCGGGCGCAAGCGTTCTCCCCGTCGGAAGTGAGCCAGATTCTGGCCGTATATTTAATTCTTCCGAACTGGTTCCTTATGGGCCGCCACCTAATGACCTTCGCTCCCGCCTCCATCGGCCCCGTCCTGAGCTTCGGCCCGGCCAAGTCCATCAAAACTCGGCACGTCTTACCCGTCCTTTTCGTAGCGAGCCTCAGGTTGGCAATCATCCGCCCCCAGGCTTCTTGGTCGTCATACGCGCAGTTGATGCGCATACAATCCATGCCGCTGGTTACGAGGTCGTTGATAAGCTTCGAGTCTTCGGCAGCTTCGCTCGGCATAGTCACCATGATGCGCACGTTCCTGTTATCGCGCTCAGGCCCCAGGAGTGCCGTCGTATGCTCTTTTAAGAGGCCGTTACCTTCCGCGAAGCCTACGGCAAATTCGGGTTTTGAAGCTTCTCGTTTGTCTGCAAGCGCACGCAGGACGAAGAGTGTCGTGTCAACATTGTCCATAACGTGCGCTTCTGCGCGACCCAGCGAAGAAAGGCCCAGGGCGGCAAGTGACTCCTGAAGACGGCGTAAATCGCGCCGCCTGAGCGCCATGTAATGCACAAGGTTTCTGGCGCTCTCTCTTTGCCTGCCCTTGAGGGCCAAGAGCTTTTCGGCGGCCCGCGACCCCAGCGCTTGCATGTCGTCACGAATCTCGCTCAGTCCCTGAATTAAATTCTCTAATTCGCGTTCTGAAGTTGTGTCGCGGTCTGTCTTCGCTGAAGGCTTGGTGCTCATAAGTTCCTGTCCATGTTGTTCCGACAAAGGTCGGTCAGATTTCACACGTATAAAGGGCAACATGCATACCACTGGAATTCAGGCACTGCTGTTCCGGTGTTTTCTATAACTGAGTTGTGGTTGGCGCTGAGGAAATGGAAGGAGCTGCGAGAAATCTCGCACCTTGCAGGGAAAGCTATCTTGCAAAGGAGAAGCACGCGCGGCAAATCCCTACTCTCGACGACGCGTGCCGAAGCCAGTTTCTTTTACCTGACCTTTCTTTACCGGACGAAATGCCTGCGGAGGGTCGGTGACCGTCCATGCGCACACGTAGCCTTCAGGAATAGTTGCTATACGCTGGGCCGAGACAATCTGGTTTCCTACGAGCGCATCCACCCTCAGAGCGTGCTCGCCGGGCGTGACGACAAAGTCAACGCTCCTGTCGCCGGGAGGGACGCCGCCCTTGTTCACCCCGTCTATGTAGAAGATCAGGTAGTAGCTCGAAGCGTTCTGTAGCCCTAGGGCGGTTTCTCCCGTCGGGTTCTGAAAACACTGCCCCGAAGCTAATGGGGCTGCCGCAAGTAGAAACCACAGGCCCAGCGCCATCAGAATCAGCCTGTGCCAAGGACTTGAAAAATATTTGCTACGCATCAGCCACCTCCCCGCTTTGCATTAGGTGTCCACCGTGTGGCTGTAACCTTATTTGTCTGCGAATCTTCTACAAGCTCGACAGTGACTCCGCTCTCATTTTGGTAGCTTGCTTCTCTAACGCGCCACGCGCCGCTATCCCTGTACTCCAGCCTTACAGACGCGTTGACGGTGCGGCGCTCGCCTATCACCTTCAGGTGAAGCCGCGCACGACCGCCACCGCCCTCAGTCTTTATCTCGCCCGTCACGAAATAGCCGAAGTCTTTGACCTCTCCGATATCGTGTTTCAGCTTTTCGTTGCCGCGCAGGAACTCTTTGGCCGTCACGGCTGCGTCGCTATTAGCCACCGAATAGAAGGCGATCCCTACAACCCCTCCCACGAACAGAAGGAATGCCAGAAACAGTCCCACCATGGCGCTCAAGACTATGACGACAAGCTTTTTCGTAGTCATGATTTGTTACTCCCATGAGATTGGGACCAGTGCCATGAGTTGAGAGCCGCTCGGTTTCCATTGTTCGCTGTTATTCAGACTAATGCCCTCGCAGCGCCATGAGCCGACTCCGAGCGTGTAATTACAGAAGGGGCCGTTCAATACCTTCACCCTCGCGCCATTACTCGCGAGCACCAGATTTCTGTTCAGCTCTGCCGTAGAGTCGTCCGCGCACGCCTGGTAGTTGACCCACTTGTGCAGACTTATGTCGTAAACACAGATCCAGTTCGTGCCGGCAGCCAGAGCGAGGCTGTCATTGACCTGAGAGATGTGATTAATGACACGGGTGCGCGTGATGGAGGCGAAAGCCTGGCCGCGCTGGGACACCTGATAGTTGAGTACCCACGCGCTCGCAGGGTTCTGCGCTGTGTAGAGGCTTGAGTCGTAAACCAGAAGCCCGCCGAAGGCGTACATCAGAGCCATCGTGTCGCTCGTCTTCGAGAACGACGGATGAATCTGAATGATGATGTTCTGCGCGGCTCTGTGGTGGCTAGGCTTTCCCGAATAATCAGGTATGCGTACCCACGTGCCGTTGTTCAGGTCATGAACGTAGCCGCGTCCCCACTCGTCCATGTAAAGCTCCACACGGTTCCCTGTGATTCTTCTGTAGTTGAAGCTGCCGAGGTCGGAAGGCGTGGCAGACTGGCGCGGTGGCCCGGATGGTGTGCCGCCAATTCGTAATGTGGAGCAGAGCATATTCCACGCCACGCTTGCTCTCGCGCGCTCCGTATCCGACCCTACGAAGACAAGGTAGATGAGACGGTTATTGAGCGTCAGCCAGTAGATTTCGGCGTTGCCGGGGTCGCCCTTGATAACCGCGCGGAGACGTACACCGCTCGCCTGACGGCCTGCGACCATAGCGCTCGCGAAGCTGCGCTCGACCTGCGCGCCCTGCTGCTGAATGGACTGTGTAAAAGTATCAACCAGCGCCTGTGTGACATTAGCCTGAGCCTGGTTTATCTGCTCAGGGATCATCGTCTCTCGAAAGGCCATGACCATGATCTTCGCCTCATTCTGACCACGGTCGAGCGAGACCATCACCACCTGCTCGTTTATCTCTTCCTGCGCGGGCCAGTCCGACGGATAGTTGAACGAAAGTCCTTCCTTTGAATACTGATTTACCTGCGCGGCAAAAGGCGAAGAGAGAGCTAAAATTGTGACCAGGAGTATTACTGCAAAGCAAGAGAAATATATTAAGCGCCTCATTTCATTCACCTCATTCTTTCCCGTCATTTCAAAGGAGGCAGGAGACGGGCACCTTGTCTGCCGACCCGGCATGAAGCCCTCGCGCGAGGCAAAGAAGTCCTTGCTCATACCTGAAACGGACTCCCCAAAGAACTGGCTAAATCGTTCTCACTTAATCTTATTCGCAAGACACGTGCCGATAATCTGAGCCTGGGCGGCAGTCCTCCGGCATATCGAACACGTGATACCGCGCATGAGCGGCGTGAGATTTCTCGCGGCTCTTTAGAGTATTTGCCGACAAAGGCAACTCAGATTCCGGTCTTGATGTTCGATTCCATAAGGCACATCCGTTGCCTTTACTTCAACATAGTCTACGACCGTTCGCGGGCGTCTTGCTCGAATGTGTAAAGGTAGAGAAGCTATGAGGCGGATGAGTTTTTCTTTGTTGCTGGCGTTAATCACCCTCGCACTCTTAAATACCGCAACACGCGGACAGTCTGAATATCCTGCATTTTTACAGGCGCAGCATCGTGCAGTTTTACAGCAGTGGCTAAGGCAGAATCCTCAACTGAGCCTCGCGTCGGAAGCGGACTGCGCGAACAAGGAAGGGCTACTGGCCACGCGTCAGGAGTACGGCGAAAACTATCAGCCCTACTATGCTGTCGGCGATTTCAACCGAGACGGGCGAGAAGATTTCGCGGTGGCTCTCATCAACAATCAGAGGCGCGCGAGAAGGTTCTCGATAGGGATATTCAACGGCCCGTTCGGCGGGAAAGCCCCTGCTCGGCCGGCGTTCTTTAGAGACGGGATAGATTTGAGCGATGGCGGCCTCTTTTTCAGACCGGACAAGCTGCTGCTGGCGGGTGTGTTTCAGACTAACAACTGCGTAGTGTTAAGACCCCAGGGGAGAACATACGTCATAAAAGACTGCCTCTGATTTATTGTTTCATCACTTAAGGGTGATTCCATCAAACCTTCCTCGCTGAAGATTGGAAAGGAGTTGGCACTTCGATGTCGCTTAAAAGATTTGTAATTGCGATTCTTTTCATCCTTGCTATTTGCGCGACACAGGTCTTCACGCAGGAGGGCACGAAGCCCACGGTGGCGAAAGGCGTGTACTGGTCAGATAGCGTAACGGGCGTGGAAGCTTACCTTGTTCCCAGGATGGGCACTAATAGCTTCAGGCTGACGGTCATATCCTCTAAGGAAGTAAAGGTCACATACCGGACGAGAATCAACAGTGTGGAGCCTGTGGTTAAGGAACTCACGCCCGTGGCCACGTCTGGCGCAGGCGTCAGGTATTACGAATTCGAGCACTACTTCTCGAAGATGACGATCTGGATGGGGCTTGAGTTCATAGTTGACGGGAAAAAGATTCCTGCCTTGACCAGAGTCTTTTACGACAACATCTTTGAGATTGCGCCTGCCAACATGTATCCGGAGCCGAAGTAATGAGTCAGGAATGGGAGTTTTACTCACGCGCATGTCTTCATGAGCGATCGAATATTACTCAAAGGTAGAGCGAAGGAGAAAGACAATGACAGAACCCTATTATTACCGAACTGAAGTTGAGTGGACGGGGCAGAAGAGAGGCGAGTTGCGCTCGCCTATGCTGCCCGACATTCGTATTGCAACACCGCCCGAGTTCAACGGCCACGCGGGAGCATGGACGCCCGAACACCTGTTTGTGAGCGCTGTGAACTCCTGCTTCATGACCACCTTCCTGGCGGTCGCAGAGATGTCCAAGCTCGAGTTCACAAGCTTCAAGTCCGATGCGGTGGGTAAGTTGGAGAAAGTAGAAGGGCAGGGCTACATGATTACGGAAGTAATCATCTGCCCGCGTCTCACAATTCTCCACGCGCGAGACACTGATCGCGCAGGAAGAATCCTGGAGAAGGCGGAGAAGAACTGCCTCGTCTCTAAATCCGTTAGGTCTGCCGTAAAAATTGAACCTTTGATTGAGGTAAGCGCCGAATCGGAGGCCGAGGACGTGGGAGCGCTTGCGTAATAGCTCGTGCGCTGCCTACGGCAAGGGCGACTTGCCCCTCTTTGGTTGCGGCTCCGGCAATTAAAGCTATTCTCCCGAATTGCAGCGTCCCGGTTTCAGCTACGTGGACGTTTGAACAGGCACAGGTGATTACTCAAAGCGGAGGATGGTTACGTTTCCATCCTTACCTTCCACTTCAAGGGCAATGTCGCGCTCTCCGTCTTCTTCATGCCCAAGCCTGCGCACTTGAGCGATCGTGCGCGTCATGCGGCTGTCCTGTGATTTACCGCCATTCAGTATAATTTCTATGCGCGGTGCGCCCCCTCCGTCTTTGTCAAGGGTCGTCCCCGCGAGGGTCAGGCCGTCTTCGAGCCAGTAGTCCGTTTCGACCTCGCCCGATTCATTGATGACCTGGAGTCTGGTCGGGCGAGTGTTATTTCGCTCACCGAACCCTTCGAGGAATGGTTGCCACTCTCGTCTCTGTACATCTACTCGCATAACTTGCTCCTTCTCGTGAGCCCGCGCTCACAAACTCAAACAGTCAATCTCCGTTCCACTTCGCTCATCCTCATACGCCGCGCCGCCTTCACGACCTTGCCGCTGAAGAGTTGCAGCGGCAGGTGAAACCGCTCGGCCCAGGAGGCTTCTCCGTGAGGCGCGCGCGGGAAGACGAAGTAGAGGAAATCAGAGCCGAAGGTGTACCCCCGCTCCAGAAGCGCCATCGCCATGCTCAATGTCACTTCGTAGTTATCACCGGGCCACCCGCTGTCGAGATAAATTTTGACCTCCCTCTTCGGCTCTTCCAGCACGCGCTCTATCAAATCATCCCTCCACGTAAAGGTGCTTGAGAGGCATGCGGCCCTGCCGAAAACTTCGGGCCACTCCCAGGCGAGGAAGAACGAGACCACGCCGCCTAAAGACGACCCCATCACGCCCGTCTCCGCAGGGCCAGTCAAAGTTCTGAAGCTCGAATCAACCAGTGGCTTTACCTCTTCGACGAGCGACCGCCCGTAAAGCCGGTAGCCTGGGCTCGTGTACTCCTCTTCGCGCTTTTCGGCGTAGACGCCGACGACGATGGTTTTATCTATGACGTTCATCGAATCCAGCAGGTCGAGTGTTTCGTCCACCTCCCATTCCGTCCCCTGAAACGCCTCATCGGGGAAGAAGAGATTCTTCCCGTCCTGCATGTAGATGACGGGGTAGCGCTTGAGCGTGTTCTCGCCGTAACCCGGAGGAAGGTATATCCGAAGTCTGTGTGCCCTGCCGAGAATCTTCGACTGAAGTTCCAGGCGTGGAGAGATAACTCCGACCAACGCCTCCTGGAAGTAAGGGTAGATGTCGCGGCTCCCCGGTTCTGTCAGCACTACGAGGTTATCCGGGCCGCAGGCTCTGTGACGGCCTGCCCCGTCAATCAGGCATGGCTTGCAGTAGACGAATGGCCTCTCCGACGAGAGACTGAACTCAAACGTCTGGCCGTCCGCGCTCACCGATTCCGGCTCAAGTTGCTTCCCTGCGCCGCGCCCCACGCTTAGGACAATGAGGCCGCGTTTCGCGGGATACAGGACGCGAACTCTTCTCTCGTACATGTCTCAGCACCGACTGCTCTCAAAGAAGAGGCGCATCAAATGATTTTCCGGTGGCTGCTTTAGTAGACTCATAAAAAGAGTCTCCGCATGAGTCGGCGCTTAACGAACTCGACTATCAGCAGATAAGTCACAATCATGGCCCCCAGAATTAGCAGGAGCGTGAACGGCAGAGGCGTAAAACCCAGCAGGGACGCCACAGGCGAAAACGGAATCAAAAGGGCCGAAAGAACTATCAGAGAAACAGTGAGTGCGAGCGCCCGGCTCGGTCGGCTCCGTAACGGATTGCCCGCCGTGCGAATGACGAAGATGACGAGCGTCTGCGTGGCGAGCGATTCGACGAACCAGCTAGTGTGAAATAGATGCTCGGACGCATTGAACACTTTCAGCAGGATGAAGAAGGTGAGAAAGTCATAAACAGAGCTGACGGGGCCGATGTAGATCATAAAGTTGCGCACCAGCCGGACGTCCCAGCGGCGCGGCTTGTGAATGAATGTCTTGTCCACGTTGTCCGTGGGTATCGTCACCTGAGCGAGGTCGTATAGAAAATTGTTCAGCAATATCTGTGTCGGCAGCATGGGGAGATACGGCAGGAAGAGAGAGGCCCCGGCCATCGAGAACATGTTGCCGAAGTTTGAGCTGGTTCCCATCAGGAGATACTTCATCACGTTCCCGAAGGCTTTGCGCCCCTCGATAATGCCGCTGTGCAGGACGCCCAAGCTCCTGTCAAGAAGGATGATGTCGGCGGCGTCCTTCGACACGTCCACGGCGTTCGAGACCGAGATGCCGACGTCGGCCGCGTGAAGTGAAGGAGCGTCGTTGATGCCGTCGCCCAAAAATCCCACGACGTGACCCCGGCTCTTTAAGGCCAGTATGATGCGTGTTTTCTGAGCAGGTGTGACGCGCGCGAAAACATCCGTCTGTTCCGCGACGTGAGTGAGAGCCGCGTCCGTCATCCGCTCAAGTTCGGCACCTGTAAGAATGGCGCTTATGTTCAGCCCGACTTCGGCGCAGATGTGGCGTGCCACCTGTTCACCGTCGCCCGTCAGGATTTTCACCTTAACGCCGTCACGCCCGAGCGCGCGTATGGCAGCGGCTGCCGATACTAGAGGTGGGTCGGCGAAGATGAGGAAGCCCGCCAGCACCAGGTCTCGTTCGTCAGTTACCCTGTAAGCCGCTTTCGGCCTCACGTGTGCGTAGGCGACCGCCAGCATCCTGAATCCCTTCGCACTTAGCTCCTGGTAAAGAGCCTCACACCCGGCGCGCATTCCTGCGTCAAGCTCCTGTGTATGACCGTTCGCTTCATAGCGGCTACATGCGGGGAGGACGCTCTCCGGCGCACCCTTGGTAATCAACAGGCGCGCGGCCTTCTTCTTCAGAACTACGGACTGCCTCCTCCTCTCGAAATCGAAAGGCATCTCATCGACTTTAGTGTAGGCGCGGACGTCAGGGCGGTCGTGGCTCAGGATGGCCTCGTCGAGCGGATTACTATTAGCTTTATGCTTGATGGCTCTATCGAGCGGGTTGCTGATGCCAGTCTCGTAGAAGCTGTTGAGGTATGCCAGTAAAAATGTTCTCTCGGATTTTCGGCCGCACGGGTCCAGATGCTCGGTCAGCATCATTTCTCCGCCGGTTATGGTGCCGGTCTTGTCGCTGCACAGGATGTCTATACTCCCGAAGTTCTGCATCGCCTCAAGGCGTTTGACGATCACTTTACGGCGCGACATCCTGAGCGCTCCCCGGCCCAAAGTCACCGTTGTGATCATCGGAAGAAACTCAGGCGTCAACCCTACGGCAAGCGCGACGGCGAAGAGCAGCGATTCCATCGGGCTTCGATGCAGGGCCAGATTGACCGCCAGGACGAAGAGCACCAGAAAGAAGACGGCCCGCATGATGAGCAGACCGAATTTGCGCGTCCCCTTCTCGAATTCCGTCTCCGGGGCACGCACGGAAAGACGGGAGGCTATGCCGCCAAAAACTGTGCGCGGGCCGGTGGAAGCGACGACCGCTTTGCCTGCGCCGCTCACGACCGATGTTCCTAGAAAGACTGCGCCGCGCGCGTCGGCAGGGTCACTAGGGGAGGTTTTCGGCACTTCACTGAAAGCCTCCGGCTCCTTCTCTACAGGGAACGACTCCCCTGTGAGTGCGGCCTGCTGCACGTGCAGGTCTTTTGATTCGAGCAGCCACGCGTCCGCCGGAACCATGTCGCCCGCAGAGAGGCGAATTAAATCTCCCGGCACAACGTCGCGCCGTGCAATTTCCTCCCACGCGCCGTCGCGGAAGACCGTGGCCGTCGGCGCAACTTCCTTGCGAAGGCGCTCGGCCGCGCGCTCAGAGCGCGCCGTCTGAATAAAATTCAGTGCGGCGCTTAAGAGCACCATGGCGGCGATGATGAAGGCGTTCACGAAATCGCCGACCAATACGGAGATTAAGCTTGCGACGAGCAGGATGGCGATGAGAGGGTTGGCAAAGAGAAGGAGGAAGCGCAAGGTGCCCGACATTCGCCGCACCGGCGCAGGCTCGTTTGGCCCCACCTGAGCCAGGCGTCTTTGCGCCTCCTGACTGGTCAGTCCCTCAAGCTCAAGGGGATTCATCCGACGAGGTTGGATCTGTTGAATAACTTGCCGCATTTCGCTCGCTTGGAAAGTCTGAACGCCGGACTGAAGACGCGCGAATCAAGGCTTTTGAGGGTCATCTCTTTGGGCGCGTATGACTTCGACAGAACAGGCGGCGCGGGCGGCGACTGCCGCAGAAACGCTGCCCAACAGGAACCGACCCACGCGGCCCATTCCCGTGGAGCCGAGGAAGATTACATCCGCTCCCCATCTCTCGGCCTCTTCGACCAGAACGTGTTTCGGATTCCCTTCGATAATCGCGGAGGTGACTTCGAGTTCCGCCCCTTTCAGCACCTGAGTGGCCTTCTCAAGCACAGCTTCGGCCCACTCCGTCTCCTCCCTGTTACTCTCTTCTACAACTCTTCTGACGGGAGGGATGAGCCTTCCAACTATGGTCGGGGTGAGCGGGTCGCCGACAATCACGACTCGTGCCTGGCTTCCGGGAGGCCAGACGCGTGAGGCCACCTCGCGCACGGCCAGCTCGGCTTCAGTGGAGCCGTCAACGCCGAGCAGTATGCGAACTGGCGAAGGCTCGACTTCGATGCGGCCCCGCGCCACGCGCACCGAAGCGTGCGCTTCGGTCAAGACCTTTTGTGAGACGCTCCCCAAAAGCAGACGCCCCAGTGCGGAGCGGCCGTGCGAGCCGACGACGATCAAGTCTGCGCCCCACTTCTCTGCCTTCAAGATGAGTTCCTGCGCGGGCGACCCGTAGAAGGCCTCCCGTTTGACCGCCCATCCGGGGAATTTCGCCTTCAGGCGCTCGCCAGCCTTCGAGGCAAGTTCGAGGGCCTCTTCGACCATCACTGAGTCCACCTCGTAGACAGACTTCAGGTCTGCCGGCACGTTTACCTGTTGAGCCTCTTCGATAACCTGGTAGCTTGAAGGCGGAGGCGGCGGAAGCCAGAGTTCCGTGACGGAGACAATCATCGCGTGCGCATAGGGCGGCAGGCCGGCCCGGCTCAGATCATCGAGCGCCGCCTCGGCACAATCAGAACCGTCATAGCCGATCAGTATTTTCATTCTTCTCATCTCATCACCTCCGGCAATTGCCATCTCTTACACCTTGTGCCTGCCTCAACTCACGGCCCCGTTTATCTTTCGACCGTCCAACCGGAGTTTAGGCTCTAGAGTGAAGGCCGAACATTGAGTGGCGTGCAAGCAACATGCCCGGGAGAATCTATCTCCCCCCTTCTCCCGAAGCCTTCTACGGGCAGATAAAAACATTACAAGATGAGAAGACCGCGAGTTTTCACGCGGCCAGGCGTGTGACTTCTCGCGCCCATCAGATAAAGGGCTTTAGATAAGAGGCTTCACAATCACTTTAATGGCCGCCCGAACGGTATGGACATTACTCGATGGAGGTAGGGTATTTCTCAATAAGATGAGTGAAGTACCCGTGACGCCTGCGAGGAACAGCCCTATGTCCTCCGAAACGCCAAGCACTAGTGCGGCGCTCAGGCCCATCAGAGACCAGAGGAAAGGGATCAAGAGCAAATATAACGGTACTCTTCGTTCCGTCCAGAGGAGTAAGCCGAAGGTGAAGATAGTCGTGGGACAAGGCACGCCGAAGGTAGGCGAGCGCGGATAAACGTGGCCTGATAAGAGACCAAGCGCCGGGTAGATTAGAAGGGCATAGATAATAAACCCTGCGCCTACAATTCCTATCCTGTCCATCCGCGCCCTGAAAATTAGTTTTCGGCGTAAGCCTGCGAATATGAAGAGAGCGGCCTGGGCTATAAACAGCAGGCCGAAGATGTAAGCGGCCCGGTTGATTCTCGTGAAGAACGCCAGATGATAAACGACACCAGTCCACGCCCACTGTGCGGCGAGGAGCACGGCGATTAACCTGCTCGAAGAGGGACGTGCTCTTATGGTCAGGTAAACTGAAATTAGAGCCAGAATGATAAGAGCAAACTGGGCCGGATAGACCGCGTGGTTGTAGGACTCGAAGACTCTGAGGAACTGTTCCGTAGTAAAGGGCATAGCCGTGTCCCTCTGAAATCAGTTAATTCACCACGAGCACTCCCGCCCCGCGAATGGCATCACGCTTCAGAGCCATGAGCGCATCGTTAGCCTGCTCCAAGGGGAATGTCTGAACGTGAGTTCGCACCGGAATGCTCGCCGCCTCATGTAGAAACTCCCGCCCGTCATCACGGGTATTGTTGGCGACAGAGCGTATGAGTCTCTCATTGTAGATAAGCTTATAGTCGACGGACGGAATAGGGCTCATGTGAATGCCGCCGAGCACCAGCACGCCGCCTTTATCCAGTGCCCGGAGTGCGACCGGCACAAGCTCTCCGGCAGGAGCAAAGATTATCGCGGCGTCCAGTTTCTCGGGCGGCTCATCCATAGAATCTCCGACCCAAGTAGCGCCGAGTTCCTGCGCCAGCGCCTGGTGTCGCTCGCGGTCACGCGTAGCAACGTAAGTTGCCGCCCCGCGCGCACGTGCAATCTGTATGCAGACGTGGCCTGCCGCGCCGAAGCCGTAGATGCCGAGCCTGGCACCCATCCACCCTTCTGCTCTCCCGGTTATTCCTGTTAGCCTAAGCGCTCTGTAGCCGATAATGCCTGCGCAGAGCAGAGGCGCTGCCTGCGTGTCGCCGAAGCCTTCAGGAAGCGGGTACGTAAAACTTGCGGGCGCGACTACGTATTCACTGTATCCGCCGTCCACCGTCCAGCCCGTGAACTGAGACTGCTCACATAGATTCTCGCGCCCGCCCTGACAGAATCTACAACTCCCGCACGTGCGGTTGAGCCAGGCGATGCCGACTCTCTCGCTTAGCTCAAAGCCTTCAACATTACTGCCGAGAGCTGCGACGCGTCCCACTACCTGATGACCCGGAATGAGGGGAGAGCGTTTAGTTTCCAGTTCCCCTTCGACGACGTGCAGATCCGTGCGGCAGATGCCGCAGGCCGAAACGCGCACCAGTATTTCATCTTCACCGGGAGCAGGGGTTGGCACTTCCAGCAGTTCCAGCGGCTGGCTCTCAACCGGCGCGGGCTTTTTGAGGACGAAGGCTTTCATGACGCTTCTATTCTGTCACTCGCCCCTTTCTGACGATAATGAGCGAAGACTACAAGGCCGTGAATAACCAGCCCTATGCCCCAGCCCGCGAGCGGGTATATGAACCAGAGAATCGACGGCGTGATAATCACGTTGAGGCCAAAGAGCATCAGGTTAATAAGCACAAACACCGTCAGATGGCTGTAGAAATCCAGCCTCGCGTCGGCACTTTGCAGCGCCCCTTTATGAGTCTCCTGCTTAACCATTATCACCTCCGCTAAACGCGCGCGTCACGGCCTGATGGCGACCTTCATGCAGCCTTCGCGCCTTGAGCCGAATAGCTCATACGCTTCCGTGATTTGCTCTAGTGAGAACGTGTGAGTCAGAAGCGGCACAAGGTCAACACGGCCCGTTCGCACGACCGCCATCAGCCTGCGCATCCTCTCTTTCCCACCCGGGCAGAGCGTCGTCACTAAGTGGGTGTCTCCCAGCCCCGCGGCGAAGGCGTCGTAAGGAACCTGCAGCTTGCCGGAATAGACGCCGAGACTTGAGAGCGTTCCGCCCGGCCTGAGGCTCCTGAGCGCGCCCTCAAAAGTCTCCTGTGTGCCGAGCGCTTCAATCGAAACGTCTGCCCCGCCGCCAGTCAGCCTTTTGACTTCTGAGACCACGTCCACTTCGCGGTAGTCCAGAACTACGTCCACGCCCATCCGGCGTGCCATAGCCAAACGATTGGAGTCGCCGTCAACTCCTATCACCAGCCCCGCGCCCATCAGCTTCGCGCCGAGGCTAGCGCACAAACCGATTGGCCCCTGCGCGAAGACTACGACGGAGTCTCCAATCTTCACGCCCCCGGATTCAGCGCCGCTGAAGCCCGTAGAAGCTATATCGGAGAGCAGCACCACCTGTTCGTCCGTCAACTCGTCTGGAATCCTGGCCAGATTCGCTTGAGCGCTCGGCACAAGCAGGTACTCGGCCTGTGCGCCATTAATCGTGTTGCCGAAGCGCCAGCCGCCCAGGGCTTCATAGCCTTCACCATGTCCGCACTGTGAAAGATTGCCGGAGAGGCAGGCGCGGCACTGCCCGCACGGCGTGATTGCGCCGACAAGGACGCGCTCTCCAATCTGGTAACCCGTCACGCCCGGCCCCAGTTCCTCAACGACTCCCACAGGCTCGTGGCCTATGATAAGGCCCGGCTTGACCGGATACTCCCCGCGCACAATGTGCAGGTCAGTCCCGCAGATTGTCGTGAGTGTGACTCGAATCACCGCTTCGCCAAAGCCTGCGCGCGGGCGATCGACCTCTTCTACTCTAATCTTGTCTTTGCCTTGAAAGACGCATGCTCTCATCTTTTCCATCTCACCACCTCCGCATCAGGTTTAAGGTGCGAAATCATTACCAATACCAACAACGCGCCAACACCATAGGAGTTTGCTGAGGCCCTTATTAATCTCTACGCGGCCTCGGCCTGTATCTCGTACGATGCTCTCTCTGCGCGCTCCTTTATGCCTAACAGCATCTTGCGCTCCATGATGAAGTGCGTGGGCTCGAACACGACGTAATTCATCAGCCAGTTGAGCCAGCTCGGCTCAAGCCAGTCGCCCCGACCGCGAACGATGAGGCGAGTCGTGTTCTCGTCAATCTCTTTAAGATAGAAGCCCCACGTGCCGGGATTCTGTGTGTTGCTCCCCATGACTATCGCCTTGAAGGGTTCGCAAATCTTTACGGGCAGAGGCGGAGCCTTCGGGTGCAGCCGAACAGTGTCACCCTCATGAAGGCGCTGAAACTCGGGCACTATCCGTTCCGCGTTACGCATGTGACAGCCGACTATATTTTCAAGCCATGTGTAGCTGTAGAAGCCGCCCTTGTCCTGCCCCATCTGCACGAGCCACGACCAGACGTACATGACTGGAGCGTCGATGGTGATGGCATGAGTAGCTACAGCCTTCGGGTTCGGCACCAGCTCGTCGCCCGGCAAGTCCCCAGTTGTTTCCTCTGGTGTCGCTCCCCACGTAAGATGCCAGGGCCGAATCAGGTAAAGGTAAGCGGCGAGCGCAGTAACTCCGGCAACGCTTGCGCCCAGCAATCCTTCCTTCAAAAGCTTTGACTTATTACAGTCCTTCATTTTCAAACTCCTCTCCTGGATAGAATAATCCATCCGTCACAGCTGATTATTCGCAACCTTCATACCAAGGCGGTTGAAGAATCCGTCATCGCGCTCCTCAATACTCGTCAGCATTTGCGCGAGTATTTCTCGTGTCGGCGCGAGGTTTCACGCGCAATGTGTGCGCGACTTTACGCGGCTAGCTAATCGAAGCCGGGGCGACAAAGGTACTATTCGGTTGCCTCTCGCCCGGCACAATCGTTGCAGTCTCGAAGGGACGGACAGACGGAAGCTTGTTGGAGCGTGACCCTGTTTGTCTCTCGCATAACGGGTCTGGCTTTAGATAGCGAGCATCCGGGCGATTCAACTCTTGCGGAAAGGAGATGCGAGATGAAAGTACACGAAGTTATGACCCGTGACGCCAAGACCTGCACGCCGGAAACTAAGATCGCGGACGCTGCGTGGCTCATGTGGGACGGCGATTGCGGGATTCTTCCAGTCGTGACTGGCGAAGGGCGCGTTGTAGGTATGGTCTCAGACCGCGACATCTGTAAAGTGTTAGTGATTAATCCAGAGCCGGTCAAGTATATTCCGGTCAGCCGCGTCATCACGGGCAGCGTCTACGCCTGCAAGCCGGAGGATGACATCCACGACGCGCTTAAGACTATGCAGCAACACCGCGTCAGGCGTCTGCCGGTCATCAATGATGAGGGGCAGCTTCAGGGAGTCCTCTCGATGAACGATGTCGTGCTCGAAGCTAAAGAAAGCAAGACAGGCATCACTTACGCCGACGTTGTCACGACGATGAAGGCCATCTGCGGTCACAGTGATCTACCGCAGATTGTGGAGCAGCCCGTACAACAGAGGGCCGCGATCGTTTGAAAGAGGTGTTAGCTCATGCAAAGGAAAAATGATACCGAACTAAGGCAGCAGGTCTTGCGCGAGATGAAGTGGGACACGCGCGTCGCCTGGGGCCACATAGGCGTGAAGGTCTCGGATGGCGTCGTGACGCTCACCGGCGTGGTCGCAAGCTACGCCGAGAAGGAGTCAGCAGAGCGTGCCGCGCACAGAGTCGCGGGCGTGCTCGACGTGGCCAACGACCTCGAAGTGAAGGTGACGAATATACGCACCGACACAGAGATAGCGCGTGCAGTCAGAAGCGCCCTCGAATGGGACGTGCTCGTACCCGACGAGAAGATTCGCTCAACCGTCTCGAACGGCTGGGTGACGCTCGAAGGCGAGGTCAGTACCTTGCGTGAGCGCGTGGACGCGGAGCGCGCCGTGCGGCATCTCGTGGGTGTAGCCGGCATCGTCAACAGGATAGAGGTCGCACCGCAGAAGGTTGACCCGGAAGAGCTGCGCCTAAATATCGAAGACGCCCTGGAGCGCCGCGCCGAGCGCGAGGCAGAGCGCCTGCGCATAGAGGTAAAGGACGGCCAGATTGACCTCTGGGGTCGCGTCCATTCCTGGCGGGAGAAGCGCGCCGTTCTCGGCTCCATCATTCATGCGCCGGGCGTGAACCGTGTCAACGACCACCTGCGTATAGACCCATACTTCTAACCAGAGCGCTTCGGGCACCCGCCCCTGACAGCTCAGCCGCGCGCCCAAACGTATTCCCCTCTAATCACGACCCGAGGCGCTCTCGGGCGCGCTGTTGAGTCCTTTCATCAACAGGCTCAACTATTACTTAAGAGAGCCGTGACGCGAAGGGGCTCTTTCTATCCGTAGCCGGAGTTATTGAGGGGAGGCGTTAAAGGTTTGCTCGTAAGCCTGCATAGTCCGCCTGATTGAGTCCACGAGCCTTTCAGTACTTTGCGCTTCAATGATGAGGTTCTCCGCCGAGCTGCGCCCCTCGCCTTTGACTGAAGCTTCAGCGATGTGGCGTGCCAGTGCCGCACTCTCTTCCAACGCACGCACCGCATCCCAGAGGATATTTTCTATACTCTCGGACAACCTCTCTCTCAGAGCTTCCGCCGTGTAGGCGTGTCCCGTTCGACAGCGGAACCTGATGATCTCGCCCTCGTGTATTACCCAGAGAACACCGTGGCATTCCGGGCAGGTGTAGGCTGAGAGCGTGCCGAGTTTTTCAATCACCTGATTGGCGTCAACCTCTTCTTTGGCTATCCCGGTTTCTAGCTGAAGCTTCTCAGGCACGAGATGCTCTCCTTCCTCCTCGACGGGGTCGTTAGCCAGGCGAATCAGGACGGGCGCAATCTCAGATACCGGAAGACAATAGTCCGCCTTCACTTTATCCAGCGCGCTTTGCGGCATGCTGGGGAAGTAGGCATCCTTTGGGTCTTGGACAATTGCCACGCCGCCCCGTTCCTTCACGGCCCACAGCCCCGAAGTCCCGTCATTCTGTGCGCCGGTAAGAATGACGCCGATGAGTTGAGACCCGTAGGCGAGAGCCGCCGACCTGAAAAGCGGGTCAATGGCCGGTCGCGCGAAATTCTCCTTCGGCCCCTGCCCGAGGTAGATGCGACCGTGTTTCACCACCATGTGGTAATCGGGCGGAGCCAGGTAGACGTGGCCGCGCACGATCTCTTCACTATCCCTTGGTAGGGAGACAGGAAGAGCGCCCGCGTTACTCAGTATCTCCGGCAGGTAGGTCGGATGATGAGGCGAGAGATGATTGACTATGAGGACGGACGCGGGTAAATCCGGCGGCAGCCCGCGAACAATCTCTTTGAGCGCCTCCACCCCTCCTGCGGAAGCACCAATGGCGATCATGCAATGCCCGCGCATTATCTCTTATCCTTCAAACGCGGCTCTCGGCGACTATTCCGTCCACCATTTCAGGCAGCATCGGAGAGAGAATACGAAGGACTGTAACTGTCTCGTCGGACGCTTTGATCCTAAGCGCCATGTCCGCGCCGTCGTCCGTTCGGTCTAGACTAACTTCCGTGGGAGCGGCGACGTTGTGCGTGACGTGGTCTGCGGCCTTCTCTCCGACCATGACTTCGATTCTGTCCTCGCCGTCCACGTTAAGCTCTGCTGTAACGCCCCCGAAGGCCAGATGTTCGGCCTCTACGTAATCGGCGAGCCTGGCGGTAACCACTTTTTGATGAGACGGCACTTCAAGAGTAACGAGCGAGCCCTCGTGCTCGCGGCTGAAGCTTTCAAAAAATTCGACCCACTCGTCTCGTGGAATGATTCGTGTCTGCATAATGCGGCCCTTCCTTTAAGACCATTGTTTCGTTTCTCAACGCCTACATCTTTATGAAGGAGAACGTCACTCATTTTCAGGCGACGTTGAGCGCCTGCTTGTCGTTCGCTCGCCTAAGAAGCTCTATCACCTCTTCGTCAGTCGTCTGCGAAAAATCCCTGTACCACTGTCCTACGCCGTCGAAAGGCTCGGGCGTCTGAGCGCAGACGCAGAGCGCACTTCCTCTCCTTCTGAACTCCTCACAGGTCCGGCGCGCGGCGACCGGCGCGGAGACGATAATCTCTGCGGGCTTCTGCAGGCGCAGCGCTTTGACTGCCGCCTGCATGGTCGCACCCGTCGCCAGCCCGTCGTCCACCAGAATCACCGTGCGCCCGCGCACATCAAGGGCGGGACGCCTTCCGCGATAGAACCTCTCGCGGCGCTCCAGCTCGCGCAGCTCTCTGGCCGTGACCAGCTCAATCGCCGCTTCCGAGATTCCGACGTTGCGTATCAACCCTTCGTTGAGCACGCGTAGGCCGCCCGATGCTACTGCGCCCATCGCCAGCTCCTCATTGCCGGGCACGCCTAGCTTGCGCACGACGAATATGTCTAGCGGGGCATTCAGCGCTTTAGCAACCTCATAAGCGACGGGCACTCCGCCGCGCGGGAGCGCGAGCACCAGAACGTCCGGACGGTCGCTGTAATTCATGAGCTTTCGTGCCAGCGCCCTTCCGGCTTCCGTCCTGTTTTGAAATCTGGTCAGCATCTCAAGTGGCTTCCCTTCGCCCCCTCTCGATTTGCAGATGGCTTTGAGGCGTCAGTTTGCAGGTTCGCTAGGCTCATCATCCTTCGTATGCCAGTTCGTCGTATTCCTCTTTGCAGTCTTCACAGCGGAATGGGTTATCAAGCCCCTGTTTAATGGCCTCGCGGACGCTGTCCGCCGTGGACTTATCCACGAAGAAGAGATTCCCACACATCCCGCAACTTATCTCGACATGGTTAGCTTCCGTCCTGTAAACGGTCGGGCCTGTGGCCGCGCTTCTTTGTTCTTTAGGGTTAAGAGTTGATCTGAGATTCGGCATAAAGCCTCCTTCCGCCGGCTATAATTTCCGGTGCGCGCTACGTGAGCGGAACTGATAAAAGAAGGGCACGAACCCTCGCCACCGCGATTTAGCTCGTGCCCAAAGTCGCGCCCCTTAAGGCACGATAAAAAAAAGTGTCGGCTTCTGTCGTCCGATTTTTTTGTACACGCAGGCAAAACCGTCACCGAGAAGGTCGCGGATTCCGAGACGCGGGTCTATGTTCGTAGCGGCAGGATTGTGCTCATCATATCGGCCGCGTCCCGGCCTTTTCGCCGCGCTTTCAAATATCCAAGTAGCTAATCTTCCGGCCGTATAAATCAGCAATGTTCATGCCACCGTATGTGAGAGTAGAGTCTCATCTAATTTGAAGGGATTTATATGAACGGAAACCGGCTAGAAATTTATAGAACGCGAGTTATCGCACACATAGGGGCGCGAGGATTCTCACGCATGCTTGCTGAGCCCACGCTTCGACGGAGGTTTGAGAATAAAGGCTGGGATTAAGCCTAACAGCTTAGATTTCAACTGTGCTGATATTCCCAGTACTTCTCGTGCGCCCACTTGGCCCACTGCCAGAAGCGGCCCTGCCTCACGGTTCCAGGGTCATCCTTCCAAAGCTCTTTGTGCAGGTAGATGGAGTTCGGCCCGCCTTCGTCAATCACCAGCATTAGCTCGTGTTCGTATGTCCGGTGCGGCTCGCGCCCTTCGATTTCGGCTATCAGGTTAGCGGCTGCCACTTCTGCCTGGCGAACGGCCATGTGTCCCATCTTTGGCCCCTCGAAGCTCACGGCGTCGCCCACCGCATACATTCTTTCCACGCCCTGGACGCGCATTCTTCGGTCAACGCGTATGAAGCCGTCTTCGTCAATCAACTCGTGGTGATTAAATGCGCTTGCGCCGTGAAAGGGCGGCACGAGCATCAGCAGGTCGAACCCGTAGCGCATGCCGCTACTTGTCCAGACATAATCGGAAGTGACTCGGCTGATGGGGAATTCCGGCATGAAAGCGATGTAATGGGCGTCCAGCGCGTCACGCAACGCTTTGCCCATGACACGCCCACCCAGCCTGTCGCTGGCAGGTTCAGGGCTGATAATGGTAATCGTCGTATGCTCGCGCTGGCCCCGCTCTTCGAGCATTCTTGAGAGAGCAAACGCGGTTTCATAGACGGGAACGGCGAGCCTGGTGCCGGGGCAATATCCGATCACCGCCTGCCCTTTACTGAAATCTTTTGCCGCCTCACCGAACTTTAACGCCGCTTCCACGTTCAGCAGGTGATGTGCGTGTTCAAAGAATCCGGGGACGAGTTCGGTGGCGAGACGGCGGCCCAGAGCATAGATGAGATAGTCGTAAGGCACTTGGCCTACGACATCTCCGTGCGCTAAACGCACGCGCCGTTCGTACGGGTCAACGCGTGCGACCTCCGACTTGATGAAGCGGACGCGACGGTCAAGCATCGCTTCTTGTATGTCGTACGAGATGTCGTCAGGCTCGCAGCCTCCGAAGGCCAGGCGCACCAGAGCCGGGTAGAAAGTAAACCTGGTGTCGCGCGAGATGAGAGTTATCTGGTGCTCGCGCCCTAAATCTTTCGCCAGCGCTTCTGCGGCGACGACACCGCCGAAGCCGCCGCCCAGCACTAGAATATTAGCCATGACCGCCTCCCGCTTTCTACATCTGCTCTCTGCTTCGCACTATTTCCACAGAACACTTGGCGTGCGCCACGACGGCGCTTGAGACCGAGCCGAGAAGGAAGCGAGTTATTGCGCCGTAGCCGTGAGAGCCGACTACAATCAAATCCGCTCCCCACTCGTCCGCCTTATCGAGTATGGCCTGCTTCGGTGAGCCTTCAACCACCTGGCCTGCCACTTTGAGGGTTTTGTCTTCGCGCGCTTCGAGCTTTTGTCGCGCATCGTCAACGGCTGATTGAGCGCGGTCGCGCGCCGCCTCTTCCAATTCCACAAAATAATCGGGTGAAACGCCGTAAGGCTCCATTGCGGGCACAACGGGCATCTCCATCACGGAGATGACTTTGATTTCGCTTCCCGTGGGCCAGGGCCTTCGCGCCACTTCCTTGACCGCAAGCTCGCTGCATGGCGACCCGTCTACTGCTAGTAATATCCTCATGACAAACCTCCTTCGCGCTGTCGGCTCGAATTCGTCAGCGGGACATCTTTCGTCCTGCCGTTAGTACCAAGAGCAGAAGCCGGCACATTTTTAGAGTGCATTATTTGTGCCAGATTCCCTTCCACTGGATTCGCTAATAAACGAAGACGGTTCTTAGACTGAAGCTGCGTGATTTCTCGCACTCCCGCCTCGCCGTTAACCACAGGCTTTGCTCCCTGATACCCGAAAGTTCGTTTCTTAGTCTTACGAGGCCGTGGGAAACGGCAGGTGTATGGTGAAGGTCGAGCCTTGTCCTAATGTGGACTTGGCTTCGACCCATCCGCCGTGCGCTCGTGCTATGCGGCGCACGGCAGCCAGACCAAGGCCTGTGCCGTTGCTCGACTCAGTGAAGAACGGGTTGAAGATGTACTGCAAATTGTTCTCAGCGATTCCGCGCCCGTTGTCCTCTACCTGAATGAGCGCCTCTTCGAATGCGGGTTTCGTGTCGCCGCTTCCGCACTGACGCGAGACGCGGACCGTAACTCGGCCTTCCTCATCGATAGCTTCGACGGCGTTGATGATTAAATTGAGCACAGCATCTTCGACCTGCGCCGCGTCAAGCGGAAGCATTAGAATGTCTGCCGGAGGCTCGTAACTTATGCTGACCCTCTTTTTATGGGCTATTGCAGCAGCCTGGTGGCGAGCCAGGAACACTGCGCTTTTGACAACTTCTGTCAGAGACGCCGGGGCGAGTTTGAGAGCGTGCGGTCTGGCTTTCTCAAGCAGCGCACGTACGACCATGTCAATGCGCTCGACTTCTCGGT
>DATELK010000142.1:0-13664 GCA_035276685.1 Pyrinomonadaceae bacterium | reverse complement strand
GGCGGGCAAATCCTCAACCAGATGCGGCGCGAAGGCGCGAGCGTGGACTGGTCGCGCGAGCGCTTCACCATGGACGAGGGCCTCTCTCGCGCCGTGCGCGAAGTCTTCGTGCGTCTTTACGAAGAGGGCCACATCTACAGGGGCAACCGCATAGTCAACTGATGCCCGCAAGATCAGACCGTGCTCTCGGATTTGGAAGTCGAGAAGACGCCCGAGAAGGGAAAGCTCTCTTACCTGCAATACCCTGTGAAGGGAAGTGACCGCCGCGTGACGGTTGCGACCACGCGGCCCGAGACAATGCTGGGCGATACGGCTGTGGCCGTGAACCCGAACGATGAGAGATACGGCGACCTTGTGGGAGCGACTTTGTTGCTACCCATACAGAACCGCGAGATTCCGGTAGTGGCGGACGAGTACGTTGACCCGCAGTTCGGCACGGGCGCTGTGAAGGTGACGCCCGCGCACGACCCCAACGATTACGAGATGGGCCTGCGCCACGACCTGCCGCAGATTGTCGTCATAGACCCTAACGCGCGCATGACGGAAGCCGCAGGCGAAGGCTTCTTCGGCCTAGACCGCTACAAGGCGCGCGAGCGAGTCATAGAGCAGTTTGAAGAGCTTGGTCTTCTGGAGAAGGCAGTGGACTACGAGTTCTCCATCTCGCGTTGCGAGCGCTGCAAGACCGTCATAGAGCCACTGATTATGTTGCAGTGGTTCTGCCGTATGGACGAGATGCGCGAGCTTGCTTTGGGGCTCATGCGAAAGGAAGGTAAGCCGCACTTTACGCCGCAGGTGCCTTACGAGAAGGTCTACACAGACTGGCTTGAGAACCTGAAGGACTGGACTATCTCGCGGCAGCTCTGGTGGGGCCACCAGATTCCCGCGTGGTACACATCGGACGGGCGCGTCTTCGTCGCCCGCTCCGAAGAGGAAGCGCGTGCGGCTGCCGGGACGGACGAGTTGACGCAAGACCAGGACGTGTTGGATACGTGGTTCTCGTCTGCGCTCTGGCCCTTCTCAACCTTGGGCTGGCCGGACGAGACGGACGACCTGAAGACCTTCTATCCTACGTCGGTGCTGGTGACGGCGCGCGACATCATCTTTCTCTGGGTGTCCCGCATGGTGATGACGGGGATGAAGTTCATGCGGGAGACGCCGTTTCAAGACACCTTCATCACGGGCACTGTGCTGGATAAGCACGGCCAGCGCATGTCCAAGACGAAGATGAACGGCATAGACCCTCTGGACGTGTTCGACAAGTACGGCGTGGACGCCACGCGTCTTGTCTTAGCGTCCATAGGCAGCACGGACACTCGCTGGAACGACAATCAGGTAGAGGCCTATCGCAACTTCGCCAACAAAATCTGGAACGCCGCGCGCTTCTGTCTGATGAACTCGGAAGGCGCGAGTGTGGGCCGTGGCTTCGACGCTTCCGCTCGCGAAGAGTGGGCGCTGCACGACCGTTGGATAATGTCGCGCCTGAATAAGACGGCGCGTGAGACGAATGATGCAATAGAGGCTTACCAGTTCCACGAAGCCGTGCAGACGCTCTATCACTTCTTCTGGGACGATTTCTGCGACTGGTACATAGAGCTGTCCAAGCAAGAGGTCTCGGCTGAAGAGGCTTCGGATGAAAGAAGTGCTGCGCGGAGCAGGCTGCTAAGCGTGCTTGAGCAGGCGCTTCGTCTTCTTCATCCCTTTATGCCGTATATCACGGAGGAGCTTTGGCAGCGACTGCCGGGCGTGGATGAAAGCCTTCTTCATACTGCTTACAGAGAAGGCGCGGCGCGGCCCACCATCATGCTCGCGTCGTATCCGCAGGCGGACGCTTCGCTGATTGACGAGCGCGCAGAATCCGAGATGCAGGCCGTGATTAACTTAATCTCTCGCGTTCGCAACATACGCACGGAGATGAACATCAAGCCATCGGAGCGCGTGCGGCTCATCATAGCCTCGCCCGAAGAGAGCGCCCGCAGCGTCTTCGAAGCGAGCCGCGAGCAGATGGCGCGGCTCGCGCGCACCTCAGAGATTCTGATACGCGAAAGGCTGGAAGCGCCGCGTGCTTCTGCGCGTGCGGTGCTCGGTGGCGGAGCAGAGGTCGCTGTGCCGCTCGAAGGCTTGATTGATTTTGAGACCGAGCGTGCGCGGCTCTCGCGAGAGATGGAGAAGTTGCAGAAGGAGTCTGCGAAGCTCGAAGCGCAACTGGCAAACCCACAGTTCGTTGAGCGCGCTCCCGCCGAAAAGGTCTCGGAGATACGCGAGCGCCTCTCGGACATCACGGAGCGCACGCGCCGTTTGACGGAGACGCTGGAGGCCATCAGATGAACTGGCTCGACGAGGCGGCGCTCTTCTCGCAGATAAGCGCGTTTCTGGGCGAAGACCTGGGGCGCGGCGACATCACCACGCAGTCGACGGTCGCACGTAACACGCGTGCGCGCGGGCGCTTTCTGGCGAAAGAGCCCATGGTCATAGCCGGTCTTGAAGTCGCGGAAGCAGTCTTTTCAACCCTTGACTCGCAGCAGCAGCTGGAAGCCTTCGTCTCGGACGGCGAAGAGGTGGAGGCGGGGAAAGTCGTCGCGCGCACGAATGGTTTCGCGGACGTGCTGCTGGCGGGAGAGAGAGTGGCGCTCAACCTGCTTCAGCGACTTTCAGGCATAGCCACGCAGACGCGCTCCTTCGTGCGCGCCGTAGAGGGGACTGGCGCGCAGATAGTCGATACGCGCAAGACTACGCCGGGCCTTCGCATGTTGGAGAAGTATGCCGTCACGGCTGGCGGCGGTCGCAACCATCGCTTCGGGCTGGATGACGGCGTGCTTATCAAGGACAATCACATTGCTTTGGCGGGAGGCGTGGCGGCTGCCGTCGAGCGTGCGCGAACGGCCGTCGGCCACCTGCACAAAATCGAAGTGGAGGTCTCAACAGACCGAGACCTGCGCGAAGCCATTGAGAGCGGCGCGGACATCATACTGCTTGATAACCAGACGCCGGAGAGCACGGCAAACTTAGTTAAGCTTGCGCGAGAATTGAAGCCTGACGTGACGCTGGAATCATCCGGCGGCATAGCGCTCGATAACGTGCGCGCTTACGCGGAGGCCGGAGTGGATTTAATCAGCGTCGGCGCGCTGACTCATTCCGCACGCGCTATGGACATTAGCTTCAAGATTCAGGCAGGATGAGTTTGGAACTCTGAGCCGGGCGCGGCGTGCAAGTTTTTCAAGCATCTGCGAGGGGTGCGCGCGGCATCTCTTGTTTTAAGCGCGAAGCGGTTTTCTAGAGGGAGGTATTGAAGTTATGCGTACCGTATTGAGCCTGAAAAAGTTTTTGTTGCTGGTTGCCTTGCTGGCGATTGCTCTGAGCGCTGCGGACGTAAGCGCACAGCAGCGCCGCCGCAGGCGTGCCTCGCGCCGCGTCACCAATCCCGTCACGACGCAGGCCCCTGCGACTACTTCTACGACTACGCCTACGACGACGCAGCCCTCCACCACTACAACTACTTCGTCCACAGACCCCACGATTATCAGCACGGCCAGCGACGCTGAAACGACCGCGCCCGCGACCACTACGCCCGCTTCTTCCCGCAGGCGCTCGCGCACGGGAACCGCTCCCGAGACCGAAAGCGAGCAGGAGACGTTGCGCCGCACGGTAGATAAGCTCTCCAATCAGGTCACGCAGCTGACGGACAAGATAGGCGCGATGGAACGGCAGCAGCGAACCCTTGTTGACATGGAGCGGCTCTCCCGCGCGGAGACTCGCGCAGAGAACTTTCGCACGCAGCTCAGGGACGTGCAGTCGAAAGAGGCCGACCTACAGGCCCGCCTTGAGCAGATAGAGTTCGACCTGCGCCCGGAAAATATAGAGCGCGCGTCGCAGACCTTCGGCTCCACGCGTCCCGAAGAGGTGAGAGACGCGCGCCGCCGGCAGCTTGAGAACGAAAGGACGCGTGTCCAGTCTCAGCTTCAGCTTCTGGCCCAGAGCCGCACTCGTCTTGAGACGGCCATCTCGACGGCGGACGCCGAAGCCGACACGATACGCAAGCGCATGGAAGAGAACGGCACGGCTCCCAGGACGGACACGGCTAACACGACGAATACAGAGACCGCGCCTGAGACGACTACTACTACCGAGCAGCCGGACGAGAACGAGACGCCGTAAGAGCCGCTCTGGACTGCGGGCCTGATTTATGTCTACGATTGCACAGACGGAGCTTTACCGCTTAATCAACGAGGCGAACCAGAGGGGCGAGCGAGTCGTGGTCGCGAGCGTGGCGCACACTCGCGGCTCTACGCCGCAGAGACGCGGGGCCAAAATGCTCTTTTTCGAGAACGGCCGAGTGGCGGGCACAGTCGGCGGCGGCTGCATAGAGGCCGAGGTTTGGGCCGAAGCCCGCGAAGCCCTTCGCACAGGCACGCCAGCCCTGCACAAGTTCAGCCTCACGGCCGACGAGGCCAGCGAAGAGGGAATGGTCTGCGGCGGCACCATGGAAATCTTTATAGACGTGTGGAAACCTGACGGGCAGAATTCAGAACTCAGGAGTCAGAAGTCAGAATAAAAGCGATTCTCTTTATTCTGGCTCCTGAGTTCTGAATTCTGCTTTTGGAGGCGTGATGGCAGAATCTTTCATGGAGAACTACAAGGCCAAGCACAGGCATCCCCTTAATCGCCTGACGCACAGCATAGGGATTCCTATGATTGTCATCTCTTTGCCTGTGCTCTTTTTCAACTGGCGGTGGGCGCTCGGGCTTTTCGTCGTCGGCTGGATTTTGCAGTTCCTGGGCCACTTCATAGAAGGCAACCAGCCCGCCTTCTTTCGCAATCCCGTGTATCTGATAGTCGGGCCTCTGTGGCTGCTGCGTCGCGCGGGCATGGCGCTCGGGCTGGTGAAGCAGCCCAAGTAGCTTTACCCATTCATGTCCAGACTCATCATAGAAGCGGTCGAGCGCGTCCTTCAGGAAAACTCTCTGGCCGCGCTCGCGACCATCATTCGCGCGCCCTCGGGCATGGGCGCGAAAATCCTCATCACAGAAGACGGCGCACGCACGGGGACTCTTAACAGCCTCTCGCTGGACGAGGCCGCAGCACACTATGCACAAAAGTTTCTGGCCTCTCGCGCCGAAACCAGAACCCTGAGCGCCGAAGAGCTTTCCGCAGAGCTTGGCCCGGATGAGCAGAACGTGCTGCTCATGTTCGAGCGCATAGAGAACGAGCCCAGCCTTGTCATCTGCGGCGCGGGCCACGTGGGCGCTCACCTTGCGCGGCTGGCGCATCTGGCGGGCTATCGCGCCACACTGATAGACGACCGCGCCGACTTTGTTACGCGCGAGCGCTTTCCCGAGGCGGGGATTGAATTGGTCGCTGCGAGAAGCTGGACTGAAGCTCTTGAGAGTCATGTCGGCCGCGGCTCTTACGTGGCCGTGGTCACGCGCGGGCACAACGAGGACGAAGAGTGCATGCGCGCGGTGCTTCAGGCACGCCCGCGCTACGTAGGCATGATAGGAAGCAAGCGTCGCACGAACATAGTGCTTGAGCGACTCCGTGAGCAGGGCTTTGACGAAGAAGTATTGCGTGAGGTTCGAGCGCCCATAGGTCTTGACATAGGCGCTGTCTCGCCGGAAGAGGTCGCGCTTGCTGTCCTGTCAGAGATAGTGGCCGAAAGACGCGGCGGCACGGGCCAGCCTCTTTCCGCGTGGCGACGAGGCCAAAAGAGAGAGCGCAGATAACAAGGGGGAAAACTCGGGCCGAATGTCAGCGGAGCTGGAAGCCGGGACTGAAGAGAGAGGGCGAGCGGGCGGGATGTTTCGCTCGCTGTCGCATCGCAACTTCAGGCTCTTCTGGGCGGGCGCATTTCTCTCGAACGTAGGCACGTGGATGCAGGCCGTGGCTCAGGGGTGGCTGGTGCTGCAACTGACCGACTCGGAGTTCTGGCTCGGCTTTGACGGCTTCATGGCGACGGTGCCGGGGCTCGCGCTCACGCTTCTGGCGGGCGTCTTCGCGGATTTAGTCGACCGTCGTCGCCTGCTGATGTTCACACAAATCGGCGCTGGCCTCTCTTCGCTCATCCTCGGCACACTCATTTACACAGGGGTCGTCAACTCAAGCGTAGACATCTGGATAATTCTGCTGCTGTCGTTTGCCACGGGCTGCTGCTTTGCTCTGGCAGGCCCCTCGTATCAGGCGATTACGATTGACCTAGTGGGACGCGAAGACCTCTCTAACGCCATCGCGCTCAACTCCACACAGTTTCAACTGTCGCGCGTCGTAGGCCCTGTCTTCGCGGGCTTAGGCTTAAAGGTGTTCGGCCTTGCCGGATGCTTCTTCGCCAACGCGCTCTCGTTCGTCGCCGTCATAATCTCGCTCCGGCTCGTGCGTTACGAGAAAGAGAAGGGAGCGCTACAGCCTTCGCCCACGCATTCGGCCAGCGACAGCCGCGCTGTCTGGAAAGATTTGAAGGAGGGCTTAAGGTACGTCGGAGGGCGGCCGCGAGTGCTCATCCTGCTCATCATCTCGGGGCTCACGAGCCTCTTCGGCGCGCCTTACATGAGCCTCGTTCCCGTCTTTGCGCGCGACATACTGCACGTAGGCGAGACAGGCCTCGCCATGATGAGCGGGATGTCCGGCGCGGGAGCATTCCTGGGAGCGCTGCTGCTGACCTTCATGGGCAACTTCAGGCACAAGGGCTGGTCGGTGCTTGGCGGTGCTTTCGTCTTCTCCCTGTGCCTGATTGGCTTTGCTCTTTCAACGCGGCTCTACGTCTCGCTCGCGTTCATCTTCGGGATGGGCCTGGCGATTGTCTCGTGCGTGGCCGTCATCAACATGCTCTTGCAGCAGCTTGTCACGGACGAGATGCGTGGACGTGTGATGAGCATGTTCATACTCTCTTTCATAGGCACCATGCCCATAGGCAACCTCATAGCCGGAAGCGCCGCCGAGCGATTCGGCGCGCCGCGCACGCTCGCCGCAGGCGGCTTTATCATAGCCGTCTCCATAGCACTCATCGCAGCACGCAACAAGCGCCTCAGAGAGCTTTAATCAAATCAGGGCTAAAGAAATTAAAGGGCTGCGCGAAGAGAGAGAAAGCATCAACTGCTAATCTCTCTTCGCGCAGCCCTTTTTTATGCGCGCCTGACGGCTATTGAATAGTCGTCTGCGGCGAGGTGAATGCAAGGTCTGTAATCAGAAGCGCGCCTTGCAGGTTCTGGTCGAACTTGAACTGGACGGAGCGTATGTCCGCTAAATTGACTCCCGTGAAAGCCGAAAGCGGAAGCCGCGCCATGTTCAAGACCACCTTGGGCACAGAGCCCGTGGTTCCCGGCGGGTAGTAGAGCGCGCCCGAGTAATTGCTGACAAGTACGCTCGAAGTCGCGCCCGTGCCGTCGGTCAGCACCACCCTGAAGTTCTGTGCGACGTTGGGCGGGTTGCGCGAGTCCGCGAAGTTAACGCTCACGCGAAACTGTAGAGCCGAAAATCCGCTCACGTCACGCGCGCCCGACGGCAGGTCGTTATTGTAGCTCGCGTTGGCCGCGCTCCACCCTGTACGCAACTGGCTCAAGCCCCTGGCAGAGCTTCGGGCGCTCGGAACCGTGTGCGGCTGCCTAGAAGTCGATTGAGTCGAAGGCAGACACTGCGCGGGCTGCGGAGATTCGCCGCCGCACAAGTCCTGCGGCGTGAGTCCCGTGGCGCTCGTCGCGCCGCCGAGCGTGTTGGTGCTCAGGTTGGTCGCGTTGAGCAGGCGGTTAACGTCCCTACGCGTCGCGGCCGTATCCGGCGCGTGATAAGAGACGTAAAGGTTGGTCGTCTGAGCCGAGGCGGGCGGAGGGGCCTGTCCCGTCAGGATGGGCAGAAACGCCGCCTCGCGGCCGACGTAAACTCTCATGAACGCGGAGACGTAGGCGAGGCCAGTGCCGCGCTGCTGCGCGCTCGTCAGGCGCTTGTTGCCCGAGACAGTTCCGCACTGCGGGTCTGTAGTCGAGGCCCAGTCGTCGCCTGCTCCGGCAGGGAAGAGCCCCGGAGTCCAGACCGTGTTGTAGAAGTTGTGATTCGCGCCCATCACCAGGATTGTGTTCTTCCCGCCCGAATCGCCCGGCGCGTTGTAGCGAGCGTCGTCATAGAAGTGTACGCCCTGGTTGTCGCTCACGTCGCCGTCGCAATAAGGCAGCATCACTGCCAGCGCCACGTTGTTTATGACGGGACGATTAAAGTCCACGGGTGCGAGAGCGAAGACGGCCCTGATGGTGTAGGGAGAGCCGAGCGAAGCATTATAAAGATAGTGCTTGACGACTCCTTCGCCGCCGCGCGAGTGGCCCATGGTGCCTATTCTGGTCATGTCCACTTTGCCCACGAACTTCGTGCCGAAGGGAGCCGCGCCCACCGTGTTGAAGGTGTTCCACTGATTCAGGTGGCGCTGTATAAGCTCGGCCCTGGCCTGCATGCCCAGGTCAGTGACCTGCGAGTCAAAGGCGCTGATGCCGTTGGCGCTGATGGAGACGACTATGTAGCCGTTGCTGGCCAGAGTGCTGGCAAGGTAATCGTATCCCTGATAGCTCGGGATTGCCGTCTGGTTGCTCATGCAAGGCCAGCGCAGAGCGACCTGCGTGCCTCTGTAACAGGTAGCGTGACGCCCGTGCAGAAGGACTATCAACGGGAACGGGCCGTTCGTCATGTCCGTCGGGTGATGCACGGAGCCAATCACTTCAACGGCGCTGGGGAAGTTCGACGGGGTAAAGGCAAGGTTTCCGTAGTTGTACTCTTCGCGAGTCACTGCGTAAGGGCCCTGCGTGCCGGGGTCGGGTGTCTGCGCCGCTGCGCTTTGCGCGCCAAGCGCCGTCACGAAAAGTAGAAATGCGAGCGATGCGATGGTTTGAAGCCTCAGTATCTTTTTCACTGGCGGCCTCCTTTCGCACTGCCCAGCTTAAGCTTCTCGGGCAGCTCTGCGCGGTCTTCCTTATTCTTTTTGTCGCCGTAAGAGAGAAAGATGCTGGCTCCTTCGACTATCAGCGATTCGTCGAAGGTGACGGCCGTTATCTCCGTCAGGTCTTCGTTCTCAACGCCGTAGCCGACGGCCGCGTCATTAATCCAGATGACGGCAGGCATGGCCCTGACTTCAAAGGGGCCGCCTACGACGGTCACGCGATAAGCCTTGTTGACCGAAAGTATGCGGTCGTTAATCTTGACTTCCGTGGCAGAGGGGAGGGCCACTTCCTCGACTCTGTACTTCGCGGCCCTGAATCTGCCCGTGGGGTTGGTGTTGGCCCCTTCGGCAATAACCCTGCCGGGAAGCTTCAATAGGTCGGACATCTTTAATCCCTGAGACTGGTTGTTTTGTGCAAAGGCGGAGGATGCCGAGGCGAGCAGCAGCACGAGCAGGCTTAGAATCAGCCCCGCGCGGCGCGCCCCGCAATCTCTAAAATCTTTCGCTAAGGTCATCGAAACTACTCCTTAAGATGATTAGGTAGAGGATAATCAGTGCCCGCGAACCGGGTCGGGTCGGGACAGCAGAGTACCCGTGCTAAACGGACGCCTCGGGCATTCAAGCTCGGGTAAGCGTAAAACCAACCGAGCACGTCCGCTCAAGATAGAAGACTGGTCGCAATCTTCTACGTCGCTCTGGGCAAGAGAAAACTCTTAATGGCTCGCTTTAGTTTTGAGGATTTACGAGAGGCTTGAGGGTGAGACTCCCGTGAAACCGAAATATAAAGCGCGCAAAAATTAAACCAGAAGCAATCATATGTCAAGCACAGAAGAGCCCTCCGGGCTTTCCCAAAATTCCGTTCTTTTACGGATTGGTGTGCAAGAAAGAAATTAGAGGCCGTTCTAACAGGCAAAAGCGCACCCCTCGGCTCTAAGCAGTGCGCTCCACTACTTGAGGAGAGAGAGACATGCTAGCCAAAAAAGCCGTCATCTGCCTGATATTTACGCTGTTTGTGATTGCCGTGGGGGCCAGCGCCGCGCGGGCGCAGGGCGTGATTGTGCCCCGCCCGTGTGACAGGTGCCCGCGCCCTCCGCAGCCCGTCACCCTGCCCCGTTCGCTCCCCATCAAGTCCATCAACATAGAGACGACCATCAAGGGACAGGTCGCCACGACGCACGTCACGCAGGTCTTTCGCAACGACACGAACGCCGTTTTGGAAGGCACCTACTTCTTTCCCATCCCTGAATCGGCCTCTATTGTGGAGTTCGCCATCTGGGACGGCGACCGCAAGCTGGTGGGCGAAGTGCGCTCTCGTGAAGAAGCGCGGCGCATCTACGACGAGATAGTTCGCCGCCAGCGAGACCCCGGGCTCCTTGAGTACGCGGGCAAAGACCTTTTTCAGGCGAGCATCTTTCCCATCCCCGCGCGCTCGGACAAAAAGCTTGAGCTGACCTACACGCAGGTGCTCAGCGCTCAGTCCGGCACGGTCGGTTATCGCTACCCGCTCGGCATAGGAAAGAACATGGCGCAGGTCGGCACAGTCTCGGGCCGCATTGACATCGAGAGCAAAGAGCCCGTGAGGAACATCTACTCTCCGAGCCATTCGATTGACACGAGGCGCGTCAACGACGCGACCGTGCGGCTCTCCTTCGAGACGAAGGGAGGGCGCGAGCCGCAGGACTTTCAACTCTTCTACACTCTCTCTGACCAGGACTTCGGCCTCTCGCTCCTTACTTACAGAGAGCCCGGCAAGGACGGCTACTTCCTTCTGACCATCTCGCCCAAGGACAACTGGTCTGAGACGGAGTACGCGGCCAAGGACGTGGTCTTCGTGCTGGATACTTCCGGCTCCATGTCGGAAGAGGGCAAGATGGAGAAGGCGCGCGCGGCGCTTCTGTTCGGCGTCAGAAATTTGAGGCCGGACGACCGCTACAACGTTATCTCCTTCTCCGGCGAAGAGCGCCTGATGGAGAACGGCCTGATTGCCGCTAATGAGCAGGGTCGTGCCAGGGGCGTTGAGTTCGTCAGGAACCTGAAGCCTTCGGGCGGCACTAACATCAACGGCGCGCTTCTTGCCGCCATGAAGCAGTTCGACCGCTCCGAGCGCCCGAAGCTTGTAGTCTTCATGACGGACGGGCTTCCGACCGTGGGCGAGACCAACGTCGGCCGCATTGTCAGCAACGCGCACTCGGCGCGCGTTCCCGGCATACGCCTCTTCACCTTCGGCGTCGGCTACGACGTGAACACGGCTCTGCTCGATAAGCTCGCTTCCGAGAACAGGGGCGTGGCCGATTACGTAGAGCCGAAGGAAGACCTTGAAGTGAAGGTCTCAAGCTTCTTCTCGAAAGTTAATTTCCCCGTCCTGACAGATTTGCAGCTAGACATGGGAGGCGTCAGGACAGACCTTGTCTACCCGCGCGAGCTGCCTGACCTCTTCAAGGGAACGCAGGTGACTTTAATCGGTCGCTATCGAAACCAGAACGACCTCGACAACATTCGCATAGCGCTTTCGGGCAAGAGCGGCCAATCTGTTCGCACCTTCGCTTACGACCGGCTGCGCTTCCCGATTAAGGAAGAGGGAAATGATTTTCTGCCGCGCCTGTGGGCCACGCGTCGCGTCGGCTGGCTGATGGAGCAGATTCGCTCGAACGGCGAGCAGAAAGAGCTTGTGGACGAGATAGTCGATTTGGGCACGCGTTACGGAATAGTCACGCCCTACACCTCTTACCTCGCGCTTGAGCAGAACGCGCAGCCTGTGACCAGCTCAGGCGTGCTCGGACGCGACAGGGAGCGCGGTGCGACCTTTGGTGCAGGCAGGCGCGACCCCGGGAACATGGCTCCGATGTCTTCGGCTGACGCTGCCAAGGCGACCACGGGCGCAACCGCCGTGCAGCAGAGCAAGCTTGCGCGCAAGCAGCAGGAGACCGTGACGGTCACAGATATGGACGACTCCGCTCCTCCCCCTCCTTCATCCTTGAAGAAGACGAGCGGCAAGACCTTCTACCTGCGAGAGCGCGTCTGGACTGACTCTGAGTTCAAGCAGGAGGCGCGACTGCCTGAAGTGGTCGTCACCTTCGGCAGCAACGAGTACTACGACCTGCTGAAGAAGGAGCGTCGCCTGGCCGAATACTTCTCGCTCGGCGAGGAGGTGGTAGTCGTGCTTGACGGCAAGGTCTACCGCGTCAAGGCTGCTGGCGATTAGCACGCGCCTTCTTTAACCGTGTAGGGGAGCCGCTTCTCCGCCCCTACCAAGGCGAGGGCCGCGCCGGGTTCTCAAAGGGTTAACTCTTTGAAAACTCAACGCGGCCCTTACTCTTTTTCAAATCTCGCGCTCTGACGGGTTCCATGAATAAATGGCTTCCGTGTTATCTTCGTGTGACTGATAAAGTTTAGCCCGGACTCTGCGGCCCGATTGACCTAGAGGTGTGTGCTGAAGAGTGAAAGGCGAAAGATTTTAACTGGAGTAGATTGAATGCTCTCGATTAGGAGTACATCCCCTGCGCGAAGGCTTTGCGCGCTTCTTCTTCTAATGATACTTGCTTCGGTTTGTGCGGACGCGCAGACGGCCGTGTGGACTGCCGCGCGACGCGGGCTGATGGGTAAGGATTTGAACGCGGTCTACTTCTCTGACTCGAAGCGCGGCTGGATAGCGGGCGACGGCGGCTTTCTGAGTCGCACGAAAGACAGCGGCCGCACGTGGTCTTCGCAGAGCGTGGGCACGACCGACGCCATCAACGACGTGTACTTTCGAGATAAAGAAGACGGCTACCTGCTCGCCGGAAACCGCATCTTCGGCACGACGGACGGCGGCGAGACGTGGCGAGAGCTTAGAGAGTTTCGCGCCAGCGAATTTGGAGGCGCAGAGGCAGAGTTCTACAGCATACGCTTTTCAGGCAAGCGGCGCGGCTGGGTCGTGGGCAGCGCCAGCCGACGGGACGTAATAGCCGAGAGCATAATCATTCATACAAACGACGGCGGACTGTCCTGGGTGCGGCAGCTCGTGCCCGTGCGCGAAGACCTGATTCACCTGGATTTCACCTCGGACGAGCGCGGCTGGGTAGTAGGAGCGGGCGGCACCATTCTCTTTACCAGAGACGGCGGGCAGACATGGACGAAGCAGTCTTCGGGCACCACAGTCACGCTCTTTCACGTGGATTTTCGGAATGAGAGGGTAGGCTGGGCAGTGGGCGAGCGCGGCACAGTGCTAAGGACGACCGACGGCGGCGAGACGTGGTCTACGGTGCCCGTGCCCGTCAGCTCCACGCTCCTGAGCGTGGCTTTTGTGGACGAGGACGAGGGATGGATTGTGGGCCGAGGCGGCGTCATACTGCGCTCCAATGACGGGGGCCGCACCTGGACTAGACAGGAGAGCCGCACGAAAGAGAACCTTTACGCCCTGTTTATCGATAAAAAAGGGGGCTGGGCCGTCGGCGGCAACGGGATGGTGCTCAACTACGAAAAATAAGCAACCAAAGTTGTTACAAAGGACATCGAACGGGTTGGCAAGGTTACTCCTAAAAGACCGCTCGAAAGCGGCAGGGTAACGTTCGATTCCTCCTGTGATTCATCGCCCGGCGTTTTGAGCCAACGCCGGGCGAATTTTTTTTGAGAGCGAGGGGGCTGAAGTCCCTTATTTAGAGCGCGAGCCTTTGAAGGGCAGGGGCGCGACGTTGGGGATGTTTATGTTGATAGTCCCCTCCATTTTGTCGCTCGCCGTGCTGCCGGAGACTTTGCCGTTGACGGGCTGCCCGCCAAGGCT
>DATELK010000141.1:0-1026 GCA_035276685.1 Pyrinomonadaceae bacterium | reverse complement strand
GCCGTCTCGCAGGCGTTTTCGCGGAGACGGCCGAAGTGCGCGCCCCCGTCACGGGCGCGTCGCTCAAGGAGTTCTTCTACGAGCTTAACCGTCTGCGCGACGAGGCAGTCTCGGATAAGGAGATAAGGGATGCGAAGTCATTTTTGACAGGCGTCTTCCCGCTTCAGATAGAGACGCAGGAGGGACTGGTTAATCGCTTAGTCCAGATTAAGATGTACGACCTTCCGGCCGATTACCTTCAGACCTACCGCGACCGCGTCAACGCCGTCACGGCCGCAGACATACAGAGGGTCGCGCGCCAGTACGTAGAGCCGGACAAGTCTGCAATCGTCATTGTGGGCGACGCCTCCGCCATCATGGAGCAGGTCAAGCCCTACGCTCCGACGATAGAGGTCTACGACATCAGCGGCAAGCGTAGGGAGCCTACGACTGCCGCCGCAACGACGACCGCCGGCACAACGACTGCTCC
Source organism: Pyrinomonadaceae bacterium (assembly GCA_035276685.1). Classification (GTDB taxonomy): domain Bacteria; phylum Acidobacteriota; class Blastocatellia; order Pyrinomonadales; family Pyrinomonadaceae; genus JACVRN01. The sequence continues at coordinate 557 of DATELK010000141.1, read as the reverse complement.
TGCAACTGCCGGAGCGACTACCGCGAGCGCGGGCGCGGCCAACCTGGTAGGCACGTGGGCCGTAGAGATTACAGCGCCCAACGGGGCCAGCATGCCCGCCACCCTGACAATCAATCAGGAGGGCGGCAAATTGACGGGCAAGGTCAGCGGCCCCTTCGGAGACGCTGACTTGACGGACGTAACCGTCAACGGCAACAGCTTCGACTCCAACTTGAATCTCAGCCTTGGCGGGCAGCCCGTCAACGGCAAAGTCTCCGGCAGCACGGCGAGCGACAAAATGGAGGGGACTATCAACATAAACATCCCCAACGTCGCGCCGCTTCCCTTCAAGGGCTCGCGCTCTAAATAGAAGCTTGAGGTCGGAGGTTAGTGATTGAGTCCAGCAGCGTTGTCTTTAGTCCCGGTAGGGACTAAATGAAAATAGCCCAGTGCTTTAGCACTGGGTATAGTTGCGAGAGAAATATAGAGTCCCGTAGGGACGGCTGAAAAAGTTGCTCAGCCGTCCCTACGGGACTCTCTTCTTTATCTCTGCCTCGTTCCCAGCCATAAATGGCTGG
>DATELK010000140.1:0-4579 GCA_035276685.1 Pyrinomonadaceae bacterium | reverse complement strand
TCGTTCGCGAGCGTCAGCACGTCGCCTACGCGAAAGCTCCTGTAAAGCTCGTTCAACGTCGGCGCGCGGAATGCCCTGTAAAGGGAAGCATTCAGCGAGAGGTGATTCGTCAGGCGGTAGAGCGCAGACGCCTGCGGGCTGAAGGCCGTCTCCGTGCGGTCGGGGAAAACGCTTGTGCTTGACGCAGCGCCCGCCGCGAGCGGCTGAGCAAACTGGTATGCGTCCGTGTTGCGCCACCTGTCAACGCGCGCCCCGACTCTGAAGAGAAGGCGCGGCGTCAGGTTGATAAGGTCTTCGATGAAGAGGCCCAGGTTGCTCTGCCGCCCGCCAGCGTTGGCCAGAGAAGAGGCGCGGCCCGTGGTGTAACCAATCTCGTCGCTTGCGCCACGGACTTCCTGCGCCTCGACTCCCGCGACCACAGTTTGACGCTGGCCCAGTGCGCGCGACCATTGAATGGAAAGCCCCTTCGACTGTGACGGAGAGCGTTGCAGTCGCGTGAGTGTTTCGCTGCTGCGGTCGGCGCTGACGGCCGAGAAGGTCTGGTCGTAAACCTGAGCGCCGCCGTAGATGCGAAAGATGAAAGCGCCTGCTTCCTCGCTTCGCCAGTCCAGCCCTGCGCTCAATTGACGCGTGTGCGTGCGGTTTATCTGTAGCGGCGTGCCGTTGGTGCGCGCTTCTCCGAAGACTGAGCCGCGAAGAAAGATGCGTCCGCGCTCGCTTAGCTCGCGCGAGAGCGTCACGTCGAGCGTCGTGCGGCGAACGCCAGCGGGTGTGTCCACCGCGCCGCGCTCCCGCTCGTCAACCAGCACGTAGCCTTCCGTGCTGAAAGCTTCGGCGGCAAGGCTCGCGCTCCACCTGCCTCTTGCGCCAGATGCGAAGAGCGAAGCTTCTCCCGTCTCAAGATTCCCGTAAGAGGCTTCGAGCGAGAGAGCGTTCTGGTCGCTGCGGCGAGTGATGATATTGACCACGCCGCCGAGCGCAGAGCTTCCGTAGAGAGAGCTTGCGCCGCCCCGCAGGACTTCTATGCGCTCTATGGACTGGCGCGGCACGCGGCCCCAGTAGACCCAGCCGCCGAAGGGGTCGTTAAGCGGAACGCCGTCCACCATCACGAGCGCGCGGCTCGCGCCCGACGCGCCTATGCCGCGAAGAGAGACGCCCTGCGTAGTTGGATTGGCGGCGCGGCTCCCCGTGCGGCGAAAGAGTGTGAAGCCCGGCACCTGTCTCAGGGCATCGTCAATGGTGGCTGCGCCAGCTTCTGATACGTCGCGCGTCGAAAGAATCACAAGGCTGCCCGCTACGTCATTGAGGCGCGTCTCCGTGCGCGTGGCCGTCACCGTCACGGCCTCGGAAAGAGGCGCAGGCACAAGCACTATTTTTAACCTGCCTGAAGAGTCCTGAGCGGCATCTCTTATCTTCACTTCGCTGGAAGCGAACCCGCTCGCCCTGACAAGAATCGTGGCCTCGCCTGTCGGCACTGGGTCAAGCCGGAACACGCCCGCGTCGTCTGTTCTGACAACGCGCTCGCCCGTCTCAGTCGTGATGGAAACTTGCGCGCCCGCGACGGGTGCGCCCGCCTGGTCGCTCACCACGCCTTCCAACCGCGCGGCTTGCGCCCGCGCTTCATTTTGCATAAAGAGAGATGAGCCTAGAGCAATAAGCAGCGCCGCCACTCGCACGAGGGCCAGCCCGCCTGCTCTGTTCCTGCCTGAGTCCATCGCTCTCCCTTTGATGAGCCCTGAGCTTAGCACACGCGCTATCCCGGCACGCAGCACGAAAACTGACCGGTTGCATTTCCCCACACTTTGCAAGCAGAATGAACTTAAGAATACAGGACTCAGAACTCAGGAGTCAGAATAAAGACGCTTTTATTCTGACTCCTGAATTCTGAGTCCTGACTACTGCTTATTATGCTTATGCTCTCCAATCTGCTGCGGTTTCGTCTGGTGGACGAGCGGGGGAGGTCTGCGCGACTGGCAGACCTGGCCGTGGCGCATCTTGAGGGAGATTATCCGAAGGTCACGCGGCTGCTCTTTTTTAATGAGAGCGGCGAGCGAAAGTCTCTGGCGTGGAAGAGCGTGCGCTCCGTAGAAGGGCGCGAGCGGCTCATTCATGTGCGCGACCTTGAGGCAGGCTCGGCCATAGGCTCTGCGCCGCTTCAGGACGAGGCGCTGCTTCGCGCAGAAGTGCTGGACGCGCTCGTGCTTGACCTTCAGAACCGTCGCGCGACTCGCGCCAACGACCTCTGCCTTGAGGAAGAGAACGGCGGGCTTCTGCTTCGCTCGGCCGACACGAGCATGAGCGCCGTGCTCAGGCGCTTGACGAGAGGGCTTTACAAGCACGTGAGCGACGGGGCGCTTTATGATTGGAAGTACGTGGAGTTTTTGCGAGGCGACCCGCAGGCCGCGCGTCACGAGGCGGGCCGTCACCTTCGCATCACCAGACTTCCGCCCGGCGAGATAGCGCTTTTGACCAACCAGATTCCTTACCTTCACTCGGCAGAGCTTCTGATACTTCTGCCAGACCCCTTGGCGGCGGACACTTTGGAATCCATGCTGCCCGAGCGACAGCTACAGGTCTTCGAGGAGCTTGACGAAGAGCAGGCGGCTCGCATCGTCGCGCTCATGGCACCCGATAACGCGGCCGACCTCGTGGGGCGCTTGAACATAGACGAGATGCGCTCGCTTCTTCATAAGCTGCCGAAGGAGAGGAGCGAGCGCATCATAGACCTACTGCGTTACCCGGAAGACACGGTGGGCGGGATTATGACGAACGACATGGTGACCGTGGCCAGAGGTCTGACGATTGCCGAGGCGCGCGAAGATTTGCGCGAGAAGCTGAAAGGGCCGGACTTCGTCTTCTACGTCTACGCCGTCGAGAGCGAAGAGAATCAGAAGCTCTGCGGACTGCTCTCCCTGCGAAACCTCTTGACCGAAGAGGACTGCAGGAAGCTGGAAGAGATTATGGACCCGTTTGTCTCAACGCTCGACCCTCTGGACTCAGCCGTCAACGCCGCCTACAGGGTGATTGACAGCGGCCTCGCGGCGATGCCCGTCGTCGCGCGCGAAGGAAAAATCATAGGCATAGTGCCCGTGGACGTGGCCATAGAGCAGATTGCGCCCGGCAGCGCCGCGCGACAGCTAAGGATTTTTTCATGAGCAGACCTCCTACACCGCAGGGGCTTGAGCCGATTGAGTCGGTCGAGGCAGTCACTCTGCCAAGGGCCGCGCGCACCGTGCGTGCGGGGCTTCGCGTAAACATACGCGGGCGCAGCATACGTCTCAGGGGTTTGCAGAGACAGCCCACGGGATTGCTTCGCTGGCTTCTCATACTCGGGCCGGGACTGATTGCCACCTCCGCAGGGAACGACGCAGGAGGCATTGCGACCTACTCTTCGGCCGGGGCAAAGTACGGCTATGACCTCATCTGGGTGATGATACTGCTGACCATCTCTTACGCGGTCGTGCAGGAGATGTGCGCGCGGCTCGGCGCGGCCACGGGGCGGGGCTTGCTGGATTTGATTCGAGAGAGATACGGCCTGGGCTGGGCCACGTTCGCCGTCGTCATAGTCCTCGTGGCGAACGGCGGCGTGACGGTCTCTGAGTTCCTGGGCATCGCGGCTGTGGCGAACCTGCTCGGCATAAACAAGTACATAATGGTGCCGGTGGCCGCGATGCTCATCTGGTATCTGGTCATCTTCGGCTCTTACAACCGCGTGGAGAAGGTCTTTATCCTGATGACGCTCGTCTTCTTCGCGTATCCTGCGGCGGCCTTTATGGCGCGGCCCCACTGGGGAGAGGTAGCGCGCGGAGCCTTCGTTCCAACCATACGCACAGACCCTGACTACATCTTCATCCTCGTGGGATTGCTTGGCACAACGCTTACGCCCTACATTCAAATCTTTCAGCAAAGCTCGCTGGTGGAGAAGGGCGTGGCGCGTCGTCACTACAAGAACGAGCGCGTGGACGCATACTTCGGCGCGTTCTTCTCGAACCTGATGTCGGTCTTCATGATTATAGCCACGGCGGCCACTCTTCATGCCGTGGGGAAGACGAACATAGAGTCCGCCGCAGACGCCGCGCGTGCGCTTGAGCCGGTGGTCGGAAGCTCTGCCAAGCTCCTTTTCGCCATCGGCCTGCTCGGCGCGTCGCTGCTGGCTGGCGCGGTGCTGCCGCTTGCGACGAGCTACGCCATCAGCGAGGCGTTCGGCATACCCAAGGGCGTCAATCTTGATTTCCGTCGAGGCCGTGTCTTCTTCAGTCTCTTCACCGCGCTGATTGTAGTCGGGACTGCGCTCGCCCTCATTCCGAACCTGCCGGTCATTCAGATACTCGTAGCCGTGCAGGTGCTGAACGGCATACTGCTGCCCGTCATACTGGTCTTCATACTGAAGCTGATTAACGACAAACGGCTGACGGGAGATTTGAAGAACACGCCGCTTTATAACGTGCTCGGGTGGGGAACCTTTGCGATGATAACGACGGCCGTGGTGATTATGCTAGGCAGCCAGCTGCTGGGGCTTCTGGGCATCAGCCTCTTCGGCTGAAAATACAGGTCAGTACCGCCTGCGGTAGCGGGCGGG
>DATELK010000139.1:0-20723 GCA_035276685.1 Pyrinomonadaceae bacterium | reverse complement strand
TAATAGAGCGGCTTGATTCCGAGCTGGTCGCGCACGAGCGTCAGCTTGCGCTGCTCTTTATCGTAGACGACGAATGACCAGAAGCCCGTCAGGTCTGTGAGGATGTCCGCGCCCCAGCGCGTCCACGCGTGAAGCAGCACTTCCGCATCGTTGGCTCCGCTTAGATGAATCCCTTCCCGGTCAAGGCGCTCCTTTATCTCGTTGAAGTTATAAATCTCTCCGTTATAAGCAAGCACGTGCCTGCTGTTTTCAAGCGGCTCAATCCCGCGCTCGTCCAGGCCTATGATGGAGAGCCGGGTGTGAGCCATGTTCACAAATTTATCTGCCCAGAATCCGACCTCATCGGGCCCGCGCTTGCGCAGTCCGCGAAGCGAGCGATGGCTAAAGGGTTTTTCAACCCCTGAGGTCACGAGAATGCCGCACATATGCTTAGTACTTTCTCTTGATGTAAGGTGAAAGAAGAGTTGATAAACACCCGCCCCTTTTATAGAGCCAGCTTATTCACCGGAGCCAAAAGTCAGCTTTGCTCCTTCCCTGAAGGCTATGGGCTGACGACCTAATAATTGACTGAGCGTGGAGGCGTCTCCGAGGCAATGACGCATGTCGCCCGGCCTGTAGCCGCCCACGACTTCCGCCGGGCAGTCAACGCCGTAAGCCGCAGAGATGTGCTCGCAGGCTTCCGTCAAACGGGTCGGGACTCCGGAGCACACGTTTATGACGGGCGGCGCTGCGCGGCCGTCAATCAAAGCCATCATCGCGGCCACCAAATCCCCGACGTAGACCCAGTCCCTAATCTGCCTTCCGTCTTCATAAAGCGAAGGCCGCTTACCCGAGCGAATCCACCCGGCGATGCGCGCGATGATGGTGGCCTCGCCGTCGTCCAGTCGCAGCCGCTTGCCGTAGACGGACGAGAAACGAAGTATCGTCACGGGGCTGTGGTCAAAGCCACGGAAGCAAAGCTCCTGCATGAACTTTGACGCGCCGTAGGTCTCCAGGGGAGAGGGCGGCGCGGCCTCCGTCACTGGCACGACAGTAGTCTCTTCCTCGCACCTCTGGCAGAGCACCTCGAAGTAGCCCTTGTCCAGATTATGATTGTGCCGCACGCCGTAGGCTTCCGTCCCGCAGCCGGAGCAGCGGTAGGTGTAGTTGGCCCCGTAGACGCTGAAGCTGCTGGCGAGAATAATGCGGCTCAGCTTCGGCCAGCCTCGCGCCGCGTCGAGCAGCCGAGCCGTACCCAGACAGTTCGCCTCGATGATGTTGGCGGGCTCGCGCGCCGCGCGGCCGACTCCGCCGAGCGCCGCCAGATGTATGACGTACTCCACGTCGTCGAAGCGCTCGTCCGGCTTCCAGTGGCGTAAATCGGCGAAGCAGTAATCAACGTCCGGGCGTAGATAGTCAGGCGGGTAGTGATAGACGCCGGGGTCAAGGCTGTCCAGACAGATTACCTCTGCGCCCTTCTCGCGCAGAGCGTCAACTACGTGCGAGCCTATGAAGCCTGCGCCGCCCGTCACCAGTACTTTCATGAATTAACCCTCGTGCTCGCCTCTATCTCTTCCCTGTTCTCGTGAAACCATTCCACGGTGCGCTCTATGCCCTCGCTCACGGCAACTGTAGGCTTAAACCCGAGCACATTCTGGGCGAGGCTGATGTCTGCCTGCCGGTGCGTGCTGTTATCCCACGAACGGCGCGGCGCAAACTCTATACGGCTATTTGAGCGGCAGGCCCTGATAATCATTTCTGCAAGGTCGATAACGCGCGTCTGAATTCCCGTCCCGAGGTTGAATGCCCCGCCGTGCGCCTCAGGCATAGCGGCAGACATCATCAACCCGTCCACCAAATCGTCCACGTAAATGAAGTCGCGGGTTTCGTCGCCCGTGCCAGTGATGACTAGCGGCTGGTTATTCAGAGCGCGCCAGATGAAATTCGGTATCACGTTACGGTACGGGCCGGGGACTTCGCCGGGGCCGTAAGAGTTGAAGAAGCGGCAGCGCACAGTGCTTGAGTAGTTATTAAAGTAGTTGCAGTAGAACTCGCCGAGCGCCTTTGTAATCTGGTACGGCGTGTCCAGATTCAAGCTCACAGGCATGTCTTCACGAATAGGCGCGTCGATGCCGTGTCCCGCGATGGAGCAGCCCGCCGAAGCGTAGACCATGCGCCGGGCCTGTTTGCTCTGCGCCCACATGAGCGTGGTGAGCGTGCCCATCCCGTTAGTGTGTAAATCGTCAAGCGGGTGGTCTACGCTGTTCTGGTTGGCGAAGAAGGCCGCCAGATGAAAGACGAAAGGCTTCTTCGCATCGACTCCCGTCTTGAACAGGTCGCAGACATCCTGCTCAAGCAACGATACCCTCGCGTCATCCGGCAAGAGCCACTTATAGCCCGAGGACAAATCATCCACTACGGTCACAGAACCAGCGCCATCCTTCAACAGGCGTCTGACCAGGCGAGACCCAATCGCTCCCGCGCCGCCCGTGACAACTACTTCTGCCGAGTTAAACGACATCGAATGCTGCCCCTCGTTATCTATCTTCATACAATAGCGGCTCCCTGCGGCCGTCCGAGTCCGAGCGTCGCGTTAAGCTCTAATGCCCCTGTATCGAGCTCACCTCTAAGGGGCTTTTATGCTCCATCAGGGCCGCGCCCCTCTGGCACCCGACCTCGCGCGCGGCTTTCTTCAGCGCCTCCGCATACAGGAGCCAAATCTTATTTATGTCGTATTTCTCTTCGATTAACCTGCGTCCATTTAGCCCTATGCGGCTCGCTTCATCCGGCTCGCTCATGAGCGCTAAGACCCCGCGCGTCATGGCTCGGGTGTCGCCCACGTCGGCTAAGAAGCCCGTGGAGCCGTCCCGTATTAAGTCCGGAATCGAGCCGACCCTTGTGGCTACCACAGGCACCGCCGCCGCCATCGCTTCCAGAACAGCATTGGGCAGCCCCTCGTAGTGGCTGGGGAAGAGAAAAACGTCCGCCATGCTCAGGGAAGCTTTGACTTCATCCCTTGAGGCCCATCCTTCGGCGGAGACGTGGGCCTGCATACCGCGCCTTTTGACAGCCGCCTTGAACTCCTCGAAATCATCGCCCCCGCCGACCACGCTCAACGTTGTCTGGGGGTAGGTCTCGCGCACAGCCTCCAAGACATCAAGCATCTCAAAGACGCCTTTGGAATGCTTGACGGCCCCGACATAGATTAACCGGTGCCCGCGCGCGTGGCCGGGCAGGCGAGAGTCTACGCTCTCAAGGTTGATTCCGTTCGGAATCTCAATCACCTTGCCTTGAGCCTCGGCGAAGTTCTGAAAATAGCTCGTCCAGAAAGGGCCTTGCGAGCAGATAACGTGCGCGCTTCGCAACACGAGCCGGAGCCAGAGCTTCATCAGCGGATGCCGACACTGTCTATCAATCAAGCCGCTGCCGAAGCGTATGATGACCCCGCGCCTCGCTATCCTGGCGACTATGCACATTAACCCTTTTTCGATTAGACCCAGCCCGTCCTGAGAGAAGACCAGCACCACGTCCGACCGTAGAAGCTGAGAGATGAACTGGAACAAACGTCTCAGGGCGTCCACAGCGCGCACGGGTAAAGATGGCGGCGGAACGGAAATCTTCTTATTCACGACCGGGTTGAACTCGACGATGCCGGCCAGTGCGCTGGTGTATAAGGTCAGGGCGGCAGTCAGTTGTCCTCCGACGTGCCCGTTCCGGGGCGGCACCACGGGGGCGACGAGAAGAACGCGGAGCTTCTTCTTCATCTTAAGCCTCCACGGCGACCGGAGCGGCGTAGATTTCCTGCTCCGGCGTCTCGACATATTGACGCCTCCAGCGTAGAAACCCGTAGACTAAGAATGCGCGGTGAAGCGCCCGGTAGCTATTAACCTGCCGGCATCGCTCCTCGTCGTCGTTTATCAACTGCTCAAGGCTCTTAGTGTTTAATTCAGCCGCGCTATCGCTTTTATAAAAATCCAGTTCTTCCCGCAGATTTATCCAGAACCGCTCGCCTAGCCAATCTCTGACGGGCAGACAGAAACCGCGCTTGGGCGCTTCCAGCACAGGCTGCGGCAGTCGGCCCCTGAGCGCGTGGCGCAGGATGTACTTTCCAACACGCCCTTTCATCTTCAAGTGATTCGGTAAAGATAGCGCGTAGGCGGCAAGCTTGGAGTCCAGGAACGGGGCGCGCACCTCCAGCGACTCGGCCATGGACATGCGGTCAACTTTGGCCAGGATGTCCTGCGGCAGAGAGCTGTGTATCAGGTGCAGGGACAGGGCCAGATTCGGGTCTTTAACTGACTGCCAGAGGTTGCGCGACCATTCGCGCGACGTGTCCAGATGCTCACGCGTCTCAGCCTCCCAGGCGGTGCCTTCAAACAGGCTGAGCAGCCTCTCGTCTGTGAAGACGCCGTCCATCGTATGCATGAGCAGGCCGCCGGGGATGCTTGAATTCAACACGAGCGCTCGCTTAAGAGACTCCCACCTTCCTCTATCCGGCAGAAAGCTCTGGAAGACGTTCGAGACAAAAGCTCCGGGCAGGCCGCCGCCGTATTTCGCCAGGAGAACATTTCTTGAGTGACCTAAATATCCTGACAGCAATTCGTCGCCGCCGTCGCCCGACAGCACGACCGTGAAATGTCGTCTGGCGGCATGCGAGACGGCACGCGTCGGCACAGAGCTTGTATCCAGAAACGGCTGACCGTAGTGGCGCAGCAGGTCGTCAAATAGCTCTTGCGAGAAAGGGGCATTGGCCCCCTGTTCCTCTATCAGCTTAATTCCCAGATGGCTCGCCGTGAGCCGCGCCAGGGGTCGCTCGTCGTAACCGGCAGCTTCAAAGCCTGCGGTGATGGCCTCTATGCCCGGTCTCAGGGTGCTGGCCGAGGCGGCGACGCAGGACGAATCAATTCCGCCGCTCAGGAAAAGGCCCAGCGGAACGTCAGAGACCAATCGTTCACTTACGCTCTCGTCCAGCAGCTCTAAAAGTCTTTGCCCGCATTTCTCTATCGAGCCCGCTTCTTCATCAATCCGGTCAGGGGGCTGCCAGTAGATGCCCTCGACCTCACCACCTCCGGCCGAGCGGCGCAGCCAGCGTCCCGGCCGCAGCTCCGATATTCCTTCGAAGGCCGTGACGCCCGGCCAGGGATGACCGTGTCGCAGAATAGCCGCGATGCCTCTGCCCGAGGGTCGTCTGGAACAGTTACGCGCCTTTACGAGCGGCGTCAGCTCGCTGCAAAAAGCGAAGCCGCCGTCGCGGCGGTCAACGTAGAGAGGCTTTTCCCCAAAGCGGTCGCGCGCCAGCCAGAGGTCTCCGGTTTCAATGTCGGCGACGGCGAAGGCGAACATTCCCTCTATGGCTTCGAGCGCGGCGACAACGCCACGGCGTGCGACCAGCTCTAGAAGGACTTCCGTGTCGGCGCGTGTTCTAAACTGCACGCCGTCGTCAACCAGCCTTTGTCTCAGACTCGGGAAATTGTATATCTCTCCGTTCAACACGATGACCCAGCGCCCGTCTGCGCTACGCATAGGCTGGCGACCGTGCAGGCAGTCTATGATGGCAAGACGCGTCATGCCTATATGCCAGTCGCGCCCCTTCCAGTGGCCCGAGTCGTCCGGGCCACGGTGCCTGATCATCTCAAGCATGTGGGGGACTTCGTATTGGCTGGTTGAAAAAGAGTTTCTTATCCCGGCTATCCCGCACATGGTCGAATGCTCTCTAGCTCTTCACGAAAAAGATGCAAGTCAATGGGCCGTAACTGCCGTCCGGTCGCTGGAATCATTTAGTCGCCGTGATAGTCAGCACGGTGCCGAACCGGTGGCCGACAACGTGTTTAATGAACCAAGTGGGATAAAGCGCAGTGATTAGCCGCCAGTGGGCCGCCCGGTATTTCTCAGAGAAGTTATGATTCAACAAATCGCCCGGGCCAAGATAAGTGCGGGTCGTGATTGATTCTTTTTTGAAATACTTTCCGAGCTGCTCCTTAGCCTGCTTTGCCGTGTAGATTTTCGTCCCGATGCTCTCAACGTTCTTTGCATAGCACTCGCGCGGCCCCGTCATGTTAAGACGTAAAGGGCCATATAGAAGCCAGATTAGCAGGGCGCTGACGCTCGGGTAGTGATAGAGCATGATTTTAAGCGTGCCCCCAGGCTTTAAGACTCTATAAGCTTCGGCAAAGGCCTTTTCCGGGTTAGGCGTATGATGCAGGACTCCCCACGAGTAATAGATGTCGAAGAAGTCGTCCTCGAACTCCTTTAGATTTTCCGCATCTCCGACAGCCACGTCCGCCGTCAGGTCGTCAAGCGCAAGGCGTTCCTTCACCATCCGAACCGAAGCCTCTGTCAGGTCTCTACCATAGGCGATGGCTTCGGCGCGGGCCCAGCGCGAGAAGTCGGCCCCTGTGCCGAGACCTATCTCAAGCACCTTTTTCCCACGAGCCTGCTCAAACTGAGCAAACTCTCCAATCATGTAATCCTGTTCGTAGCGAGTCTTGTCAATCTGGTTGTAGAAATCCCTGCGGTCAGGAAGTGACGCAGAGGCGTTCCTGCTCCCGCAAACCTCATGCTCCCAGTGAGCTTTGACCTTCTGTTTTAAATCTACGGTATCTATCAACTGGCACTCTCCCATCTAACTGACGAACCGGGTTTCAACTATTCCATCGCTTTCATCAGCGCCATAACTTAAGACCTTTTAAATCCTGGCAGCCGTGGCATAGTGGTCTTGAAGCCTTTCAGCTTACCCGTACCGGCGAGGGCTTCACCATATAAGCTGGGATGACGACTCAGCCACAGTACGACAATCAGCGTCGGCAGGACGGCGCTGACTATGTTGGCTTTTAATAAAGAGGCGAAGTCTCCCCTGAGAAGCGAGATTGTGGCGGTTAATACCACCGCATAAAGCAGCCCGCGCCCCTTATTGTCGGGCGCTCGCTTACGGTACTCGATGAGGGTACGAAGAAACAGCCCTTCAACAAAGAAGACCGCGAAGACGCCAAGGAGGCCGAAATTCAGATAGCCTTCGGCGATAAGAGCATAGCTATAACCGCCTCCCTTATCGGCCACGTTCGGGTCATAAATTCTGACGAACCATTCGCTCGGGGCCAAAGGCCTTTCCGCGTTGATGGAGAGCGGAACCAGTATCTCGAACGCTTCAACAAAGGTTCTGCCGTAACGGTACTCGTCGCCCTCCATGTACCAGACCGTCTCGCGTAAGGCTAGAGCCACTGTCTCCGGCTCGCCCGTGACGTACTGTAGCTCGTCCACCGAGAAGTTATACTTGACGTACTCCACCATCGCGTCAATGCCGCCAGACAGATAGGCACGCGCCTGACCTATCATCACAAACACGGGCAAGATGGCAATCGCGCCAATCAAAAGCACTTTGGTGCGGACAGGCTTGATATAGAAGTGGCGTATCGCGAGCAAGCCTATGCCAAGCTCCAGCACCTGCCGCCGCCGCCCCATGCGAAAAGAGAGCAGCACGCACGCCACAAAGACAATGATGGCAAGCCAGCTCATCTTTTTATCCGAAGTGGAGGCGATGTAGAGAGTGAGCAGGCCCACAGATATGAAGATGAGGCCGACGGAAAAGATTCCCTTGCCCGATTCGGCCGCATAGACATCGACATATACGGCTTCGGTATAGATTGCCAGACCGACCGTGGTCACGAGCAGGTAAAGCAGGACTATTCCAAAAGCTATCAGGAAACCGGCGGCGAGGCGCGGCTCCCACGCGCGCCAGGTGCCAGCCAGCCTTGGGAAAATCAATATCACTTTCGACCAGAGCGAAGAATAGAACCCTGCGGCAAAGCCCAGCAGGCTCAGCATGAAGCAGAAGGCCACTATTCTGTCTAGCCTTGTGTCGCCATAGATTCCCGTCAGAGAATAAACGGCTATCGGAAGGATATGATAGATGCCGAAGAAAACCAGGTAGACCGTGTCTATCTCAAGAACATCTTTCGGATGCGACGAGAACCTGTTCCAGCAAATGACAAGATAGATAAAGGCGTTGCAGCTGACAATTATTTGAGTGACAGAGGCTTCGTCATAAACAAGCAGTATGAGGGCGAAGAGGCTCCCCATCAGAATAATCAGCGCTGATAATGAATGCCGAAAACTGTTCCTCATGACACCAATCTAAGTCTGGACACTATGGTATTCGCCCATTCCACCTTGTAGCCAGCCATCGCCGCGACAAAAATAATGGCCGAGACGGGGCTGAGCAGTACCAGCGCCCACACGGCGTAATCGGGCGGCAGTAATGCCCGCACGGCCCAGGCTACAAGGGCTAAAAGCGCACTCCAGACAAAAGCGCTGACAGGATGAAGCCGCATGAATCGCAGGGCGTGTACACGCAAAGCGTAGCGCAAGGTAAGTCCCGCCAAAACCATTCTTGATACCAGGTAAGCGAAAGCTAAAACGAAGATGCCCTCGCGCAGAATCAGATTGCTCGCCGAGACGGCCAGCAGCGCAACGAGTGAGATTAAAAGGTTAATGGTATTAATGGGCTTTGCAGTCTCTCCGTCGATTATGCCGCGCACGGCCCCGTAAATGAAGGAGGGTGCCAGAGAGAGCGTAATCAGTCTCACCACAGGGCCGGCCGAAGCATAAGATGGGCCGAGCCATAAAACTATCAGGACATCGCACCAGACGGTGAGCTGCAAGGTGGCGAATAAACCAATGTGCAAAGACCACTCGGATATTCGCCTCATCTGGCTGCTTTGCGACAGCGTTTCGCTTCTGGCCGCCTTCGCAGCCGAGTCAGGAATTAGAATCAGGTTCAGGACGCCTGTGATTGGATTGAGCGGGCGCAGCAGCGCAAGTCCTATGGCCAGGCTTCCGGCTTCGACCAGTCCCGCGCCCCACATCAGCGCAAGCCAGGGCAGCGTCAAATCCAGCAGCGGCTCAATGGCGCTGGCAAAGACGCGCGGCAGGCCGTACTGAAGCAGTCCTCTGGCTTCGCGCATCATGTCCTTGATGCCGTTCAGAAGCGCCCAACGGTAGATGGAAAAGAGGGACGGAAGCGCCGCCGCTCCGGCAAAAATCGCAGACCAGATGATAACGAAAGCCAGACTGGCAGTCGGCCAGACTTTCAGCGAGAAGACCGGCGCAACTCCAAATGACGCCAGCGTGACGAGAGTAGATTCAAGGATTCGGCCGCGAACTATTTGCAGCAGGCTTACCATGGTTGCCAACGCCTGCGTAAAGGTCAGCAGCATGAAAGCCTTCCAGAGCGATGAAGCTTCAGGGTATTTCAGGAACGAGGCGATTACGGGTGCGGCCAGCGTGCAGGCTAAGCACGCGGCCCCTATGCTCGTTAAGCCTATGGCTAATCCTACTACTGCCGATGTCCCGGCCCGCCCCGGCGTCGCCATTAAATAGGCGGTAGTCCGTTGAACTGCAATCGGCATCCCCAGTGCCGAAACCGCCAGCAGCACCGAGCTATATATACGAAATATCAAGACCGCCGATAAATCATCGCTCCCGAAACGGTCTGCGTATAAACGGGTCACCCAGATGGTCAGAACCGTGACGCCCACAGTTCCGAGACCTAGAATCAGGGCCTTCCTATGTAGGCTCCACTCGGCCGGCTTAGAGTAGCCTTCCCGGTTTCTCTGGGTTAACCACGATTTAACCCGAAGGTCTTTTATCATCTACCCTAAGAGCGCCATGCTGATTAAGTAGAAGGCTATAGGGCCTTACTTGGTAGCCGAAGCGAGTTGCTCGTCCGCAGCGCCTGAACCGTAGCCATAATTGTAGTAGCTATGATAATAGTCATCGTTACTGTGCATATCCACGTTGTTCAGCACGACGCCGAATATCTTCGCCCCTACTTCCTGAAGCATCTGGCGCGACCGCAAGACGAGGTTGCGTGAAGTCCTGCCGCCGTGGGCCACCAGCATTACGCCGTCAACCATAGAGGCCAGCAGCACGCCGTCCGTGAAAGAAGTAATCGGCGGCGAGTCGATAACTATATACTTGAAGGACGAAGCCAGGATGCCTATAAGCCGGTTCATCTGCTCTGAGCCGATAAGCTCGGCCGGGTTGGGTGGTATCGGCCCTGAGGTCAATACGTGAAGGCCGGGCGTCTCGTGGGGTTGAATCATTGACAGCACATCGGACTCGCACGCCTCGCTTGAGAGAAGAGTGCTGAGGCCGTGAGGATTTTCCACGCCGAAGATGGAATGCAGGCGCGGGCGGCGCATGTCAGCGTCAATGATTAGCACGCTGGCTCCGGTCTGCGCCAGGGCAATGGCCATATTAGCGGCTGTCGTGGTCTTACCCTCTGACGGCAGGCTTGAGGTGACAAGCAGCGTCTTAGGGGCGCGACCGGCCGTTGACAGCAACACAGATGTCCGCAAGTGCCTGTAAGCTTCGGCCAGAGGCGAACGAGCATCGGCGTTGATTAGCAGCTCGGTATTAGGATTGCCGTTGGCAGCAGCCAGAGCGGCGCGTCCCGGCCCAAGCCGCCGCCGCGACAACGAACCGATGGAAGGAATCGTCGCCAGTGCGGGTAAATGCAGCAGGTTTTCCACGTCGTCGACGGAGCGCACCGTGTCATCCAGGTATTCCAAAAAGAGTGCGAGGCCGACGCCGAAGGCCAACGAGAACATGAAAGCAAGCGCTATCCCCAGCAAGCGCTTCGGGCCGATGGGGTCATCCGGCGTGATTGCATAATCAACGATTCGTATATTGTTGGGTGTGCCTGCCAGTATCACATCATTCTCTTTGGAACGTTGTAATAAACCGTCGAGCAAACCTTTGTTGGTCTCTATCTCCTGCTGAATTATCTTATAGTTAATTGCCGCTTCGTTCTGCGTAAGCGTTTCCCCGCGCTGCCGCTCAAACGCGGCGCGAAGCGAGTCTTCACGCGCCTTCGCCTGCCTGAACTTCGTCGCCAGATTCGTAATGACGACGGAACCTGCGCGGCTGCTGGCTTCTTTAATTTTCTCTTCGAGCGATGCTATCTGCCTGTTAATCTCTTTGACTTCAGGCCACTCCTCAGTATTTTCAACCAGCAGTTGCGCTCGCTTCTGCTGAAGCTCTGCGAGCTTTAGGTTAGCTTCGTCAATGAACTTTTTCGCGTTGCTGTCCTCCGCGATAGCTTCTTTAGCCCCCGGCTCAAGGGCGGCCTTGTAAGCGGCCTCGGCCAGCTTGCGCTCGTTTTCCGCTTCAAGCAGTTGCTTGTTGAGTCCTACCAGCCGCTCGACCACTGTGTTCTGGCTGGCATCGAGCGAGAGGATTTGATTGCTCTTCGCGTAGTTGATGAGGCGCTCTTCTCCGTTACGGATTTGTGCCTGTAGCTCGGCAATCCGTTTTTGCAGGTAATCGCTCGTCGTCGAACTGTTCTCGGTTTTTTTCTCAAGATTCGAAAGGACAAAAGTCTCGGCAATAGTATTGACAATCTTGGCAGCTATCTGTGGGTCGGAGTGGCTGTAGCTAACGTCAATCAGCCGGGTCTCCCTAATCGTGAGCCGAGTCTCTTTAACCGGCTCGACCTTGAGACCCTTTTCAAGCGCCTTTATGTACGGAGCAAGGCGCTTGGCTTCCACCAGGTCTTCGCGCGTAGACGACGAGGCGGAAGCAGTCAGCGGAACCTCTTTTGCCGCTTGGTTACTGATGGCCTCTTTGCTTTGCTCCTTCTCGCCAAGCCCCACCACGCGAAGCAAACTTTGAAAGGTGGAAGCTTTGCGTTCCGACCCTGAGGCGAGGAAGGTCTGGTTGTGCTCAAGGTCAAGCGTTTTGACCACGCGGCGCAGCAGCCCCGGCCCGGATAAAATCTGTAACTGCGTGTTGAAGTATGCCGGGTCGTTGACCTGATTGTTGAAGACGAAAGAGCCGCTCTTTGAATTTCCCAGGGACGGGTTTGTGTTCTCTAAGTCAACCTGAACGCGCGCCTCTGCCTCATAAATGTTCGGCTTACGCATCATGTAAATGGTCGCCAGAGTCGTCACCAGAACGACGACGCAGATAATCAGCCAGAGGTGCTTTCGTACTGCCCGCCAGTAGTCCCTTAAATGAAGGTCGTTATCCGCGTTCTGGGCTCTGTAATAGCCGTTAGCTGAGGTCTTCGCGGGAAGCGCCGTTGAAATCTCCAAATCCCCATTGACGGAGGAAGTTCTTTCAAGCGAGTTGATTTCTTTCATCGGATCACCAGAATCTATTTACTACATTAAATGTGGCGGGAGCTCTACAGAGTCAAAGCAGGGCCACACTACCTAAGGATATAAACGGGGAGGTTCGCCGCCGCCGGGCTGATGGCACCGAGGATGCTGCTCATGATTCTTTTGCCCGTAGAGGTCGGCACATCAACGATATCGCCGCCGCGCAGCACAACGTCTTCAGCCTGACGCTTGCTGATGGCGCTCAGATTAACAATGATCTCCGTCTTATTCGGGCTGTTGGGAATTTGCCTGAGTATTCTTACCTTATCGGTCTTACTGTCTCTGAGAGCGCCGCCAGCCATGGCGACGGCCTGCGCCACCGTGGTCGGCTCTTTGAGAGGTATAACTGCGGGCTTAAAAACGTTCCCGACGACGAATGCCTGCTCGGCTTCGGGAATCGTGACGATGTCGCCCGGCCTCATGTACGGGTTTGAATTCTCCGCGCCTCGCAGCGTGTCAATCAGGTTGAAGCTGAGAAACTCTTCATTATCCGAATCAGAGGGGCTCGTTATCCCTCTTGATTCGCAGAGGGATTGACCGCCTGTGCGAGCGACCTGAACCCGCTGACCGGCTTTATCAGTAGGCCCGCCCGCGAAAGCCACCAGCTCTGCCAGTCGGACGCGTCGCTGTAACTGAAAGCGGCCGGGCTTATCGACGGCACCGACGACGGCCACAGGAGTAGACTGAAAATCCTTGACGAAAACGTTCACGTAAGGGTTTCTCTGGTATTTCAGATAACGAGTCGCTATCTCCTTGGCCAGTTCCTCTTCGGTCTTGCAGGCCGCCTGAATATCTCCCTCCAGGAGCGGCATCTGAATCATGCCTCGGGCGTCAACGCGCACGGCTTCGCGCGAGAGCTGGGGCCGATTGAAAACGCGTATGTCCAGCACATCGCCCGGGCCTATACGGTAGCGGTCGTCCCTGTCGGGCACGGCGACTTTGCCGGACGAAGCGTCGGCTGCGGCGGGGGGAGGAGGCCCTCCGGCCGCACCTTCCGTCTTTTGCTGCGCGAGGAGAGCGGGCGCGCTCGCAATCGTCATAAAAGAGACCGCACCAAACAGCAGAAGCGTTCTGAGCTTGAATAGATAGCAGCACGTCTTTTTCATATCTTCTCTCATTTCTTCTAACACGTGGGCCGGTAGCCCCACACGGCTGGCCGGAGCCATTCACCTCCCGGCGGTTCCGGCTCTCTTCGAGAGGAGCGACTCGCGCAGGTGATTCGGGCAAGCCAGATTAAGCACGGTATTGCTTAAAAGAACCATCAACTCCTCGTGCTTACGACGAAAAGTTCCCGTCAAAGGCTTATCGCCCGTCTTATCTATAACGCCTTCCCTGACCCACTGCCAGAACTGAGCCTGCGTCGTCCAGAAAGTCTTACGGTCGCGGCAGGTGACCAGCGCCGTCTTCTTCTGTCTCTTTCTCTTAGTTTTAACCGGCCCCATTGATTCCTACACCTCTTCTTTAAAGATACACTCCCGCCCTCGCCTGACCTGTTCGAACCCCAAAATCCTTAGCGGTTATGAACGTCATGCCTGACCCAAATAGCGGGAAGCCTCGTTTCGCACGGGCGGGCGGCAAATTTTCAAATACTCAGACCAGACTCTGAAATTAAAAGTTCCGCATTGAAACCAGCCGGAACGATTCGCTTCACTCCTTCAAGTAACCTGCGTAAGGAGACGCGAAATAAGCTCTGCCCTGCGCCGCACCCCAAGCTTGACGAAGATGTGGCTCAGGTGAAACTTCACGGTCTGCTCGCTGATAAAGAGCTTCTCTCCAATCTCGGAATTTGTAAGTCCTTCGGCGCAGGCCAGCGCCACCTGCGCTTCCCGTCTGCTTAAGGAGAAACCATCTATTACTCGCTGCAATGCTCGCCCGAAGCTGGGAATCAAAGCGTAGCTGTCCAATTCCTTCGGGTATGGCTCTATCCCTGCCTCACGCCGCCGGGAGAAAATCTCTACCGGGGTAAAGACCTTGTAGAGGGTTCGCTTCCCTTCAGGGAAGTCCACCTTGGAAGCCTCTATGCTCTTCTTATTTAAAAGCCCGTCGCGCCCGCGCCTGACGGTGCTGTAGCTGTTCAGTCCCGTGAGCTGCATCAGGCGTCTGACGCTGAATACTCCCTGGCAATTAGCATCTGTAGAGGTCTCACCCCACATCGCAAGATAAAGCATGTGCTCTACAGGCGTGTGGCTCAACGCCAAAAGCGCCATCTCACCCTGCCCGTTTGCGGGACTATTTTCCCCTCCGAACGTATAGGTTTCCGAAGGGCGCGAAGCGTCTTTAATTGTGGGCTTTGTGTATGCGGCCATAACTTTGACGGGGATTTAAGCTTCAGGCTTGTAAGGCTGTAGAGAGATATTTAATGACGATTTGAGATAGAAAATCCTCCTGAACCCGGGATTAAAACAGGCACCGTGTTCAGTTCATAAGATTTCACGTGTGAAACCTTAGACTAAAGACATTGGGCCGACGTGGATTTGAGATTTCCCCGCCTTTTTTTCAATGGTGGTAAATAAAGTGCATTTACCTTGAAATGTTCAAATTAGCGCCTCGGACTTAGCTGTTCAAAATTTAGTGAGAACCTTTGGGAGTTTCACGCCGTCCGAGCTATTTTACAATCACGAAATGTGAACGCAGATTCTACTACCTGAATAAAATTTGTCAATGAAAAAAGCGGGAATCTTGTGGCTTTTTTTACAATGTTCGTATCAAGACAACAGGCATAAATTAACCGAATAAGAGCGTGATAAATATTTAAAAGCTCCTGGCGGGCAGTTCACCCGTAAGCACTGCGAGACGGAGCCGTTTATTATGTATGGCCACGTTCACTAATTGGAGAAGATGATGAACAAAGTACTCATGCTTTTACTGACATTTTGTCTAGCCAGCGCCAGCGCACCCTCCGTTCGAGCTAATTCCGGCGGCGCTTCCCCTTCGAGCGTGATTGATTTCATCACCGGCAGCTCTGCGCTCAGGCGTATCAACGAGCAGGGCTTCCTGGACATCTCCGGCGGGCAGAATTCTTATCTGGTCATCGCGCCGAACGCGGCCGGGACGGCTGGCAGCAAGATTGCCGGTGCTGCGGCGGCGTTGGCGGCTGGCGGCGTGATAGACGCGCAGGCGCTGACAGGCGAGCAGACTCTTTCCACAGATGTCTTCGCCAAAGCGGCAAGCTCGGGCAAGCTACTGCTCAACGCCGCCACCTTCTACACGTCCGTCACGCAGCACGTTCCCTCCAACTGGACGATTATAGGGCAGCACTCCGGGCCACTCAGCAGTTCGATATCCGATTACAACGGAACGGTCTTTAAGTGGACTGGCGCAGACAAGGGGCAGGTCTTCAGAATCTTTAATGTGCACAATGTGATTATTCAGGGCATCACCATTGACGGCAACAACGTCTCCGGCTCTACGGGAATACTTCTGGACTCAAACAACAATCCGGGAACGACTAAGATTAGTATTGAAGACTTCTCGATTGTGAAGGCGGCGACCGGCGTGCAGTGGGGCACGTCTTCTTC
Source organism: Pyrinomonadaceae bacterium (assembly GCA_035276685.1). Classification (GTDB taxonomy): domain Bacteria; phylum Acidobacteriota; class Blastocatellia; order Pyrinomonadales; family Pyrinomonadaceae; genus JACVRN01. Next base: position 5,068 of record DATELK010000139.1, on the reverse strand, counting down.
AAAGGGCTATCAGTCGGATGCCGTGATTTTTCGTAACGGCCACATCGCATCGGCTCTGCCCGGGGCGAAGGGCATCGTGATTAACTCAAGCAACGCGGGGCAAACCTCTATCATCGAGCGGCTCTTCTTCCAGCAGGTCTACGTCGGCATAGACGTGCAACACATGGACGGAAGCTTTGCCATCAGGAGCGTTGACTGCGCCGCTCTCTCGGGCTCCGCGCCAAGGTGCATACAGGCGGCCAGAGTTAATGACCTGCTGATTCAGGACTCCCGCGACGAGCTTCTGGGGAACCCGGTGGGCAGCCGCTTCTTCGTACTGACGGGCGGTGACTATATGCAGGGCGTGGTCACACTGCTTCATAACGAGATAAACACGGGCGCTGAGATTCAGAGGGCCGCGTGGGTGCTTTCTGAAGGCAATAAGGGCGCAGGCTACGCCGTCATCAGGAACGCCGGAGTCAGAGGCGCAGACCCCTCCAAGGCGAAAGTCGTCTCCAAGCAGGACAGGTTCATGCTGGACGCGACCGACACTCCCGCTATCTCAGAGAAGGGGCAGGGCTGGAAGGTGTGCGGTGTGGATTTGGCCGTCCCTTACGCTACAACCAACTATGGCGCGGTCTGCCCATCGGGCTCGTCGTCGCTGGGCGCGTACGTCTCGCGCGAGTACGGAGACCGCTTTGAAATCACAGGTGACGCGAGGATATCACCCAGCTCTATTCCTGCGGCCGCGAAGGGGCAGATACACATCATCCCCCGGCAGGGCGTGGACGGCTACATGATGTCTATCACGTTCGGCGCGGAGAACGGCAGCTCGAACACCGTCGTGACGAGCACGCAGGCGGGAATCTATGTGCAGTCTTCCAGCGCTTACGGCACACGCTTCTACTTCTGTAACGCGGATAATACTTTGACGGGGCCTAAAGTATGCGTGCAGATAAACGAGAGGGGGCAGATTGTTTACCCGCCTACAGCGTTGAGAGATTTAGGCACTCCCGCCGATGGGACGACAGGTTTTTGCAGCGACTGCGTGGAGGTCTCAGACCCATGTACGAGCGGCGGCACAGGCTCATTCGCCAAGCGATTGAACGGCAGATGGGTCTGCTCCAAGTAGAGCGTTTGAGCTGGAAAATCGCGTGGCGCGGCTCCCGCATCTTATTCCTATGCGAATCGCCGTCTCTTATTCTAACTGTGCTAAATTCAAAACTTGAATTTAGGGGTCGATTCGGCTATAAGGCGTTTCACTCGGACGGCCACGGTTTCCGCATCATTAGATAATGAATCTACTTCGCCTTAAACAACTCTATCGGTCTGTAGCTGTCATCTCACTTAATACTTTTATCGTTATCATACTGATAAATCTTCTGCTGGCTCTATTCTTTTTGATTCAGGACAGACAACCTACAGCCGAGCTTGAGCCGGTTAAAATAGCCGAAGACCGCTGGGAGTCCCTGCAAAAAGTTTATCCGGGCTTGAGCAGAGAAGAGATACAGACGCTGTACACTGAGATGCGCTCGCCGTCGAGGTCTTTCATTTATGACCCTTATACAGAATTCAAGGAGCGCCCTTTCAGAGGCAGGTATCTAACCGAGGACGTTAATGGGTTCAGGCATATTAAAAATCAGGGGCCGTGGCCGCCTGACAAGGAGAAATACTTTACCGTCTTCGTATTCGGCGGCTCGACGACCTTTGGCTTCGGCGTCGCCGATGACCAGACTGTAGCCTCTTACCTTCAGGAATTTCTATCGGATGCTAATTTGGGGAAGGAAGTTAGAGTCTACAATTTCGGGCGGGAGTCCTACTACTCCACGCAGGAGCGCATCCTCTTTGAGAGATTGATTACCTCAGGCTACAAGCCGGACATGGCTATTTTCATAAACGGCCTGAATGATTTTTACTACTACGACGACAGGCCCGCTTTCGCAGACAATTTCGAGCAGCTCTTTATCCAGAAGCCGCCGCCTCTCTGGCAATGCTTAAAGAGAATACCTATGCTCAGAGCCGTACGCGAAATAAGAAGGGCGTTGGGACTCGTTAATGATAGCAGTCCACAAAAAAGCGATGCTTCCATCACGGATGAAAAAACCTATAACGACCAGGCCGCTCTATTAAACGTAATCCGGCGTTACACAGAAAATAAGCGCATTATCGACGCCGTCGGGAAAGCTCAGGGAATCCGGACGGTAGCCGTGTGGCAACCCATATCATTGTACAAATATGACTTGAAATACCATCTTTTTGCCGGGGATGGTTTTGGCAGGCACTTATACGCTAAATATGGTTATCCGCTGATGGCTGATGCCGCGAGCCAAAACAGCTTAGGCGATAACTTTCTCTGGTGCGCCGATATGCAGGAGCAGGCGACCGAGCCGCTCTACGTTGATGTAACTCACTACACGGGGAACATGGCCCGAGCATTCGCAAAAAAGATATTCGACATGATGGTAAGCAGGAATCTATTGCCGGGCGCAGATAAGGGATTGAAGAATACAAGTCCGAAGTAGACAACACAGAGCGGGAATGCGTCACCGCGTCAGAAGCGCTATCAGTTTTTCGTGATAGGTGCGGCTCAGGCTCAACTGCTGGCCGTTTTTTAAGATGACAAGGTGGTCGCCGTTAAAGAGCGGATGAAGAGATTTGATGCTGTCCAGGTTGACAATTATAGAGCGGTGAATGCGAACGAATCTTTCCGGGTCTAGCTTCGCCTCAAGCCGGTTCAACTGTTCGCGTATGAGGTGCTTTTCGCCGCCCGCGACGTGTAGCTCAAGATAATGCCCGGCGGAGCTTATCCAATCTATGCCCTCCGTCAAAACCAGAGTCATTTCGCGCGCGGACTTAACAGGAATGCGCTTCAGGTATTTAGGCTCGCTCCTGACCTCTTTCAATAGCCGCCGCAGTTTTTCTTCCATCTTTCCGTCCGGCGTGAGCCGGTCGATTTCGCGCCTGGCACGCTCGACGGCTCTTTTGAGCCGCGCCTCGTCAAAGGGTTTCAGCAGATAATCGACGGCGTTTATCTCAAAGGCGCGCAGGGCGAACTCGTCGTAAGCCGTGACGAAAATGACGGGCGGCATCTCTTCCACGCCTATGGCTTCGACAACTTCAAAGCCGCCGATTTCAGGCATCTGTATGTCCAGGAAGACCAGGTCGGGCTTGAGTGTGCTGATGGCTTTGATGGCTTCGCGACCGTTGGCGCACTCGGCGATTATTTCAAGCTCCTCCTCGTCACCGAGCAGAATCTTGATGCGCTCGCGCGCCAGCTCCACGTCGTCAACGATGATTGTCCTGATGCTCATCAATTCCCCGCTGCCTGCTCACGGAAAGGAAGCTCAATCTTCACGACAGTTCCCTCGCGGGGTAGGGCGGCAATCTCAAAACGGTGCGCCGCGCCGTAAAGATTCTTCAAACGCGCGCGGGTGTTCGCCAGTCCTACGCCCGCGCCATTTTGTATCTTCTGCGAAGCGAGACCAAGCCCGCTGTCGCGCACCTCAAGTACGAGCTGCCCGTCTTGTCGGCTGGCGCAAACCAGAATTTGCCCGCCCTGCTCAAGCGGCGCAATCCCGTGCCGTATAGAGTTCTCGACTATCGGTTGTAGAATCAAGTTGGGCACGAGCGCCGTTAGAGTTTCCGGTTCCAGATTCCAGCGCACGGACAAACGATTGCCCATCAGCGTCTGGTGAATCTGTAGAAAGGCTTTCATAAACTCAAGCTCTTCGGCGAGCGAAACCTCCTGCGCCTTATCCTTTCTGAGCGCGATTCTAAAGAGGTCTCCGAGCTGTGTAATCATGCGGTCTGCGTCCTTCGGCGAGCGATAAATCAAGGCCGACAGGGCGTTCAGGATGTTGAAGAAGAAGTGCGGGTGAAGCTGCATCTTCAGCATCTCAAGCTCTGCCTGCTGAAGCCTGAAGGCGCGCTCCTGCGATTCACGGAAATAGAGGTATGCCTGCTGTATGGCTATGATGGTCGCGTAGCGAACCATAGCGGCCGAGATAAAATTGAACATCAGGCTTAAGTTAACCAGACTCTCCTTAACCACTTTGGCTGTGAAAAGCCCGAACGCTCCGAGGCCCGTGTGATAGCCCGCGTGCTGAACTGCTCCAAGGACGAAACCGAAAACCAGATGCAGGCAGAGGTTGCGCCACAGGTGCCTGCGAGTGACAGGCAGGCGCGAGCCGAGCCATAAAATGAGCGGCGTAATAAAGGCCCAGAGATAAACGCCCCATGCCAGCTTGGCGACAGGAATCCACGCCGCCACGGGATTCTGGTTGTTGGCGTTGTAGAGATAGACCTGCGGAATCTGTATGAGGAACAGAACCGTGTGGGCGGCAAAAATCAGCAGAGCTATTCTAAACGCCTGCTGTTTCGTCAGCTCTACTTTCATCCCTTAATTTGCCCATCCTATGCCGTCAGGCTTTTTGCCTGTCTGAAAAGTTGCGAGCAGTTTTCCGGCGACAATGTCTACGACACTGACGGAGTTGTCATCGGGATTAGTCAGAAAAGCTCTGCGGTTGTCGCCCGAGAGGGTAAGCACCTTCGGGCTGGATGAAAGCTCTGCTTCACTAATCTGCCTGTGAGTCTTAGCGTCAAACACCACAACCTTTTTCGACAGCGCCACAACGAGTTTCCGGCCGTCCGAGGTCAGCCTGATTCGCCCGGTCTCCGCCTCGGAAGTTTTAACCCTTGCGATTACTTCATCCGTCGCGGTGTCAATCACGGCGAGGTCTCCGCCGCTGACCCAGACCTGTTTCCCGTCAGGAGTAATATCGATTCCGTAGACCGGGTCTTTGAACGGAATGACTTTCACCTTGCCCGTCTCGCGGTCTATGACGCTGACGCTTTTTCCTTCAAGATTGGGCGTGTAGAGTTTTCGCTCGTCGGGCGTGATTTCAACGAACCATGAGCCCGCCTGCTCAGTCTTATATGTCTTGAGAATCTTTCCCGTCTCCGAATCCATTTCGAGAATTGATTGCTGAGGCCCGCAGGCGGCCCAGATTCGCTTGCCGTCACGGCTCACTCGAATGTCGTGCGCCGCGTAGGTGCCCAAATCGAAAACAGCTCTCACCTTTCGATTCTT
>DATELK010000138.1:0-29728 GCA_035276685.1 Pyrinomonadaceae bacterium | reverse complement strand
CCCGCCCGCTACCGCAGGCGGTTCTGACCTGTTTATCATTACCAGCCGCTGCGGCTGACTTCTATGCGGTCGCCGGGCTGAAGCAGGGGGTCTGGCACCTTGCCGTCTTCAATCTTTTTCAGATTGTACTTGGTGGTGACGAGCTTGCCGTCCGCGCCCGTGCGCGAGACTTTGACTTCGCTTCCGGCGAAGCGAGAGGCACCGCCCGCCGCCAGGATGGCCTGCGTCAGGGTCAGCCCCGTGTGAAAGCCTTTCTGGCCGGGGTCGTTGATTGCGCCGCCCACGAAATAGAACTGCGGCGGAGCCACGGTGAGCTTAATCACGTCGCCCGGCTGGACGAGCGTAGACATGGCGTTCGTGTCCGAGAGGTCAACCGAGACGTTCGGCGCACCCTGCCGCATGATGACGGCACGCGCGGCTTCAGTGCGCGGCTGCGCTTCCGTCACCACCACGTAGAGAGGGACGGCTTCGCGCCTCAGGTACTTGAGGCCGGGGTCGCTGACGAGCCCCGTCACAATCACGCTGTGGCTCTGATACTCTCGCACGTTCACGCTCACCTGCGGCTTCTCGTAAATCTTTATGAGCGAGCTTAGCTTCGAGGCTATCTCTTCAGGCGTGAGCCCCGAGACCGGGACGGGCTCGCCCGCCAGAGGATAGTCAATCGTGCCGCCCGGCAGAACAGTGTAAAGCGTTGAGTTGCGCGTGGGAGAGTTCAGAAGCCTTATGTCCAGCACGTCGCCCACGCCCACGCGGTACATGTTCATGAGAGCAGCGCTGCTCGCGGCCGAAGAATTGCTCGCATTGCTCGCCGTCTTTACAGCAGGCTCGCTCGTGACCGGAGGCGTGACGGTCGAAGCCTTGGGCTGCGGCGCGTCCGAGGTCGCGGTCGTGTTGGGGTTGGAGACGGGCGAGGCCGAGGCGGTCGTGGCAGGCGTCGTCTTATCCTTCTGCTCGGTGGAAGCCTTGCGGGCCTTCTCCGAATCCTTCTTCTCCTTGTCGTTCCTGCTTGAGGAGGAAGCGCTTCGAGGGGCTATGTTGTTGCCCTTCTCCGCGCCCGAAGGCGAGGTCGTGGTGGCCTGAACGGGTTGTGCGGCCAGTACGGGCGCGGCCGTGACGAAAAGCGCCAGCGCCGTCGAATATAGAACTTTTTTCATGATGCACTCTTAACTTCTTTGTTCATTTCCGAAGCGACCCCGAACGCACTCACGGCTTCCGGGCAATGGAAGTGCCGCGAAGAGCGCAGGCGGGATAGCCTTTTTAAGCCTGACTCGGTTAGAACGGCCGCCCACGGGTGTTGTTGCGGCGACCGAACTCAAAGACCAGCGAGAGGCGGTTGCGGTTGAAGGTCAGCACGGGGAGCGTAGAGTCCCTGCGGCTGAAGCTGTAAACGAAGCTTGAGCGAACAAGCTCTGTCAACTGGTAGCCCGCGTCCACGGAAAACCCGTACAGGTGGTCTCGCCTGTACTCTCCACTGAACTGCCCGACGGGGACGCCGCCCGAGGCGGTTGTGCCGGGGACTACCGCGACGGGGAAGCTTAACTGTTGATAATCAAGGCCGAAACCCAGCTTCAAGTCGTCCGTCGCGCGGCCTTCAAAGCGCGCCTTCCCGCCCGTAGACAGGAGACGTGCGTTGCCTCCTTCTAGATTAAATGTCGAAACCTGCGTTTTTCTCAGAGCCGCCAGCTCAAAATTTATTCTTTCCGTCAGGTCGCGCCGGTAAAGCAGGTCGAAAACGAGCGTATTGTAGTCGTTCGCCACCGGCGCATTGCGGAAATCCGTCCGCTCGTAGCCCGCGCGCACGGCCAGCCCGTTTGTCTCTGTAATCTGCATCCTCGCCCCTACCTGAAACTGGTAGCGGTAGTTCGCGCCGAGGCCGTTGAACTCGGGGCGAAGCGGTGCCGTCGTGTTCGTGTTGGCGAACGAGAAGGAGGCAATCGCCGTGGTCGATTCCGAGATGTCGCGCTCGAACGTGATGTCCGTGTAAAGCTCGCCGTAGTTTATGAAGAGCGGCGCGCCCTGTATGTAATCCTCGTCCCAGTCGACTATGTTGTAGCCCGCGCCAACGGCCAGACGGCTGCGCGGGTTCAGCAGGAACTCTGCGCGCAGAGCGCCGTCGTTACGCATGAAGGTGTCGCCGACTATGTAGACTTCACGCGCCGGGTCGAACTCTCTCGGGTCAAGGGCCGAGCGTACGAAGTGATTCCTGAAGGCAAGCCTGACGTAGCGTCCGACGTTCGAGCGCGTGTCGAAATCGAAGGTCTGGCCGTTGACCCAGTTGCCGTTGGTCAGACGCCGTATGCGCGCCTCGTACATCATCCTGAGCGCTCGCGTGTCGCCCGGAATCTCGAACTCAAGTCTGGGAGCGAGTGTAAAGAGGCCCACGTTCTCGCCCGTCGCGGAGCGATAGAAGAAGTTGTCGTCAAACACTCCGCCGAGCAGGACAGAAGGCCTGAGCACTCCCGGCCCGAACGGATGCCCGCCCACCTCGTCACGCACGGCGGCGCTCGTCCCGGGCACCCACTGCCCCGGCACGCGCCCCTGCGCTTCGAGAGTCATAGGAACGTAGAGCCAGCCGCCCGACACATCAGGCACGGCCGCGTAAGCAGAGCCGTTCCACGAGAAGATGCGAGCGCCTGAGATGTCTACGGGAATCACCCTCTGGTTGAAAGCCGAATTGAGCCAGAGCGTGCGTCCTCGAAACGTGAACGAAGGTGGCTGCATCTGAGCGGTTGCTGGAACCGCCGTGTTGTTGACAGCCTGAGTTGCGGAAGCAGTCGCGCTATTAGCCGCAGGATTAACCGCGGGCTGAGTTGCCTCGACGCTCTTTGACCTTGCCGCACTAGAGCGCGACGAGCCTGACGGAATCGAATCCGTGACAGGAGCGGAATCAATCGAGACGACGCCCGTGCCTGTCCCTTCAACTCGCGCCTGTGCCTGAGCCGCCTGAGCAGCCTTCACACGCGCCCGCGCAACCTCGTTCGTAATCCCTATGACCAGCCGGTTGAAACTCTTTCGCGGCGCGAACGTGTCGCCTTCTGTAGTGGCTATGACTATGTCCACGTAGGGCTCGCCATTCGATTCGCCGGAATAGGTGCGCACGCTTCTGGCCACTATGTCGTTCGCAGAATAGGCAGGGCGAAGCAGAGAGCGAGCGCCGCGCACGCGTATCACGGTCTCGCCTGCGCGAGCGAAACGCTGAATGGAGTTTTCAGTAAGAGCAGCGTCCGCGACAATCTCTATTCTCGCAACGCCTTCGCTCGCGGTCAGCACCAGCCGCACCAGTTGAACCGCAGGCTCACCTTCGCCTTCGGCCCTCATGGCGTCGCTCAGCCAGGCCGGGGCAAAGATGCCTGCCCAAAGGAAGATGATGAAGCCGAAGCGGCTCGTCCATTTTCGCTGGCGCGAAGCGGGGCGCGTGCGCCTTATACGACGTAAGCGATTTTGCATTGGCTGTTCACCTGATATACGGGCGCGCGTCGTGTAAACTCGCGCGCGGCGAGAGCGTTAGATTCCGAGCGGGCTTCAAAATGTCTTACGCACTTGTCGGGATTGCTCCGGAGACTGTAGCGGCCATAGTCAAAAGGCTACAAGCTCAGGCAGGAATTTTACTCTTGGCTTTTAGGCGCTGGCAAGGATTTTGGCGGAAAAAGATGTGGCCAGCCCGTGCCTAAGCGCACGCGCACAAGCTCTTCAACGTCGTCGGCCGTCTCGCACGCCAGACACTCTTCCGCAATCTCTTTGAGCCTGCCCGCATTCACGCCTGCCACCATTCGTCGCACGCGAGAGATGGCAGAGATGGTCATACTCAATTCGGTTGCGCCAAGGCCTATAAGAATAGCCGCGTAAGCGGGAGTCGAGGCCATCTCGCCGCAGACGACCGCCGGAATGGAAGCGGCCCGCGCAGCATCAACCGTCCGCTTGATGCTGGCCAGCACAGACGGGTGAAGAGAGCGGAACCAATCGGCCACCTCGTCGTTGCCACGGTCTACGGCCAGCAGGTACTGCACGAGGTCGTTGGTGCCGAGGCTGAAGAAGTCTACCTCTCGCGCAATCCTGTCGGCCATAAGAACCGCCGCAGGGACTTCTATCATAGCGCCCGTGCGAATCGGCCCGACAGCGATGCCGCGCTCGACGAGTCCCTCGCGCTCTTCATCTATGATACGGCGCGCTTCCCTCACGTCCGTCAAATCCGAAATCATGGGCAGCACTATGCTCAAGCGCCCGTGCGCGGCGGCGCGAAGGATGGCGCGCACCTGCTTTCTAAGCTCGTCCTCGTGCCGCAGGCTGAAGCGTATGGCGCGGAGCCCCAGGGCCGGATTGCGCTCGGCCTCGACAGCGACGCCAAGAGCCTTGTCGCCGCCCAGGTCAAAGAGCCTGATGGTCGCGCCGTCCTGCCCCGCGAGTTTCGCAATCTCTTCATACGCCTCACACTGCTCGTCCTCTGACGGCATGCGCCCGCGCGAAGACATCAGGAACTCCGAGCGGTAAAGGCCAACGCCGCGCGCCCCGTATCTTTCTACTCCCGCGAACTCTGCCGGAAGCTCAAGGTTGGCCCTGAGCAGAACTTCCACGCCGTCTTCCGTCCTGAGCGGCCCGGCGGCGCTCTCCGCGAGAGTGAGCCCTCCCGTGCGCCCCGTCTCGGCGGGAAGAGAGTTGTAATGCTCTATAGTCTCTTTTGAAGGATGGAGTATGACTTCGCCCGCGAAGGCGTCAACTATGATGTGGTCGCCTGTTCGAGCGCGGCGATACAATTCACGAAGGCCAACGACGGCCGGAATGCCAAGGCCGCGCGCGATGATGGCCGTGTGTGAAGTCCAGCCTCCGGCGTCCGTGGCAATCGCGCGTGCGTACTTGAAATCAAGCTCTGCCACGGCCGAAGGAAGCAAATCTTCCGAGACGACCACGGCGTCCTGCGTCAACTGGCGAGCGCCCGTGCTCTCTCCGCTCAGGGCGACGAGTATGCGCTGCATCACGTCTTCAATGTCGGAGCCGCGCTCTCTAAGGTAGTCGTCCTTAATCTCCGCGTAGACGGCGAGGATGCGGTCGCCCACGACTTTCACGGCCCACTCCGCGTTGGCTCGCTCAAGCCTGATGTAGCTCTCCACGTCGCCCAGCAGCTTCTCGTCTTCCAGCATCAGCAGGTGAGCGTCGAAGATGTAGGCGTGCTCGGGGCCAAGCTCCTGTTCGGCGCGCTCCTTGATTTTCAGAAGCTGTCGGCGTGCGAGCCGCACGGCTGCGCGCCACCTACGCACCTCTCGCTCAACGTCCGGCTCTTCCAGCGTCGCGCGGTAGATGTGACGCGCACCGTTGTGTATGCGAAGCACGCGCCCTATGACTATCCCGTCAGAGACGCCCAGTCCCTGCCAGCGCTCTTCCCTCACAACTCTTCTAACAGTCTCTCTCACTTCTCAGCTTCTTCCCCAAACCCCTTTGCAAACAGCTCGCACAGGCTATCCAGAGCCTCCGTTTCGTCAATGCCCTGGGCCACGGCCCGAAGCCTTGTGCCGCGCGCGGCCGCGAGCATCAGCACGCTCAGGATTGATTTCGCGTCGGCCACTGCGCTCCCGTCTTCGCGCTCAAGCCTGATAGCGCTCTTGAAGCGGCTGGCGAGCCGGACTACCTGCGAGGCCGCGCGAGCGTGCAGGCCAAGGCGGTTTACCACGACCACTGAACGCTCGACCATTTAACCCTTCTTCTGCGGAGCCAGAAGGTCGCCCGCCAGATATATTCCCTCCTGCCCCTGAGTGCGAACGCGCCGCGCGATGTCTGCCAAAGTCTCTTCGCCCTGCTGGCTCGCAAGCTTTATCACCATAGGAAGATTAACGCCCGTGATGACCTCAACCTCGCCCTCGGAGAGAAACATGGAGGCGATGTTGGTGGGAGTGCCGCCGAACATGTCTGTCAGGATAAGCACGCCGCGCCCTTCTCCAACGCGCTGTATGGCGCGCTCGATTTCATTGTGAGCAAGGTCTACGTCGTCGTGCCAGCCGATTGAGACAGAGGTGATGTGCTTGACGGGGCCGACTATCATCTCGGCCGCCGCCAGCAATTCACCCGCAAGCTGCCCGTGCGTGACTATCACGCCCGCGACTCGGCCCGCAGCGCTCTCGCCGCTCTTCTTATCAGGGCTTTCCGTCATGTTCTCCTCCGTTCAACGCTTACTGCCGGACTCGCTCACTCTCTTCCGCCGGGCCTTCTTCACGTCCCTGTGCGCGGCCGTGGCCTCAAAGCCTGAGCGGCGCAGGCGGCGCGCAAGCATGTTGGCTATCATCACGGAGCGGTGGCGGCCGCCCGTGCAGCCTATGCCGACAGTCACATACGACTTTCCCTCGCGTTTGTAAAGAGGCAGAAGGTATTCCAGCAATTCGTGGAAACGCCTGAGCGTCTCTTCCACCTCCGGCCTCCCCTTCAGATATTGAACCACACGGCGGTCGTGGCCCGAAAGCTCTCTCAGTTCAGGCACAAAGTAAGGGTTCGGCAAGTGCCGCACGTCAAAGAGCAGCTCCATGGCGCCGGGATGGCCGTACTTGTGGCCGAAGCTTACGACCTGCACGCGCATGGGCGTGCCGCCTCCCGCTTCCGGGCTGAAGCGCTCTATGAGTAACCGGCGGAGCGTGTGAACAGTGTGCTCGGAGGTGTCTATGATGAGGTTGGCGAGCGCCCGTATGTCTTCCATCTGGGAACGCTCGGCGCGAATCGATTCAAGGAGCCCGTGGCCGTTGTCCGCCGGATGGGGCCTGCGAGTCTCGCTGAAGCGGCGGGCCAGCACCTCGTCCGATGCCTCAAGAAACAGCACGAAGACGTTGAGGCTCTGGCGGCGAAGCGCACGCAGCTGCTTCGTGAACTCTGAGAGGAACTGCCCTTCCCTGATGTTCATGACGAGCGCGGCGCGCTCTATGCTCGCGTCTCTCTCTTCGCCCGGCTGCACGAGGCGCGCAAAGGTCTGGAGCATAGTGGTCGGCAGGTTATCAACGCAGAAATAGCCTAAGTCTTCAAAAGCATTCGTGGCCGAAGACATGCCTGAGCCGCTCAAGCCCGTGATGATGACAACGTCCGGCGTGCTCTCGGTTTCAGCTTCTACTTTTTTCTTCGCCATCTACTATGGAGTCAAAAGCTTTCCGACTCACTGCTTACTTTCCAGAATCTCTGTGTGGCGCGCGACGAACTCCTGTGCGGCGTCGTAGCCGCTAGAGCGAAGCAGCTGAATACGCACGGCCGTCTCCACCAGCGTCGAAAGATTTCTTCCGGGGCTGACGGGTATCAGCACCTGCGGAACTTTCAGGCCCAGCACGTCGGTTGAGCGAGGGTCAATGCCCAGACGGTCAACCTCGCCCGCCCTGTCCCACCGCTCAAGCTTGATGGAGAGGTCTATGGTCTTGGCATAGCTGATGGCAGAAACTCCGAACAGGTCGCGTATGTTCAGGATGCCAAGGCCGCGTATCTCAAGATGCTCTCTGAGCAGCTCGGGCGCGCTCCCAATGACCCTGTCCGTCCCTATGCGCTTGACCTCTATCACGTCGTCCGAAACCAGCCGGTGCCCGCGTGAGATTAAATCCAGAGCGCACTCCGATTTTCCAATGCCCGAAGTCCCTTCAATCAGAACGCCCAGGCCGTACACGTCAAGCAGCACACCGTGACGCACGGCGCGCGGCGCGAGCGCCTCCTGCAAGTAGTCCGTGACGACGCCAATGGCTACGGAGCTTAAGAGCGGCGTTTGCAGGAGCGGCAGGCTAGCCCCTTCGGCCGCCTCGACAAGCTCACGCGGCGGCTCAAGCCCCTTCGTGACGAGCACGCAGCTGATTCGCTCAAGCTCCAGGTGGCGAATCGCCTCTGCCCTCTTCTCCGGCTCAAGCTGCCCCAGGAACCAGATTTCACTCTGGCCCACAATCTGCAACCGGCCGGGATGTATGTAGTTGGTAAAGCCCGCGAGCGCCAGACCCAACTTCTGTATGCGCGGCACTGTGAGCAGGCGCTCTTGAGCGCCGCCTGCGCCCGCCAGCACGCGCAGCTCAAGATTCTCGGGCGCGTTCGAGATAAAATCCTGAACCGTGATGACGGAACTTTTGATAACGCTCTCAGACATAACAAAGGCAATGCAGAAGGCAGAGTGCAGAATGATGAATTAAAGAAAGCATTCAGGTTGAATCTTCTCTTCATTCATCATTCTGCACTCTGCCTTCTGCATTTGTTTTATGGCTCGATTAGGCCGTAGTTGCCGTCCTTGCGTTTGTAGATGACGGCGATGCGGTCGGTGTCTGCGTCGCGGAAGACCAGGAACTGGTTAGAATCTTCTGAGAGTCGAAGCGCGGCCTCCTCGGCCGTCATGGGTTTGATGTTGTAGCGGCGCGCACTGATGATGCGAGAGGGGCGCGGGCTGGCTTCGACGGGCGCGTCCGGCTCAGGCGCGACCGACGCCGTAGGCATGGCCTGCTGCTTACGGTCAATCAGCTTCTTCTTTAATTTAAGCGCCTGCTTCTCAATCTTATTGATGGCGCGCGTCAAGGCCTGATACATGTCGGCGTTGGCGTCACGCGCCGTCAGAGTGTGCTCGCGCCAGTGAACCAGAATCTCGCCTATCTTTCGATTCTTCTCTACATCTATGATGACGTGCGCCCGAGCCGTCGTGTCGTCAAAAATCTGCTCTATCTTTCCGAAATGCTCTTCGACGTGATTTCGTATCGCAGGCGTCACCTCTACATGCCGCCCTGTGTACTCAAACTCCATCTGACCCTCCTGAAAAATGATGAAGGCAGAAGGCCGAAATGATGAATGAAAAGCAGAATTGTCTTTAATTCATCATTGCGGCACTCTGCCCGTCTAGCATTGTTTTTAGACCACTGCGCGGCGCTCGCGCGAGCCGGGTATCTGCATCTGGTCACGATACTTGGCCACGGTGCGGCGCGACAGCTTGATGCCTTCTTTGGCTAAAATCTTGACGACCTGGTCGTCCGTGATAGGGTTGTGCGAGTCCTCTTCCTCAATCAGCTTCTTAATCCTGAGCTTGATGATGCGGGTCGAGACCTCTTCGCCCTCTTCGTTCATCATGCCTTCGGTAAAGAAGCGGCGCAGCTCAATGACGCCCTGCGGCGTGTGCGCGTACTTGCGGTTGACGACGCGCGAGACCGTCGAAAGGTGCATGCCTATGTCTTCGGCAATGTCCTTGAGCATCATCGGCTTTATGTGCTCGACGCCTCTGTCCAGAAAGTCTCGCTGGCGGCGCACTATGGATTCGACGACCTTGTAGATGGTCTGCCTGCGGTGCTCTATGTTACGCAAGAGGTCTACGGCCGAGCGCATCTTGTCGCGTATAAAGTCGCGCTCCTCTTTCGTCGTGTTAGGCTTGCCGAGCATCTGCTGGTAGGTGGGGCTAATCCTGAGGCGCGGGCTGCCGTCGTCCGCAAAGTAGATGACGTAGCCGCCCAGATCGTCGCCGTCGTCCGTCAGCTCGTCAACCTTCTCTATGTAAATCTCGGGTGCAATCAGGATGGGCTCGTCCGAGCTGTAGCGGCGGCCCGGATAAGGGTCGAGCGTGCGAATTATCTTAAGCTCTTCCAGCAGGTCTTCGACCGAGACGCCAATCTGCTTGGAGAGATTCGGCAGCTTGTGCTGCTGTAAATCCTGAAGGTGCTCGTCAATGAGACGCGCCGCGAGACGGTCGCTATGGCCCACGGCCTTAAGCTGTACGAGCAGGCACTCGCGCACGTCCCGCGCGCCGCAGCCAATGGGCTCAAGCAGCATGACGGCCTGACGAGCCTCTTCGACAAGCTCTTCCGTCCAGTTGCCCATCTGACAGATTTCTTCTATGGTCGCATTGAGCCGCCCGTCAGCATCAAGGTTGCCTATGACGCAGAGCGCAGCCTCGCAGACTTCGCTCGAAATCGGATTCATGTGAAGCTGCCATTCCAGGTGTTCTGATAATGAAGGCGGGCGCGTCAGAAACTGCTCGAAGGTCGGAGCGTCCTCTTTATACTCAAACTCCTGCGTCTTGTACCCGGGGTCAAGGTAGTCCTGAAACTCTCGCCCGAAGTCTATCTCTTCAAATGCGTCGCGCCGCTCAAGGTCAGCGCCGAAATCTTCCTCGTGCCCCTCGCCCGCGCTTTCGGGAGAGGCGGAGAATTCCGCGCCTTCTTCACTGTAAGAGCCGAGCGCCGTGTCCGCGTCGCCCGCGCCGTTCGTAGATGCGCCCGTCTCGCCTGCCTCGAAATCGAAATTCGATGAATGGTCTGCGCCTGCCTGCTGGTCAAGAATCTTTTCGGCCAGCTCCTGAATCTCTTCCTGCGACTGCACCTCTTCGAGCACAGGGTTTTCCAGAAGCTGCTGCTGGATTAGGTCAGTCAGTTCCAGTGACGTCATTTGCAGCATCTCTATGCGCTGACGCAGTTGCGGCGTCAACACGAGGCGCTGCGATAGATTGGTAGTAAGCTTAACGGACATAGCTAAAGCTAATATACAAAATTGCTGTCGATGAATTTGGACGCTTATGAAGCCCGGGAGAGATTATAACTGAAATCGCCTCAGCCGTCAGTAATCCGGCTTTATCAAGAAGAAAAATATAACAGGGATGAACAGGATGAACAGGATAAAGAAAAGAGAATAGCTCTCTCTTTTATCCTGACAATCTCTGTCCATGCCTGTTAATTTCTTTCCTACATTCTAAACTTTTCACCCAGATATAGGCGGCGCACCTCCGCATCTTCCGTCAGCTCGCGCGGCGCGCCCGTGCGGAAGATGCGGCCTTCGGCCATGATGTAGGCGCGGTCTGTGACGCCCAGAGTCTCGCGCACGTTATGGTCTGTAATCAATATCCCTATGCCGCGATTCTTCAGGTAGAGAATCACGTTCTGTATGTCGTCCACGGCCTTCGGGTCAATGCCCGCGAAGGGCTCGTCCAGCAGGATGAACTGCGGCTCTGTGGCAAGAGCCCGCGCAATCTCCGTGCGCCTGCGCTCGCCGCCGGAGAGAGCGTCGCCGCGAGTGTGGCGAACGTGCGCGACGCCGAACTCTTCCAGCAGCTCTTCCAGCCGCTTGTATCTCTCGCGGCGTCTGAGGCCCATAGTCTCAAGCACGGCCAGTATATTTTCCGCGGCCGTCATCTTGCGAAAGACCGAAGGCTCCTGCGGCAGGTAGCCCAACCCCAAGCGCGCACGCAGGTACATGGGGAGCTTCGTCACGTCCCGCTCGCCCAACCGAATCGCCCCACGGTCAGGCTGCTCAAGCCCCGTAATCATGTAGAAGGTGGTGGTCTTGCCCGCGCCGTTTGCTCCGAGCAATCCGACTACTTCGCCCGGCTCGACGTGAAGGCTCACGTCGTCCACCACGCGCCTGCGGCCGTAAGTCTTCTGTAAGTTAAAAGCGGCCAGAGCCGATGCGGAAGGCTTCAGAGAAGCGTAAGCAAACTCATCCTCGCGTGCGCGCAGGCGTCGCGCCGCCTCGTTCTCGCTCTCGACTATGACGGCCTCTTTCACGGCTTTTTAATAGGATGCTTGGAGCGCACGCGGCCCGTCGATTGTGTTCCGTTGGAGGTGTCCGCGACAACTCTACTATCGCGTAAATAGACAGTCAAACGGCCCGCTTCGTTGCTGCCGTTCTCGGCATCTTCGACGCGCGCGGGCGCTCCCTTAAGCACGACCGTCTCGTCAGCAGCAGTGTATTGCGCCCAGTCGCCCGTGCCGCGCCGACCGGGCTGAGTCAGAACCACGTCGCGCTGCGCAACGGATTTTTCCACCTCGTTCGTCTCTTTCAGAAGATAAACATCCGTGACGGCGCTGGTGATTCTATCCGTGCCCTGTTTGACATCTACGCTGCCTTCGTAATGAATGATGCGGTCTGTGTCGGAGTACCACATGCGGTCTGAGGTGGCGAAGACTGGAACGACGGTGCGGCTTCCGTCCTGCTCCTTGCGCCGCACCTGATAGAGCGCGCTCTGCACGTTCCCCTGGCTCTCCATGCGCTTGTTCTCGCGGTAGAGCGTGATGGTATCGCCGCGCACGAAATTATCGTCCTGCCACGCGCGGGCGTTCCCCATGTAGATTGCCACGCCCGTCGTGTGACGAAACTCCGCGCGGTCTGAGACAATGTAGACGGGGCTTTTCACTTTCGAGAAAGGCGTTGCGCCGTTCGTCTGCTCCTGGCTGTAGTAGGTCGTGGAGGTCTTGCCACGGCTGTAGGAGATGTCGTTTCGCGTGTCCGAATCAATCTCAAGAGCCTTGGTGCGCGCGCGCGAGTCCCACACGGTAGGCTCGCCGCCTCTTAAGCGAACCGTCTCGTCTGAAGCCGTGTAGGTCATGGCCTGAGAGCGGCCGTTCCTGTCCTGCTCGTTGAACTTGGCATCGCCGGATGCATCCGTCTGGCTCACGTCCTGCGTCTCGCGCACGAAAGCGGCGGTCATCTTCTGCGCCGTCAGCGTGCGCTGCGCCCTAGTCTCCGAAGGCTGCACGGGGTCAAAGACGGCTTTCGCTCCGCCCGTCGCGGTGAAGTTGCGCGCAAGGTTTCCCGTCTCGTAAAAGTCGCCGTCGAAGCGTGGAGCGGTCAGGGTCTTCCGGTCTGCTGCGGGCGTGGCCTGCACAGGCTCTATGACAAGCTCCGCATTCCCTATGGCTTCTGCGCGCTCAAGGTCTTTGCCCTTGGAGCGCCAGAAGAGATTAACCGCGTCGGCGGTCAAGCGCTTGTTCGCGGCCTTCGGGTCGCTCGCCTTAGACTTCGGCGCGGAGAGGTTGAGCACGCTTCGGCCTTCGGCGCGCATCTCTTTCAGGAGGCTCCGCTCGGCCTGCGCCTCGAAGTTCACGGTCAGCTTCGTTGCGCCTGTAAGCTGCGCCTCGGAGTCCGCGTCTAGGGTTCTGGCGCTGACCTCGTTGACGCCTACGGCTTGAGTCAACTGCTGGTCGTTATCCAGAAAAAAGTCCATGTCGCGCGCGTGAGCTTCGGCCGCGCGCCCCTCGGTCATGGAGCGAAGGTAAGAGTGGCCTCGCGCCTCTATCTTCTGAAGCCGCCGCTTATCGTTGAGCCGTGCAGAGATGACATCGCCGCTCATGATGTCCGTCCCCTGCTCCGCTGTCGCGCCGCCCATGAAGGCAAGGTGCAAGGCCTTCTCATCATAGGTCGCTCGCATGGCTCGAATCGTCACGGGCCGCGCGCGGTTTCCCTTCGCGGGCGTCGCTTCGGGTTTGGCTTCCGGGTTGACGGTCACCTCGACAGCCGCTCGCAGCACGAGCGTCTTGTTCTTTGCGTCCACGGTCGCGCCAGTGGAGTGTCCCGTCAGATTAGCGCGCGTGAAGTTTAGGAGGCTGGACGTTTCAGCGCTTTCGCTCTTGATGTCGTAGGTGACGGCGTCGGTCTTGGCTATGAGGCCGTCTCGCGTCTCTATGTTCACGTCGCCCGTGAAGACGACGCTCCCCTTCTGCTGGTCGAAGATGGCGCGGCGAGCCTTCACCTGATTAGGCTTGTCTGAGCCTTCCGGATAAGACTCAAGCTGCACTTCTTCCAGCTCGTGATGGCCGTCGGCGAAGGTAATGTCGCGTGCCGCTCTGACGAGCAGGCTCAGCCGGTCGCCGTCCATCTCGCGCCGCTCGTAGCCCTCAACGACGCTCGTCACAGTCCGCGACAGCTCCGGGTTCTGCCCGAACATGCGAAACGGCACGTTGTTACGCAGCTTGTAATAAGAGAGGCCGACGAAGAGGACGCCCGCGACGCCAATCAAAAGCGCCACGGCCCGCGTCACGCGCGGCAGCCGCGCACGCAGGTCAACAATCGAAACTCTTCTTCGTCTAATCTCTTGCACCATAAAAACAGGTATTGAGTGATGAGTAACGAGTACTCATCACTCATCACTTTTTCTTACGTCTTGAACGCACAGCTGCAAGCGCGTCTCGCCCTGCCAGGTGTTGGTTTCAAGCGTGTAAGCCATTTCGATGCTCGCGCCGGGCCGGAGCGTTTGCCCGTAAGTTAGCTCTTCAGCGCCGCTCCACCAGATGGCGTCGTGCGAGCGGCCATCCGAGCCTTCGACGCGCATCTTCAGATGGCGCTCTTTGAGGACGCGAGGCTCGCCCACGATGCGAAGCCCACGCGTCATGAAGACGGGCGGCGGGTTGCCCGCGCCGAACGGCTCAAGACGACTAAGCTCATTCGCAAGCTCAAGCTTCAGGGCTTCGCCTGATAGCTCCGCGTCTATGCGAAGCACGGGCACAAGGTCGTCCTCTTTGATGCTGGATGCCGCGTGCTCGTTCAGTCGGCGTCGCAGCTCTTCTATGCACTCGCGCTTGATGACGAGCCCGGCCGCGTGCGAGTGGCCGCCGAACTGCACGAAGAGGTCGGCGCACTCCGTCAGGCCGTTCAGAAGATGATAGGTGTCTATGCTGCGCGCGGAGCCGTGGCCTATGCCTTCAGCGTCAAGGGAGATGATGACGCACGGGCGGTTCAGCTTTTCCGCGACCTTCGAGGCGGCTATGCCTATCACGCCGCGATGCCAGCCGTCGCCCGCAATCACTGCGACGTGAGAATGCGCGCTCACGTCCTTCGAGACGGCAAGCTCTGCGAAGGCGCGTTTGACAATCTCGCTCTGAACGGTCTGTCGCTCGCGGTTACGCACGTCCAGATGAGCGGCGAGACGCTTTGCCTCTTCTTCATCCTCGGCTTCGAAAAGCTCCACGACGGCGCGTGCGGCGTCCATGCGACCAGCGGCGTTGATTCTTGGCCCGATGCGAAACCCTAAGTCAGTCGCGGTGAGGCTTCGTCCGTCGCCGCAGCCAGCCACTTCCATCAACGCGCGCAGGCCCGGATTCGTGGCGCGAGGCAAGTCCGCCAGCCCTAGCGCGACGATGCTACGATTTTCGCCCACGAGCGGCGCAACGTCTGCGACCGTCCCTATGGCTACGACTTTGAGAAAGCCCTTGACCTGCGACTCGCGCCCCTTTGCGCGAAAGAGCGCGTGGGCGAGCTTGAAAGCCACGCCCACGCCCGCGAGGTTCTTATCCGGATAGGGGCATCCCTTCTGATTAGGATTGAGCACGGCTAAAGCAGGAGGCGCGCCTTCGTCCTCGTCCGGCAGGTGGTGGTCTGTGACTATGCAATCAAGTCCATTGTCTGCGGCCCATTGAAGCGGCTCGTGCGAGCGTATACCGCAGTCCACGCTGATAACCACGCGAAAGCCTTCGTCGCGCGCCTTCTCCAGCGCGGCCCTGTTTATCCCGTAGCCTTCCGTGAAACGATGCGGGACGTGAAAGCCTGTCTTTGCGCCGAGCATCTTCAGCGCGCGTCTCAAGACGACGGTGCCTGTGGTTCCGTCCACGTCATAATCGCCGTAGATGAGAATCTTCTCGCCGCCGTCAATGGCACGAAGGATGCGCTCGACGGCCTCGTTCATCCCAAGCATCAGGGACGGGTCGTGAAGCTGCTCAAGGGAAGGATTCAGAAAGCGGCGCGCAGACTCTTCATCACGAAAGCCGCGCTCTATAAGGAGAGACGACAGGACAGGCGAGACGCCTACTTTGCGGGCAAGCTCAAGGGCTTCCCTACGCTTCGTCTCACACACAATCCAGCGCTTCATAAATAATGATGAAGTCAGAGTGCAGAATGATGAATGAGAAGAAGAACTCTCTTTAATTCATCACTGCGGCACTCTGACTTCTGACTTGCCTTTTCTAGTCCGCGAACCACCCGTTGTCTTCCAGCAGCTTGACGCCGACGTGTTGCTTGCCGTCCTCTTCGTCCGTCCAGACGCCGTTGACTTCCGCCTCAAGGCTGCGGCCGAAGGGGGGCGTGAGCCGCACTCGCGCGCCCACTGTAAGGGGAGCATCTGTGATGAGAGTTGCGCCGCCGCGACTGACTTTCACGGCAGACGCCTGTACGTGAAACGGCGAGCCGTCTGCGTTCACACCGTCCAGCTCGACTGTGAAATCCACAGGCACGCGCGGGCTTCTGGGGCGCTGCGTGCGAGCGCCCTCTTCGGTTCTTCCTTCTTCACTCATTTGAGGCTTACCGCCCTCCCTTTCGTTTATCCGACGAGCGACGCGCCCGTCTGGAGGGGCGATTGAAGTTTACCGAATCTTCGGGATTATTGTTAGTCCCGGGCCTAGCCTCCGGCAAAGGCTCAGCGACTTTCTGCTGCTGCGGGCTTGGAGAGGGCGAAGCTGCGGGAGCGGGCTGTGCGTTCTTCTGCTCCGTGGCGGCCTCCGTGCCGTAGTAGGGGCTGACCACGTTCGCGAAGACGAGGCCGAAGATGAGCAGGCCGACTATGATTCTGTAGCCTATAAAAATCCCGGTCGTGTGAGTGCGAAGAAACCTCAGTAGGAACCAGATGGAGAGATAACCGACTACTCCTGAGACTACGGTCGCGACCGCCAGCGGCAGAAAGCTTCCTTCGGGCAGTTTGTCAGCGGCCTCTTTCAGCTCAAGCAGTCCGCTCGCGGCGATGGCAGGGATGGATAACAGGAAGGAGAAGCGCGCGGCGGTCTCCCGGCCTTCGCCCACGAAGAGCCCCGCCATGATGGTAGAGCCCGAACGGCTCGCGCCCGGAATCAGCGCCAGGCACTGAGCGCCGCCGACCGCGAGCGCGTCACGTATGCCAAGCTCGTTAAGGTTGCGATGCCTCGCGCGACGACGGCTCACAAGCTCTGCCACGCCGAGCCCTATCGCCACGACTATCATCATGGTGGCTATGACGTAGAGATTCTTCGTGAACGGCCCTTCGATGATTTTCTTGAGCAGCAGGCCTATGGTCGCAATCGGTATGGAGCCTATGATGATGAGCCAGCCGAGCCAAGCGTCCTCAGATAGTCTGGACTGCTTCTGTCCCATCATGGTCATCTCAAGCGCCGCCTCGCTCTTGCGCCCGCGAAGCAAGGCCAGATGGTCAACGATGAAGGCGCGCGTAATCTTCAGTATGTCGCCCGCGAAGTAGACGAGCACGGCCAGCAGAGTGCCTAGCTGTATGACTGCTATGACGGCGGTGGTCTGCTCGCTGTTCAAGGTCTCGCCCAGGCCTACGAAGCGGCTCGCCAGCACAAGGTGCGCCGTAGAGCTGATGGGAATAAACTCCGTCAACCCCTGAACAATCCCCAGAATGATTGCTTGAAGAATAGACATGACAATTTTGGATTTTGGATTTTAGATTTTGGATTCACGAGACGGGATTGAAGCTCATCAAACTACGCAGCCACTCCAATCCGAAATCCAAAATCTAAAATCCAAAATCGTCTCTCCCTTTCATTCTCTGTACGAGCGCTTTGAGATGATGCGGTCATAGAGCGGGACGGGCATAATCATGGCGGCGCGCACGATTGACGCCAGCTGCCACGGAAAGGCGTAGGACTTCTTTCTGCTCTCTATGGCGCGGATAATTTTTTCTACGGCGTCGTCAAGCTCCATCAGGTACGGCATCTGCGCGTGACGCCCGGCCGTGAGCGGCGTTTTGATAAAGCCCGGATGAATGATGGACACGTCGACGTTTGTGCCGCGCAGGTCTACGCGCAGGCTCTCGAAGAAGGCAGAGACGGCGGCCTTGCTGGCGCAGTAGGCTGCGGATTTCGGAAGACCGCGATAGGCCGCGAGGCTTGAGATGACGACCAGCTGCCCTTCATTGCGCTCTACCATAGAGGGCAGCACGGCGGTCGCACTGTTGACCGCGCCTATGACGTTGATGTTGATAACATCCGCGACGGCCTCCGCCTTCAATTCCTTCGCGTCGGTAGTCGCTCCGACGCCAGCGTTAGCCACCAGCACGTCAACCGGGCCGAAAGCCTCTCGCAGCTCGTCCGCCGCGCGGCTGACCGCGCCCGCGTCCCTCACGTCTGCGGGCAGGGCTAAGCCACGGCCACCGGCCTTTTCAACTTCAGCGACAATCTCCTGAAGCACGTCCGCGCGCCGCGCAAGCAGTCCCAGAGATGCGCCGCGTCTGCCAAGCTCGACGGCGAGCGCACGCCCTATGCCGCTCGACGCGCCCGTGATAAAGACGACTCGTTTTGACCAATCAACGCGCATAAGAAATCGTTGGAGCCTTCAGCAAAGCTCCGCGACGTGCGGGCCCAGAACTTTCAAAGCCTTCGCAAGCTCGTCCTGCTTGATAAGAAGATGGTCGCGCGAGAAGGCCGCGAGCGCGCCGCAGCTGATTCCTGCCTCGGCCAGAAGAGTCGTGACGTGCGACAGAAAGCCTACGACCGTCCATTCGAGAACTATGTCGAAGGTCAGAAGACGAAAGCCTCCCTCGACAACTGCATCGCGCGCCGCGTGCCGCATAGTGCGCCAGTCCGCCTCTTCCAAAAGCAGCGTTACCTCGTGCGCGTCCTTGAGCAGCATGAAAACCGCTTCGCTGCGCGGGCTCAGCTCAGGGTTCTCAAGCAGGCGCGACCACTCGGCATGTCTCAAGCCGACCAGATAGAACGTGGGCGCGGCCACAGACACGCGCGCACGCTTTAGAAGCTCTGCGGCAATCGCTTTCTGATTCTCGCTCGCCACTCGTCTCTTTTATACCTGAACGACTACGGGAAGGATGACGGGCTTGGTGCCGTTCTGCTTCTGTATGAAGCGCTTCAGCTCAAGGCGCACGTGCTCTTTCAGGAGCGTCACGTCGTCGCGCTCCGCCCTTGGAGCTTTTTCAACCGCCTCGGACACGACTCGCTGCGCCTCGCGTATGAGACCGTTCGAGCCGTCCATGCCTATGATGCCGCGCGCCACGATTTCCGGCGGCGCTTCCAGCTCGCCCGTCTCCTCGTTCATAGTCAGGACTAAAGTGATGACGCCGTCGTAAGCAATCTGCCTGCGCTCGCGCACGGTCTCGCTGTCAATCTCTTCAAAGCCCGTCTCGTCAATGAAGGTGCGTCCAATGTCTCGCTTGTCAACGACCGAGGCGCGCTCGCCGTCCAGCTCAAGCACGTCGCCGTTCTCAATCAGGATGATGTTGTCTTCGGGAAAGTTCAGGTGGTTCTTGACGAACTCTTTATGACGAAAGAGCATTCTGTACTCGCCGTGAATCGGGACTAGGTAACGGGGCCTGACGGCCTCCGTCATGATGCGTATGTCTTCCTGCGAGGCGTGGCCCGAGACGTGAATCAGGCGTCGCTTCTCTTCTATGATGTTCGCGCCGCGCTTGTAGAGGTGGCCTATCATGCGAGAGATGGCGCGCTCATTGCCCGGAATGATTCGGGCGGAGAGGACAACCGTGTCGCCCTCTTCAACCGTGAGCCCCTTGTAGACCTGTGTCGCCATCTGTGCCAGAGCCGCGCGCGGCTCTCCCTGCGAGCCCGTGACCAGAAAGACTATCTCGTCGTCGTCCAGATGCTTCGTGTCGCTCACGGAGACGAGCAAGCCGTCAGGGATGTCCAGATAGCCAAGCTCTTCCGCAATCTCCACGTTCTTCTGCATCGAGCGGCCAAGGACGCAGACCTTCCTGTCAAACTGCTGCGCCACGTCCAGCACAATCTGTATGCGATGAATGGATGAGGCGAAGGCGGAGACTATGATGCGCCCCTCGGCTTCGCTGAAAATCTCTTCGAAGGCCGGGATGACTGCGCGCTCTGACGGCGTGCGGCCCGGCACTGTAGCGTTCGTGGAGTCCGACAGCAGGGCCAGCACGCCCTCCTGCCCGTAGCTGCGAAAGGTTCTGAGGTCAATCGGCTCGCCTATGACGGGCGTTTCGTCCACCTTGTAGTCGCCCGTGTGAATGATGGTGCCGACGGGCGTCCTGATGGCAAGGCTGAAGCAGTCAACCAGCGAGTGCGAGACGCGTATGAACTCAACCTGAAAAGGGCCAATCTCTACCACCTCGCGCGGCTCTACCCTGTGCAGCAGCACGTCCGAGAGCAGGTCGTGCTCTTCCAGCTTGCGCTCGGCTAACCCGGCTGTGAAATGCGAGAGATAGACCGGAAGGTTGAACTTCTTGAGGATGTAAGGAAGCGCGCCTAAGTGATCCTCGTGCCCGTGCGTCAGTACGATGGCCGAGAGCGAGTCCCTGTACTCTTCCAGGAAATCGAAGTCGGGGACGGAAACGTCCACGCCGTAGACGGATTCTTCGGGGAATCCCATGCCCGCGTCTATGACAATCATCTCGTCGCCATAGCGTACGGCCATACAGTTCATCCCGAACTCGCCGACGCCGCCGAGAGGGATGATCTCTAATACATTACCCACCTGCTCTTTTACTCTACTCTCCTTAAAGAACCGCGACGACTGTTTCCCGTTAAGAGCAACAACGCGCGGCTGAATTTAGCCGGACAGTATAACACAACGGAGCCGACATTCACTTCTCAGAGCCTTGATGGAACTTTCCTGCGGCTTGCGGTGTCTATATGACTCAAGCAGAGGAGGTGTCTCGGATGAGCTATCAGAGTGTAGACAACCGCAAGCGCCGTTTCTTGGGCAGGCCGCTTCTGTCGCTTTCATCTTTCCTGCTGGCGATTGCGGTGGGGCTCATCTCTTCCTTCACCTTCAGCGCGGCCTACGACATGGCGCGTGCTTCGCTTTCGGACGAGCCTCAGAATATCTCGGGCGTGTGGCACGGCTACTGGAATGGCGCTCATGCGTTGACTGTCAGACTGGAACAGGGATGCGACTCGCTCAAGGGAACGGCCCGGTTCTCCAGAATCGTGGAGACGGACGACGGCCCCAAGGTGATAGGAGTATCCGAGACGGTTCAGCTTATCAATCCACGCCTCAGCGGCGACCGCCTAAGCTTTGAGGTTATAGACCCTGACTTTTGCTTTTCGAAAGTAGTTATACGTATGTCTATGAGATTTACGAAGCAGGGCGAGGCCGAGTTATGGAGAGAGAAAGAGTTTGTGGAAGGGGAAGAAGCCGGGACAATCACCATGCTGCAAGAGAGCTCATTCTAAATCCGTAATCCAGATATTACCTTTGACCTCCGCGTACTCGTAGACAATCTGGTTGCCGAGCGGCGACCAGACCGGGTAGCGGAGGAAGACGTTGAGCTTCTGGTTATTCGTCACCTGTTTTTCCGCGCCGCCTTCGCGCCCCACCCAACAGATGTTCCACGCGGAGTTTCGATAGCCGGCGAACGAAATCCTGTTCCCGTCGGGAGACAGGCCGCCCGTGAAGGTGTGTCCCTCTCCGAAGGTCAACTGTTTGGGCTCGCCGCCCTCGCGCGGGATAATCATGAGGTGCGAGCTATCATCCCGCCTTGACTCGAAGACTATGAAGCGACCGTCCGGCGACCAACGCGGAAAGCCGGCCATCTCTTTATCAAAGGTCAGCTGCTTCGGCTGGCGGTCTTCGAGCGAGACCGTCCAGACGTTGGTCACTCCGTTATCTGTAGAGTTGTATGCGATGCTTTTTCCGTCGGGCGAAAGCTGAAGGTAGCCCACACCGATATTAAGCGACAGCAGCGTCTCGACCTTCCCCGTCTGTAAATCAATCAAGCGAACGGTCGGCGGCTGCGTCGGCTCCACGTATAAGAAGAGCACCTTGTCTCCCTGCGGAGTCCAGTTGGCGAACAGCTCGCTTCCGGGGTCTGTAGTAAGCTGCGTCGGGTTCTTTCCGTCTGCGTCCATCAGCCAGATGTCGTGGTTCTCGCCTACGACGAACCTCTGATAGGCGACGCGCTTTCCGTCGGGCGAGAAGGCGGGGCTGCTCTTTCTGAACGTGGTGTCCTGCGTCATGAGGGTGGGCTGTCCTACGGCTTCGCCAGCCTGAGACACCTGAACAGACCAGAGGTTGCTGGTCATCTCAAGGGCACTGTGGGCCAGATGCTTTCCGTCTGCCGAGAACTGAAGGTTTCTGAAGACTGTCCAGCCTGTCTCTTTAACCACCTCCGGCTCGCCCGCTGCCTCTCCCGTCTCGGGCGAAATGGGCAGCTTCAGTATTCCCCAGCTGCGGCCTCCGGTGCCGCCTATGAAATAGAGGCTTCGACCGTCGGGCGCATAGACCGGGTCAAAATTAGAGGCGGGGCTTTTCTTCCCTCCCGTCAGAAGCTTCGGGCGGCTCCCGTCGCGCTCTACAGACCAGAGTTGCGTGAAGATGTGACCGCCCGTGACGAGCACGAATGCTATGCGGCGTCCGTCGGGCGACCACGCGGGGCTGCCGTGCCCGCCCGCAGGGTTCCCTTCATGCGTCACCTGCTGCGGCGCTCCGCCCGCAGCCGCCACAGTCCAGATAGTAGAAGGCGGTTGAACGCCGGGCGAGTTAATCTGAACATCGACTGCGCCCTGAGACTGAAAGGCTATCTGTGTGCTGTCGTACGACCAAGCGGGGCGCGAGCCGAACTCAGTCAGTTGTCTTGGCGTGCCGCCGAAAGCGGGCACGACCCAGATGCCGCCGCGCTTGTTGGAGTGATAAGCAATCAGCTTTCCATCGTGCGACCATGCGGGCTGAACGTTCTGCTGGCCGTCCGAGGTCAACTGAATCTCGCGGCCTCCGGGCGTGAGCTGCTTGATGTAAAGCTCAAAGCTCCCGCTGTGGTCTGAGCTGTAGACTATGGCGTTCCCGTCCGGCGAGAAGGACGGGTAGATGTCAAGCCCGGCCCACGTCGTCACCTGCTTGGCTCTCAGAAGCGCGGGCGATGTTGTTGTGGTGTTCGAGGTCTGCCGGAAATTGGAATCGACACGCCTCTGGCTCAAGTACCTGTAGGCGAAAAAGGAGGCAAGGAAAGCTGCCACTGGCACGAAGAGCGCCAGAAGCGCCCAGCGCCAGTTACGCCTCACGCTTCTGGTCAGGTCGTCAAAGCCGGAGGTGTTGCGCGCCGTATCAATCCTTATCGTCTCGGCAGAGGCCGCGTCTTCCTCATGCTCGCCCGCATGAAGCTTTCCGCTTATCTGACCCGAAGCGGCAACGGCTTTCGAGACCGGAGCAGAAGAGCGCTCAAGCTCCGCCTGAAAATCGAGCCTGTGCTTGAGCTGCTTCAGGTCTTCGAGCAGCTCTCGCGCGGATTGATAACGCTCGTCGCGCTGCTTTCTGAGCGCCCTCATGACTATTCGCTCAAGCTCCGGCGGCGCGTCGGGACGAGCGCTTCTAAGGGGCGGCGTCTCGTCCTCAAGGATGGAGACGATGGTGTGGCTGCTGGTCTCTCCGTCAAAGGGAGCGCGGCCCGCGAGCATCTCGTAGAGCACTATGCCGAAGCTCCAGATGTCCGTGCGAGCGTCGAGGCTGAGCCCTCTGGCCTGCTCTGGCGACATGTACTGCACGGTGCCCATGACCGCGCCCGAGTCCGTCTTTTGTATAGTCGGCGCGTCGCCGCTATCGCCTCGCCAGTCTGCCGCAAGCTTCGCCAGCCCGAAGTCCAGCACCTTCACGTAGCCGTCTCGCCTGACCATGATGTTCTCGGGCTTTACGTCCCGGTGAATGATGCCTGCCTCGTGAGCGGCCTGTAGCGCAGAGGCGATTTGAACCGCTATGTCCAGCGCATCCTCCACGCGCATTCCCTCTTTAGGGATGTGGCGTCGAAGGGTTTCGCCTTCTATGAACTCCGTGGCGATGAAGTGGCGCGAGTCCGACTGGCCCATGCCGTAGATGGTGAGGATGTTCGGATGATTCAGGGCCGAGGCCGCGCAGGCTTCCGTCTCGAAGCGGCGCAGGCGGTCTGTGAACTGGCTGAAGCTGACGGGCAGGACTTTGAGCGCCACGCTGCGGCCGAGCTTTGTGTCTCTTGCGAGATAGACCTCGCCCATCCCGCCGCGCCCAATCTTTTTCATTATCCTGTAGTCGCCGACGGTCTGTCCCTCTCCCAGAGTTTCCGGGTCGTCCGTGAGCAGGTGAGCGGCCGCTTCGTAGGCCGGAGAGTCTATGAAGTTACCCGTGCGCTCGTGCGAGGCTATGAGGGACTCTACCTCGCGACGCAGAGCCGCGTCACCGGAGCAGGCTTTATCCAGAAACGAGCCGCGCTCCTCTGGCGCGACCTCAAGCGCCGCGTGGAAAATCTCCTTCACCTGTCTCCACTGCTCGGGGCTCATCAGATTGTTCTACCTGAGGTCTGTAATCATCATGGCTTCGCGTATGACGGGGCCGCGCGTGCAGAGTAGAAGGCGACCGTCGCGCGAGTAAGCGAAGTCGTTTATCAGGTTCTCTTTGAAGTCCGTGATTTTCACAGCCTGCCCGCCGTCCAACGGCTGACGCCAGATGTTCGAGACGTTGTCTTTCATCTGATTATAAAGAAGCGCGTCGCCTTCGGGCGTCCACTGTAGAACGTCGCGCGTCGTGGGGTTCCCCGCGAACTCGAAAGTTTTGACCGGCGCTCCGCCTTCAAATGAGAAGACGGCTATCTTGCGAAAGAAGTCGTTGTACGGGTTCGGAGAGTCGTTATAGAAGACTGCGACCCAGCGGCCGTCAGGCGAGACCACGGGACGATACGAAGGCTTGTTGAAGAGCCCGCGCGGCTCTCCGCCTTCGACGGGCACCTTCCAGATTCTGTGCGTGCCTCGCCCTCCCAACGCGTAGACGACCCAGCGACCGTCAGGCGAAAACGATGCGTTAGTGGCGAAGGCTTCTTTAGTCAACTGCAAGGGATTTCCGCCGTCCAGATTGATGCGCCACAGGTCTACTGTGGAAGCGCGCGTGGAAGTAAAGACTATGTAGCGACCATCGGGCGAGACGGCGGGCTCTATGTTTTGCCCCGCGCCGCCCGTCAACTGCTTACGGTTTGTCCCGTCCGCATTCATTATCCAGATGTCCCAGACGCCGCCCGTCTCCGTAGAGTAGACCACTCGGCCATCAGGCGTAAACGCCAGACCGCCGCGCGAGCGTATAGGCGCAATCTGCCGCGCCTGCCCGGCATCTCCATCGGGAGCGGCCCACAGGCTGGCGACCTCGCTGACCGAAGAGGTCACAAGACGAGTCGCGTCAGCCGTCATGCTTAGCCCACGGTAGTTGATAAGGTCGTTCGTGATGCGCCTGGTCTCGCCGCCGGGATAGGAGACATGCCAGACCTGACCGGGCAGAGAGGGCGTCAAAAGGTCTGAGCCCACGAAGACGAGCCCGCTCATGTCCTTGAGCCATTCTATGCGGCCGAGTTGTGTGAAGCGCTGCTCCGTCAAACGCTTCTCGGAGCCGTCGCGGACGTTGAAGGCAGAGAAGGTGCCATAAGGAGGTGCGTTGAAAAGGGCGCAGGCTATCCACTCTCCGTCAGGCGACCACGCCGGGCCAGTGAAGTAGATTGGATAAAACCTGACGGGCCGACGGCGCGAGGCAAGCACGCGCTCCTGACCACCGTCTTTGTCGGCTATGACAATCGCGCTCTCTTCTCTTGCAGGGAAAGCGCCGCGCACGAAGGCCATCTGCCTGCCGTCGGGCGAGAAGGAGACGGGGCTGTCTATGTTGACCAGCACTTTCACGGGCGCTCCGCCGAGCACCGGGATTCTGTAGAGCGTGCTGCCTTCGTCGAGGTGTCTTGTGACGTAGTAAAGGTCTTTGCCGTCGCGCGAGAAGGTGATGCCCCAGATGCCCGCGTCCGAGGGCGGGACAATCATAGTGTCGTTGGCGTTCGAGACCTGCCTGAGCCAGAGGCTGTGCTGCTCGCGGTCGCTGATGGAATAGACAAGGTAGTTCCCATCGGGCGAGATAGCCGCGTGTATGACGTTGCGAGAAGAGGTAAGCTGCGTGATGTTTATCTTCTCGAAAGGCCGCACAGCCTTTTTCATCCAGAGGAACCTGTAGGCGCTTGAGGCTACGGCGGCGACGAAGACGAGAGCGAGCAGGCCCGCGAAAGCAAGCGCAAGCCCGCGCCGCTTCCCTCTCGTCGCGGCTGCGACTTCAACGCTCGCGTTCGTATCGACAGCCGCGATGGCTCTGGTCTCAATTGTCGCGCCGCTCTTCTTAGACTGGCTGCCACGTGCCTCGAACTCAAGCTCTTCTCTCAAGCGCCTGAGGTCTGATAGCACTTCCTTTGCGGTTTGAAAGCGCTCGTCCCGCTCTTTCCTGAGCGACTTGCGTATTATCCATTCAAGCTCTGCGGGCGCGTCCGTCATGATGGAAGAGAACGAAGGCGGCTCTCGCTCAAGTATCGCGGCCAGCACGTCCGTCATCGTCGGCCCCTCGAAAGGCGCGCGACCCGCGACCATCTCGTAAAGCACACAGCCGAGGCTCCAGATGTCCGTGCGAGCATCGACCGGGAGGCCTCGCGCCTGCTCTGGCGACATGTACTGCACAGTCCCCATCACAAGGCCCGGATTAGTATTGCTCAGCATCCTCGTAGCGCCCTCAAGATTGACGCTCTCAGACTGCTCCACCAGTTTGGCTAACCCGAAGTCCAGCACCTTCACGTAGCCGTCTCGCCTGACCATGATGTTCTCGGGCTTCACGTCCCGGTGAATGATGCCTGCCTCATGCGCGGCTTGGAGCGCCGAAGCAACCTGCACGCTTACGTCCAGCACCTCTTCGAGCTTCAGGCCCTGCCGCATGCGCTCTCTCAAGGTCTCGCCCTCTATGAACTCTGTGGCGATGAAATGCAGGCCCTCCGATTCTCCGATTTCGTAGATGGTCAGGATGTTCGGATGATTGAGTGCGGAGGCGGCGCGGGCTTCTAGCTGGAAGCGACGCAGGCGGCCCATCTCTTCCGTCCACTCTTCGGGCAGCAGCTTGAGCGCCACCTTTCGGTCAAGCTTGGTATCCTCGGCCAGATAGATTTCGCCCATCCCGCCGCGCCCGAGCAGGCTCAGCACGCGGTAATGCCCGACGAGCCTTCCCTGCATAGGCTCTGCCTCTTCAAGCAGGCTGGCGGCCACCTCATAGGCAGGAGCGTCTAGAAAGCTCCCTCTCTGCTCGTGCGAGGCAATCAGGGAGAGCACCTCTTCGCGCAGAGAGTCGTCGCCCCGGCAGGCCGCGTCCAGATAGGCGTCGCGCTCCTCAGGCTCCCGCTCAAGCGCCGAATGAAAAAGCTCCTTTACCTGTTGCCAGCGGTTAATCGTCAACATGCGATACTGACCTTATAAACAGTCTACTGATTATTAACGCGAAGGGC
This sequence comes from Pyrinomonadaceae bacterium, assembly GCA_035276685.1. Lineage (GTDB taxonomy): Bacteria > Acidobacteriota > Blastocatellia > Pyrinomonadales > Pyrinomonadaceae > JACVRN01. The sequence goes on along the minus strand of DATELK010000138.1, from coordinate 2,838 downwards.
GTCCGCGAAATCCCTCAAGTGATTACGCGCAGTTTGTCAGGAGAGTTCGCGCCTGAGCCATGCGCGGGCCAGCGTCCAGTCTCGCTCTACCGTGGCGTGTGAGATTCCAAGGACTTCCGCCGTCTCTTCTATCGTCAGGCCTCCGAAAAATCGTAACTCGACGATGCGCGCCTGTTGCTCGTCAATCGTCGCCAAATCGTTTAAGGCTTCGTGCAGCGCCAGCAAATCTATGTCGGGCTTTTCCGCTATGCGGTCTGCGTGGCTCAGCGATAGCTGCTGCTGGCCGGAGCCTCCGCGCTTCTGCGCCTGTCGCACGCGCGCGTGGTCTACGAGGATGCGGCGCATGAGCTGTGCGGCGACGCCGAAGAACTGCGCGCGGTTCTGCCAACGCGCGTTACGCTGGTCTACCAGCTTCATGTAGGCTTCGTTGACCAGCGCGGTCGGTTGCAGCGTGTGCCCCGCGCGCTCGCGCCTCAGGTAACTGCTGGCGAGCCTGCGCAGCTCGTCGTAAACCACTGGCATCAGCTTATCCAGCGCAGACTGGTCGCCGTTGCTCCAATCAACCAGCAGTTGTGTCACGCCTTCGGGCGGCTGCATCCCCAAACTCCCTGATAAAAGTCCTGCTTTTTCAAGCTCACGAAGATTCTACTCCAAAATTTTCCGCGCCGTGAGGGAATTCCTGCTCTCCTTACGCGTTAACCAAGCAGAGGGGATTTGAGAGCGAAGATTGAAAGGGTCGGCCCCCGCAAACTGATTCGCTGACCCAAAAGGAAAAAGGAAACAAACTTGGAGGTTGTGATGAAAAGTGTGATTTTGAAGTCGTTCGCAGTCGTGATGCTGGCCCTGTCCATTGTAAGCCTGACGGCTCAGGCCCAATCCGCAGACCACATGAAGGCCAACATCCCGTTCAGCTTCACCATTGGAAGCCAGACTCTCCCGGCAGGAGAGTACACGGTCAGGTACGTTAACCAGAACTCCGGCAAGAGCGCGCTGCTCTTTAAGAGCATTGACGGCCGTACCAGCCGCATCGTCAACATGAACGTCGCGCAGGCCGGCCGCGCTGAGATGAAAGCAAGCCTCGTCTTTAATCAATATGGCGATAGCTACTTTCTCTCGGAAGTCTGGACGGGCTCTGACCAGTACGGGCTCTCTTTGCCTAAGTCCCGAGCGGAGCGAGAGGTGAAGAACAATGAGCTATCGAAGCTGGAAGCCAGGCGTGTGACTGTTGCGCTCACGGCCAGCCGTTAACGGCAGGCTTGGAAGTTGGGGAACTCCTCAAGTTGCCGAAACTATACGGCTAAGGCCCGAGGGCGCAACCACAAAAGCCACACACTGCCAGATTGCAGTGTGTGGCTTTCTCTTTCATGAGCCTTCAATCGCTCTTGCAAGCCCGGCCCATTCTTCCAGCGTCAGGGTTTCCGCGCGGCGCGACTCTTCTATAGAAGCCTCTGCCAGCACGCGGCTCTCGCCTCCCGCGCGCCCTATGCTCTCTCTTAGCCCGGCGGGCGCGTGCCGCAGGTTGTTGAGAATCGTCTTGCGGCGCTGCCGAAAGCCCGCGCTCACGATTCGCCACAAAAGTCTTTCGTCGCCGACCTCAACCTTCGGCCTCTCTTGCAGGCGCAGGCGCGCGACCGTGCTCCATACTTTCGGCTGCGGGCGAAAAGAGCCGGGCGCAACATCAAAGAGCGCTTCGCGCTCGCAGTAAGCCTCAACCAGCACCGAAAGGTATCCGCGCTCGCTCGTCGCGGGCGGCGCGGTGATGCGCTCCACCACCTCGCGCTGAAGCATCAAGACCATCTCGGTCAGACACCTTCGCTCTTCAATCAGCTTCTGTAGTATGGCCGTGGAGATGTAGTAAGGAAGGTTGGCGACGACGCGTGCGCTTTTGGCGGGCTTAATCAGCGCGCAGAAATCAACTGTGAGCGCGTCAGCCTGAACCAGCGAAAAGTTCTCGTGCGAGCCGAGCTTCTCTTCGAGCACTGGAACCAGCTCGCGGTCAAACTCTACGGCCAAGACCCTCCCGGCCCGCTCAATTAAATGGGTCGTGAGCGCGCCGCGCCCCGGCCCAATCTCAACAATGGTCTCGCCTGCACGCGGGGCGAGCGCATCGACGATGCGACGTATCACGCGCTCGTCAGCCAGAAAGTTCTGGCCCAGGCTCTTTTTCGCGCGCGGAAGAGATGAAGAAGAAGACGCTTCCATATCTGCACTTCTCTTCTTCATCTCTCATCCCTGCTTTTCCGGGTAGCCCGTTATCTCAAGGTCAGAGGCGTGCGACCGCATCTCCACATCGCTGAGCCTGTAAGCGTCGGCTATCTTCTCCGCGCCAACACCTGTCATGGCGGGCACCGCGTCGCGCCCGCCGATAATCATAGGCGCGATGAAGAAGGTGACTTTGTCTACGAGCCCCGCGTCCATGAAAGCTCCTGCGACGTTTGCGCCGCCTTCAACCAGCAGGCTTTGAAGCGAGCGCTGCCCCAAGGCTTCAAGCACGGCCTGAAGATTTCGCCCGCCCAAGTGGTCATTCACAATCTCCGCGCCGGTTGCTTTAAGCAGCTGTACCTTCTCTTTATCCGCGTGCCTGGCTGTGAAGACTAAGAGCGGAAACTCGCGCGCCGTCTGCGCCAGTTGAGAGAGGGGCGAAAGACGCAGGCTTTCATCAAGCACGACGCGCACGAGCGCTCGCCTACGTCTCAAGCCCGAGCGGTCTGTCAGAAGAGGGTCGTCGGCAAGCGCCGTCCCCGCGCCTATGAGAATCGCGTCGCACTCGTGGCGAAGCTCCTGGACTCTACGGCGCGCAGGCTCGCCCGTAATCCAGCGCGAGTCGCCCGTGCGCGT
>DATELK010000137.1:0-9066 GCA_035276685.1 Pyrinomonadaceae bacterium | reverse complement strand
AGACGTGGCGCGAGAGGTCAAAGTCGCGGCCCGAGGTGATGCAGTCGGCCAGATGCTTTTCTATAGTCATCTCCGTCAGATTGCGACGCCGCGCAATCTCTTCTATCGAGAGCCCCTCCGAGTAAAGCGCGTAGGTCTCGTCAACCGTGCTCACTTTCTTTTCCGAAGATGAAGCGGAGGCGGTGCGCGCGTGTCGTGCCGTCGAATCGGCTATGGCGCTGAGCGCCGTGTCCGGAATGGCAAGCTCCACGACGGTCTTCTCGCGCATGACATCTGCGCCGAGTGCGGAGAGCGACACCGTAGGATAAGCCCCGGTCGTGGTGTTCAGGCATCCGGCGGCGACGAGCGCTTCTATGTAGAGCATCAATTCATCCTGCGTCATGTCGTCCAGGATGCCGTAAGTGGAAAGCTGGTCAAGCCCTGCGTCCCGCACATTCTTCGCACGAGAGCCGCGAAGCGTAGAGGCCAGCATCCCCTTGCCGAAGCGTCCCTGCATGCGCGCGGCGCAGGCCAGTATCTTTCTCACGAGCAGAAGTTCCTCTTCCGTCAACGCACGCGCCTGAGTGACGCTGATTTCCGCCTCTTCGTCATCACCAAAGCTTTCCGCCTTCTCTCGCGCACGCCGGACGCGCGACTGCTCGCCCAGCTCTTCTTCGAGGTCAAGAGCGACGGGCGTGTGCCGCCTGACGAAAGCGTCCAGCTCAGTCGGAGGCTCAAGCGGGACTTCCCCGCTCCATGCGTCGGGCGTGCGCTTTGTCGCGCCGCGAATCTCTGCGACGCAGTTGCCGCACATGCCGCAGTTCTCCGCGTGATGCGGGTCTCCGAAGTAATCCAGTATGAAGGCGCGGTAGCAGCGCTCCGTGTAACAGAAGCTTATCATCTCGCGCAGCTTGCGCTGCTCAAGCGCGGCGCGGCGAGCCAAATCCTGCGGGCGTATGCGAAGGGTTCGCGCAGGCTGCTCGTCCAGCATCACGAGCCCTCGCGTGCGCCGCGCAGGCTGATAGCTGATGACGCCCGAAGTTTGAAGACCGGAAAGAGCGCGCCGCGTCGTCAGAAGGTCAAGCCCTATGGCTTCCCCTAATTCAGAGACGCTCAATTCCGTTTCGCCACGCTCGCTGACATCGAAGCCGCCTAGAAGTCCTATCAGGGCCTGTCGTGCCCGAGTGTCTCGCTCTCCGACTCTCTGGCGCGCTAAGTGCGGCGGCATCAGGAGCCTGATAGAAGCCCTATTCTCTCCGGCCGCGCCGCGCTCTATGTGGCCCGCCTTCTCCAGAGTAATCAGGGCGGACTGGACGGCCATCTCGTTTCTGATGCCTGCGCGCTGCGCTATCTCTCGCGTGGAAAGCTCTATGCGCTCCTGTCTTATCGCGACAAGGGTTTCGTAGACGCGCGCTATCAATTCCGGCTGCGGGTAAGAGCCTTCTATGAAGTAGTCCTGCGTGCGCTTGTCCGCGTAGTTAAAGAGAAGCTCGCAGTCGGACGAGAGACGGTCGCGGCCCGCGCGCCCTATCTCCTGATAATAAGCCTCTATTGAACCGGGCAGGTGATAGTGCGCGACAAAGCGTATGTCAGCTTTGTCTATGCCCATGCCGAAGGCGTTGGTGGCGACAATCATCTGCGTCTGCCCGCTCATGAACTCGTCCTGCGCGCCCGCGCGTGCCGAGTCCTCCATCCCTGCGTGATATCCCACGACGTTTAGCCCGGCGGTCTTAAGGCGAGAGGCGACCTGCTCCACGGACTTGCGAGTGGAGGTGTAGATGATGCCAGAGCCTCCGGCGTGTTTGGCCGCGAGCGCGCGTATGCGAGTTATCTTTTCGCGCTCCTTCTGCGTGTGCGTGACGTTGATGGAGAGGTTCGGGCGGTCGAAGCCGCTCACGAAAGCCCTGGGCTCTTTGAGCGCAAGCTGCTCTATGATGTCTGCGCGAACGTAAGGCGTGGCGGTCGCCGTCAGGGCCACGGCCTGCGGCCGACCAATGCGTTCGAGCGCGCCGCGAAGCCTGAGATAGTCGGGCCTGAAATCGTGCCCCCATGTGGAGATGCAGTGCGCCTCGTCAACCGCGAAGAGAGAGATGTGGGCGCTGCTGAGCGCTTCTACGAAATGAGCGGAGCGGAAGCGCTCGGGCGCGACGTAAACGAGCTTGAAGGCACCGCGCCTGACGCCCTGAACGCGCGCCTTCTGCTCTTCAAAGTCTATGGAGCTGTTGATGAAGGTGGCGGGAAGATTGCGCGCATGAAGCGCGTCCACCTGGTCTTTCATGAGCGCTATCAGGGGCGAGACGACGAGCGTCGCGCCTTCGAGCATGAGCGCAGGCAACTGGTAGCAGAGCGACTTCCCGCCGCCCGTAGGCATGACGACAACGGTGTCGTGGCCTTCGAGGACGGCTGAGATGACTTCGCGCTGGCCTTCGCGGAAATCCTCAAAGCCGAAGTGGGCCTGAAGCGCCGCGAGCGCGTCTGTGATGGTCGGTACTGCCTGAGTCATTAAGCTAGTGAGTACAATGGAAGATTGTAACGCAGATGACGAATAATTTAACAGGGATGGACAGGATAAAATAAGAAGAGTTGTCTTTTCTTTATCCTGTTCATCCTGTCCATCCCTGTTAATTTCTTTCTCTTTACCGGAATTGACTATAATCTTGAATCCGATGAAAGAGCAGAAGTGGAAATCCAGAACCAAGCGGGATTTGATGATAGAGGTGTGGGAGTACCTCGATTGCGAATCCGTCGGCGCGAGCGAGCTGGAAGAGATAGAGCGCGCCGTCAGAGAGAGATTCGGAGAGGGCGCGGTGGAAAGCCCCGTGCGTATGGCAAGGCTTCTGGCGGACGAAGGCGCGGAGCTTCGTCACGCGGAGGTGCTTGAGCTGGACGCTCAGCGCCGCTCGGCAGACCCGCACGAGGCCATGTTCCGCAACCTGCTGAAGTTCGCTGACTTCAAACAGGCCGCAGCTTCGCTCAGGAACCTTGAGAACCTGAGGCTACAGTTCGTGCGCTCGAACGACCAGGCGGGTCTCCGCCGCGTGCGCGAGACGGCTCTTAAGGGCAAGCAGCGGGCGCAGATGATTGCCGGCAACCGCAACGTGGACGCACAGAAGCGCGCCGAAAAGGGCGAGATAGCTCGCTGGTTCACGGTCTGGCTCGAACAGCCGGAGATTTTTCAGGACTGGCTTGAGCTGCGACGCCGCTCGAAAGAATTTCGCTCGCTCTTTGAGGGCGAACAGGAGGCGAGCTAATTATTTATAAACAGATAGCATATCTTTACTGTGGCGGTGATTTAAGCAGCTTTTCATGGGCCACTGGCCCAATGTGTTCTGCTCCAATCGGAGCTTCTGGCCCACCGAAAGCTCTTGCCATAGGGGGAGTCCTGTGCTACTGTGCCTCCCGCCCAGAGATAGCCATAGCCTAGTAAGCCAAGCCGCTTTCTAGAACTTCCAGCATTGAAACTTTAGTAGTTGTAGTCCTCAGAGGTTAACACCAGTCCAGTGCTTCTTTAGTTCGGACTCGTTTCTCCGTCACTCGCAGTAGGTTCAGCGCCCTCGCGCTACGTGTCTTTATCTTGAGCAGGAGGCTTCCCGTTTCGGAATCCCCCATTCACCCCAAAGGACGCCAATAATGAGAACACATACCCCCGGCCACCTCTTTGTCAGAGTTTTCACTTCCATTTTCATCTCTTTTGTAATTCTAGCGATGCCGATTATGCAGGTCGCAGCCGCCCAGGCGCGACTGGCCAGTTATCGGTACAACTTATCAGCCAATGGTATTCAACCCGCCCGTTCAGGTGGGATTCATACGGGCATACCGATTCCGATTTCGCCCGCCACGACCATCGTCACAGCCGATAAGACGGACTCCTTCGCAGACCCGAACGGTGACGGCAAAGCCGAAGCAGGCGACACGGTCACCTACGACGTGAACATCTCCAACACGGGCGCGTCGGACGCTACGGGCGTGACCTTCTCGGACACGATTGACCCGAACACGACGCTCGTGCCGGGCTCTCTGAAGGTCTCCCCCTTAGCCTTCGCGGACTCGTACAACGCTACGAAAGATGTGGCCCTGAACGTCAGCGCGCCGGGCGTGCTAGGCAATGACACGGGCACTCCTGCTCCTACGGCGGTAGCGATAGCGGGCGGCCCGACTTCCGCTGGCGGAACCGTTACGCTACAGACGGACGGCAGCTTCTCTTACACGCCCGCCTCCGGCTTCACGGGCACGGACACCTTCACCTACACGGTGACGAACGGCCTGACGCCGAACGACACGGCGACCGTCACGATTAACGTGGACGAAGGCCCGGCAGTCACGACCACCAGCCCGACCAACGGCGCTGCCAACGTAGCCACCAATACCAACATCGTCATCAACTTCAGCGAGCCGGTCAATGCAACGACCAGCTCTTTTACTATAGAGTGCCCTACGGGCTCGCCGCAGTCCTTTACCCTGAGCGCTTCGCCTGCCGCGAGCTTCACGCTTGACCCCGTGACAGACCTGCCCGCGGGCGCTAGCTGCACCGTCACGGTCATAGCCAACCAGATTACTGACGCCGACAGCTTCGACCCGCCTGACCAGATGGCAGCCAACTACGTCTTCAGCTTCGGCACCAAGCTCGAAGCCGTGGACGACATGCATTCCGTGACGGGCAACGTGCGAATCAACACTGCCTCGTCCGGCTTCAGCGTGCTCAGCAACGACAGCCCCGGCGTGACCATCTCCGCCTTTGACTCTACGAGCGCCAATGGCGGCAACGTGACCATGAACACCACTACGGGCACGTTTACCTACGACCCGCCGAGAGGCTACACGGGCACGGACAGCTTCACTTACACCATCAGCAACGGGTTCAGCAACGACACGGCGACCGTCGTGCTGACGATTACCGACATGGTCTGGTTCGTCAACAACAGCGCGGCCGCGTGTGCCGCGGCAAGCTGCGGACGATTGACCAGCCCTTATAACAGCCTTGCCGCCTTCGAGGCAGACAACGGCGCGGGCGGAACCTCCAACCCCGAAGCTGGCGACAACATCTTCATCTATTCGGGCAGCGGCAACTACACCGGGCCGCTCACGCTTGAGAACAACCAGCGCGTGATAGGCCAGGGCGCTTCCGCTTCCATAGAGACGCTCGCGGGCTTCACGCTCGCTCCGGACAGCGACCCGCTTCCTTCTACGGGCGGCACGAAGCCCTCCATCACGAGCGGCAGCGACGGCATAGTCCTCGCGCAGAACAACCAGCTCTACGGCATAGCATTCAGCAACACGACCGGCAATGCCATCAACGGCAGCGCGGCGCTCGGCACCTTCTCCTTCGCCGACGTGGCCGTCAACAACACGGGCGCAGGGGGCGGCGGCGTCAGCCTGACAGGCGGAGGCACCGTCACGAGCAGCGGCGTTAACACGCTTGCGACTTCGACGGGCATAGCGCTTAACGTCGTAGGCACGACCATAGGCGCGGGCGGCCTGAACTTCCGCAGCATCTCTGCCAACGGAGCGCCGAGCGGCATCATTCTTAACAACACCGGAAGCACGGGCGGCCTGACCGTCACGGGTAACTCCGCAGGCATCTGCGGCGGACAGGTGACTACGAACGCCACCGGCACGCTGGCTACAGTTACCCCACCCAACACGGCCGACTGCACGGGCGGCACCATACAGGCCACCACGGGAGCTTCCATCCTGCTCACCGACACGATGAACACGTCTCTGACCCGCATGAGGATTCTCAATAGCGGGACGGACGGCATCAACGCCAACAACATTAACGGCTTCTCGCTCAACAGCTCCTACATCAGCGACAGCGGCGGCGCTCTCACCGACAAGGGCATTGAGATTGGCAACTTCACTACGGGCACGGCCGTCAACGGCAGCATCAGCATTGCCGACTCCACCATAGGGCCGTCGCCGCACGACAACATCGCCGTGGGCATAGGCAGCGGCACTTCAAGCTGGAGCATCACGGGCAGCACCGTGACAGGCTCCGCCGCCAACAGCGGCATCAACATGGAGGTGCGAAACGCCGCGACGATTTCGTCGCTGAGCATGACGGGCAACTCCGTGTCGGGTAATTTCTCGAACGGCTTCCAGATAGCCCCGGCTGCGGGCGCTACCGGCAGCATCACCGCCACGATTCAGAACAACTCCTTCAGCAATAACTTTATCGGCGTGAACGTCAACAAGGCTGGCACGGCCACGACGACCTACAAGGTGCTGAACAACACCTTCATGGGCCATCAGGGCCAGCCCATCAACGTCTTCACAGCCGCAGGCGCTGGAACGACCGGCATCATTCACGCCAGAGTCACCGGCAACGTCATAGGCAACGCTGGTGTAGCTGGCTCAGGCTCTGCCACGGGCATAGGCATTCGCATCAACGTCAACGGCGGCGCTGACGCGGCCATGGTCGTTGACGCCAACACGGTTCGCCAGACGCCCAACGGACGCGGCATAGAGATTGTCGGGCGCAACGGCAACGGCGGGCTGGATGTCACCGTCACCAATAACGACGTAGACACGCAGGCCCCGGCAGGCTCCTCGCTCGCGGCCATCTTCGTGCAGTCCAACTGCGCCACCACCTGCAACACCGTCCGCACGGACGTTCGCAACAACACTGTGCCTGCGGGCGCAGCCGCCGATTTGCTGCCGACCTACATAGCGCTGGTGAGGACTAGCACTTCCACGCTGCAACTGGTTGACACGGCTCCGCCGGATGCTACCTGCACTTCGCAGCTCACCGCCAACAACACCGGCAGCGCAAGCGCAAGCGCGGCCTGCACGCTTATAGCAGGCCCGATTGACCAGCCGGTTGCGATGCTGTGGCCTGAGTCGAACCAGCGCCAGTACATGGCGAAGGTAGAGACGGCACTGCCTGAGAACGGCTTAAGCGCTCAGCCCACGACTGTTAACAAGGCCGAGTGGTCTACGGCTCACGCCGTCACGACGCGCAAGGCGACTAAGAACGAGACGGTGCGCACGGCAGCGAAGCCTGCAATCCTGAGCGCTCCGGCACCTTCGGGCGAGACGGTCACGGCCAACATCGGAACGCTTCCTGCGGGCAAGACCGTCAGGGTTCAGTTCCAGGTTGTGATTAACGACCCGCTGCCGACGGGCGTCAATCAGGTCTCTAACCAGGGCACGGTTTCGGGCGACAACTTTACAACCGTTCAGACGGATGACCCGGCGGCAGGCGGCTCAGCCGACCCGACCGTCACTCCCATCCTGACGCCGCCCGACATCACCATCAAGGATGCTTCGGTGGCAGAGCCTTCCACTGGCTCAAGCCCCGCGGCCTTCGCCGTGACTCTGTCGCACGCCTTCACGAAGACTGTAACCGTCAACTTTACGACGGCTACGGGCGGCGCGAATCCTGCGACCGCAGGCTCGGATTACACCACTACGAGCGGCACGCTGACCTTCAGCCCGGGCCAGATAGTTCAGACTATCTCCGTGCCCGTGCTGGCCGACGCTGACGGCGCTGAGACGACCGAGAACTTCCTGGTCGACCTGAGCGGCGCTACGAACGGAGTCATCACAGACAGTCAGGGTGTGGGCAGCATCAACCCGAATGGCACGCCCGGAACGGTTCTGATTTCAGAGCTTCGCACGAGCGGGCCGGGAGGCGCTGGCGACGACTTCGTAGAGCTGCTCAACAACACGGACGCCGACATAGACATCTCCGGTTGGGCGATTGTCAAGAGCGGCGCAACCTGCGGTGACACGCCTGTCGTCGTAGCCGTGATTCCGAGCGGCACCACCATCCCGGCTCGCGGCAACTACCTCGTCGTGGGCTCCAACTACAGCCTCGGCGGTTACGCTGCGGGCAACCAGACGATGACGTCCAACATAGAAGATGACCGCAACGTGGCCCTCTTCAACACCTCAGACCTCTCGAACATTTCGACGGGCGCGAGGATGGATGCCGTCGGATTCGGTCTCAACACGGGCAACAACTGCGACCTTCTGAGAGAAGGCGCGAACCTGCAACCTGCAAACGGCAGCACCTCCGAGTACAGCTTCGTCAGGAAGGTGGACAAGGGCGAGACGCTGGATGCAGGCGACAACGCGACTGACTTCGTGGTGGTCTCCACTACGCCTGGAACGGCCGTGGGCGCTAACGCCACGCCTGTGCTAGGCGCTCCGGGGCCGGAAAGCTCCGCCAGCCCGCGCGGCCCAGTGCCCTGCACCTTGGGCGGCTCGGCCAAGCTCGACAGGCAGCGTCTTGACACGTTACAGGGCGTAGGCTCCTCGCCGAACCTTGTGCGTGACACGACCTCCGACCCTGTCAACAACTCCACTTTCGGCACACTCGATATACGCCGTAAGTTCACCAACAACAGCGGCGGCAGCATCACGAGCCTGCGTTACCGCATTGTTGACATGACCACCAACCCATCGCCCTCCGGCACGGCAGACCTGCGTGCGCGCACTTCCTCTACCATCGTAGTAGGAAGCGACACGGTCGCAGGGACTACGCTTGAGACTCCGCCCGCGCAAGCTCTGGGCGGCGGCATCAACTCTTCGCTGAGGGCCGGAACGGTCACGCTCCTGACGCCGCTTGCCAACGGCGCGAGCATCAACCTGCGCTTCCTCTTCGGTGTGGAGCAGCAGGGAGACTACCGCATAGGCATCGTCATTGAGACTCTGACGACCGGCGGCTTGGGTCAGGACATCTGGGTGCTGAGAGGCCACACTGTGAACGGCGGTCACACGGACGGCGGCTGTAACACTCCGCCCGTGGCGAACGCCGGCGCAGACCAGTCGGTTGAGTGCACAGGCGGTCTAACGGCTGTGACGGTCGACGGCTCCGGCTCGACAGACCCGGACGGCGACACGCCGCTCACCTACGAATGGCGTGAAGGCGCTACGGTGCTTGGCAACACGGCCGTCCTCAACACTTCGCTCGCGTTCGGGCCGCACACCCTGACGCTCAAGGTGACTGACCCGAGCGGCGATTACAGCGAGGACACCGTCAGCGTCAACATCGTCGACAATACAGACCCGATGATTACGGCTCCGCCCAACGTCACGGCTTACACCGGGCCGGGAGCGACCGAGTGCGGAACGGTTGTCAGCGAC
>DATELK010000136.1:0-18309 GCA_035276685.1 Pyrinomonadaceae bacterium | reverse complement strand
CGTTCGTTCGCTCCTGCCTGCGGTAAGCGTTCATCCACGCGCCGGAGCGTTTGCCTTCTCGCGCATAAGGGTCGAAGTACCAGAGGCCTATGTGACGGCCAGTCGCCTTGTCGGTCACTTCCCAGACGCGCACGTCCGGGTGATAGACGGGGACGTTCGTGACCGGCGTGAAGTTGAAGCCCAGAAGCTCGCCCGCGACCCAGAACATCCCCTCGCGCAATTTTTCAAGTTGCAGGTATTGCTTCACCTCGTTCTGGTCAAGGTCGTAGCGCGCCTTGCGAACCTTCTCCGCGTAGTAGCGATAATCCCACGGCTCAATCTTGATGTTCGCGCCCTCTTTGTTTGCGAGCGCCTGCATGTCCGCGACTTCCTCTCGCACGCGAGCCACCGCAGGCTTCCAGACGGCCTCCATCAACTGCAAGGCGCGCTCAGGCGTCTTCGCCATAGCGTTCTCAAGCCGCCAGTGCGCGTGCGTCTGGTAGCCCAGAAGTTTTGCCCTCTCGGCCCTGAGCTGAAGAATCTCCGTGATGGTCGCGTTGTTGTCGTGAGCGTCCGCGTTGTCGCCGCGATTGACGAACATGCGCCACGCCTTCTCGCGCAAGTCCCTGCGGTCGGAGTAGGTCAGAAAAGGCTCAATCGAAGAGCGCGTGTTCACAATCACCCATGAGCCCGGAACCTTTTTCGTGGCGGCTGCGGTCGCGGCAGCGTCACGCACGGACTGCGGCAGGCCTGCCAATTCCGCCTCGCTCTTGAGCGTCAGGAACTGTTCTGTCTCGTCGGCCAGAAGGTTCTGGCTAAAGCGCGTGTAGAGCCCCGCCAGCTGCTGGTTAATCTCGGAGAGCCGGGCCTTGGCCGTGTCATCGAGGCGAGCGCCCGCGCGCACGAAGTTGGTGTAATAGAGCCACGTGAGTCGCTGCTGCTCAGGCGAAAGCCGCGCCTTCTCCGGCGAGTTGTAGACAGTCTCTATGCGGCGAAACAGCGCCTTGTTCTGTTTTATCTTGTCGTTGAAGGCGGCAAGCTTCGGAGCCATCTCGCGCTCGACCGCGCGGAACTCCGGCCCGTTCATGTTGGAGCTCCAGATGTTGTAAACGGTCTCGACTCTCTGTAGCGTGCGGCCCGCGCGCTCCTGCGCCGCGATGGTGTTCTCGAAGGTGGGCGGCTCAGTGCTGGAGGCGATGCGCTCTATCTCCGAAAGGTTCTCGGCCATGGCCGCTTCGAGAGCGGGCTTGAAGTCCGCGACCCTGACCTTGTCGAAGGGAGGCGTGCCGCCGTATGGGCCGCTCCATTTAGCCAGAAGCGGGTTATCTTCCGCAGCCGCGCCTGCGAGGGCCGTGAAAGATTGAGTGATTTGATTCTCCATAATCGTCCGGGCATCCGCGCCGTAGATTGCGGCGCAGACGATGATGGCCGTCGCAAGCGACAGCAGCCGTGAGTATGTGGCCTGTTTATGCATCTTCTTCATCTCGCTTTTGTAGTTGGAGGCACATCATACCCGCAATCCGCGCCGAAGATAAAGCTGCCTGAGCGATAAGCGGATTCAAACAGGATGGCCAGGATAGACAGGATAAAAGCAGAAGTATTCTCTTTCTTATCCTGTTCATCCTGTCCATCCCTGTTAAATTTCTTCTCCATCTCTGGTGACGTGACAGGAATCAAGGAGATAGGCTATGCTTTGAGGGTTGCGTGCTATTTGAGATTCGCGGCAATGATTGCCTGAGCGCTTTTTTAAGTCGGAGAGGTGCAGGAGTGGCTGATCTGGCAGCACTGGAAATGCTGTGTACGGGGAACCGTACCGTGGGTTCGAATCCCACCCTCTCCGCCAGTTGGATTAAGCGGCCGGATGCGCGTTAAGCAATCCGAGGCTTTTGTGCTAAGCTGACATTTGGACGGCTAGTTTTGAAAATTTATCAGACTTCGGGCTCCGCACAACGTCTGTCTCCAACGAACCCCGCCAGGCCGGGAACGGAGCAACGGTAGTTGCGAGCGCGTGTGTTGCGGGTTGGCCCGGAGTCTGGCCACATCTACAGAGGTCAGAGGTTAGAGGCTAGAGGTCAGTAGAGAAATTACTAACCTCCGGCCTCTGACCCCTGACCTCTTAAATTTTTATGTCCTACCAAGTCATAGCCCGTAAGTGGCGTCCGCAAACATTTGAAGAGGTCACGGGCCAGGAGCCCATTACGCGCACACTGCGTAATGCCATCGAGCACGAGCGTCTTCATCACGCGTATCTTTTTTCCGGCGCACGCGGCGTTGGCAAGACCACGAGCGCTCGCCTTCTGGCCAAGGCCCTCAACTGCCACAAAGCGAAGAAGCCGACCGCGACACCTTGCGCCTCGGACGACCCCGCGCCCTGCGCCTCCTGCCGCGAGATTGCCGAAGGCCGCTCCATTGACGTGATGGAGATTGACGCCGCCTCTAACACCGGCGTAGACAACGTGCGCGACGCCATCATAGGGAACGTAGCCATCTCGCCTGCGCGTGACCGCTACAAGGTCTTCATCATAGACGAGGTACACATGCTGTCGGGCGCTGCCTTTAACGCGCTTCTGAAAACTCTGGAAGAGCCGCCGCCGCGCGTAGTCTTCATCATGGCGACGACGGAGCTTCATAAAGTCCCGGACACGATTCTCTCGCGCTGCCAGCAGTTCGAGTTCCGCACCATCCCCACGCAGAAAATCATGGAGCGGCTGCGCCTGATTGCCGAAGCCGAGAAGATAAAGGTCACAGACGATGCGCTCAAGGAGATTGCACGCGCGGGCGAAGGCTCCATGCGCGACGCGCAATCCGCCTTCGACCAGGTGATTAGCTTTTCCGGGACGAAGATTAAGGCCGAAGACGTTGAGACGGCTTTAGGCATTGCAGGCACGGAGATGCTCTCGCGCGTCGTGCGCGCCGTGGGCGAGAATCGACCGCAGGATGCGCTCGCCGTGGTGGACGACCTTGTCATGCGCGGCCACGACCTGAGGAACTTCTGTCGAGACCTGCTGGCCTACATGCGAGACCTGCTGGTGGCAAAGGTTTCGGGCGAAGAATCGGAGGCGCTGGAATCTTCTGCACAGGACAGGGCAGAGCTTAGGGGCCAAGCCGCGCTCTTTTCGGAATCAGACTTGGTGCGCTTCTTTCATCAACTGACGCAGACGGAGACGCTGCTTCGCACGGCTGCGCACCCGCGCTATCAACTCGAAATAGGGCTCGTGAAGCTGGTAGAGATGCGACGCCTCGCGCCGCTTAACCAGATTCTGGAACGCCTGAGCGCTCTTGAAGAAGCACTTCGCACGGGACGCTCGCCGGTCGCGGCGGGCGGCACGCAGCAGACCGGAGGCGGAGGCGGCAGTAGCTCCGGCGGAGGGCACGGGCCTTCGCGCGGCGCGGCTTCGGGCGGCGGCTCGGCATCAAGACGCGCAAGCTCCGAAGGCTACGCCGCACAGCCTCCCGCAGCGGAGGTCTTTAACGAACAGCCGCTGGTACTGGAAGGCACGCCGACGCGCGTTGACGAAGCACGAACGGCAGCGCCCGTCCTGACGCTTGTGCCGCCAGCGAGCCCGCAAGTCGAAAAGCCTCCTGCTCCTGCTCCACCTCCCGCTGCCTCTCACGCTCAGCACGGCTCCGTGCTTGAGAACATCAAGGACGCGCTTGAGAAGAGACGACGCATGTTTGTCGTGACTGCTTTGGACGGCGCGCGGCGAGCGGGTGTGGACGGCGACGAGCTTTTCGTGGAGTTTGCGCCTGAGGCCAAGCACCTGCGCGACACGCTTGCCAAGGCTGAGAACGTCAAGCTGCTGCGAGAAGTCTGTCAGGAATTGACGGGGCGCGAGATGGGCGTGCGCATCAGCGTTCGTGAAGAGGGCGAAAGCGAAGACGGCGACGCGCCTCCGACAAGGGACGACGAAGAGCGGCGCGAGCGCGAGCGGCTGCGACGCATGGCCGAGCAGCATCCCGTTGTCCAATCGTTTCTTGAAACCTTCCGGGGCGAGATAGTTGACGTGAAGCAAATCAAGAACGAAGCCTAGACTGATTGAACAAAGCCGCGACTCTTTGCGTATAAGGGAGCGCGGAGGTTGATAGAAAAGTAATGCGCGATCCATTTCTGGCAGGTGTCCTCAGTTTTCTAATTCCCGGCGTGGGCCAACTCTACAACGGGCGCATACTGGCCGGCATTCTCTGGCTCATATTGACGCCCGGCTTCTGGATAGGCACGGGCGGAACCCTCGGCTGGATTTGCCACGTCATAGCCGCCTACACGGCCTACTCTTACGCCAAAGACCATCCCGTAAGATAAAGCAGGAGAGCAGAGGCTAGAGGTTGGTAAAAGAAGAATCCTCTTTAGTCCCGTCAGGGACTTGCTGATAATAGCCCAGCCATTTATGGCTGGGAGAAGATGCGAAGATAAAATCGGAGTCCCGTAGGGACGGCTGAAAAGATTCTCAGCCGCCCCTATGGGACTTCACTCTTTAACTCGCAACTATACCCAGTGCTGAAGCACTGGGCTATTTTCAAATGTCCCTGCGGGACAAAAGACTGTTCCTCTCTCAATTCAACCTCTGACCTCTGACCTCTATTCTTTTTGGGCGTATCTGTGTATGCTTGCTCATAACCGGGAGGACATTTGAGTGATGAGCAGTATGCCGCGCCAGAGCGAGTCTCTGGGCCGTTATGCGTCTGTGGTCGAAGAGGCGCTCAGCCGTCTTGAAAGTGAACGTGCTATTAGTCGAATCTGGGCGCGTGACGCGAGCCTGTGGAAGACGGAAGAAGCGCACCAGAAGATTATACGTAACTCGCTCGGCTGGCTCGACGTGGCCAGCACTATGACGGAGCGCGTCGGCGAGCTGGACGAGTTCGCGAAAGAGGTGTGCGAGGCGGGCTTTACGCACCTGATGCTGCTAGGCATGGGCGGCTCAAGCCTCTGCCCCGAAGTCCTGCGCCGCACCTTCGGCATGAACAGGGACTTTCCAGAGCTGCTGGTGCTGGACACTACAGACCCGGACACGATTCACTCCTTCGAAGAGCATCTGGACAAGCGGCGCACCGTCTTCATAGTCTCTTCAAAATCGGGCACGACCATCGAGCCTCTCTCCTTCTACAAGTATTTCTTCGACCGCGTGCGCGCTCTGAAAGGCGAGAGGGCGGGCGAGAATTTCGTAGCCATCACAGACCCCGGCACGCTCATGGAGCGCATGGCGCGCGAGGCAAACTTTCGCCGCACGTTTCTGAACCCGTCGGACATAGGCGGCCGCTACAGCGCGCTCTCCTACTTCGGCATGGTTCCGGCCGCGCTCATGGGGCTCAATGTTCATGAGCTGCTTAAGCGGGCCACAGACATGATGGAGGCTTGCGGCGAAACTGTTCCTGTGAGGGAGAGTCAGGCGGCTAGGCTCGGCGCGGTCATGGGCGCTCTGGCGCTTGAGGGGCGCAACAAGCTAACGCTCATTGCAGACGAGCGCATAGCTTCGCTAGGACTCTGGATTGAGCAGCTTGTTGCAGAAAGCACAGGCAAGGAGGGGCGAGGCGTGGTGCCCGTCGCGGGCGAGCCTTTCGGAGAGCCGGAGGTTTACGGCGATGACAGATTGTTCGTCTCAATCTGCGTGGGCGAGACGAGCGAAGAGGCTGACAGACGCCTGCGCGCACTTGAAGAGGCGGGCCACGCGGTCGTGCGAAGAGTGTTGACGGACGTGCAAGACCTCTCTGCGGAATTTTTCGCCTGGGAGTTTGCGACTGCCGTGGCAGGCCACCTGATGAGCATTAATCCCTTCGACCAGCCGAACGTGCAGGAGAGCAAGGACAACACCAACGCCCTGCTCGACAAGTTCAAACAGACGGGCGCGCTGCCCGAAGAGAAAACGTTTCCCGTCTCTTCCATCTCGAACCAACTCGCGCAGACTCTTTCAGGAATTAAAGCTGGCGATTACGTGGCGCTGCTCGCGTACATTCAGGAGAGGCCCGCGCACGACGAACTGCTGCAAGCGATTCGCACTCAGATAAGAGACAGCCTGCGCGTTGCCACGACAACTGGCTACGGCCCGCGCTACCTGCACTCTACGGGACAGCTTCATAAGGGCGGCATGGACGAAGGCGTCTTTCTGCAACTGACGGACGATGACCGCACAGACCTCTCCATTCCCGGCGAGCCTTATACCTTCAGCACGCTCAAACAGGCGCAGGCCATTGGCGACTTCCATTCGCTTATTAGTAGAGAGCGGCGCGTCCTGCGGATTCATCTTGGAAGCGACGCGACCGAAGGCTTACGGAAGCTGGAAGAGATGCTGCGCGCAGAGCTTGGCGGAAGCGACGCGCAATCCCGCTCGGCCTGAAGCACTAGGAGAAATCTTTACATGGCAGAAGCAGACATAGGCATGGCAGGTGTAGGCGTCATGGGCTCGAACCTGGCGCTGAACATGGAGCGCAACGGTTACAGCGTTGCCGTCTGGGACAGAGACCCTTCGCTGGTGGAAAAGCTGATGACGGGTGAGGCGCGGGGGAAGAAGATTACTTCTGCTGCGACGCCTGAAGAGTTCGTGCGCTCTTTGCGACGGCCGCGCCGCATCATGATTATGGTCAAGGCGGGCCCACCCGTCGACTGGACGATTGAGCAGTTCACGCCGCACATGGAGCCGGGCGACATACTGATTGACGGCGGCAACTCGTGGTTCGAAGAGACGCGGCGACGCGAAACGAGCTTGAAGGAGCAGGGCCTGCACTTCATAGGCTCTGGCGTTTCGGGCGGCGAAGAGGGCGCGCTTCTGGGCCCGAGCCTCATGCCGGGCGGCGCTCGCTCTGCTTACGAAGAGATAAGACCAATCTGGGAAGCCATCTCTGCCAAGACGGAGGACGGCCCCTGCACGACCTACTGCGGGCCGGACGGCGCGGGCCACTTCGTCAAGATGGTTCACAACGGCATAGAGTACGGCGACATGCAGTTGATTGCGGAAGCCTACGACATACTGCGCCGCGTCGCTCGCATGGAGGCCGCGGAGCTTGCAGACACCTTCGCACAGTGGAACGAAGGGCTGCTGGATTCCTACCTCATTCAGATTACATCAGAGATTTTCCGCGTGCGCGACACGGAGACGGGCCGCCCCCTTGTGGATTTGATACTGGACAAGGCGGGACAGAAGGGCACAGGCAAGTGGACTGCACAGGTCGCTCTGGATTTGGGCGTAGCCATCCCTACCATCAACTCCGCAATCGAAGCGCGCTTTCTCTCTGCGTTAAAAGATGAGCGCGTCGCGGCGAGCCGCGTGATAAAAGGGCCGAAGATGGATGCGGACAACGAACCGAGCCGCGCTGCCCGGATACGCGAGAACGTTAAGCTGCTGGTTCACGACGCGCTCTATGCTTCCAAGATTTGCTCCTACGCGCAGGGCTTCAACCTGATTCGCGCGGGCTCCGAAGAGTTCAAGTGGAATGTTGACTTAAGCGAGATGGCGCGCATCTGGAAGGGCGGCTGCATCATACGCGCGCGATTCTTAGACCGCATCAAGACGGCCTACAAGCGCGAGCCCAGTTTGCCGAACCTGCTGCTCGATGAAGATTTCAGACAGTGGATGCAAGAGGCGCAAACGACATGGCGCACGTGCCTGTCTCTGGCGCAGGCGCACGGCGTCCCGGCGATAGCCATGGCGGCGAGCTTGGCCTACTTCGACAGCTACCGCACGGAGAGCCTCCCGCAGAACCTGACGCAGGCCCAGCGCGACTACTTCGGCGCGCACACCTACGAGCGAGTGGACAAACCCGGCTCGGGCGCGATTCATACAAAGTGGGAAGAGGCCGTGCCGAAAGAATAAGAGAAGTAGGGGCGCTCGAAGATGCTCAGAATATTTCTGGCCGCTCTGTTATTCATTACGCTCTTGACCGTCGCTCTTTCGGGAAGCGGCGCGGGGCGTGCTCCGCAGGCGGTGCTTCTCAGGGCCGGGCGGCTGCTTGATGTCAGAACCGGCGTTTATCTTGAGAACCGGGGCGTGCTGGTAGCGGAGGGGCGCATCAAGGCCGTCGGAGAGTTTGAGACGGTAAGACGCGCCGCGCCCAGTGGCGTGCGTGTCATCGACCTCAGTCGTGCCTTTGTGCTGCCGGGCCTGATTGATTGTCACAGTCACCTCTTTCTCGCTAACGACGGGCAGGTGGATAAGAGTTCCGGGATGACGGAAGCAGAGCGGCTGCGGCTGGCTGAAAGGAATGCGCGTGAGCTGCTCATGGCGGGTGTGACGACCGCTCGCAACGTGGGGCATTCGGGCACGAGGGGCGACGCAGTCCTGCGCGACGAGATTGAGGCCGGGAAGGCTCAGGGGCCGCGCATCATCCCTGCGACGAGAAAGCTGACGCCGCCCGGAGGCCAGCCGCTCATGAGCACTCCCGCGACGAAGGAGATTCTCGCCAGAGATTTCCTGACCGTCGGCAGCGTGGACGAAGCGCGCCGCGCCGTGCGCGAGGCTCAAGCGACGGGCGCAGGCGTGATTAAGATTGTGGTTGACGTTGGCAAGAGCCTGCTCGGTCTTGATGAGATTAAAGCAATCGTCTCGGAGGCTCACCGCCTCAAGCTGAAGGTCGCGGCGCACGCGACTACGGAAGAGGGTGCGCGGCGCGCGGCTCTGGCCGGTGTGGATTCCATAGAGCACGGCACGGAAGCCAGCGACGAGACGTTCCGTTTGATGGCCGAGCGAGGCATCTTTCTGGTGGCGAACGATTACACGCCAGAGCAGCTTCGCCAAATCTTCGCGGCGAATCTTGCCAGCCAGCCGGGACTGAAAGAAGATTTCGAGGCGTGGCTTAAAGACTACACGACGAAGAGCCCGGCTCGTTTGCAGCGCGCCTTGAAAGCCGGAGTCCGCATAGCCTTCGGCTCAGACATGGTCTTCATGTTTCCGGGCAAGACGCGCGGGCAGGCTTCGCTTCTGGTGCTCGAAGCTCTTCGCGGCGAAGGCCTCTCGCCTCAGGAGTGCATACGAGCCGCGACCTTGAGCGCCGCTGAGCTTCTAGGCTGGCAAGACCGCGTCGGCACTATCGAGACGGGAAAGCTGGCGGACATCATAGCCTTTGACAAAGACCCGTTGAAGGACATCTCTGAGCTTCAGCGCGTGCGTCTCGTGATAAAAGGAGGCGTGGTCGTTAAAGACGAGCTGACAGGGCAGGCTTTGAATCCTTGAGATTGGTGAGCGCAAGATGACATCGTCTACTGAGACTTTCGAGAACCCTCTGCGCGCGGGCGTGCGGCTTGAGCGCACGGCTGAGCCCTGCGTCGTGACCATCTTCGGCGCGACGGGAGATTTGACGCGGCGAAAGCTTGTGCCCGCGCTCTACAGCCTCATGCAGCAGCGCCTTCTTCCTGCGGAGTTCGCTGTGCTCGGCTTCTCAAGGCCGGAGATGACGGACGAAGAGTTTCGCTCGCGCCTGCGAGAAGCCTTCATGGAGTACGGCGACAAGGATAAGTTTGACGAGGCCGTGTGGGAGAGCTTCGCCGCGAGCCTCTTCTACATGTCCGGCGACTTCTCGGACGCGAAAGCATTCGAGACCCTGCGCGCTCGCCTTGAACAGCTTGACCGCGAGCGTGGAACGGAAGGCAACCGCATCTTCTATCTCTCGACCGCGCCCAGCTTCTTCGGTCTCATCAGCGAACAACTGGGCAAGGCCGGGCTCAACAAGGGCGAAGGCTGGACGCGCGTCATAGTCGAGAAGCCCTTCGGCCACGACCTTGAGAGCGCGCGTGGGTTGAATCAGGAGCTGGCCTCAGTCTTTCATGAAGAGCAGGTCTACCGCATAGACCATTACCTCGGCAAAGAGACGGTTCAGAATCTGCTGGTCTTTCGCTTCGCCAACAGCATCTTCGAGCCCTTGTGGAATCGCCAGTACATAGACCACGTCCAAATCACCAACGCCGAAGCCATAGGCGTAGAAGGTCGCGGCGCTTACTACGAAGAGGCGGGCGTGGTGCGCGACATGATTCAGAACCACGTCTTTCAGGTCGTGAGCCTGATTGCGATGGAGCCGCCAGCGAACCTGAGCGCCACGGGCGTGCGTGACGAGAAGATAAAAGCCATGCAGGCCGTGCGGCCCATCCCTTTGAATGCGGTTGACGAGTTCGCCGTCAGAGGGCAGTACGGCGCAGGCTACGTGCTGGGCGAAAAGGTGCCTGGCTATCGTGAAGAGCAGGGAGTTTCGCCTTCGTCTTCGACAGAGACCTTCGCGGCGCTCAAGCTCTACTTCGACAACTGGCGCTGGGCGGGCGTGCCCTTCTACATACGCTCGGGCAAGCGGCTGCCGAAGCGCGTCACGGAAATCGCCATACAGTTCAGGGAAGTCCCGCACCGTCTCTTTACAGACACGGACGAGCCGCTTGAGCCGAACGTGCTGGTGATAAGGATTCAGCCGAACGAAGGTATCACGCTTCGCTTCGGCGCGAAGCTGCCGGGGCAGATGATGCGAATACGCTGGGTCAACATGGACTTTCGCTACGGCTCAAGTTTCGGCGTGCACACGCCGGAAGCCTACGAGCGGCTGCTCCTGGATTGCATCCTGGGCGACTCGACTCTCTACGCGCGGCGCGACATGACCGAGCGCGGCTGGGAGATAGTGACGCCTATACTTGACGCGTGGAAACAGGGCGCGACCGATTTCCCAAACTACCCGGCCGGAACCTGGGGGCCGAAGGCAGCCTTCGACCTGATAGAGCGCGACGGCCGACACTGGCGCAGACTTTAGACTTGATTATGAAGAGCACGCACACAACGCCTAGGGCCGTTCAAGTCACAGAGACTTTGGACGTGCAGTCCGTGGAGAGAGAGCTGAGCCGACTGTGGGCGGAGAACGCTGGCGAAGGCGCGGACGAGCCGCACGAAGAGGGCGCGTTGATGCGTGCGCGGGTGATGAACCTGCTGGTTTACGTCGCATCGGACGAGGCTCTGTCAGAGGTCAACGAGCTTTTGAGCGAGGTCACGGGCGCTCATCCGTGCCGCGCGATTGTCATGGTCGCGGAGCGCGAGGCAGAAGACGTGGACATAGAGATGCTTGTCTCGTCCTATTGCCGCTCTGAGGGGAGCGCGCGAAACATCTGCGGCGAACAGGTGACGCTTCGCGCTCGCGGCCGCTTCGCGGTTGAGCTTCCAAGCGCGGCAGAGCCGCTGCTGGTTCCAGACCTTCCCATCTTTCTATGGTGGCGCGACCGCCCGCGCTTAAACGACGAGGTCTTTCGCCGTCTCAGCCACGCTTCCGACCGGGTCGTCTTCGACTCGGCAGATTTTCTTGAGCCGTACAGAGACCTGCTGGCTCTCTCGGCGCTGCTGGAAAAGGAGCGCGCGGCGCACACGGGCCTGAGCGACCTGAACTGGGCCAGGCTTACTTCGTGGCGCGGACTGCTCGCGGGCTTCTACGACGTGCGCGAGTATCGCGCGCTGCTGGACCAAATATCGCGCGTCTCCATAGAGTACGTCGCGCCGGAGCAGAAGCCGCAGGAGATAGCGCCGAAGGCTCTCATACTCGCAGGCTGGCTCACGAGTCGTCTGGGCTGGCGTGTGGCTAAAGAGCAGAGAGCGGAAGGCGGAGCGGCGACGCGCACAGTTTTGATGGAGAGGGACGGGCGCGCTATAGCTCTTGAGTTTAAGAGCGTGGAGAGGTCTGAAGCCATGTGCGGTTGGATTGCGCGCGTGAAGCTTGAAGCGGGTGATGAAGGGACTTCCGCCTTCATCGTGGCCAGAAGCGAGGACGGGCGATGCCTTGAGACTCAAGCGCACGCGGGTGATGAAAGACGTGCTTCACGGCTTCTAGTGGGCGGCGACAAAACGGAGGCACAGCTTCTCGGCCGCGAGCTTGAAATCCTGGGCCACGACCGCATCTACGAAGAGGCAGTCCGCTCGGCAGCGCTCCTGCTTGAGGTTCTGGAAAAAGGGAATTAACAGGGATGGACAGGATGAACAGGATAAAGAATAAATGCTTTCTCTTTCATCCTGTATATCCTGTCTATCCCTGTTTGAATGCGCGTGTGGATAGAGGGTAACTTATTCTCATGATTCTAGCTGGTGACATAGGCGGGACGAAGACGAACCTGGCTATCTTTGAGGAAGCTCAGGGCGGCGAGCTTTCGAAAAAAGAGGAAGGCACGTTTGCCAGTAACGACTACGCGGGACTCGAAGCCGTCATCGAGGAATTTCTGGGCGGTCGAGACGTGCCGGTTGAAGCGGCGGCCTTCGGCGTGGCCGGGCCTGTGATTAACGGCGTGTCTCGCATCACGCAGCTGCCGTGGATAATCAGCAGCGCTTCTCTACAGGATTGTCTGGGAACCGGCGACGTTTGGGTCATCAACGATTTGGAGGCGACTGCCTACGGCGTCCCGTTGCTTAAGGAAGAGCAGCTTGTCGTGCTGCACTCGGGCGAGAAGGTCGAGCGCGGCAACATGGCCGTCATAGCGGCGGGCACAGGATTAGGCGAAGCCGCGCTCATATGGGACGGCACGCGCTATCACGCTATGGCGAGCGAGGGCGGGCACGTGGACTTTGCGCCGCGCAACGAGCTTGAGATAGAGCTGCTGCGTCATCTCCTGACTAAAAAGCACCGCATCAGCTACGAGAGGATTCTGTCAGGGCCGGGGCTCGTCAACGTCTACAACTTTTTCAAAGAGCGCGGCCTTGAAGAAGAGCCGGAATGGTTAAGGGCCGAGATTGAAGCGTCCGATGATGCAGCGCCAATTATCTCTCGGGCGGCGCTCGCCGGACGCGCAGAGATTTGCGTCAGGGCTTTAGACCTCTTCGTCACAATCTACGGCGCGCAGGCGGGGAACCTCGCGCTGACGGTCAAGGCCACGGGCGGCGTCTTCGTCGGCGGCGGCATCGCGCCCAAGATTATAGAGAAGCTCAGGGACGGCAAATTTATAGAAGCCTATAAGGACAAGGGGCGTCTCTCGCCTATGGTCGAGGCCTCGCCCGTGTCCGTCATCATGGAGCCTAAGACGGCGCTCGCGGGAGCGGCCAGCTACGCCTCCGGGAGACGTGCAAGATGAGAAGATTAAAGATAGGCAAGTCACAGATTGAAGTCTGGCCAAACGCGCACGTGATTGCCCTGCGCGCGGCCGAGCTGTTCGTTGAGACGGCAATGCAAAGCGTTGAGGAAAGAGATTCTTTCAAGGTCGCGCTCTCAGGCGGCTCAACGCCTCGCGCTCTGTACGGGCTTCTGACCAGAGGTTCTTTCCTTTCGAGCATGCCGTGGGAGAAGACCCAAGTCTTCTGGAGCGACGAGCGCTGCGTGCCGCCCACGTCCGAAGAGAGCAACTACCGCATGGCGTTCGATGCGATGCTACGGCACGTGCCCGTCCGGCCTGAGCAGGTTCATCGCATGCGCGGCGAGGATGAGCCGGACGAGGCCGCGCGAAGTTACAGCCAACTGCTGCGCGAGAAGTTTGATGAGAGCCCGCCTCGCTTTGATTTAATCCTGCTCGGCCTTGGCGAAGACTGTCACACGGCCTCTCTCTTCCCGCACTCTCCGGCGATTCTTGATGCGGATAATCTGGTCTCGGCCCCTTACGTCGAAAAGCTCAAGGCCCATCGACTGACTCTGACTTTTCCCGTCATCAACGAAGCGGCCAGCGTCATCTTTCTTGTCGCGGGCGAGAGCAAGGCTGACGCGCTCAGCATCGTGCTGGAAGAAGAAGTGTCGGGCATGGACTATCCCGCGCAGCTGGTTTCGCCGACGCAAGGAAACTTGCTCTGGCTCGTGGACGAAGCGGCTGCCGCGCGCCTGACACAATTTGAAGAAGAAACTTAACAGGGATGGACAGGATATACAGGATGAAAGCAGAAGTAATTGTCTTTCTCTTTATCCTGCCCATCCTGTCTATCCCTGTTTGAATTCCTGCTGCCCGAAAGAGTTGATTGACACTCCGGCGCGGGCGCGATTATATTCCGTCGCAGGGGAGTGAGCGAAGGATTACCATCACGAGCGGCCTCGCGCGAAAATCCGAAAATTCGTAATCAGATGAAACGCGCTCTGTCACGTCTGGCCATGCTGCTCTGTCTGCTACTGGCGGCCGAGGGCTCCCTATTTGCGCGCACGGACAAGGAGAGCAAAGAGGTCTGGACGCAGGTGCGCTCCAAGAATTTTCTGCTCGTCGGTAACGCCAGCGAGAAGGAGATTCGTAGAATAGGCGCGCGGCTCGAACAGTTCCGAGATGCCCTGACCAGACTCTTCGCGGGCGCAACCCTTCAATCCACGGTGCCCACGACCGTCATAGTCTTTCGCTCGGACGACTCCTACGGGCCTTTCAAGCCGCTCTACGACGGCACGCCCGCGAACGTCGCCGGTTACTTTCAGAGCAACACAGACCTGAACTACATCACGCTCACGATGGACGGCAACGCGGCCGGGCCCACGGGCACAATCTTTCACGAGTACGTGCATCTCTTCGTGGAGAGCAACCTGCGCGGCCTGCCGCTCAGCTTGAACGAGGGGCTGGCTGAATACTTCAGCACGCTTGAGCTGACGGACGGAGGCCGCAGGGCCACTGTCGGCCGCGTCAACAAGCGCCATCTTAGATTGCTGCGCTCGTCGGCATGGCTTCCTCTGGAAACTCTGCTCGCGGCGGACAACAAGGCTGCCATCTACAACGAGCGCGAGACGCGAGACCTCTTCTACGCGCAGTCGTGGGCGCTGGCCCACTACCTGGTGCTCGGACGCGAAGCCGCGACTTCGGGCAGGCAGGCAGACTTCTACCGCTTCGTAGGGCTCATGGCCGAAGGTCTTCCGCCCGAGGAAAGCTTTAAGCAGACTTTCCGGCAGGACATCTCCACGCTTGAGACGGAATTGAAGGAGTACGTCAAACGCGACAAGCATCCGGCAGAGGTGACGCTCTTTGACCGCCGCACGCAAGTGAGGGAGGAAGAGCTTGAGAGCGCTCCCGTCTCCGAAGCGGAGGTGCGTTACTACCTCGGAGACCTGCTGCTTCACACGAACAGGCTGAGCGAGGCGGCGGCGCTCTTGCAGGAGGCCGTTCAATTAGACCCGCGCCTCGCCATGGCCTACGCCTCGCTCGGGATGGTTAGAGTCAGGCAGAGAAATTTCGCCGAGGCTGTTCCGCTCCTGCGCCGTGCGACAGAGCTTGCGCCCGACAACTACCTTTCGCATTACTACTACGCCTACGGCCTCAGCCGCGAGGGCATGGACGAGAACCTGATTGTCACGGGCTACGAGGCGGAAGCGGCCAAGGTGATGCGTGCGGAGCTGCTGCGCGCCATAGAGCTGCGGCCCACGCATCCGGAATCATATCACCTGCTGGCCTTCGTCAACCTTGCCACGGGCGAAGAGCTTGAGCAGGCCGAGACGCTGCTTCGTCAGGCCATGCGAATGGCTCCGCAGCGAGAGGAGTTCGCCTTCGTGCTGGCGCAAATCTACGAGCGGCGGCGCGAGTGGACGAAAGCGCGAGAGGTGATAGACCCTTTGCGACGCAGCCGCAACCCGCAGCTTCGCATACGCGCCGAGCAGGTATTGAAGAACATCAACACGACGGAGAGCGAGCTGGCCCGTCTTCGCGCAAGCGGTCTGCTTCCCGAAAACTCTTCCGCTTCATCCAGCGCCTCCGCGCTCGCGCAGAAGCCTCGCCTTCAGAAGCGCTTTGCGGGCGAGCGCGTGCGAGGACTGCTCACAAGCGTTGAGTGCGACGCCGACGGCAACACCGTCCTCACCATCAAAGACGGCGAGCGCACGCTTCGCTTTCACAGCGAGAACCTGAGGCGCATCACCTTCGTCAGCTACGTGGCGGGGCTCGGGCGCACCATGACCTGCGGCCAGCGCAGCCCCGCGAACCTAGTGCTCCTGACCTACCGCCCGGCCAGCGACAAGCAGTTCGACGGCGAAGCCGTGGGCATAGAGTTCGTGCCCGAAGACCTCGACTACGAGCCATAGTCCAATTAGGAAGAAATTAACAGGGATGGACAGGATAGACAGGATAAGAAAGAGAAGAGATTGTCTTTTCTTTATCCTGTTCATCCTGTCCATCCTGTTTGAATCTACGTGGTGATTTGACACCGGAAGAGCATCCCTTTTATTCTTGCCTGTCCGGCGTGGGTTGCGCCCTTACGGTTTCGACTTCAGGACATCTCACCTCTCAACGAACCCTAACGCCGCCGGTCAGGTGTCCTTTAACTAATCAAAACTTTATGAGAATGCATATGATGAAACGGCACGCTCCCGTGCTACTGACTCTTCTCGCGCTGTTAGTCACAGTTGCGCCAGCCGCCTCGGCCAAAGATACATGGACGCAGGTGCGCTCTAAGAACTTCCTGCTGATTGGCAACGCCAGCGAGAAGGAGATTCGAGAGGTCGCAACGAAGCTGGAACAGTTCCGAGACGTGGCCTCGCGTCTGCTCTCGGGAGCGAACTTCAACTCGCCCGTGCCGACCCGCGTGATTGTTTTCAAGAACGGCAGTTCCTACAAGCCCTACAAGCCGCTCTATCAGGGAAAGCCCGCCAACGTCTCCGGCTACTTTCAAAGAGGCCGCGACGTGAACTACATCACGCTCTCTCTGGAGCAGGCGGACGACAACCCTTACGACGTAATCTTTCACGAGTACGTGCATCTACTGGTGGCCAACAACCTGTCGAGCACACCGCTCTGGTTCAACGAGGGGCTCTCCGAGTACTACAGCACCTTTGACGTGACGGACGGCGACAAGAAGGCTTGGGTCGGAAAGCCCAAGGGTTATCACGTCAGGCTCCTGCGCGAGACGAAGCTTCTGCCGCTTCAGACCTTCTTCAGCGTAGACCACGACTCGCCGCTCTATAACGAGACGAGCAAGCAGAGCATCTTCTACGCGCAGTCGTGGGCGCTGATTCACTACCTCCTGCGCGGCAACGAGGGCAAGCGTGCGCCGCAGCTCAACCAGTTCATAGACCTCGTCAGCGGCGGCGCGACGATAGAGGCGGCGTTTCAGCAGGCGTTCCAGATGGACTTCGTGACGCTCGAAAAAGAGCTGAAGCAGTACGTGCAGCGCGACACTTATCCCGTTACCATCGCCACCTTCAGCCGAAAGCTTGAGTTCGATACAGAGATGCAAAGCTCTCCCATGACGGAGGCCGAGGCGCTCGCTTCTCTGGGCGACCTGCTGCTGCACATCAACAGGCTTGAGGACGCGGAGGCGCGCTTGCAGCAGGCCGTCACGCTCGACCCTAAGCTCTCTGCCGCGCAGTCTTCGCTAGGCATAGTTCGCCTCAGGCAGCGTCGCTTCGCCGAAGCAAAGGACGCTTTGCAAAAGGCCGTCGCCGCAGACCCGCAGAACTATCTGGCGCACTACTACTACGCTTACGCCATCAGCCGCATGGATGCGGGCGAGGGGCAGACGATTGCCACGTACACGCCGGACGAGTTGCGAGAGATGCGCGCCTCGCTCAAGAAGGCCATCGAATTGAAGCCGGATTTCCCGGAGCCCTATCACATACTGGCCTTCGTCAATCTGGTCGCGGGCGAGCAGGTGGACGAATCCATTAACATGGTCAAGCGCGCACTGACGCTCTCGCCCGGCAACCAGAGCTACGTCTTCGTGCTGGCACAGCTCTACATACAGAAGCGCGAGTTTGAGATGGCGAAAAGGCTCCTGACGCCCATGACCAGGAGCGGCAACGACCCCGGCCTCAGGGCCAGCGCCCAGGCAGTACTCAGGTCTATGGCGAATTACCAGGAGCAACTGGCCCAGTACGACGAAGAGAGAAAGAGGCGCGCGGAAGAGCGCAGCACTTCATCACAGGAGCCGCAGCTTAAGACCAGAAGCGAGACAAGCGCAGAGCAGAGCAGCCCGAAGCCGTTCGACCCGATGGCGGCTATTCTGGAAGTACTCAGGCCCGTGCAGCCGAACGAGAAGCGCGTGCAGGGAGTGCTGGTGCGCATAGACTGCGAGATGAAGGGCGTGGTCTTTATCATCCGCGTAGGCGACGCGCTCATGAAGCTACAGGCACCGGGCTTTGAAGACATGGACATCAGCAGCTACACGCCGGACGTGAGCGGCGAGATAAGCTGCGGCCCGCGTAAGCTTGAGCAGCCCGTCATAGTCACCTACCGCCCGCAGGCAGGGGCGCGCAAAGGCTTCGAAGGCCAGGCCGTAGCCATAGAGTTCGTCCCCAAAGACTTCGTGCTGAAGCAGTAGAAAAAGCAGAGGCCGGAGAAAAGATAACCTGTTAGTCCTGACAAGGACTCGTGATAATAGCCCAGCCATTTATGGCTGGGTATAAGCAGGGAAAAGAAGAGAGTCCCGTAGGGACGACTGAAGGATATGCTCAGCCGTCCCTACGGGACTCTATTTTTTATCTCGCAACTGTTCCCAGTGCTAAAGCACTGGGCTATTATCA
>DATELK010000135.1:0-10381 GCA_035276685.1 Pyrinomonadaceae bacterium | reverse complement strand
TTAAGTAATACCCGCCCGCTACCGCAGGCGGTTCTGTCCTGTGTGCGTCATGATGCGGCCGATGTTTTCGAGCGAGAAGAACTCCGTGACAGGGACGGTGCCCGCGTCTATGCCTATGAAGCGGTCTATCTGCTCCTGATTGCCTTCGAGCGCCGCGATTAGCTGAAGCATCTCAGGCGGAGGCGTGGCGAGCGTGGCTCGCTGGCAGGTAAATTCGTAAAGTGGCATGGCGGTCTCGTTGCGACGCCTCTCGTAATCAGCAAGCGCTTCTTCCAGAGGTCTTCTGCCGCTGAAGCCCTCGTCAATCGCTTCCGCCAGAAGCTCCGCGTCGCGGAAGCTGTCCGTGATGCCCTGCGCCGTGATGGGGTCTTTGTGATAGCCCGCGTCGCCCACGAGCGCCCAGCCCGCGCCGTAAGGCTTGCGAAAGAAGTTGGGCACGTCCGCCGTGCCGTAGAAGCGCTCCGTGCGACGGCCCCTTCTAACGCGCTCCGCGAACTCGGGCGCTACGTCAAGTGCTCGCATGTAGCTTCCCTCCACGTCGGCGCGTACCTTTTGAAACTCGCTGTTGGGCCAGAGCGCGACTATGAGGGACTGAGCATCGTTGGTGGGAAAAGCTATGATGACGAGGTTCTCGCGTATGTAAAGCTCTGCGCCCGAGAGCGGCACGTCGCTCCAGTAGGTGTAGTAGCCGCAGGTGAGCGAGGGCCGCTCGTTATAGGCTGCGGGCTCTACGGCGCGAGCCAGGATTGAATGAACGCCGTCGGCCCCGATGGTGATGCGGGCTCGCTCCACCGCGTCGTCATTGCCGCAGCGTATTCCTACGACCTCATCATTCTCCTTCACAATCTCGCGCACGGCGCAGCCTTCGCGCACCTCTGCACCGGCCTCGCGCGCAGCGTCCAGCAGGATTTTGTCCAGCACGGTTCGCCTCGGAGCAAAAGACTCGCTTACGCCATCTTCAGACGGCGGCGGCGAGCCCGAAAGCCTGACGGGGCCGAAGTCTAACGAGACCCTCTTAACCGGCGGGCAGTTCGAGGCCCTGATTCGCTCAAGCAGCCCCCAGCGATGAAGGCGCTCGACGCCAGCTACGTGTATGAAGTGTGTGGAGAGGTGGTCGCTGGGGAAAGTCGCGCGGTCAACCAGCAGAACCTTGTAGCCCCGCCTTGCCAGCAGCATGGCCGTAGGCGAGCCCGCGCACCGTGCGCCTATGACAATCGCGTCGTACATGGAAGATTAACCTCCCGACAATGGATTCCTGCCACTAAATACGAGCCCGTGATGCTACTTCGGATTCAAGTAAAAAGGCAAAGAAGAGATTAAAGGTAGAGGTTATAGGCTGAGTTGAAAGGAAGCCCTCTTTTGTCCCGTCAGGGACTATTCGATAATAGCCCAGCACTAAAGTGATGGGAGAAGTTGTGAGGATAAAAGCTGAGTCCCGTAGGGACGACTGAGTATCTCTTTCAGCCGTCCCTACGGGACTCAATTCTTTAACTCGCGTATGTTCCCAGTGCTGAAGCACTGGGCTATTTTCAACTGTCCCAAAGGGACTAAAGACAATCCTGTTTTACTAACCTCTGTCTTTAGATTCCCAGCACGTTGACCAGCTCCTGCACGGAGGCGGCGCTCTTCTGTAGCGCTATGCGCTCTTCGGTCGTGAGGTTGATTTCGATAATCTGCTCAAGGCCGCGTGCGCCGAGCTTACAGGGCACGCCCACGTAGAGGCCGTTGACGCCGTACTCGCCTTCCAGATAGGCCGCGCAGGGCAGGATTTTCTTCTTGTCCTTGAGAATACTCTCCGTCATCTCCACGGCCGCAGCCGACGGCGCGTAGTAGGCTGAGCCTGTCTTGAGCAGTCCCACAATCTCAGCGCCGCCGTTGGCCGTGCGCTTCACAATCGCGTCCAGCTGGTCTGCGGGCAGAAGCTCCGTCACGGGGATTCCGGCGCAGGTCGAATAGCGCGGCAGGGGCACCATCGTGTCGCCGTGCCCGCCAAGGACGAAAGCCGTCACGTTCTCTACGGACACGTCCAGAGCTTCCGCGAGGAAGCAGCGCATGCGCGCCGAATCCAGCACGCCCGCCATGCCAATCACGCGATGCTTAGGAAAGCCCGAGCGCCTCAAGGCCACCTGGCACATGGCGTCGAGCGGGTTCGAGACGATAATCAGAATCGAATCCGGCGAGTACTTGACCACCTGGTCTACCACGCTTGAGACGATGTCGGCGTTGGTCTTCAACAGGTCGTCGCGGCTCATGCCGGGCTTGCGCGGCAGGCCCGAAGTGATAATCACCACGTCGGAGTTTGCCGTCAAAGAGTAGTCGTTCGTGGAGCCCACGAGCGCCGAGTCAAAGCCTTCGACCGGCGCTGCCTGCGCGAGGTCTAAAGCCTTGCCCTGCGGCATCCCCTCGACTATGTCCACCAGCACCACGTCGCCCAGCTCCTTGCTCGCCAGCCAGTGCGCGGCGGTCGCGCCGACGTTGCCCGCGCCCACCACGGTTATCTTGTTTCGCTTACCCATCGCTTCTCCTCTCGAAATGCAGAACTCAGGACTCAGAATTCAGGAGTCAGAATAAAAGCTCTCTTTCTCTTCTTCTGAATTCTGAGTCCTGAGTTCTGACTCCTCTCATCTCATATTTTCAATAATTGCTTCTGCGAACTCGCTCGTCTTGACCTTGGTCGCGCCTTCCATCTGGCGGTGCAGGTCGTAGGTGACGCGCTTCTGTCTTATCGTTTCCGTTAAGCCCTTTATGATTAGCTCTCCGGCCTCGTTCCAGCCCATGAAGTCGAACATCATCACGCCCGAGAGTATGACAGAGCCGGGGTTGATTACGTCCTGACCGGCGTACTTGGGCGCGGTGCCGTGCGTGGCCTCGAAGATGGCGGCGTTGTCGCCTATGTTCGCGCCGGGAGCCATGCCGAGGCCTCCGACCTGCGCGGCCGCAGCGTCCGACAGATAGTCGCCGTTCAGGTTAGGCGTGGCCAGCACTTCGTACTCCTGCGGACGAAGCAGAAGCTGCTGGAACATGGAATCCGCTATGCGGTCGTTAATCAGGATTTTCCCTTCGGGGAGCTTGCCCTCGTGCTTGTCCCACAAATCCTTCTCGCTCACGACCACGTCCTTGTACTCTTCGGCCGCCAGCTCGTAGCCCCACTCGCGGAAAGCCCCTTCCGTGTACTTCATGATGTTGCCCTTGTGCACGAGCGTCACAACCCGGCGCTTGTTCAGTATGGCGTGGTTGATGGCGCGGCGCACGAGGTTCTTTGTGCCCGTGATAGAGATGGGCTTGACGCCGAAGCCGCTGTCCTCGCGCACGTCGTAGCCGAAGTCCGTCAGAAAGTCTAGCATCTTGCGCGCCTTGTCCGAGCCTTCCTGAAACTCTATGCCAGCGTAAACGTCCTCGGTGTTCTCGCGGAAGATGACGAGGTTCACCTTCTCGGGCTCGCGCACAGGGCTGGGCACGCCTTCGAAGTAGCGCACGGGGCGCACGCAGGCGTAGAGGTCAAGCTCCTGCCTGAGCGTGACGTTCAGGGAGCGTATGCCGCCGCCCACGGGAGTCGTGAGCGGCCCCTTGATGGCTACAACGAACTCGCGTATGGCGTCGAGCGTGTCCTTCGGCAGCCATTCGTTAAAGCGGCCGTGCGCCTTCTCGCCCGCGAAGATTTCGTACCAGACTATGCGACGCGCGCCCTTATAAGCCTTCTCCACGGCGGCGTCGAAGACCCTCTGGCTCGCGCGCCAGATGTCCGGGCCTGTCCCGTCGCCCTCTATAAATGGGATAATAGGATTTTCCGGGACTTGTATCTGGCCGTCCGTGATGCGTATGCGCGAGCCTTCGGTCGGCACAGGCTGCTCGTTGTAAGATTGCGTAGGCATGCTTCCTCCGTGAATCTAAGGGCGCTTAAAGATTTTAGTGATGAAAGAGCGCGAGTGTACAAGCGCGCACAACTGAGTGTCAAGATAAGCCGCCAAGAGATAACAGACCAAAGAGCAGGTCAGAACCGCCTGCGGTAGCGGGCGGGTCATACTTAATCATGACTCTAGCCTAGATAATACCCGCCCGGCTTACGCAGGCGGTTCTGACCTGTATATTTATGACGCTGCTGGAATGGCTGAAAAGATGGCGGGCCCGTCACGCTTCATACGTCGATGTGGAAAGCCCCTACGCGGGCGACGAAGATGCCGACGTAGACCCTTTTAATCCCTTCCCGGAAGGCGTGCGGCTTGAGATTACGGACATCATAGACCTGCACACGGTCAACCCGCGAGAGGTGCGAAAGGTGGTGGAAGAGTACCTTCTGGAAGCAAGGGCGCGCGGCTTCCGCTCGGTTCGCATCATTCACGGCAAGGGCAAGGGCGTGCAGCGCGAGACGGTGCGAGCCATACTCAAGCGCACGGCCTTCGTCAGAGACTGGACGGACGCGCCGCATCAGGCCGGGGGCTGGGGCGCAACCATAGCTCACCTCTCCGTGGAAGAAGAGAATTAACAGGGATGGACAGGATAAGCAGGATAAAAGAAGAGCTATTCTCTTTTCTTTATCCTGTTCATCCTGTCTATCCCTGTTAACTTCTTTTTCTCTTCAGGCTTGGCAAGCCGCTTGTTTTCGTGTTTGAATCGCGGGAGTGAAAGAGAAATCGTCGCTCGTCAGAACATACATCTTGCCGCTCGGCGTCGCTCTCATCTTTATAGCCTTGTGGGCCGCGCTCTCTGCTATCCAAGTCTTCCCGAAATCGGCCTTCCCTTCTCCGCTCGACGTGGTTTACGGCTTCCGGGAAGAGATTAGGACGGGCAGGCTCTGGGACGACCTGGTGGCATCGCTCTTTCGCGTGAGCATGGGATTTGTGCTGGCCGTGGTGTTGAGCGTTCCGCTAGGGCTCCTGCTGGGCCACGCGGCTGCGGCACGCGCAGCCCTCTTGCCAGCGGTCAACTTCTTTCGCAGCCTCTCGCCGCTCGCGTGGATTCCGTTCGCCATTCTCTGGTTCGGCGTGGGCGATTTGCCGGTGGTCTTTCTAATCTTCATGGCGACCTTCTTCTCGCTGGTGCTGGCGGTGATAGCTGCCGTCGCCAACATCCCGTCCGTCTATTTTCGCGTGGCGGCGGACTACGGCTTTCGCGGCTGGTCGCTGTTGTGGAACGTGACGCTTCCGGCCATTATGCCGCAAATCATCACGGCCCTGCGCGTCACGGCCGGCGTGGCGTGGCTCGTGGTGGTCGCTGCGGAGATGATAGCCGGACGAGACGGCCTTGGGTTTGCCATCTGGGACGCGCGCAACGGCCTGAGGACTGACCTGCTCGTTTGCGGCATGATTGTCATAGGCATCATAGGCGTCCTGCTTGACCGCCTGCTGGTGCGCTTGACACGACTGCCGAGCGTTCGTTGGGGATATGAGCGATAAACCACTAAGCCTCGAACACGTCTCGCACTCTTTCGGCGCGAGCAAGGTCTTCGAAGACCTCTCGCTTGAGATAGAGCGGGGCGAGTTCGTGGCGATTGTCGGCCCATCGGGCTGCGGCAAGACGACGCTGCTCAACCTGCTTTCAGGATACTTGCGCCCCACGTCAGGCGTCATCCGGCGCGAGGGCGCGACGCGCATG
Organism: Pyrinomonadaceae bacterium; assembly: GCA_035276685.1. Taxonomy (GTDB): domain Bacteria; phylum Acidobacteriota; class Blastocatellia; order Pyrinomonadales; family Pyrinomonadaceae; genus JACVRN01. The sequence continues at coordinate 4,789 of DATELK010000135.1, read as the reverse complement.
GTCTACCAGAGCGACGGCCTCTTTCCCTGGCTCACCGTCAGAGAGAACATAGCGCTCGGCCTTCGTCATCTTAAGGAGGGAAAGCTAAGCGAGGCTCAGTTGAAAGACCTGCTTGAATTGATTCGCCTCGAAGGTTTCTCGGAGCACTACCCGCATCAGCTGTCTGGCGGGATGCGGCAGCGCGTGGAGCTTGCACGCGCGCTCGCGGGAGAGGCGGACGTGCTGTTGATGGACGAGCCCTTCTCGTCTCTCGACTATCAAACGCGCCTTCGCATGCGACGCATGCTGGTGCGAGTTTTGACAGAGCGCCCGCGCACCGTTGTCTTCGTCACGCACGACATAGAAGAGGCCGCGCAGCTGGCAGACCGCATACTCGTGCTCTCGGAAAGACCGGCGCATCTCATCAGCGAGCTGCGCGTACAGGTGGAGCGCCCCCGCGACCCCACGCACCCTGCCGTTGTCAGCACCGTCAAGACTATTCTTGACGAGTTGGGCCTGCGCGAGAGCGCTTCCGAACTGGCAGAGGTTAAATAGTGATTGCCTGATTTTCCATAGAGGTGAAAGAACTGATGCGCTCGTCCATACTTTTACGCGCGACCGCCATCGTGCTGGCTCTTCTCTTAAACGGCGGCTTGCTGCCTCTCGCCGCGCAGCAGGACATATCGGGCGGCGCGAGCGTTGACGAAGACCTCTCAGGCGGCGCGGGCGTAGTCAGCGAAACGGTCGCCAAACGCCGTGAGCCAGCACGCCGCGAACGCGCCGTACGCAACGACGAGACAGCATCGTCGTCGTCTTCTTCTTCGGCTTCGCGTGCGGCTGCGGCGCGTGCCGCGCGAGAGGCTGAGCAGCGGGCGCAGGCCGCCAGCCAGCGTGCCGCGCTCAAGAAGAAGCGAGAGGCGGAGCGTACAGCCAGAGAGACTGCCGCAGCGCGCGAAGCCAGACGACAGCGCAGGGAGGCAGCGGCCCGCGCGGCCAGAACAACCGAGCCCCGCCTGTCCGCAGAAGACTACAACGACCAGGGAGACGATTACCTTGAGGCGGGGCAGGACGAGAAGGCTCTGGCTGCTTATAGAGAGGCCGTGCGGCTCAAGCCCAACTACGCCGAGGCTCACAACAGCATGGGCGATGCGCTCTTCAACCTTGGGCGTTATGAAGAGGCGCTAGGCTCGTACAAGACGGCCGCGCGTCTGAAGCCTACGTGGGCCGAGGCCTTCAACGGGCAGGGCGACGCGAACGTCTCTCTGAACCGAGACGCGGACGCCGTGGCTGCGTACAGAGAGGCCGTGCGTCTTAACCCTGCGCTCTCTTCGGCGCATCACAACCTGGGCATGACGCTCTATCGCATGGGGCGTTACGAAGAGTCTCTTGAGCCGCTTCGTCAGGCCGCTCGCACCAACGCTTCTGACTCGGACGCGCTCAACTATCTTGGCCTCGCTTACGACAACCTGAAGCGCTACGACGAGGCGGTCGCGGCTTACAGGGAGGCCGTGCGCGCTCGTGCGAATTTCCCCGAAGCCTACTACAACATGGGGAACGCCTATGACGCGGCGGGGCGCTACACGGAGGCCATGACCGCCTACGAAGAGGCAGTGCGCTTGAAGCCCGATTACACGGAAGCCTTTTTCGATTTAGGCGTGGCGCATTACAACGCGAATCACTACGACAGGGCGGTCACGGCTTATCGCGAAGCCATACGGCAGAAGACCAACTACGCTGAGGCTTATGACAACATGGGCGACGCTTACATGAAGATGGAGCGTTACAAGGAGAGCGCCGAAGCCTATCGTCAGGCCATAAGCTTCCAGCCCGACAACGACGAAGCGCAGAGGAACCTGGGGCTCGCGCTGACCAAACAGGCCCGCTACGCGGAGGCTGTGGAAGCCTACAGGCAGGCTACGAGGCTTAAGCCTACGGACGCAGAAAGCCACAACAACATGGCTTATGCTTTAGGCAAGCTGCGACGCTGGAACGAAGCCGTAGAGGCTGCGCGAAAGGCCATCAGCCTTAAGCCGGATTATGCAGAGGCCTACAGCAACCTTGGATGGGCCTACAACAACCTGAACAAGTTCAACGAAGCCATAGAGGCTTTGCAGCAGGCCATACGCCTGAAGCCCGACTTTCTTGTAGCGCGCTTCAACATAGGCATCAGCTACGGGCGCGTAGGGCGCTTTCAGGAGGCTCTCACGGCATTTCAGGAGGCTGTGAGGCTCAAGCCCGACTGGCCCGAAGCGCATAACAATCTAGGTTACGCGCTCGGCGGTCTCAGGCGCTGGCAGGAGGCTGCGGAAGCGCACAAGCAGGCCATACGCCTCAAGCCGGATTACGCTGGCGCGCACTTTAACCTCGGCTACGCCTACGTGCAGACGAAGAACAAGAAGGGCGCTATGGAGGAGTATCAAATCCTGCAAAGCCTTAACCCAAGACTGGCGCAGCAGCTCTACATACTGATTAACCAGAAATCCCCGCCGCAGAGAATCACCTGAAGAGCATGACGATAATGCTCATAGGAGCTATCACCGTTCTGGTCATTCTTTCCGCAGCGATTCACATCGGCGCGGAGTACGGCGGGGCGCGGGCGAGGGTCTACGTCTTCAAGCCGCTGACGGTGGCTTTCATCATAGCTATCGCGCTCGGGGCTCAGCCCTCCTTTTACAAGTATCTAATCCTCGCGGGGCTTCTCTTCTCGCTCCTTGGCGACATCTTTCTGATGCTGCCCTCCGACCGCTTCATCAGCGGGCTCATCAGCTTCCTGATAGCGCATCTCTTCTACATAGCCGCGTTCACAATCGACGGCGCGACTGCTCGTCCCTCCGTGCTGGCTGCAATCGTGCTTCTCGCTTACGGCGGAGTGATGCTGCGGCTGCTACTGCCCTCCTTGGGGAAGATGAAAGCGCCCGTCGTCATATACATGCTGGTCATTCTGCTGATGGTGTGGCAGGCCTCGAACAGGTTTGTGAGCGTATGGGAGACTGATACCCTTCTGGCCTTCGCGGGCGCTTGCCTGTTCGCGGCTTCCGATTCGCTGCTCGCCCTGAACCGCTTCCGCAGACCATTCAGGAGCGCACAGCTTCTCATCCTAGCGACTTACTACTCGGCGCAGTGGCTGATAGCTCTCTCAGCGGCCCTTCGCGCTTGAAGGGCCAGCCTCAGCAACCAACAGGCGCTAATCAATGCAGGAATGACGAGCCATGAAAAGAGCGGAAAGCTTCCCCACTCGCCGCGCATCAAGGCTGTGAGATAAAGCGGGAAGGCGTGGCGCGCTAAAGTGCAGTACATGGCACCCTGCAATGCGCCGACGGCGTTAACAAGGAATGAGAGCGAGCCGACTACCGCTATCATTGTTATCCACACGCGGCGCAGCGCTCTTGATTCCAGGTGACTGAAGCCTGCGAGCCCGAGGCAGCCGAAGCTCATGGTGGGCAGCAGGTATCTTGGGCCGTACTGGCAATCCCCTATCGTGTCTATGTTGAAGATGTAAGCGCAGAGAATCAGAACCGCTCCGGCAGCCGCCCACTTCTCTCTTCTAACCCCCTGCGGCAGCAGCCAGAGTCCCGCAAAGCCTATCAACAGCACGGGCGTATAATGCATCGTCCACTCAAGATAGAAGCCAAGCTTCGCTCTGAAATTTTCCGCGTCCAGATGAAAGAAGGTGTCCGAGTAATTTCCCGCGAGGTTCGGAAGCTTGAAAGGATTTCCGAAATTGACCCAATCGTAGATGAAGAGCGGCGCAAGCCCCAAGAGCCCTCCGAGCAGAAGATAGGGCAGAAGCCGCCAGCGCTTGAGCGACAGAAGGTACAGGAAGACCGCAAGGGCAGGCCAGAAGGCCAGCATCGATGTCGTCACCGTCAGTCCCAGAAACAGGCCCGCGCACAGGTACAAGCGGGCATCTTTAAGCACGCCCTCGCGGCCACGCGCCGCGCGAAAGGCAAAGTAGAAGGCAATCGTGACGAACCCGGACGCCAGCGCGTCGTGATGCGCTATGCCCGCGTAGGCGAAGGCAGTCGTGGCAAACGCGTAGAGAAGCGCTGCCGAGAGCGGCCAGAAAACAGACGCGCCATCTTTAACGAGACACACTAACATTCTGTAGAGCGCGACCGTCGACAGAGCCGTCACCATTGAAGCCGTGAAGAACGTCACCAGCGCGGAGGCAAGCAGGTAATCCCGGGCGTAACTCAGACCGAAGAGATGCAGTAGGAAGTAAACAATCGCGCCCGCCATGAATTGCCCGGGCTGTTTGGCGGCATACTTGTGCCCGTCGTAATCGAAGACATCGCCGCCCGGCTGCAACTGCCGGATGCTTGAGCCTTCCAGATAGAACGTCCCGCGCTCTACAATCGCCTCCACCCCCATCTGCTGAAGAGCGAACGCCTCCAAATTGCGCGAGTTAATCGTCAACCCACAGACGAGCCACACCGAGAGAAAGAGCAGAATTTCAAGCCGGTGATTTTTCAAAGCTCAATCACCTGTTCTGGGAGAAAACAAAAAGCGTCTGTCTCTTTCGTGCTACATCTCAAGTTGGTTAGGCTGGGCTCTCAGCTAAGGGTCTACCGCTTTTCATTAATACTTGTGATTGCCTTTTGACTTGAAAGCAATTCTGCCGTCAGGCTCTCAATATGCTTGTCCCAGGTAAAGTCCGCGGCCCATCGTATTATTACGGTTTTCGATTGAATGCGACTAACAATAAAGAGTAAGCTCTTTTCATGAAAGCTTATTCCTTAGATTTACGCCAGCGAGTCGTTGCCGCTTACGAAAAAGGCAATAGCTCTCTGGCTGAGGTTGCCGAACAGTT
>DATELK010000134.1:0-14672 GCA_035276685.1 Pyrinomonadaceae bacterium | reverse complement strand
TGCCGCCCAGTGCGGCGACTACGGGCAGCGCCCCCGAACGAACGCTCGCAAGGTGGCCGACCGTGAACTCGCGCTTAATCTCAAGCCCGACCACGATAAAGAAGATCGTCAAAAGCCCGTGGTTGACCCAGTCGAGCAGTGACAGGGCAAAGGCTGATGCGCCCCACTGAAAACCCAGCTTCGTCTCCCACCAGGACTGGAACGCAGCCCCCAGTGGCGAGTTGCTGAGCACCAGCGCGAGCAACGTCGCCAGCCCAAGGAGCAGCCCCGACGACGGCCCCCAGCGAACGAACTGGAACGCGGCGGCCTGTATACGGTGGCCCAGTGAGCCTAGCATCGCGTCGGCCAGAGAGCTTTCGTCCCACGCTCCCGCGTAGCGGCGGCCGTTGATGAAGAAGGTCGGCGTCACACGCACGCCGCTGCGCTCAGCGCTCTCTACGTCCTCGCGCACACGCGCCCGCGCCGCCGCCCACGCGTGCGCCTCGCCGCCCGGCAGGTCGAACTCGCGGGCAATCCATGCGAAGTCTTCCGCTGAGAACGCGGGCCCACGCTCCATCAATGCCGCGTGAGCTTCCCAGAACCGTCCGTTGGTTTCCGCCGCGTACTCCGCAAGCTCCGAGGCGCGGAGCGCGTCCTCGTTGCCATTGAGGGGCAGGTGCCGGAACACGTAGCGCATCCTATCGCCGAACCGGCTCCGCAGCCCCTCTATTACCGGATGAACCGCGTGACAGTGTCGGCAGGCATAGCTGCCGTACTCAACGAGCGTCATCTCGGCGTCGGGCGGCCCCAGAACGTGGTCGCGGCTCAAGTCAACCGGGGTATCAAGTTTTTCTACTCTCATATCCACCATGTGGATGAACACAGAAACGGAGCAGCATGTTCAATGCATACTTTTTCTGAGATCCACCAGTACGTTATCGAAATTATTCAGCCCGACCAGTCCGGGAAGACGAGGAAACTCAAGGTCGCGAATGACGTAGAAGGTTAATGCCAGGATCACGGCAAAGGCAATGGTATGCACCCAACTGCGCGACTTTCTACTCGCCATCCCATAACCTGCCAGGAGAGAACCGATCAACATCAGTCCGGCGAGCATGACAAAAATGATCGTCGGCGGATGCATCTGTATCGCCACGGTTCTTTGGGTCGAAATGTTTACCATCTTGCTGATTGCGGGGAGAATTTGCAATGCAACCGGCTGATACCCGGTATCGCGTGTGGCCGTGACAGCCTGCGTCCAGATGTCGTTCTGCAAAGTCTTCGAGCGCTCCAACTCTACTTTCGCGGCGGCAATGTCCGGCATCCTGCGATAGGCTTCCAATCGCGAATCTACATACTGCCGAAACTTGTCTCGCAGCGGTGGCTGGGCTTCTGGCGGCAGTAAATCAACGAGCATGTAGGCGCTTCCGATATCATTTGCTTCGTCTATAATCTGCTGCCGCCGCGCATCATAACGGGCCGCCGCACCCGAAAAAGAGAAAGCGATAAGCAATCCCAATAGCGCAAGGAGCGCGCCCTCGACCGTTCCAATACCCGTCCGCGCGCCCTCTTTATCCACAGCCATCCGCCGCAAACCGATGCGCCGACCGACCTCCAACAAGAACAACATGCCGAGCAGCAAGCCAACCGTGTAAACCAAATTGATGAGTGCAAAGATCATGATCTCTTTTACCGTCTCATCGGTAGACGAGGCCGCCATCAATGAGGGGGGCCTGTCCCGTCATGTAATCTGAATCAGGGCCAGCCAAGTAAGAGACGAAAGCCGCTACATCCTCCGGCGTCTCGGCCCGACCAAGAGCTATGCCGCCGACGAACTTTTCGTAGCTCTCGCCGATTTTGGCTCCCGTAATCTCAGCCATTCGCCGGTCAATCTCGACCCACATGTCCGTGCCGACGATGCCAGGACAGTAGGCGTTGACTGTAATCCCGTCGCTGGCGAATTCTTTAGCCGCCGCCTGCGTCAGGGCGCGGACGGCAAACTTGGTCGCCGAGTAAATGCCGAGCAACGCGAAGCCTTCGTGTCCCGCGATGGAGGACGCGCTGATGATCTTGCCCTTCTGCTTGCGCTCCTTAAATTTCTTCGCGGCGGCTTGAATGCCCCACAGCACGCCCGCGACGTTGACCTGGATAATTTTATCGAACTCTTCGGGCGTGACATCGGCAAGCGGCAGTATCTGCGCGATGCCCGCATTGTTGACGAGGATGTCGAAACCGCCGAGCTCCTTTTCGGCGTGAGCGACCGCCGCGTAAACGTCGTCACGCTTCGACACGTCGGCTTTGAAGACGGTAGCCTTTCGTCCGACGGCTCTCACCTCTTCGGCGACTCCGTTCATCTTCTCTTCGTTGAGGTCTGTGATTGCGATATCCGCACCGTCATTCGCCAGCCTTAAAGCAATCGCCCGACCTATCCCCTGACCCGCGCCCGTAACGAGGGCGACTTTCCCATTGATGCTCATACTTAATCTCCCTTCGAGATTTTCCCCATCCCCCGCCGCTATGCGACATTTAATACATCCCTTGCGTTTAGCTGATTCGCCGCGTCCATTCCACAAGATTCTGTAGCAACTGGCGTATGAACTCTTTCGTCGCCTCATGCGTCAGGTTCCCCTCGGCGTCGAAGCGCTCGTGGGCGTTGCCAATCATCACCTCCGGCTGGTTTAAGGGGAACATGTTGAGGAAGACCATCATCTGGCGAAGGTGGTACTGGGCTCGCGCCGTAGCGATTGCGCCAATCGAAGCGCCCATGATGGCCGCAGGCTTCCCATTCCACGCACTGTCGCCGTAGGGACGCGACGCCCAGTCAATCGCGTTCTTCAAGACGCCGGGGACAGAGTAGTTGTACTCGGGCGTGACGAAGAGAATAGCATCCGACTCGCGTATGCGCCGCTTCAGCTCCACAACTTTGTCGGGCGGATTCTGCTCCTCGTCCTCATTAAAGCCCGGGATGCCGTCAATCTCGAAGATGTCTATGCTCGCGCCTTCCGGCACAAGCTCGGTCGCGGCGCGAAGTGTTGCGCGGTTGTAAGACTGGCGGCGAAGGCTCCCGGCGATGCCCAGAATGCGAATGGGTTTGCTCATGTTGTGCTCTCCTTATGGTCGTACAGGTTAAGGTTAGTCATGGCTGAGACAGCCTATGATTGCATGGTTACTCTCCTATGCTTGACGAACGGCTCAGACGCCGCCGACGTAGGTGATTCTCCAAATCCGCCCTCTCACATCATCGGAGACGTACAGCGCCCCGTCCGGGCCCACAGCCACGCCCATCGACCGGTGCGGTGCTTCGGCAGGACTTGCAACCGGCTCTGCGCCAGCAAACCCCGTCGCGAATTCCTCATAGCGGCCCACCGGCTTACCCGCCTCAAACGCTACAAACGCCACCAGGTAGCCGCCCTGCATCGGCGTTCTATCATGCGAGCCGTGAAACGCAACGAAAGCACCGCCGCGATACTTCGCAGGGAACATAGACCCGTTGTAGAACGTCATGCCGTTTGGAGCCCAGTGGGCGGGGAAGCTCAAATCGGGTTGTTTCTTTTGCGCGCAGACGCCCTGCGTCTTACCGCCGTCACCGCCGTATTCCGGCGCGAGCAGGTGCTTGCGTTGGCTCGCGTCGAAGTAGCAGTACGGCCAGCCGAAGTCGTCACCGCGATTGATGCGGGCGAAGACTTCTGCGGGCAACTCGTTATTCTGCGCTATGGTGTAGAGCTTCGGCCAGTGGACGCCCAAATGGTCGCGTCCGTGTAACGTGGCATACAGCTCGTTTGCCTGGTTCACCGCAAGCGCCACCACGTTGCGCGTGCCTGTGGCGAAACGTTCGGCGGGAGAGAAAGTCTGACCCGTCTTGCCTGCGTCGTAACGCCAGATGCCCGCGTGTAGCTGAAGCTCCGGGCACGGCTGAATCCCAGGCGATTCCAGCGAGCGGTCTTTCTCCTGACACGAGTTCGTTATCGAGCCGGAGTTTACGTAAAGAGCCCCGTCGGAAGTGATAGCAAACGGGTGCATGATGTGACCGCGCTCAGTCCACAGGCCGCTCAAGATAACGTCCGGCTTCCCCTGCGGAACTAGCTGCCCGCGTGTGAGCCTATAACGCACTATCTTTCCGATGTCCTCTACATACAGCGCGTCTCGATAGACGGCGATGCCAGTGCCGCCGCCTGCCTTCCCGTCCTGATGCACCGTGCCGAAGCGCTGGATTACATCGGCTCTGCCGTCGCGGTTCGTGTCACGCAGGGCCACTATGTAACCGCCTGCCGCGTTCTTCAGATCGGTGTAGGAGCTGCTCCAGGTGTTGACATAGACATCACCGTTGGGCGCGACGGTGAGATGACGAGCACGCCCGAGGTTGTCGGCAAAAACTGTCGCGCAGAATCCCGGAGGCAACGTGAGGCCGCCATCGCCCTGGTCGCAGCCCCTGCGCTCTTTAGCGGCGGTTCCCTGCGCGTTGCCCTTTGTACGGCCCCCCGGCGATACGGCGACCGCACTCGTAACCAGTAGCATCAAACAAAAAAATCTCAGCGGTGAGCGTTGCCTCATATCTGTCTCCTTTCAACCACGCATCCCTCGATGTAATAGTGGCCGTCATCCTCTTCTTTGCTGGTTCAACCATCTGAAAGCGGCTTCGGTGTTTTTGTCGTGAGCGCCGTCGAAGACGGTGACACGCGCGTTTCCAGATTGCCGCCTGAAAAGAATCTTCAGTCCTCCATAAGAGGGATCTGATGTCTCGCTCCGCAAAGCGCTCCGGACTTTGGCCTCGCGCGTAAAATATTCAATCTCCTCTTCCGTGAAGCGGTCTTCAGGCTTTGCCAACAGGTTGAAGGCGCGTAACGACTGGCTGACTGGCACGGGGTTGTCGCCCGGGCCGTGCCCGTCGCGTATCCCGTGATTAATATCAATCGGAATATTTCGCGCACGTTCAAGGTAGGTGAGCGCCGAGCGCTTTCTGCACTCGTCAACCCCCGCCCCTTCGCCCGTGGGATTGCCGCCGCACGCAGCCGCAATCTGGCGGAAGTACTTTGTCCCCATCCTCCTGCTCTCTTCGTACCAGATGTTCAAATCCGAGATCGGCACCCACGCCGACACTCCCGCCCAAATCTCCGGTGCCCTTCCGGCCAGCAACAAGCCAAGGTAGCCGCCGCCCGACCAGCCGACCGCGTAGATGCGTTTGTCGTCAACGCGGGCGTTCGCCTTAGCGTAATCAATCGCGCTCAGGACATCGCCTATGACAAGCTCCGAGCCCATAGCCTGCGGCCTCGTGTTCGGCCCGCGGAAGTTCGGGTGAATGAAGACCCAATCGTTGGCGATACACCACTCGGCGTAGATGGCGCTCTCCTTCTGCCTGTAGTTATTGCTCCACGAATGAAGGGCGACGAGCAGCGGACGGGGCTCGTCCCGTTGCGGCTTGTAGAACATCATGGGTTGAGGTGTATTGTCGGCGGAACTCTGATAGGTGATGCTTTGCACCGCCTTGTTCCACCCGCCGCCTGATTCTGTCACTGCGCCCGAAGCCACCCTGTCCGGCACCTTGAGCGGCTCGACCGACGGCAACGGGGACGCAGCCGGAGCTGAAGGCGCGGGTGTCGCTTGTGCAGACTGTGCCGGACTGCGATTGCCGCTCGCTTCTTCGGCCCTTCTCGTCGCCGTAGAACAAGCAGCGAGGACTAAGCAGGCGAGCAAGACGGCTACCCGCGCAGGCTTATGCTTCACGAGGGCGAGTAAATTTTTTGGCGAGCTGCTTCTCATCTGTCGTTACCGCCTTTTCAACTTCACTTCGATTTCCACTTAATCATCCGCTTCAATCGGCGCGACTGTGTCCTCTGCGGCGGTCGCGTTTGGGTCGTGTTCTACCGGCGAATGCGCCTCCGCGCTCTTGGGGAAGAGGAGCGACGCGACGACCGAGAGCAGTAGAACGAGCGCGATGACGCCGAGCGATATCCCTATGGGAACTTTGTACGCGTCCGTCATGAGCATCTTCGCGCCGACGAAGATGAGCACGACCGAGAGACCCAGCTTGAGATAGTGAAATTTATGTATCACCCCGGCCAGCAGGAAGTAGAGCGAGCGCAGGCCCAGGATGGCGAAGACGTTCGAGGTGTAAACGAGGAAAGGGTCTTCTGTGACGGCGAAGATGGCCGGAATGGAATCCACCGCGAATATCAGGTCGGTAGTCTCTACGAGCACGAGCACCACGAAGAGCGGGGTGGCGATGCGGCGCAGTGGGCCTCCCGGCTTTTCTGCTTCGCGCACGAAGAAGCTCTGCCCATGATAACGATTCGTCACGGGTATAAAGCGTCGCACAAGCCTTATCACGGGATTCGACTCAGGCTCTATCGCGTGCTCGTCCTGCGTCGCCATCCTGATGCCTGTAATGACCAGGAACCCTCCGAAGATGTAGATAATCCAGTGGAACTGCTTGATGAGGTAAGCACCCGCGCCTATCATCGCGCCGCGCATCAGAAGCGCGCCGATGATGCCCCAGAAAAGCACACGGTGCTGGTAACGGGGCGGCACGTTGAAGAAGGCAAAAATGAGGACGAAGACGAAGATGTTATCGACCGACAGCGCCTTCTCAATCAGGTAGCCGGTCAGGAACTCCATTGCCGCCTGACGGCCCATGAAGTGATAAACGCCGTAGTTGAAGAGAAGCGCGAGCGTCACCCACACAACGCTCCACCCGGCGGCTTCCCTGACCGAGATTTCGTGCGCCTTGCGATGAAAGATGCCCAGGTCTACAGCGAGCATCAATAACACGAAGACGTTAAATCCTATCCACAACCAGATTTGATTCATGTCGATTCGTCTTCCCGCTAGGGATACCGCACGTGGGCAGGCCCCGAGCGCGGCAGCGGGATGAACTCCGTCTCTTCCGGCACCGGCGCGAACCGGCCCTCCCGCCAGTCTTCCTTCGCCTGCTCAATGCGCTCGCGCGAACTTGAGACGAAGTTCCACCAGATGTGGCGCGCTCCCTCCATAGGCTCTCCGCCCAGGAGCATCAAACGCGCGGGCGAAGACTCAGGCGCTCTAAGTATGAGCTCCGCGCCGGGCTTAAAGACGAGGAGCTGCCCGGCGCTGTAAATACCGTCGTCGGGTAGAAGCTCGACCGACCCTTCGACGATATATGCGGCGCGTTCCTCGTACTCGGCGGGCACGGCGAGTCGCGCCCTCTCCACGAGCGTCACGTCCGCGTAGAACATCTCAGAGAGCGTTCGCACCGGGGATTGAGCCCCGTAGAGTGAGCCGGTAATGAGGCGCACGCGCTTGCCCTCGCCTTCCACAATCGGCAACTCGTCCGCCGCGTAATGAGCGAAGTCAGGGTCGGACTCCTCGTATCTTTTCGGCATGGCAACCCATGACTGAATGCCGAACAGCTCTGAGCCTGACGGTCTCAGCTCCTGCGGCGTTCGTTCGGAGTGTGCTATACCGCTCCCGGCTGTCATCCAGTTAACTTCGCCGGGGCGTATGGGCTGCACCGTGCCCAGCCCGTCGCGGTGCATTAGCTCGCCCTCGAAGAGATAGGTGACGGTGGCGAGGCCTATGTGCGGGTGAGGCGCAACGTCCAGCCCTCGGCCGGCCCCGAGCACCTCCGGGCCCATCTGGTCTAAGAAGATGAAGGGGCCGACCATGCGCCGCCTGGCGGAAGGAAGGGCGCGGCGGACTTTGAAGCCGTCAACGATTTCCCGCTCGCGCGTGGTGATGAGGATTTCGATTCCGGGCGGCATTCCCTCCGGTTGATTCGGCGGAGCATTCGTGTTCATCATGCGGTTCTATTTCCTTACTGAAAACGAAAAGGATGAAACCTTCTTCTGCTGAAGGCTTCATCCTTTACACAGGGGCGCTTAACGAGCCGCGTCTAAACTTTCTGACACGTAAACCCGTCGGTCTCTGAAAGTAGCAAGTCGCAAGCGAGCTACTCCGACCAGTCATTATTTACCTCCGGACTCACTGCCGCTAGTCCGAGCTGCTGATTTTCTCTTGGAGTTTGGCAAGCTATCATATAAAAACTAAGTATTCAATAGCTGACCTTTGTCGCCATCAGGTATCCGAGGAGGCGCATTGCAAACGGCGCTTTCCGCACGGGGGGAACGCGGCTCATATCGCCCTCCCTTACGTAGTGAAAGCGCTACTGATGATTCTATGCCGAACGGAGGTGGAAAGATGGATAGCGAGTCTGAGCAGAAGAAGCAAGGGGAAGAGCCGCCGACCGGCGCGGGAAGCGAAGATAGGATTGAATCGAAGATAGATAGAGACCTACAGGATTCATTCCCCGCGAGCGACCCGCCCGGCTGGGTGCTCGGAGTGAAAAAACGCGTCACGGAAGAGGATGAGGGAGAGGCCGACGGCTAATTATGAAGCCTGCACATCAATCCCGGAGAGAGCATGCCTTTCGGTTAAAGCTCCTACTGTTAGCTTCCGTAGTTTGTCTGTTAATTCCCGTTCTGGCGGGGGCACAACAACAAGCGCCGGAATTGCTCACCTATGATGAGCTCGTACGACTGTACGAGGAGGCGTCCCCGCCCGCCGTCTTGCAGGAGAAGCTGAATCGCTTACTGACGACGCCCTTCGTCAGCAACGCGGCTTCGGCCCGAGGGGTGAGGCCGCTCCTGCCGAAGACTACGAAACTGGGCACGTTCCTGCGCGTGGTTCAGTGGAACATAGAACGCGGGGTAGAGTACGACGCCGTGAGGCTCGCCTTCACGGACGCCGCAGGCTTCGCCAAATTAATAGACTCGAAAGACTACCCGCGCGGCAGCGAGAAGCGCAGGCTGATACTGCAACAGGTTCAACTCCTGAAGCAGGCGGACGTCATAGTGCTCAACGAAGTCGATTGGGGCATGAGGCGCACGGACTATCGCAACGTGGCCGCGGATTTGGCTTCGGCGCTCGGGATGAATTACGCCTACGGCGTAGAGTTCGTGGAGGTAGACCCGATTGCGCTGGGGCTGGAAAAGTTTGAAGAGCTGCCACCGGAAGAGGCGGCCAAACTCCGGTCGGAAACGAGCGTCGACCGCGCGCGTTACCGTGGGCTTCACGGCAGCGCCATCCTCAGCCGCTTCTCCTTAGAGAACGTCCGGCTCGAACCCTTCGAGCACCAGCCGCATGATTGGTACAGTGACGAGCTGGCGAGCGTGAAGCCGCTGGAGAAGGGCAAGCGCAAGGCGGGCGAGTTGATTTTCGAGGAGAAGATTCTGCGCGAGGTCAGACGCGGCGGGCGCATGATGCTGACGGCGGAGATACGGGACGCGCGCCTGCCGGGGGGGCGCATGACCATCGTCGCCACGCATCTGGAAGCTAAGACCAAACCCGAAGGCAGACGCAAGCAGCTGGAAGAACTGCTCGCGCGAATCAAAGCCACGGACGGGCTAGTCGTGTTGGCAGGCGATATGAACACCTCTACGCAGGACGGGACGCCGCTCTCGTGGAAGCGCCTTCTGAAGAATAGGCTCGGCAGTAAAAGCTTCTGGATTAAGCAGGGGCTCTCAATCTTAACGGGCATCAAGCTGCCTACACTTCTGCTCGGAGGACTGAACGCTTATCGCAGGCAGGCCGACCCGACCGTGAAGAGCATCCCGCTCGTAGCCAGCAACCCGGAGGCGGAGTTCTTCGAGCGGCTGAAAGATTTCCGCTTCGCGGACGGCAACGCCTTCGATTTTCGCGGCGAGCGCGAGCGCTCTATCGGTGGCAAAGAAGGCCCGCTTGCGAACTCGAACCAGCGCGGCGATAAGGGGTTCATCACGACTTTCGAGGTGGAGCGGACTATCGCGTTCGTCGGCAAGTTCAAGCTCGACTGGCTTTTCGTCAAGCCATTGGCGCTCGCGGAGCCTTACGATAAAGAAGGCCAGCACCGCTTGGCCCCGCACTTCGGGCACACGCTGAAGAGCCTGAACGACGCGCTGCCGGATCGCATCTCCGACCACTCGCCTTTGATAGTTGACCTGCCGCTCGACGAGCCGCAGCTCGTCAAAGGTAAGCGAAGGCGAATGATCTGACCCGTAGGACTTAAACTTTTTATTCAAGGAGCAACGGCATGGATAGCGAAAAGCAAAGTGAGCCGAGTGGCGCGGGCAGCGGCAATTCCATCTGGCAGAACGAGCGCGTCAGGAGGTTGATTCTTTATGCCGCATTGCTGCTCATAGTCTTTTTGGCCGGGCTCGTCCCCATGTGGATGAGGGCGCGGACGCGTACGCAGGAGCGTGACGCGGCGCAAGCCGCACTGCGTATCAGCACGTTGCAGAACGCCCTGGCGAACGCCGCGATTGACGCCAGGCAAGGGCGTTATGAGCCAGCGCGTCAGGCTGCCAGCGATTTCTTCACGAACCTGTCAGCGGAGATGGCGCGCGGCAACGATTCGGTCTTCAACGAAACGCAACGCAACAACCTGCGTTCGATGTTTGCCACGCGCGACGACACCATCACGCTGCTTGCTCGAAGCGACCCGGCTTCCGCCGACCGGCTGGTAGAGCTCTACAACACGTACCGGCAGGTGACCGAAGGCGCTCAGCCGCGCTGAATTACTTTATCACCTGTAACTCCTCCCTAGAGTCGCACTCACTCCGGTTTAAGAATTAGCTCAGCCTTCCTGCGCTTACGTGGCGTCGGGTGTTACCACCCGCGTCCTTTAGGTGTTACCACCCTATTACCAACACGCTCAACCTACTAAAGTAGTCACATAAAGATTGCAGACGAGGTGAAGCATGGGACTGAGCGGGAAGGGTTACGTCGTACTGTCGGATAGTATCACCGGAAAGAGGGTGAGGGCCAGTGAAAGCTGGCTGGAGATTCTACGGCGTTGGATTGTTGAGTGCCCGCAGTGCTCTGAAGTCTGGCTGGTAGTCGGCTCACATGAAGGCGACAGCTACGTGTGCAGGGATTGCGGCCACAGCTTCGCCATCAAGCTTCAGGTCTCAGACCGAGGGCCTTGATGCGTCTGACAGGCGAGGGCTCACGTGAGCGCGCGTCAATTTTAGCTAATAGGAGGAAGTACTATGTCTTATCAAAGTCCGATGTTAATTAGAGAGCCTAACCTGAAGTGGCCGCTCTACCTGCTCGCCGCCATCATCACCACCATACTTGTGTTGCTGATGGCCGGTGTGCTGCGACTGGCGCAGACGCAGCCTTCATTCAGGCCGGTTGCGCAACCCGTCATCGAAGGGATGATTAGGCCGGGTGCGCCCGGTTTTGAGGAGGCGAGAGAAAAGGTAGTCGTGGAACAGTTGAAGGCTACGGAAGGGGTGCGGTCGCTGGGTGATGTCACGGTTGAAGTGAGCGCGGCCATCAGGAACACGACAGACCGGCAGCTCAACGCTCTGGAAGCGCGCGGAGCGGTGCTTGACGCGGAGAAGCGCGCCGTAGCCGAGCGCACCGTGGTGGTTGTGCCGACAAAGCAGACAGTGCTTGAGCCCGGAGAGGCTGTAAACGTGCGCGTCCTGCTCGAAGGCCTTAGCCCCGAGGCAGAGCGTGCGGAAGTTGTGATGGAGGTGACGGGCGTGCGTTTCGATTGAGCAGTCAGATAGCAGAGATGTACGCGCCACCGCCTCGCCACGGTGTATGGAAAGTTGAGGTAGTTTGAGAGATGAGAATATTGATGGCGGTGGATTCGATTACAACAGCCGAGATGATGATAGAAGCGGTCGCTTCTCGCCCGTGGCCCACGGGGACACGCGCACGCGTGATTTCAGTGGTAGAGGACGAAGAGGTGCCGCAGGAGGTGTGGCGCGAAGCGGGCTTTAACAGGGAGGCTGTCAGGAAGGAGATGCACAGACGTGGCGAGCAGATAGCTGCCCTTATGGAGGAACCATTGAAGCAACGCGGCATAAGAGCGGACGTGGCGGTCATGAGGGGAGACCCCTCGTGGCTTATTACGGACGAGGCCAGAGCGTGGCCTGCTGATTTGATTCTCATACGCGCGCACAACCGCGCGGACTTCAGGAACTGGATGCTTGGGAGCGTCGCCAAATCCGTCATCCGAAATGCGCCGTGCTCCGTGGAAGTAGTGCGGACGCCTGGCGAAGACAAATCAGTCCTCTCGAACGGGCACATGAAGATATTACTCGCGACAGACGGCTCTGAGCATTCAGATGTCGCGATACGCTCCATCGCGGAACGTCCCTGGCCGGAAGGCACTCAAGTCAAGGTCATGAGCATAGTCAACCCGCTCGTCTATTCGCTCGAAGAGATTGGCGTCTACCAGGGCGGGGGAACGGAGAAGGCGCACAGGGCTATAGGAGACGCGACGCAGATTCTAAAGAGCGCTGGCGTGCAGCTCTCCGGTGAAGTTATCGCGGGCAGGCCCGACCGTAGGATTATCAACGAAGCGAAGAGCTGGGGAGCAGACCTGATTGTTCTGGGAACGGAAGACCGGCGCGGGCTTAAACGACTCCTCTCCGGGAGCATCTCGGAAAGGGTCGCAAACGGCGCGCACTGCTCCGTGAAGGTTGCGCGAGACGGAAATTCTGCAAACGCATGAGGGCTATTGAAGCTCTCTCATATAAGTGTTAGAGGTGAAGGTGCAGGGTAAGAGCAGGTCGTCACAATGAATTGGAATATGGGTGTGAAGCTATTTACAACTGGTCATCTGTTCTCAAGCGTTCGGCGCGTGGCCCCTGTCGTAGTGTGCCTCTGCCTCTTATCCGGCGCGACACTTCTATTCCCCTATGGCGTTGTAAAAGACGTAGACTCGCAGAGGCCGAAGAGCGCTTCGGCGAAGATTATCACCGACTCTCCGCGCGCTCTTCTCAACTCCAAAACAGCACAGGCCGACGGGCCCTCTACAGCAACCCCCGGCCCCAAGCGGCAGGCTCTTTATCAGTATTGTCTCATGCCGCATGGCCTCTCTTTGTTCGGGCCTGTGTGGCTTGGCTCTCTCTCCGAAGGCGACACCCCGCCTCTTAATAACTGCTTCCCCGGCTCACGACCCTCTCTGCGCGGGCCCCCGCGTGAGGCCTGAACCAAACCTGGATTTTTAACTCGGCAGCTCCGGCGCTATCCGCATAGCAATTAGCGTATCAGCCGGAGAACCGTCTTGTGTGTTCGGCATCACGCGCCAAAAGGGCGCTCATAGGAGAAGATTATGAGTTCGGAAGTCATCGTAATGATAATTCTTGCGGCGGTCGTCGCCATATCACTGGTCGGGCTTGAGAGGCACTCGCGCCGGAACAAACAGAAAGAGGAGAGCACTACGAAGTCAGAGTAGCTTTTCTTTCGTTCTCAGGCCCATGAGGAGACGGCCTAGACAGGGGCCGTCTCCCCTGACACATTAGGTTCTGACTGAGACTGTCAGACCTTACTGCAATGAACGTCCTCGCAGGTTCAAGAAGGGACGTACTTCGTCTACCTTGGTACGTCGTTACCAGCAATGATCTAAGGTCTATAGAGGAACTTATTGTGGGGAAAAAGAAGCCTATGAGCGGCTGCCACTTGTGCTGCAATCTGAAATAAGCTTTGACGGGACTTTGATAAGCGCCCTGATGCTGACGAGTCCGGTGAAAGTAACCGCAAGCTTACAACAAAGTGCTAATGTCTATTGAGTACTCCCGCGATAATATTCCGACCTTAACAAGGTTACACAAAACCGGGATTAGTGTAACCATCCTTACCGTAGCGAAGAGTGTTGTATCGTACCCGACATATAAAACGCTTTAATTTATCTCCATATAGGCTTATAATCCGAACCCACTCACCTCATCTAATTCCTAATCAGGATCATATTGCCTTGATGTATACACCTTCCGTCGAACAACTCCTCTCTTCTCCCTTCGCAGAGCGTAAGTTTGAACGCGAGCTTAAGGTCTGTGACCGCGCTCGTCAGATTCTCTCTTTCTGTCATTACAGGCATGCTATTAATCACCAGTATTATGTGCGTCCGGCTTCTCGCCATGCTGCTATGGGTGCTCGCCGCGAGCAATCTTCCTTTATTGAAATAGATCTGGCTTACCCGGTGCGTTGGTATGAGCAGGTTTATTGAAGGGGATTGGCCTTCGTCTCAGGTTGTTTCATCCTGGATGTGGTTGATGAGCTGGATAAAAAGAGGCTGATCCTACTGGCTGTAAGGCAGGGCCGCGGCTGTAGCCTGCGACTCTCCTACTCCCTGGCCGAATCCTCCAACGGTGTCTGGCATTTAAGCAGGAAAAGATTACAGGGGAAATACAAAACATCCCTCGACCCTCAGATTCAATAGACACAGATGATTATTACCGTCTGGCTATGATGGCACAGATACGCAGCTATATTGATTAGGTTCTCTGCCCTATAAAGCCAGAAGATTCATAGGCAAGAACATGTACTGAATTTAACTGCCTACAGGCGCTCTCTCTTTGCTCAAGCAGGAGGTTCTCTTGTATTAGTCTTCATCAAGCGGGCTTGTAACACCTCTCCCGCCGCGATTGAGCACGTGCGTATAGATCTGAGTGGTCTCCACGCTCCTATGCCCTAAAAGCTCCTGTATGGTGCGCAGGTCATAGCCGGATTCCAGCATGTGCGTGGCAAAAGAGTGTCTGAGGGTGTGGCAACTCACTCTTTTAGAGATTCCGGCCTGACGGGCGCCACTTTTGACGGCCTTTTGCAGCATATCTTCGGAGGCGTGGTGTCTACGCACTAGTCCGGAACGAGGGTCTTGCGAGAGGTTTCTAGCGGGAAAGACCCACTGCCATGCCCATTCAACTGGAGCATGAGGGTATTTCCTC
>DATELK010000133.1:0-4614 GCA_035276685.1 Pyrinomonadaceae bacterium | reverse complement strand
GCCGGCCGCGGGCACAGGGTCGCTGTATTGAATAACCTGCTGCGGCGGCCCGTCCGGGTTCTCAGTCTCTATTAGCTCCGGCACCCTGTCAACCGCCGTGTCCGAAAGCTTCAAGATAGGCGTGCTGCCTTCGGGGCCTTTCAGAGATTGTCCCGTGTAGGTGATGACCCGGCTGATTCGCTCCTGCGGCGTGCGCCCGTCCGTGATGGGATGCTGGCCTATTAAGCCCTTGTCGCGCGCAAACAGAATCACTCCCGCTCGGTTCGAGACGTGGTTGACGGGGTCTTCCGTGTAGCCCTTGCTCATCTCCACGCCGAAGCGGCGCGCAAGGTTAGACGCGGCGGCTCCCGTGGGATAAATATCCGTGATGAGCAGGAGCGAGCCGCCCGTGTTGACCCAGTCGCGCACGGCGTCGCACTCGTCTTCCGTGAAGGCGTACTGGTCGCCACGGTCGTTTTTCCCTTGCGCGTTGGCTATCACGAGTATACGACAGCCGCTCAGGAGTCCTCCCTGCAACCTCTCTCTATTCGGAACGATGCGGTAGCCGTCGTTGGTCATGAGGTCTGCGAAGGGCTTGTAGCGGCCCGTAGAGGTGTGAAAGTTCTGGTGCCCCTCGTCAAAGAGTATGACGGGGTGGTCTTTGGTGAAAGTGGGCCCGGCGACGCGTGCGTTGAAGTTCGGGTCGGCTACCTGCGGGGCAGTGTAGAGCGTAGACAGCATCCCCAAAAGGAGAGTGCCCATGATGAGATGTGGAAGATATTCACGAACGAAGCTTTGACGCATGAGCCTGGGGAAGCCCTTCCGAAAGTTCGTAAATCAATCAGCTAGATGTAGCTTTTAGGTTTACGGTTGCTTTCCCCCGGCTGTTTGAAAAAATCGTGAGAATGTACGGATTATTGTAAGGGCTCGGGTAAAGACGGCCCTGACGGGATTTACTTCTTTACAGCAAGGTAAAAGCTGCATAAGCTGGTCGCGCTCTTACAGCCCTGTACAAAAGGTGTCGGCATCAATGTTCATAAAAAGAATCAAAGGATTCTCAATCTACAGGCTCGCCGCGCTCGTTCTGCTCCTGAGCCTCGTGAGCGCCTATCCCGGCTCCAACATGACGAAAGCTTCAGCCATGACAGTCGAACAGCAGACGCAGCAGAAGACGGAAGCCCCGAACGCGCCGCCGCAGGCGAAGCCCGAAGACGTGGCGACGATGGATGCAATCCTGGCCGCGCTCTACGACGTCATCTCCGGCCCGGCGGGGAAGAAGCGAGACTGGAACCGCATGCGCTCGCTCTTTATCCCGGAAGGCAGGCTGATGGCCGTAGGGCCCAAGAAGGAGGGCGGCTTCGGATACCGCGCGATGGACGTTGAGGGTTACATCAAGGGCTCCGGCAACTATCTTGAGACGAACGGCTTCTTCGAGCGAGAGGTGTCTCGCGTGGTGGAGCAGTTCGGCCAGATAGCGCACGTCTTCAGCACCTACGAATCGCGTCACAAGGCGGAAGACGCGAAGCCCTTCATGCGCGGCATCAACAGCATACAGTTGATGAACGACGGCAAGCGCTGGTGGATTGTGAGCGTCTACTGGGAAGGCGAGCGCGCGGACAATCCTCTGCCGGACAAGTACCTGAAGACTAAATAAGGAACTACGGAATGTCTCATACAGGCAGGCGGGCGCTAGCCTTGCTCTTTCTGGCCTTCTGCGCGCTCTTTACGCATGCGGCCTTACGCGCGCAGGAAGTAAAAGACGTGCGCTACTACTCTCAGCAGGCGCAGCGGGCTTATAAAGAGAAGAACTACGCGGCCTATCTTGAGAACATGCAGCGAGCCGTAGAGCTTCGCCCCGGCAATCCCACGCTGCTCTACAATCTGGCGGGTGCCTTCGCGCTCAACGGGCGCAGGCGCGAGGCTCTCGAAGGGCTCTCGCGCGTGGCGGAGATGGGACTCGTCTACGCGGCAGACGCGGACGAGGATTTCAATTCACTCAAAGACACGGAAGAGTTCAGAAAGATTCTGAAGCGCTTCGCGTCGAATAAAGCACCCGTGGTCAGAAGCTCTGAGGCGTTTACGATTCACGAGAAGGGGCTCCTCGCGGAAGGCGTTGCTTACGATGCCTTGGAAGATGCTTTTTACGTGGGCAGCGTCCGCGCGCGAAAGATTTTCAAGGTGGGCAGAGACGGCCGGACGAGCGAGTTTGCTTCCGAGCGGGACGGGTTGTGGAGCGTGATGGGCATGAAGGTGGACGCAGCGCGCAGGCACCTGTGGGTCGCTACTGCCGCCGTCCCGCAGATGATGAATTACCGCAAAGAAGAGGAAGGTCAGTCGGGCGTCCTGAAATTCGACTTGAAGACGGGAAAGCTGTTGGGGAAGTTCATCCTGCCGAACAGCCCCCGGCCGCATTGGCTCGGAGACCTCGTCATAAACTCTCGCGGAGACGTGTTCGCCACGGACAGCCTGACGCCCGCCCTTTACGTGCTCATGGAAGGCGGCGCGCAGCTTGAGCCGTTGATTGAAGGCGCTCCCTTCGTCTCTCCGCAGGGGCTCTGCTTTGACGAAGGCGAAAGCCGACTCTTTCTCGCGGACTACTCCAAAGGGCTTTTCGTTTATGACCTGAAGACGCGTAGCCTCACAGAGCTATCATCTCAGCCGAACGTGGCGCTCGTAGGAATCGACGGCCTATACTTTTACAGGGGAAGCCTCATAGCTATACAGAACGGCACGCGCCCGCACAGGCTCGCGCGCGTCTCGCTGAGCAAGGATGCAAAGCGCGCCGAAAAACTGGAAGTCATAGAAGCCAACAATCCTCTGTTTGACGAGCCTACGCTCGGAGTCGTCGTCAAAGATAACTTCTACTACGTGGCGAACAGCCAGTGGGGAGCGTTCGATAGAACCGGAAGCGTGGCGTCGCCTGAAAACTTGCGCGAAACCCTCATCCTGAAAATGAAGCTCTGAGCTTTTCAAATCCGCGCGCGAGGATTAAATTAGACCCATACCAAAAATCTGACAGGGGAAGAAAAGATGAACTGGCGAAACAACCTCGTTGACGATGCCGAGGGCATCAGGAGCCTGCTGGCAGAGACGCGCCGCATAGCCGTCATTGGCATCAAGACGGAAGCGCAATCGTTCCAGCCCTCCTTCTACGTCCCGCAGTACATGGCGCAGGCGGGCTTTGAAGTCATACCCGTGCCCGTTTACTACCCCGAGGCGACGGAGATTCTAGGGCAGAAGGTTTACCGCAAGCTCGCGGACGTGCCGGGCGAGATTGACCTCGTCAACGTCTTTCGCCGCTCGCAGGACGTTGCGGGCCACCTGGATGACATCCTTGCTAAGAAGCCCAAGGCGGTCTGGATGCAGTCGGGCATTCGCAACGACGAAGTGGCGGAGAGGCTCGCGCAGGAGGGCATACGCGTCGTGCAGGACAGGTGCCTGATGGTGGAGCATCGCTCGCTCGGCAGGCGCTGAAGAGCCACGGCGCATTCCCCCTTTGATTTTCCCCTTCAAGATTATTTTTCTACGCCCCCGTATAACTTTCGTTAAGTTGAGTTGGATAATCTCTACAACTCTGTGGAAAAAAGTTTCGGAGAAGCTTTCATGAACGTACAGCTCAGAAATCTAAGCGCGCAGGTCATGGTCATCACGGGCGCATCGAGCGGCATAGGGCTCGTCACGGCGCGCATGGCCGCGAAGCGCGGCGCGCGTCTAGTGCTTGCCGCGCGAAGTGAAGAAGCTCTTAAGCAACTGACGGAAGAGATTAACTCGGGCGGCGGCGAGGCCGTTTACGTCGTGGCGGATGTCGGGCGCGAAGAGGACGTGCGCGAGATTAGCGAGAAGGCGCAGGAGCGCTTCGGCGGCTTCGACACCTGGGTCAATAACGCTGGCGTCTCAATCTACGGAAATCTTCTTGATGTCAGCACGGAGGACATGAGGCGGCTCTTTGACACGAACCTGTGGGGTGTGGTCTACGGCTCGCTCGTCGCGGCCGAGAGATTGAGGACGCGCGGCGGCGCAATCATCAACGTGGGCAGCACGCTCTCCGACCGCGCCATCCCTGTGCAGGGCATCTACTCCGCGTCGAAGCACGCCGTCAAAGGCTTCACGGACGCGCTCCGCATGGAGCTTGAAGCCGAAGGAGCGCCCGTCTCCGTCACACTCATTAAGCCGGGCGCGATTGCTACGCCCTACACGCAGCACGCCAAGAACTACATGGAGCGAGAGCCGACGGTGCCTCCGCCCGTCTACGCGCCGGAAGTCGTGGCCGAAGCCATTCTCTATTGCGCCGAGAATCCGGAGCGAGACGTGTTCGCGGGAGGCGGCGGCAAAGCCATCTCCATGTCCGGCCACTACGCGCCGCGCGTCACGGACAAGGTCATGGAGTGGTCTATGTTCGAGATGCAGAAGTCGGACGAGCCGCCCGCGCGCCCGCGAGACGGAGGCCTTTACGACGCGTCCGGCGAGCTTAAGGAGCGTGGCGATTACAAGGGGCCCGTCTTCGAGCGCAGCATCTACACGAAGGCATCGCTCCACCCGTTCGTCACAGGAGCCATCATAGCCGGAGCAGGCATAGCGCTCGCCGCCCTCCTGCTTCCCCTTCAATCGAACGGCGAAAAGAACAAAGCGCTGCCA
>DATELK010000132.1:0-1813 GCA_035276685.1 Pyrinomonadaceae bacterium | reverse complement strand
AATTCATCATTCTGCACTCTGCCTTCTGCATTGTCTGTTAATTCTCTTCCGCTGAAAAACCGCTGGACGTGGCTCGTGCGTATCTCTAATGTCGCCTGCAACCCGCGCGTAAGCGGGGCATCAAAAGTTTACAGGGATTTCCGGCGGCCATTTTTATGCTGATAAAGAAGCCTGAGCAGATTCGCTCGCACGAGATAACGGACAAGAAGGTTTATCTGAACCGCCGCAGCTTTATGCGCGGGGCGGCGCTGCTGGCGACCACCGTTGCCACGGGCGCGCTCTACAGAGGCCTGAACGAGCCGCCGCAGCCTACGCCGCGCGGCGAAAAGCTCGTGGGAGTTCAGCCGTCAGCCGTGCCCGCGCGCTCCACGGACGAAAAGCTGACCTCCTTTCAGGACATCACGAGCTACAACAACTTCTACGAGTTCTCTACGGACAAGGGGGCCGTGGCGCGCAAAGCTAAGGATTTTGTGACGACGCCGTGGACGGTCACGGTCGAGGGGCTTGTCAATAAGCCTAAGACTTATGACCTCGACGACCTTTTGAAGATAGCGCCTCTGGAAGAGCGCATCTACCGCCTGCGCTGCGTGGAAGGCTGGTCTATGGTCATCCCGTGGGTGGGCTTTCCGCTGAAGGCGCTCCTTAATCAGGTTGAGCCGCAGTCGAACGCGCGGTTCGTCGCCTTCGAGACGCTCTTTGACCCGAAGCGAATGCCGAATCAGAGGTCGGGCGTGCTCGATTGGCCTTACGTGGAGGGGCTGCGGCTGGACGAGGCCCTGCATCCTTTGACGATTCTCGCCACGGGTCTTTACGGCGAAGCGCTGCCGCCGCAGGACGGAGCGCCCGTGCGATTAGTCGTGCCCTGGAAGTACGGCTTCAAGAGCATCAAGAGCGTGGTCAGGATTCGGCTGGTAGCGAACCAGCCGCCGACTACATGGAACATACAAGCGCCCGACGAGTACGGCTTTTATTCAAACGTCCACCCGAACGTCCCGCACCCGCGTTGGAGCCAGGCCAAAGAGCGTCGCATAGGCGAGTACGGTTTGCGCGAGACGCTGCTCTTTAACGGCTACGCCGAAGAGGTGGCCCAGCTTTACACGGGCATGGATTTGAAAGTGAATTTCTAAAGATGAAGCCGGAAGACGCACGCTTTCTAAAAACCATCATCTTCGTCAACAGCCTCGTGCCGGTCGCGCTGCTGGCGTGGGACGCGTCGCGCGGGAATTTGGGCGCGAACCCGCTCGAATACGTGACGCGCACGACGGGGATGCTCACGCTAATCTTTCTGGTGCTGTCTCTGGCTGTCACGCCCTTGAGAAAATGGACGGGCTGGAACTGGCTGGGGATGAATCGCAGGGTGCTGGGGCTCTACGCCTTCTTCTACGGCGCGCTCCACTTTCTGACCTACATCTGGTTCGACCGCTTCTTCAATCTCAAGAGCGCCGCAGGTGATGTCATACAACGCCCCTTCATAGCCGTGGGCTTCGCAAGCTTCCTGATAATGATTCCGCTCGCGGTGACTTCGACAAACGGGATGGTGAAACGCTTGGGCGGGAAGCGCTGGAACAGGCTGCACAAGGCTGTGTATGTAGCGGCCTCGTTGGGAGCGCTGCACTACTGGATGCTGGTCAAGAGCGACACGAGGCTGCCTCTGGCCTTTGCCGCCGTGCTTGCGCTTCTGCTTGGCTACCGCATCTTCGCGGCCAACCGAGCCGCTAAGCCGGAAGCCCCCACGACAATCATCCCGCGTTAGAATCACACAGGACAGAACCGCCTGCGGTAGCGGGCGGGTATTAGATAAGCCAGACTCTAG
>DATELK010000131.1:0-15036 GCA_035276685.1 Pyrinomonadaceae bacterium | reverse complement strand
GGGTTATATCTACATTAGAGACATGATGGATATTAGAGACCCGCCCGCTACCGCAGGCGGTACTGACCTGTCTTTGTCCTGCTCGACTGGACGATGCCCTTAAGCATATATTCATCTCCCTATGACTGAAGAAAAAGCCGTTGCCGTGAATCTTCGCAGGGAAGCGATTGCGGGCGTGACTACCTTCTTCACCATGGCCTACATAGTCGTGGTCAATCCCGCGATTCTCTCCACGGAAGGGACGGGCCTCTCCTTTAGCGGAGTGCTGACGGCGACGGTCGCCATCTGTTTCGTCATGACGCTCCTGATGGGACTCTACGCGCGGCTCCCCTTTGCCGTAGCGCCGGGGATGGGCATCAACGCCTTCTTCACTTACACGATTATCTTAGGGCGCGGCGTCCCGTGGCCTGCGGCGCTGGGGATAATCTTCTGGGCGGGCGTGGCTTTTCTGGCTATCTCCATCACGCCCGTGCGCGTGATTATCGCGCGGGCGATTCCGTCCAGCCTGAGGATTGCCACCGCCGCAGGGATAGGAATCTTTCTGACCTTTATAGGGCTGAAGAACGCAGGCATCGTCGTGGCCGACCCCGTGACCTTAGTGAAGCTAGGCGTGCTTGACCGTAAAGTGCTGTTGATGATTCTGGGGACGGCGCTTTCCGTCTGGCTGCTTCATCGCAAGAGCCCGTTCGCTTATCTTGCAGGAATCTTTTTCGTGACGCTCGCAGCATGGGCTACGGGGCTAATCCGCGCGCCGGAGAGAATCTTGAGCGCGCCCGATTTCACCAGCGTCTTCTTAAAGCTGGACATCCTTGGCGCGCTCAAGCTTTCGCTTCTGCCCGCCATCATCTCAATTCTCTTCACAGACCTCTTCGACTCCATCTCGACCTTCATAGGCGTGTCGCACGCGGCAGGCATGGTGGACGAGGAAGGCTACCCGCGAAACCTGCGAGAGGGATTGATAGTCGATTCTTGGGCGACGCTCGGGGCCGGACTCGCCGGGACATCTTCCGGCACGGCCTACATAGAGTCTGTCGCGGGCATAGAGATGGGAGGCCGAACGGGCTGGACTTCCGTGTTCACCGCGCTCTGTTTCCTGCCCTGCTTTTTCCTTGCGCCTTTGGCGGGAGCCGTTCCGGTTTACGCGACCGCGCCAGTGCTGATTCTGGTAGGCGCGGCCATGTTCCGCAGCGTGGGCCAGCTCTCCTTCTCGCGCATGGAGGATGCGCTTCCCGCTTTTCTGACAATCATACTCATCCCGCTCACCTTCTCCATCACGCAGGGCATACTCTGGGGCTTCGTCTCGCACACTGGCCTTTACCTGCTGGCGGGTCGCCGCCGCGAGATTCATCCAATGATGTACGCGCTGGCGCTACTCTCCATAGGACTTCTGCTGCTTGAGCACGGGAAATTTAGTTAGAGAGAGGTTAAGCGCGGGAAAGAAGCTTGCGAGCTTCGTCGAGCGCTTCGATTAATGCGCGCACGTCTTCCGCCTGTGTTCTGTAGTTCGTGACGCAGGCTCTTAAGACAGCGCGGCCGCGTCCTATGATTGTCTTGGAAATCCAGGTCTTGCCTGAGGCGACGACCTCTCGTGCGATTGCTTCAAGGTAACGCGCCTCGGAGCCTTCGGGTTGGCTTGCGTCAACGAAGCAGGCTACCGGGAGAGGCGTGTGGTTGACGACCCGCCAACGGGACGCCTCAAGCTCTTCCCGCATGAGCCTGCCCATAGCTGTCTGGTGACGGATTGCCGCCTCGTAGCCTTCCCAGCCCGCCACCGCGAGCGAGAGGAAAACCTTCAGGCCTATGAAGCGGCGCGACCACTGCATGGAATGGTTGTAGGGGTCTTGGACTCCGAACTCAAGCGACTCGCGCGGCATGTAGCTCGTGGCTGTCGAGAAGGTCTGCTCAAGGACTTTCGTGTGACGCGTCAAGTAGAGCCCCGCGCCCATAGGCACGGAGAACCACTTGTGCGCGTCGAAGGTGACGGAGTCCGCGCGCTCTATGCCTTCGAGGGCGGGACGCAGCTCTTCAACAAGCACCGCCGCTCCGCCCCAGGCAGCATCAACATGAAACCAGAGCTTCTCGCGGCTTGCCACGTCGGCCAGTTGACGCAATGGGTCAATCACGCCCGCGCTGGTGCTTCCGGCTGTGCCCACGACCATGAAGGGCATGCTTCCCCGCTCGCGGTCTTGCCTGACGGCATCGGCCAGTCGCCCCGCATCCATAGCAGAGCTTTCATCCATCTCGACTTCCCTGACCGCGTCAGTGCCTAGCCCGCATAGACGCGCCGCCTTCAAAAAAGAATGGTGGCTCTGGCTTGAGACGTAAAAGACCGGTTGTGCAGGAAGTGCGCGCAGGCCTTCTCGCGCGAACGCCGGGAAGTGATGCACGAGGGCCGTCAGCAGCGCCGTGTGATTGGCTTCGGCCCCGCCCGAGCAGAAGGTGCCGTCCGTCTCTTCCAGAGCGTAGCCGAAGCGCTCTCCGAAGGCGCGCACCAGATGTCCCTCAACTTCCGCCGCGAAGGGGTTGTGGCTCCACGCGGCCATCTGCGGGTTGAAGGCCGCGACCACAGCGTCCGCCGCGACGGAAGCTGTCGTCGGCGCAGGATTGAAGAGGCCGAAGTAGCGCGGGTGCGGCGTGTGAACCTGATACTGCCACAGGCCCTCCACGACTCTGTCCAGGGCTTCGAGCGGGTCGAGCGCGCTCTTGAAATCGAAGGGAGCAATCAGCGCGCGAATCTTCTCAAGGTCTAGTATGGGAGAGACGCGTGCGTCCCTTACATGCTGCGTGTAATCTTCGA
This sequence comes from Pyrinomonadaceae bacterium, assembly GCA_035276685.1. Classification (GTDB taxonomy): domain Bacteria; phylum Acidobacteriota; class Blastocatellia; order Pyrinomonadales; family Pyrinomonadaceae; genus JACVRN01. The sequence goes on along the minus strand of DATELK010000131.1, from coordinate 12,239 downwards.
TGACTTCCGTGACGCGCGACCAGAGCCGTGCGCGCTCTTCGTCATCCAGCATCAGTTTTGAGGACTCGGCCATCTCTTGAAAGTCTACATGCAGCGGCAGGGCATACGCATCGACGCGCCCATAGGAGCAAAGACGCTGCCGTTCCACCTGTACTCCGTAATCTCGTTGTAGTCGCAGCGAGCCTGCTTTGCGTAAACGCGCTCAAGTATAATCATGCCGTCCGTGACCCGCACGTAATGGTCAAGCACGCAGTTGACTGCCTCTTTGACGATGAGCGTTGAGATGAGCACGGCGCGACCGCCTCTCAAGGTGTAGACTCGCGCCTCAGCCGTTTGCACAGCCTCAGGTTGGCCGTGGCTCAGTACGAAGACTGCCTCGTCCTTGCCGTCGCCCGTCAGGTCGCCGTAGAAGGGGCCGTCCACGAGCCCCAGTTCCCAGCGCACACCAGCCGCCACGTTCTCGGCGTAGAAGCCGTCCCTGAGCTTGTAAGACTTTCCCTGAATGTCATAGCTGAAGTTGCGGAAATCAATCTGCCTTATGTCGACTATGCCCGTCTGGCCGGAAGACGAAGCGTTGCGCGTCGCGCGTCGCGTCTGTGCCGGGACAACTAAAAAGGACAGCAGGCAGAAGACTGCTGCCGCGACCGAAAGCATCGTCGGCCTATGGCTCTCTCTCAACATAATTCCTTGTTCTTTCCCCTTGAATCCGTTTACAGAGACCATAGGTGCGATTCGAGGCATAAGTCAACTTCACCGTCTCTTATTACTGCGCCTCTTCGCTGACGACTTTGCCGTTGACTATGACGCCCGTGACGTGAGAGGTGTACTCGAAGGGGTCGCCGTCAAAGAGCGCCAGGTCTGCGTCCTTGCCCGCTTCAAGCGAGCCGACGCGATTGGCTATGCCGAGAATCCGCGCGGCGTCAATCGTGATGGTCGCGAGCGCGTCCGTGAACGAGAGACCGTTGGCTGCGGCCACGCCTGCTTCAAAGAGCACCACTCGCACCTTCGGCACGTAGGTCTCGTAGCCGCTCTGTAGCGCAATCGGAATCCCCGCTCGTCTGAGCGCGGCAGCCGTCTCCATGCTCAGGTTCTCGGACTCGCCCCCGGCGCGCTCCATAGTCGGGTGGATTATGACGGGAACGCCCGCCGCCTTTATCTGGTCTATGACAAGGTAGGCTTCGGCCGCGCCGTCAAGGACTAGACGGATGTTGAACTCCTTGGCCAGCCGCAGCGCCGTGATGATGTCCTGCGAGCGGTCGGCCGAAACCAGAAGCGGTATCTCTCTTCTAAGCACGCTTGCAAGGGCTTCTAGGCGCAGGTCTCGCGCAGGTTTCTGGTCTTCCTTCGCGGCCGTCTGCTTGTTCAGGTACTCACGCGCCTTGAGAAACTCTGCGCGCAGCATGGCCATCTCTTTGGCGCGAGTTCCGGGCGGCTTGCCGCTCTGCCCGAAGCCCGGCGGGCCAAGGCTCGCGGAAATCATAGCGGTCGGCACCATCACGGCCTGCTCCACGTTGTCGCCCACGGTTTTGACAATCATGGTCTGCCCGGAGATGAGTGCGCCGGGAGCGTGGCCGGTGTGAACGGTCGTGACGCCGAAGCGGCGCAGCCATTCGACGAGGCGCTCGCGTGCGTCGTAAGCGTCGAAGGCCCTAAGCTCCGGCTGAATCGCCGACGACAGCTCAAGCTGGCTCTGGTCTGTGGGCTGGTTCAGATAGCCCGAAAGCCCCACGACCGAGCGCGCGTCAATCAGGCCCGGTGTGACGACGCGTGCCCGAAGCTGCCTGTAACCGGCGGGTATTCGTATCTGGCTCGCCGCGCCGACGCGCTCTATCTTGCCGTTGTTGACGAGCACCACGCCGTCCTTTATAGGCTCGCCCGCCATCGTGTAGACGGTCTCGCCGCGCACGGCCACCTGCTGCGCCGACGCGCGGGAAGAGAGACACGCGATGCCGAGAAGAAGAAGCGCGAAGATGAAAGAGCGGCGAACGTTTGTTTGCATAGAAGCTTTTGAGCTCATCAGTTGCCCACCTCCCCGTCGAAGCAATCAAGGTCGAAGACCTCTCCGCGCCCAGCGCCGTAGCCGCCCGTCGCGTAGAGCCTGTCCTTGGGGTCGTTGCGGTCGAAGACGCGCAGGCCCTCAACGTAAGTCTCAAGCACATGCGTGTAGACGCTCAGGGGGTCGCCCGACAGTATGATGAAGTCAGCGTCCTTTCCAGCTTGCAGCGTGCCTACCCTGTCCTGCACGTCGAGCATGATGGCGTTGGCCATAGTCATGCCGTAGAGCGCCTTGTCGCGCGACATTCCTGCTCGCACCGAAAGAGCCGCCTCGCGCAGGAACAGGCGCGAGTCCGTGATGTAGTCGTCCGTGTGAAAGCCTACGAGCACGCCAGCGCGGTCGAGTATCGCGCCCGTGGAGAGGCTCATGTTGATGGCTTCCAGCTTTCCGCCGGGGCTGTCAACGACGATGATGGAGCAGGGCACCTTGGCGCGGGCAATCTCTTCCGGCACCTTCCAGCCTTCCGAGACGTGATGCAGCACGACGCGGAAGCCGAACTCCTTCTGAAGGCGCAGCACCGTCAGTATGTCGTCGTAGCGGTGCGTGTGAAAATGAACTGTGCGCTTGCCTTCAAGCACCTCCACGAGCGCTTCCATCCCCAGGTCGCGCGCGGGCATCTTCGACGCGTCGCCCTTGGCGCGGCGTATCTTCTCGCGGTAGTCCTGTGCCTTGACGAAAGCCTCGCGCTGAAGCGCCGCGCTCTTGGCCCGCGTGCCGGGGAATGGGCCGGGAGAGTTCGGTCGCAAGGGGTTCGTGCCGTTAGCCATCTTCAGCCCGCCCATGTAATTCCCCTGCGCGTCGCGTATCAGCAGGTCGTCTATGACATTTCCGCGCCTGAGCTTCAGGTAGAGCGTCTGGCCCGAAGAGAGATGGCCCGAGCCGGGCATGACGTTGACGGTCGTGATGCCTCCCGCGCGTGCGCGCATGATGCTGGAAGCTCGCACGTCTATGGAATCCAGCACTCGCGCCTCAGGCTGAATCGGGCCGGAGTTGTCGCCGCCCGCAACTGAGCCTACGTGGCTGTGCGAGTCAACGAGGCCCGGCATGATGACCTTGCCAGTGACATCATGAACCTCCGCGTCGGCAGGAATCTGCACGGAGCCGCGTGCGCCCACGGCTGTGATTTTTCCGCGCGAGACAATCAGCACGCCGTTCGCGATAGGCGCTCCCGAAATAGGAATTATCTCTGCGCCAACGAAGGCTTGCGGCCTCTCAGTTTGCGCGACGGAAGAAGGCGAAAGCAGAGGAGCCGCCGTTACTGCGCACAACATCACGCAGACCAGAGCGAGAAAGGATTTCATCAAACTCTCCTTCGGATGGATTTTTGTTGCGCGATTTGTAGAGCCTGTCCGGCAGCATTCACGAATTAACCTGATTCTGTCAAGGGAAGAGGGAAATTAACAGGGATAGACAGGATGAACAGGATAAAGAGAAAGTATTTCTTCTTCGTGCCTCTTAGTGGTTTATCTCTTATACTGCTGGCCTTACAGATTTCTTTCGCTTAAGGAGCCGGACAAAAAGCAGATGTCCAGAATAAGGTTCGCCGCAGCGCTTCTATTCATCATTACTCTTTCGGTCTTGTCTGTCTCGACACGCAATCTGATGAGTCCGCACACTTACGCTTATGCAGGCCTGGCAAAGCCCTCGTCGCTCTGCGCGCCGGATGAGCAGGTGGTGTGGAGCTGCGAGACCGTGAAGGAGAGAAAGCTCGCCTCCATCTGCGGCTCTAAGGATTTGTCTGGGGCGCGCGGCTACGTGCAGTACAGGTTCGGGCGCGCAGGCCGCGTCGAGCTTGAGTTTCCGCGCGAGCGCACAGGCACTCAGTCGGCCTTCAAATACTCGCGCTATACTCGCCCGCTCGTCACCTACCTTAAGCTTGAGTTTGTGAACGGAGGCGTCTCTTACTCCATCAGCGACGATTCCAACGACGAAGAGAAGCCCGCGAGGCGGGATGCATCTATTACTGTGAAGACTGCGGATGCTAAAGAGACTACGCTGCGCTGTCGCATGCCCGTGGCGGGAAGCCTTATGAAACTGGAAGACGTGGTTGAGAGGGAAGACTAGAGAACAGTTCTCTTCTAAATCGCGTCGCTCTTAATCGGACGGCTTGACGGCCGTGGGAGACGGCTTCGGTCTTGAGCCGGTGTTTGAGTTGCCGTTTCCGTTGCCGTTCTCTTCCTCTTCTTCTCTGCGGCGGCGAGCCTCTTCCTGTTGAATCTTTGCCTTCTCGCCCTTGTAGATACTGTTGAACCTGTCCAAATCCTCTTTCGCTTTTTCCAGCGCGTCGCTTGCCCGGTAGTTGCTCGGGTCAAGCTCCGTCGCCTTCTCGAACGCCTTGACCGCGTCGTGATACTGGAAGAGACGGCTGTAGGCCACGCCAAGCTCGTAGTACATGTCCGCGTTCTCAGGCTCAAGCGCCGTCGCCTTCTTCAGCGCCGCGACCGCTTCCAGATAGACCTTGGGAGCTTTGCCCCTGTCCTCCTGATAATTACCCAGCCTGACTAACGCCTGTCCCATTATGTAGTAGCTCTGCGCGTCCTTAGGATTGTTACGCAGGTGCTTTTCATAAACGTCCACGGACTTTTTGAAAGACTCTTCGGCCTCCTCACGCTTGCCCGTGGCCATGTAGGCGAGGCCGAGTCTGAAATAGGCTTCGCCGTTATTGGGGTCAAGCTCAATCGCTTTCTTATAAGCCTCTACGGCCTGCTCGTCCTGGTCGTTCTTGTAAAGCTCGTTGCCTTGGTTCAGAAGCTTCTGCGCCTCCGTCTGCTCCTGCGTGGGCTGGCCGCCGTTGGCGTTCAGGTTCGAGTTCGACTGGCTATTGGCAGACTGCTGGCCGCTGGACTTGCACCCGGCCAGAGCAAGGCACAGGCAGGCGAGGCACAGGGCCGACAGAAACAGCCGCACACCCTTCCGTTTATCCGGGGAGGAGATGTTCCGAGCATTTGTCATAGCGTGTGACATTCTTACGCCAAACTCCGCCGGAGAGTCAAATCCTGAGAAGAGCCCGACGCTTCCTCCACGAGCCATTTCATCATCAGACGTGATAGAATCCCCGCTCGATTGAAAAAGGAAAGAGACCTGAAGAGAGACAATGGCAACCTACACTCCGCCACCATATTTTCCGCAAAGCTCGCTCGCGCCTGCGGACAAGAACCGCTACAGGAAATTCAAGCTGGTCGTCTTCGGCCTCGTGCTGCTCCTTCTGCTCGTGCTCGGCGGCGCAGTCGCGGGCATCATCTATCTGGCCAAGTGGCTCTTCTAAGACCTGCCCGGTTCGGTCTTCGGGCTGACCGATTGCGGTCATATTGCGTCAATTCTCCCATTCTTTCTGACCGAACGGACAAGTTTTACACGCGCCCGCTCCTCCTCATAAAAACTTAAACCCCTTATTGACGCCAGTTAGCTCCGGGCAGGGTTTTAGGCACCGAGATTGCTAAAGAAATGTCGGCATTGCCCCTCGTGTCGCCACCTCAGCGTGTAAACTTTCTGACCCGGCAAACCCCTTATGGAACAATCAGGTATTCAACGATACAACCGGACATTTATGCAGGCCGCGGTAGTTTTCGGGGCTCTGGCGCTGGCGTTCACCATCTACCTCTGGCCCGTGGCACGCCTTGGCGTTCCCTTCTTCCTGCTCGCTCTAGTCGGCGTACAGACCAGCTCTCGCTACACTGTGCCGATTCCGCGCGGCCGAGGCCACATTCGCGTCACAGACGCCTTCATCTTTCTCTCCATGCTCCTTTTCGGAGGCGACGCAGGCGTGCTCTTTGCCGCCATCGTAGGCCTCTGCCTGTCGCTTCGTTCCGGCAAGGACACGCTTCAATACCTGTTCAGCACGTCGCTGACGATTCTAGGGGCTTTCATACTGGTCTGGGCTGTGCGGCTGTCTTTCGGCCCCGTCACGAGCCTGGGACAGGCGAACTACTCCCTCTCCTTCTTCCAGGCCATAGGACTTGCGATTCTGATTCAGGCAGCCTTTAGCTCGGCCATCATCACCTTCGGCGGAGCCTACAAGATTCAGCAGGCGCTCTGGCGAACCGTCAGCACCATCTTCTTCTGGAACCTCGCTGCCTACACCTTCGGCGTCGTCGCCGCTCACATAGTCTCCATACTCGTAGGCGCAGTCGGCTACAACGCCTTCATGGTCGTGACGGCGATTGCGGCGCTGGCTCACGCGGCCTTCCGCATGTACCTGAGGAACGTCGAAGAGCGACGCCCGCAGGAACAGCGCGTCGGGGCGAAGATGAAGGACGACTCGGAGCGCTTCCGCTCGGCCTTCGACCACGCGGCGATAGGCATGGCGATTGTCTCTTCAGAGGGACGCTGGCTACAGGTGAATCGCTCGCTCTGTAACCTGCTCGGGTATCCGGCGCGCGAGCTGATGATGACGGACTTCTTAAGCATCACTCACCCGGACGACCTGGGCACCGCGCTCTCCTCCATCAAAGAGCTGCTCAAGGGAAAGATTCCGTCGCACCAGATGGAGAAGCGCTACATACATAAGGAGGGGCACGAAGTCTGGGTGCTCTGGAACGTCTCTCTTGCCAGGGACGCTTACACGGGCACGGCTCACCTGATATTCCAGATTCAGGACATCACAGACCGCAAGCGCGCCGAAGAGCGCCTGCTTCACGACGCTTTCCACGACGCGCTGACCGGCCTGCCGAATCGCGCCCTCTTCATGGATCACCTTGGGCTGGCGATTGCGCGCTCCCGTCGTAACAGCGAGCAGAAGTTCGCAGTCCTTTATCTTGACCTTGACCGCTTCAAGATTATCAACGACTCTCTGGGCCACATGATTGGCGACCAGCTTCTGGTAGGCATCGCTCGTCGTCTTGAGGAGTGCCTGAGGCCCGGCGACACCATCGCGCGCCTTGGCGGCGACGAGTTCGTGATTCTCATAGAAGACATCTCGGACGAGTCGGACACCATCTACGTGGCCGAGCGCATACAGAACGAGCTGACCGTGCCCTTCACACTGGGCGGTCGAGAGGTCTTCACCACCGTCAGCATTGGCATAGCTCCCGGCTCAAGCAGCTACGAGCGGGCCGAAGACATCCTGCGCGATGCGGACACGGCCATGTACCGCGCCAAGACTATGGGCAAGGCGCGTCACGAGATTTTCGACAAGGCCATGCACGCACGCGCCATGAACCTGTTGCAGCTTGAGACGGACTTGAGGCGAGCGGTCGAGCGCGAAGAGTTCTTCGTGCAGTATCAGCCAATTGTCTCTCTGGAGACGAGCAACCTGCGCGGCTTCGAGGCTCTGGTGCGCTGGAAGCACCCGGAGCGCGGGCTCATCTCTCCGATAGACTTCATCCCCGTGGCGGAAGAGACTGGACTGATTGTGCAGATAGGCGAATGGGTCTTGAGAGAGTCCTGCCGACAGATGCAGCGCTGGCACACCATGTTCCCGTCAGACCCGCCGCTCTTCATGAGCGTCAACTTGTCGGGCAAGCAGTTTACGCAGCCTGACTTAATCAGCGAGGTCGCAACCATTCTGGACGAGACCAGACTCGACCCGCGCTCGCTTAAGCTTGAGATAACGGAATCGGTCGTCATGGAGAACATAGAGACGGCCACGGAGATGCTCAAGCAGCTGCGCTCGCTCGGAGTCAAGTTGAGCATAGACGACTTCGGCACGGGCTACTCTTCCTTGAGCTACCTGCACCGCTTCCCGATTGACACGCTCAAGATTGACCGCTCGTTCGTCACGCAGATGTCCGACAACAACGAGAACATGGAGATTGTTCGCACGGTCGTCATGCTCGCGCAGAATCTGGGCATGGACGTGGTGGCCGAGGGCGTTGAGACGACGGAGCAGTTGTCGCTCCTGAAGCGGCTGGGCTGCGAGTTCGGCCAGGGCTACTTCTTCTCCAAGCCCGCCAGTGCCTCCGCTGCGGAAAAGATTATCAGCGAGACCTACTCGCTCCCGCAGGTGTCGGTCGCCTCGAACAACCCGTCAAGAAAGGTCGTCCTGGTAGCTTAAAAGAACGACCTGCTAAAGACACTAAGCGGCACGAAAGAATTGCTCCTCTTTCGTGCCGCTTAGTGCGTCTTATCTTCTTTCCCCTGCTTATTCGGCGCGCTTCTGTCTTTGCTCTTCCTCTTTCCGGCGCACCAGCTTTTCTATGTCGGGCGTGACGAACTGCGCGTAGCAGTCTGGGCAGATGCCGTGGCTGAACTGCGCTTCCGTGTGCCTGCTGATGTAGCTTTCGACCTGCTCCCAGTAGTTGCGGTCGTCTCGAATCTTCTTGCAGTAGGAGCAGATGGGCAGCAGGCCCTGCAACTGCTTGACGCGCGAGAGCGCTTCTTCAAGCTCCGCGACGCGCAGGGCCAGACTCTGTTGCAGCCCGAGTATGCGCTCGCCCACCCGTATGCGCGCACGCAGCTCGTTCGGGTCAAAAGGCTTCGTCAGGTAATCGTCCGCGCCCGCTTCGAGCCCCGTGACGACCTCCCTCGGCAGCGTCTTCGCCGTCAGCATGATGATGTAAAAGCGTCGGTCTGTCTCTCTCTGCCTGACCCTGCGGCAGACCTCAAGCCCGTCCATCCCGGGCATCATGATGTCCAGGAGCGCGAGCGGCGGCGCGTCCTCACGTTTGAGCGCTTCCCACGCTTCCGTGCCGTCGCGCACGGGCTCCACTTCGTAGCCCCAGCGCTCGACCATTATCTTAAGCAGGTGGCGCGAGTCCGGCTCATCTTCAGCAATCAGGATTTTCATAAAACTCACAGCTTCCAGACGATAATTCAAAAAGTGAAGGAGTCGGAGCAAGCGCGAGAAGAGTCTTTTCTATACTCTCTCTTTTTCGGGGCACTACATGGGAGGGGGCAAGGGCTTCGCTTTTATCAAACTACTTCACGGGGCGAAAGGTCAAGCCGTGAGGGCCGATTCTCTTCCTTCTCTGTAGGCGGCGACTTCCCGCAGGGCGCGCTCTTCGCTCCAATTCAGGTAGCGGCGGGCGACCGAAGCGGCCTCTTCCACTATGTCCAATCCTGCCTTTGCGCTCATGCCAATCATGGTGCGGCGCAGCAGGCAGTCCGAGAGGGTTCGCGCCAGTTCATGCCTGAAGGAGAATAAAACCTCCGCTCTTATAGCTCCCGTCTCATCGTCGAGCGGCTCAAGCAGCTCGCTTCTCCCTTCGGCCGTCTCCAAGACTTCCCTTGCGCGTGTGCCGTAGACCCTGAGTAGATGCTCGCGAGAGTGCTCGTCAATCAAGCGCTCTCGCCTGAAGCTTTCGGCGAAGGCGGCAAAGTCGGCGGCCCTTGCTCCGGGGAGAGGCGTGTCGGCAGTCCTGCAAGGCGGCGCGCTCCTGCGGAGCTTCTTAAAGATTAAGTCGACCGCCTGCTCCGACAGGTTCCTGTAGGTTGTAATCTTGCCGCCGACAATGGAGAGCAGGTTCTGAGCCTGCGGCGAGTGGTCGTGTATGAAGTGGCGGCGCGTGATGCCAGCGTTTCTGCTCGCGTCCTCCTGAAAGGGGAGCGGCCGCACGCCCGAGTAGGTGTATAGGACTGAGCGGCGTGTAAGCCGCGCCTGCGGGATGACGCGATTCGTCTCTCTCAGTAGATAGTCTACCTCCGCCTCGTCCGCTTTGACCGCATCGAGGTCGCCTTCATAGCGTATGTCGGTCGTGCCTATCAGGTAGAGGTCGTTCCACGGGATGATAAAGAAGGGACGCCCGTCGTCCAGAGCCTCTACGTAGAGCGCGTCACCGGGCGCACCGTCAAAGGCGCGCGTCACGATGTGGCTGCCCTTCGTCCCGCCGATTAGTCGCGGAAAGGTCGGGCTGTCTACACCCTTAAGCACTTCGTCGACCCAGGGGCCGCAGACGTTGACGAAGACTTCCGCGCGCACTGTTTGCGTCGTCCCGTCCAGCGTGTCCAGCACCTCTGCCGCACGCACGCGCCCGCCTTCGGTCTCAAGCCGCCGCACTTGATTGTAAGTCCGGACGGTCGCTCCGTGCGCTTGCGCGTCCAGAGCATTTTCCAGCGTGAGACGCTCCGGGTACTCCACCTGCGCGTCGTAGTAAAGGGCCGCGCCGCGCAAGGCTTCCTGTGCTAGACCGGGCGCTCGCCTGAGAGTCTCTGAGCGAGAGAGCATGCGATGATGTGATAGCGTCTTATCAAAAGAGAGCGCGTCATAGGCAAGCATCCCTGCTCGAATCGTGAGCCGCCCGCGCCTCTGTCGCTCGTAGATGGGGATGAGCATGGGCAGAGGCTTCACGAGGTGCGGCGCTACTTTCAGAAGCCGCTCGCGCTCGCGCAAACTCTCGCGCACAAGCCCAAGCTCGCCGTGCTCAAGATAACGCAGCCCGCCATGCACGAGCCGCGTAGACCACCCCGTAGTGCCGCCGCCAACGTCCGCCTTATCCAGCAGCAGCACCTTAAGGCCGCGCATCGCAGCGTCGCGCGCAATGCCCGCCCCATTAATTCCAGCCCCTATCACGACCACGTCAAACATAAAAACAGTTTTGAGTTTTCAGTTTTCAGTTTTCAGTTTAAGAAAAAGCTCAACCTGTCTTCTGCTTAAAACTGAAAACTAAAAACTGAAAACTGCTCTTACCCTTCTTTCGCCCAGCCTTTCGTGCAGGCGACGGCGCGCAGCCACCTCTCGTAGAGAGCTTCTCTTTCGTCAGCGCTCATACTTGGCTCGTAGCGGCGCGAGAGCTTCCACTTCGAGTCAATCTCTTCGCGGCTCTCCCAGAAGTTTGTGGCTAGACCGGCCAGATAAGCCGCGCCGAGGCTCGTAGTCTCCGTGACGAGCGGAACGTCCACGGCGACGCCAAGTATGTCCGCCTGAAACTGCATGAGGAAGCTGTTTGAGACAGCGCCGCCGTCGGCTCGAATCTCGCGCAAAGCTATGCCGGAGTCGCGCCGCATGGCTTCGACCACATCTCTGGTCTGGTAGCACATGCTCTCAAGCGTTGCACGCGCAAGGTGAGCGCGTGTGGTGCCGCGCGTGAGTCCTATGATGACACCGCGCGCGTAAGCGTCCCAGTGCGGCGCTCCCAGACCCGTCAGCGCAGGCACGAAATAGACTCCTTCGTTCGACTGAAGCTGTCGCGCCAGCGCTTCCGTCTCCGAAGCCGCTTCTATCACGCGCAGCCCGTCGCGCAGCCACTGCACAGCCGCGCCCGTGATGAAGACGGAGCCTTCCAGAGCATACTCCACAGGCTCGTCCCCGATTCCCCACGCGATGGTCGTGAGCATCCCTTCGCGGCTCTCCACGGCCTTTCGCCCCGTGTTCATGAGGATGAAAGAGCCCGTGCCGTAGGTGTTCTTGGCGCGGCCTTCGCCGTAACAGGCTTGCCCGAAGAGCGCCGCCTGCTGGTCGCCAGCCACACCCGCGACAGGGACGCTCGCGCCGAAGAAGACTTCCGGGTCTGTCTGCCCGTAGACGTGCGCGGAAGGCAGAACCTCCGGCAGTATTTCCGGCGGAACGTCCAGAGCATCGAGCAGCTCTTCGTCCCACTTCAATTCGTGAATGTTGTAGAGAAGAGTGCGCGAGGCGTTGGAGTAATCCGTGATGTGTGCGCGCCCGCCCGTCAGTTTCCAGACGAGCCACGAATCAATCGTCCCGAAGGCTATCTCGCCGCGACGCGCACGCTCGCGCAAGCCGTCCGTGTTATCGAGCAGCCACTTGACCTTGGTGCCTGAGAAGTATGGGTCAAGGACTAATCCTGTCTTGCCGCGAAAGGTTTCTTCCAGCCCGCGCTCCTTCAGCTCGTCACAGATGAAAGCCGTGCGGCGGTCTTGCCAGACTATGGCGCGGCCCGTTGGCCTGCCCGTGCGTCGCTCCCAGAAGAGACTGGTCTCGCGCTGGTTCGTGATGCCTATGGCGCGAACCTGTGAAGTCGTGACGCCCGCTTTCTCAAGCGCCTCGCGTATGAGCTTCAGGACGCCAGACCAAATCTCTTCGGCGTCGTGCTCCACCCAGCCCGGCTGCGGGTAATGCTGCGTAAATTCCGAGTAGCAGAGCCCGCGCACGGAAGCCTCCCGGTCAAACACAATCACCTTCGTCCCCGTAGTCCCCTGGTCAATCGCCAGCACAAACCCATCCGACATCCCTTCACCTCCAAAGCACAGGACAGTACCGCCTGCGGTAGCGGGCGTGTATTAGACAGACTAGAGTCATGCTTAAGTACAAACCGCCCGCTACCGCAGGCGGTACTGTCCTGTTTTA
>DATELK010000130.1:0-10681 GCA_035276685.1 Pyrinomonadaceae bacterium | reverse complement strand
TGAATACTCTCTTTAATTCATCATTCTGCACTCTGCCTTCTGCATTTTTTGTCTATGCTGCGACGGTTTCGTTCTTGAGCTTTTCGGCCTGGTAGTGTGTGGTGAGCGCCTGGATTATCTCATCAAGCGCGCCTTCCATGACTAAGTCCAATTGGTGAATGGTCAGACCTATGCGGTGGTCTGAGACGCGGTTCTCTTTGAAGTTGTAGGTGCGAATCTTTTCCGAGCGGTCGCCTGAGCCTACCATTGAGCGGCGCTCACTGGCCTGCGCCTCGTGCTGCTTTTGCTCTTCCAGTTCCTGAAGGCGCGCTCGCAAGACCCTCATGGCCTTCTCGCGGTTCTTAATCTGCGATTTCTCGTCCTGCATGGAGACGACTACGCCCGTGGGGATGTGCGTCAGTCGCACGGCAGAGTAGGTCGTGTTCACGCTCTGACCGCCGGGGCCGGAAGAGCAGAAGGTGTCTATGCGTAAGTCCTTCGGGTCAATCTTAACGTCAACCTCTTCGGCTTCGGGCAGCACTGCGACAGTGATGGCGGAGGTGTGTATGCGGCCGCTCGCCTCGGTCTGCGGAACCCTCTGCACGCGATGCACGCCCGACTCGTGCTTGAGCTTTGAGTAGACCTTGTCGCCTTCTATGAGAGCGACGGCCTCCTTGATGCCGCCTATGCCGGACTCAGAGGCGTCCAGTATCTCCATGCGCCAGCGTTGGCGCTCGGCGTAGCGCGCATACATCCTCAGCATCTCGGCCGCAAAGAGCGTGGCCTCGTCGCCGCCCGTGCCAGCGCGAATCTCAAGGATGACGTTCTTCTCGTCGTTCGGGTCTGTGGGAATCAGCAGGAGGCGCAACTGCTGTTCGCTCTCGTCTATGCGGGCCGTGAGCGTGTCCACCTCAACGCGCGCAAGCTCTCGCATCTCTTCGTCGTCGGCGCTCAAGAGCAGCTCTCGCGCGCCCGCAAGCTCTTCCTTCAGAGACTTCCACTCGCGGTACTTCGCGACGACTTCGCCAAGAGAGCGGTGCTGCTTGGCTGCCTTGGCATAGGCCGAGGGGTCTGAGAGCAGCTCGGGCGAGGAAAGCTCCGCCGTCAGCTCTTCATAGCGCGATTCAATCTGTTCCAGTTTTTCCAGCATAACAATTTATCAGGCGAGCGGCGCAGCCTCTGCTTCGGCCTGCGGCTCAAGCTTAAGAGATTCCTTAAGGGCTTCAATGGCGACTTCCAGCTGCTTGTCGTCGGGCTCTTTGGTCGTGATGTTCTGTAGCCAGACTCCGGGCAGCGTAATCAGCTTAAAGATAAGGCTGCCTTCTTTCTTGGCGGACAGGCGGATTATCTCGTAAGAGAGTCCGGCCACGACGGGCACGAGCGCTATGCGAACCAGCAGGTTGTAGACGAGCGAGTCGAACTTGATGATGGAGAAGAGAACTATGGAGACCAGCATCACCACCATCAGGAAGCTTGTGCCGCAGCGCGGGTGCTGTCGCGGCTGCGGGCGCGCGTTCTCGACCGTTAAAGGCAGGCCGGCTTCCCACGTAAACACCGTCTTATGCTCCGCGCCGTGATACTCGAAGACGCGGCGTATGTCCTTCAGGAGCGAGAAGCTGAAAATCATAATGAGAAAGAAGGCCATGCGAATCATCCCGTCAATCAGGTTGAAAGCGACCGACGGGCGCACGGGATGCAAATAGGTGCGAACACCTTTCCACGCCCGCGAGTAAAAGGGCGCTTGAGCCTGAGGCGCGGCAGTCGCAGGAGCGGTGCCGTTAGCTTCAGTTGCTTGCGTTGTCTGCGTGGTCGTCTCGGCAGCGGGAGGCCCTGCTGCCCAGCCCGCGCCGATGAAGAGGGCGTTCGTCAGGAGAAGCGGCGCGACTATGAAGAGCAGCACGTTGAAGATGAGCGCAAAGGCTATGGAGCCAGCAGCCGCAGCCGTCGTGCCCTTCTTCATCTCGTCCCTTGAGCGCTTCTGCGTAGGGATGGGAATCAGCCCCGGCACAGCGCCCGTGATGCCCGCGAAGTCGCCTTCGCCCTCTATGACGGCGGGCGTCAGGGCGACTTCCACCTCTTTGGCCTCCGCTTCTTCGGCGTCGGCAAAGGCTTCGTTGGCTGAGAAGTTGAGCGCCTTGATGCCTAAGCCCATAGACTGCACAAGGACTGCCGCGCCGCGCAGCACGGGCGCTTTCAGGACGGGATACTTGTCGCTCCACTTGGGCAGGCTGGCGGAGGTGCGTGTGATTGTCCCGTCGGCCCTGCGCACGGCTATGGCGTAGGCGCTCGGGGTTCGCATCATGACGCCTTCTATGACGGCCTGGCCGCCCACAATCAGGTCTCTTTCGTTTGCGCTCACTTCTCTCTTTTTCCTTCCGGTAAAGCTAGAAAACAGTAACGCCGACCCCGGGTTTTTAGGTTCAGGGGGCGCGCCTCATCTAAATATACACGAAGAGTCGCGTGCCTGAACCCTACGAAAAAAGGGTCGGCGCTTCTTTTACAGAAAAGCTAATAGTGCTGTGCGATTTTGCGGCAGTCTCGCATGGATTCCTTCGGCCCTCGGCGGGCCTGAATCTCTTCAGGCCTGAGCGTTTTCCGTCTTCGGCTCGGCAGGCTTTTTGCCATAGCGCTTGTTGAAGCGGTCAACGCGGCCGGCCGTGTCCACCAGCTTCTGCTTGCCAGTAAAGAACGGGTGGCACTCGGAACAGATTTCCACGTGCAGGTCGTCCTTACGGGTCGAGCGGGTCGTGAACTGGTGGCCGCAGGCGCATTGCACCTGAATTTCTTTGTACTCGGGATGGATTCCTTGTTTCATTTTCCTCTACCTTCTCTCCATAGACAGCAATCGGTGCTTCGGTCTAAACAACCAATAATAAGGCCCGCGAGGCTGCATCGTCAAGCTTTGCCACGGGTTGTATATGATGCAATGGTCAGGGTTTACTTTGTCTGAGCAATTTATTGACAATGCGTTTCGGCGCATGCTACAAACACTCCGGTTTCCGTCCTTTCAATTGTTCTCTAAAAGCATTTACACTAGAGACCAGAAGCTTCACGAAGCGCGAAATTCTGTCAGGGTGTAGTCGTTAGACTGTGATGGCAGACGAAAACAGACCACCGGACGATGCTCCGAAGGACACGGCTTCAAAAGAGGATAAAACTACGCCTGAGCGAGAGGCCGCTCTGACGGGCAAAGCCCCCTCCGGCAGCTCCCAAAGCGGCACCACCGTCCCGGCTTCATCCGAAGACCCAACGGCAACAGAGCAAGCCTCGCCTTCGAGCGAGCCGCCCGGCGCACAGCCTCCCGGCGGCGCTTCGCCAGCAGTCGGCGACCCGGCAAAGGGGCCTTCTCAGGCGGACGCCGAAAAAGCAGCCAAAATCGCAGAGGCAAGGGCCAAGGCGGCAGCCGCCAAGCAGGCCGCTGGCGCTAAGCCTTCACCGCCCCAGCCCGGCGCAGGCGCGACTCCCGCAGCAGGTGCGCCCAAAGCTCCCGTCAAAAAGAAGGAAGAAGGCCCTAAGCCCACGGACGCTTCCAACCACCCGCTCGTCAAAAAGCTGCGACAGAGTCTGGACAAAGCCGTCTTGGAAGCCTCCGAGTTCGTGGGCCAACTCTCCGTACGCATAGAGCGTTCGTCAATCCTGAAGGTCTGCGAGCTTTTGAGACGAGACGCCGACACGCCCTTCGATTACCTCTCGGATTTGACGGCGGTACATTTCCCAATGGAGCTGGACGCGCCCTTTGAGGTCGTCTACAACCTCTACTCTATTCCCGGCAACGAGCGCGTGCGTCTGAAGGTGAGGACGACCGCCGAAGATGGAGTCGAGACTGTCTCAACCGTCTGGCCCACGGCGAACTGGATGGAGCGGGAGGTCTACGACATGTTCGGCATCAGGTTTCAGAATCACCCAGACCCCAGGCGACTGCTGCTTCCGCCGGACTGGGAAGGGCACCCGCTCAGGAAAGAGTACCCGCTCGAATTCATGGAGAACGAGTGGACGGCACGCCACCTGCCGGAGTTCACCGACGTGCAGCGAGAGCAGCTTGAGCAGAGGCGCAACTACGGCCTCGAAGAGCTCTCCATGATAGAAGAGCGACGCGCGAGAGAGATTTTCCGCGCGGGTAAAGAGATACTTTCCAAAGACAAGTAGCCGAAGATGAATACTAAAGAGGTCGCGGCGCATTACGAGGCAAAGGTGTTCGACTCGAAGGAGGCGGCCACGGCTGCGGGCTTTGAGCTTGCAGACACCTTGACGACGCGCAACACCTGGAACAAGGCCAGCGCCGCGCAGGCAATCATTCACAAGCTGCTACAGAAAAAACGGCAGGGCGAGACAGACCAGATTGGCCTCGTCATAGAGCCGCAAAGCATCACGGGCGTCTACAAAAAGTCAGAAGGCAGAGTGCAGAATGATGAATGAAAAGACCATTCAAGTTGAGCAATCTTTTCATTCATCATTCTGCACTCTGCCTTCTGCATTGCTCTTAATATGCATCAGGTAGAGATAGCCACCACCAGAGAGACGCTTTACGACAGCCCCGAGATGATATTGAACATGGGGCCGCAGCATCCATCTACGCATGGAGTGCTGAGGGTCGTCCTGCGTCTGGACGGCGAGACCGTCATTGACCTTGACTGCGACATAGGCTACCTGCATCGCGGCATGGAGAAGATAGCCGAGAACCGGCAGTACTCCATGATTGCGCCCTACTGGGACAGGCTGGACTACATCGCGGCGGTCTCGAACGGCCTCGTCTGGGTCGAGACCGTGGAGCAGATGATGGGGCTCGAAGTCCCTCAGCGCGCTCATTACATTCGCACCATCCTGACGGAGCTTAATCGCATAGCCTCGCATCTTCTGTGGCTGGCGACGCACGCGCTGGACATTGGCGCTTTCACGGTGCTGCTCTGGGCGCTGCGCGAGAGGGAAGAGATTCTGAAGATTTTCGAGCGGCAGTTCGGCGCTCGTCTCACCTGTCACGCATGGCGCATAGGCGGCATGCCAAACGACGCCTACGACGGGTTCGAGGCGGACGTGCGCCAGTTCATCAACAACTTCCCGAAGCGTGTCGAAGAGTACGAGACAGTTCTGTCGGAGAACCGCATCTGGCTGAGCCGGACTGTCGGGATAGGAGTGATCTCGGGCGAAGACGCCGTCGCCATAGGCCTCTCGGGGCCAGCGCTTCGCGGCTCGGGCGTAGCCTGGGACATACGCAAGGCACGCCCCTACGCGGCTTATGCGGACGTGGATTTCGAGGTGCCCGTGGGCGAGAACGGCGACACCTACGACCGCTACCTTGTGCGGCTCGAAGAGATGCGACAGTCGCGCCGCATAGTCGAGCAGGCTATTAGCAAGTTGCCAGACGGCCCTGTCATGGCCAAGGTGCCTAAGATTATCAAGCCGCCTGCGGGAGACTATTACCACTCTATAGAAGCGCCCAAGGGCGAGCTTGGCTGCTATCTGGTGGCGGACGGAACAAGTAGCCCGCACCGCGTCCGTGTGCGTCCGCCGTCACTGATAAACCTTCAGGCGCTCCGGCAGATGTGCATAGGTCACCTTGTAGCGGACGTAGTCGCCATCATAGGCACCCTCGACATAGTGCTCGGAGAGATTGATAGATGAGAACTCAGAAGTCAGGACTCGGAATTCAGAATGCAAAGCTTTTATTCTGACTCCTGACTCCTGAATTCTGACTCCTGCTTTATGAACGTTATCCGCCTTAAGGTTCAGGAGATGACGCGCGAGGCGTTCGCGCCCTATGGAGTGTTGATTGACTCGCGCGGGTCTGTCGAGATTGACCTTTGCGAGGGACGCCCGAGCCTGACGGGAGCTACGGCCGAGCCGCGCCCCTTCAGCTTCGACTTCATGGCGCGGCACCGCCGCACGATGCAGGTCTTTAGCCCTCTCGCCTCAAGCCGGAGCGTGATTGCGGTTGCGCCGCCCGGTGAAGGTGACGCGCCCGATGTTGAGAGGGTCGCGGCGTTTCTGGTGAACGGCCGCTTCCCCTACGCCTATCACAAGGGAACCTGGCACACGCCGCCTTTCCCCGTTGGCGAATGGGCTTCGTATCTGGTGGTGGACAGAAGCGGCACGCTTGACGACGACTGGGAGCTGGTTGACCTGCGAGCCGCGCGACAGGTCTCCTTCGAGATAGAACTGTAAAGCAGCATATGAGACACGCACTCGCCACTTTAGCGCCGCCGAGCTTTATTGACTGGCTGTTGTTGAAGTACTTCAGCCCGGAGACGGTCAACTACGTCCTCTGGCCTTTCATACAGATTGGCGCGGTGGTGACGATTGTGGCCGTCTATGCTCTCTACGCGACCTACGCCGAGCGAAAGATTTCCGCCTTCATGCAGGCGCGTTTGGGGCCCATGAGAGTCGGCCCGTGGGGACTCTTGCAGCCTCTGGCAGACGCCCTCAAGCTGCTTACAAAAGAAGACCTGACGCCGGACAAGGCAGACCCCTACATCTTTAAGTTCGCGCCTTACATAGCTGTGGTCGCGGCCTTCGTAGTCCTCGCGGTGATTCCGTTTGCGCCCAACTGGGGCGTCATCACGGACGTCAACATAGGTGTTCTCTTCGTGCTCTCCATCTCAAGCGTGGGCGTGCTGGCGCTGATTCTCGCCGGATGGTCTTCCAATTCGAAGTACGCGCTCCTTGGCGGGCTGCGCTCAAGCGCGCAGATGATTTCTTACGAGGTCGCGCTGGGGCTTTCAATCGTCGGCGCTCTGATGTTCGCGCGCACGCTCAGCCTCTCCGGGATAGTCGAGGCTCAAGCGTCTGACTCCGTCTGGTTCTTCCTTTACCAGCCGCTAGGCCTCTTCATCTTTCTGATAAGCGGGATTGCCGAGAACAACCGCGCGCCCTTTGATTTGCCCGAAGCCGAATCTGAGCTGGTCGCGGGCTTTCACACGGAATATTCCGGCATGCGCTGGTCGCTCTTCTTCATGGCGGAGTACGCGGCGATGGTCGTCATCTCTGCGATTGCCACGACCGTTTACCTGGGCGGCTGGTATTTCCCCTTCGTCTACGGCCTGACGGAGGCGCGCGGCTACCATAACCTTTACGTCATCCTGAGCATTCTCATCTTCATGATTAAGGTGGCGGTGCTGCTCTATCTATACTTCTGGCTCCGCTGGACGCTGCCGCGCTTCCGCTATGACCAGTTGATGGACATAGGCTGGAAGTGGATGATTCCTTCAGCGCTCATCAACGTAGTGCTGTCTGCTGTAGCCATCTTTCTCGTTCAGGCGCTCGACGGCTGGAGCGGCTACAGGACAATCGAGTCCATTCAGAATGGTTTGAACCTGACGATGACGGGAAAGATAATCGTCATCGCCATAGGCTGGAGCGGGCTCTTTATCACGGCCGGGATACTTTCGCTTATCAACTGGCGCTCGCGCGATTTCAATTTGAAGAAGCAGCGCCGTAAGATACGACTGGTTGATTTGCCGAAAGGTAGACCGGCAGTCGCGCCCGCAGCCGCGACCCCGGCCGCCGCCACCGCGCCCGCGCCGAGTGAAGGAGCGTGAAAGAGGTCTTATGCCGAAAGTAAATGTTCCACAGCCGACTTTCATGGAGAAGCTGAAGCGCTTCTTCCTGGTCGATATTCTCAAGGGGCTTGGGCTGACCCTCAAGTACAACATCGGCGCTATAACGGACAAGGATGCCGTGGCGGGCAAAGGCATCTACACGGAGCAGTACCCTAAGGTGCGGCCCGAGGTGGCCCCGCGCTTTCACGGCGCGCCGCGTCTCAACATGGATCCTGAGACACACGATACTCTCTGCATCGCCTGCAACCTCTGCGCGCTGGCCTGCCCGGAGGATTGCATTGATGTTATCCCCATGGACATAGAGATTACGGTGGCGGGCAAGCCGCGCAAGAAGAAGGTGCTGGACGAGTTCATCTTCGACACCTCTCGCTGCATGTTCTGCGCGCTCTGCCAGGAGGCTTGTCCTACGAATTGCCTAGAGCTGACGCAGGACTTCGAGCTTGCGACCTACACGCGAGCAGGGTTTGTCTGGAACCGCGAGATGCTTGAGCAGGGGCGCGAGACGGTTAAGTACGAGTCCTGAGTCATGAGTGAAGAAGGTGCCGGGCAAGAAGACGTGAGCCGTTCGGTGCTGCGCGTCCTCTGGCGGCATCACTGGTGGAGCTTCGAGCAGTTCATTGAAGAAGCGCGCAGTCTTTCGGAGGAAGAGTTCGGGCGCGATTTGGGCTTAAGCTACGGCTCGGTTCACGGCATCATCGCGCACTTGGTTGGCTCCGAGATAGTCTGGCTCAAGCGCGTCACGCTTAACGAATCCGTCACGCGCATACCGGGCCAGAGTTAGATGCCGGACTTCGCGTCGGTCAGGAAGGCTTGGGAAGAGACGCGCGACGGCTGGCAGCGCGTGCTTGAGACAGACGACGTGGCGCGTGTCATTCATTACCGTAACATTAGCGGGCAGGAGTTCAGCGACCCCGTGTGGCGCGTGATGGCGCATCTGGTTGACCACAGCGCACAGTATCGAGGCATTCTCATCAGCGCCTTTCGCCTGTTGGGCCGCAAGCCGCCGTCAAGCGGCGTCGTCCTGTACACGCGAAGCGTTTCATAGCAGGGTCATTCGTTAAGCTCAAATTCAAGCCGGGAACAAGAGGGTTCAACTAGCAGGCTTTTAAATTCAGCAGGCCGGAGCCCGCGCTTTCAAAGGCGGACTTCCACTTGAGAGTCTCTCAGCAGGGTTTCAGGCACATGATTCTAACTGGTTGGGAAGCTGTCTTCTTCTGGGTCTTCGCCATCACGTCGCTGATGGCAGCGCTTTTGACGGTGCTGGCGCGAAACGCCGTCCACAGCGCCATGTTCTTAATCTCCACGCTCGTCTCTGTGGCCGCGCTCTTCATACTGCTCGGGGCCGAGTTCGTGGCGGGCGCGCAGATTCTGGTCTACGTGGGCGGCGTGATGGTGCTCTTTCTCTTCGTCATCATGCTGGTCAACGTGGGCGCGGAAGAGCGCGGCAGCGAGCTAATCTTCAACCCCACGCCGCAGGTCACGGCCAGCATCATCTTCTCAGGCCTGCTTGTCCTTGGAATGGTCTTCAGCCTCAACGAGGGCGTCAAGGCCTTACGCAACCGCGACCGCGCCAAGCTGGCGGATGCTCAGGTGAGGCGAGCCATGGAAGAGCAGGCCATGCCGCTGGCCGCCACCAACACCATGAAGATTACGCAGGACACGGAGCGCGTGGGCAGCAGCCTTTACCGCTACGCCTCGCTCCCCTTCGAGATTGCCAGCGTTCTCCTGTTAGTTGCCATCATAGGCTCCGTCATGCTGGCTCGCACCATCAAGCAGGAAGCGGCCGTGGATGACGTTGCCCCCGAAGAGATGAGAGAAGCTGCCCCATTGATGACGGACGGCGAGGATGCAACGGACGATTCGCGCGATAAAGATTCAAGGCCATGACTAACTACCTTTCTCTTGCGCTCATTTTTCAGGAGGCGACGGGCTCCGTGCCTGACACCGTCTGGGGCAACATGAAACAGCCAGACCTCTCGAAGTTTCTGGTCATTGCCGCGCTGCTCTTCATCATAGGAGTGGCGGGCGTGCTGGTGCGCCGCAACATCATTGTCATCTTCATGTCCATAGAGCTTATCTTGAACGCAGCCAACCTGAACTTCATAGCCTTCTCGCGCTACCTTTTCGACACCGGCAGCCCGAACGCTATCGCCGGACAGGTTTTCACAGTCTTCATCATCGTCGTCGCGGCCGCCGAAGCCGCCATAGGCTTAGGCATCGTCATAGCGCTCTACCGCAATCGAGAGACCATCTGGGTTGACGAGATTGACTTACTGAAGTGGTGACACCCGCTTATGCATAAACTCATCTGGCTTGTTCCGCTTCTGCCTTTGTTGGGCGCGGCCGTCAACGGGCTGCTGGGCCGCCGCTTTCGCTTTTCCGAGAGAGTGATTAGCGTAATCGCCGTGGGCAGCGTGGCGCTGGCGTTTCTGATTAGCGTCGCGGCCGTCATAGGCTACGGCACTGGCGACCGCTGGCCCAAGGCTTACGTGACGAGCGAAGAGGGCGGATTCCCGTATAGCTTCACGTGGATTACGGGCGGCGCGGGAGAGATAACGCAGGGCACGCCTGAGCGAGCGCGTGCCGGAAGAACCGAGGGAGCAGGCGCGGCGACTGCCGAAAGAGGCGCGAGAGAAGGAGCGGCTTCCGCGACTCGTGAAGGCGCTTCGTCTTCGCGTGACGGCTCTATGTCGGCGGATGAGCGTGAGCTAGGCGCGCGTGCCTCCGCAGACCGCTCTCCGAACGAGCGCACGGGACGCGGCTTTGATTTGAACGTGGAGTGGAGTTACCAGCTAGACCCGCTTTCGGCAATCTTCATGCTGATTGTGACGGGCGTAGGCCTCTGCATCTTCATCTTCGCCACGGGCTACATGCACGGCGATAGCGGCTTCTATCGCTTCTTCGCTTACCTAGGCCTCTTCATGTTCTCGATGCTCGTGCTGGTGATGGGCTCGAACTTCATGATGATGTTTGTCGGGTGGGAGGGCGTGGGCCTCTGCTCTTATCTCTTAATAGGCTACTACTTCGACCGCAAGGAGGCGAGCGACGCCTCGCGCAAGGCTTTCATCACGAACCGCATCGGCGACTTCGGCTTCGCGCTCGCCGTCTTCTGCGTCATCGCAACCTTCGGCTCGACGCAGTACACGTCC
>DATELK010000129.1:0-11731 GCA_035276685.1 Pyrinomonadaceae bacterium | reverse complement strand
ACGCCCGCGCCGATTTTGAAAGAATAGCTGGTGATTCATCTTCGCCGTGGAGAGAGACGGCGCGATATTTGGTCGCGCGAAGCCTGATTCGCAAGGCCAGCCTTGGCGAAGATGCGAAGCGCACGGAGACTCTGACAGAAGCGGAAACAGAGTTGAAGCGCACGCTGGACGAGATAAAGCAGGGGCCGCTTCATCAATCCGCAGCGAGGCTGTTGAATCTGGTTAAGCTGCGCCTGCGCCCTGAAGACCGCCTGAGAGAGCTTTCTCAATCGCTCATGAGAAGGGAGCCTAACCGAGACCTCAAGCAGGAGCTTTGGGATTACACGATTATTCTGGACAGGTATCTCGGCAGCGAGGAAGAGCCTGTTGACGAGAGCGTAAAGAAGAGTTTGGACACGGTCATCACGGATGATTTGAGCGACTGGCTCAGAACCTTTCAGTCCGATGAAAAAGGCGCTTACGAGCACGCGCTCGACCGTTGGCGCAAGACGGACTCGCAAGCATGGCTCGTCGCGGCGCTCTCTAAAGCGGGCGCGGGCGACGCGGACAGGTCTGCTCTCATGGAGGCGGCGGGCAGGATTGTGCAGAGCTCGCCGGCATACGCGACCGCCTCTTTTCACACGGTTCGGCTGCTGATGGAAGCGGGCGACCGAGCGGGCGCACGCACGCGCCTCGATGCAATCCTACAGGGCCAGTCGTCGCTTCCGCCTTCGGCCGTCAATCAATTCCTGCACCAGCGCATGCTGCTCTCGACGACGCTCGAAGAGTTTCTAAGGTACGCGCAGAGACGCCCTGCGGCCTTCACCTGGGGCGACGATGCCAGAGAGATTCCGATTGAGCAGAAGGAGCTGACCGCTGACGACGAGCTGAAGCAGTTGGTGGGCCGCACACTCTTTGACTCCGACTCTGTTCAGATTATGAACGAGAGGCTGCCTCTCTCTCTCTTGCAGGAGGCGGCAAACAGCCGACTGCTTCCAGACCACCTGCGAAAGCGCGTCGCTTTGGCCGCTTGGACTCGTGCCGTCATGCTGGGCAATGATGAGACGGCGAGGGCGCTTGCGCCTGTTCTGGCCTCGCTCGCGCCGGAGATGAAAGCGCTGCTCGCGGAGTACCAGAGCGCGAGCGGCGCGGCGAACGCCAGAGGAGTTGCGCTCTACACTATGCTGAAATTCCCGGGCACGCGTCCCTTCGTTGATGGCAACGTAGGCCGCCTAACGCCGCTCGGCCAGAGAGATATTTTCAGAGACAACTGGTGGTGCGGCGACGTGGCCGCTGCGGAAACTTCAGAAGATGAAGGCACAGCTTCTACAGGCAGGGTGCAGCTACCGGCCAGCGCGTTGCAGCTGGACTTCCTGACCGCCGCGCAGAGCGATGCGGGCAGGAAAGAGCGTGCGCAGCTTTCATCTCTGGGCGCGGGGCCAAACTATCTGGCGCGCGAAACCGTTGAATGGGGCAACCGTATGCCGAGCAACCCGCGCATACCTGAAGCGCTGCACCTCGCAGTGATGGCCACGCGCTACAGCTGCGCCGACAAAGAGACCGGGCCGCTATCTAGAGCCGCCTGGCAACTGCTCCACAGCCGCTACAAGAACACAGCCTGGGCCCGCAAGACTCCCTACTGGTTCAAAGGCTACTAAATCAATTAACAGGGATGGACAGGATGTACAGGATAAAGATAAAACAATAGCTCTTCTTTTATCCTGTCTATCCTGTCCATCCCTGTTAATTCTCTCCAATGTTCGCCTCAACCCGCGAAAAGTTATAGACTGTTGGAAATCCAAAAATCGTCAAGGGGTAATCTTTCATGGCGGAACACAAACACACGAACCGTCTCGTCAAAGAGACGAGCCCGTACCTGCTACAGCACGCGCACAACCCCGTGGACTGGTATCCGTGGGGCGAGGAAGCTCTGGCGAAGGCGAAGTCTGAAGACAAGCCTATACTGCTCAGCATAGGCTATTCGGCCTGCCACTGGTGCCACGTCATGGAGCGTGAGTCTTTCGAGAATGAAGAGATTGCCCGCCTGATGAACGACAACTTCATCAACATCAAGGTGGATAGAGAAGAGCGTCCAGACCTTGACCAGATTTACATGAACGCCGTGCAGCTTATGACGCGCCACGGCGGCTGGCCCATGACCGTGTTTCTCACGCCCGAAGGCGTGCCCTTTTACGGCGGCACATATTTTCCGCCCGAAGATCGTTACAACATGCCGGGCTTCCCGC
The DNA here is from genome assembly GCA_035276685.1 of Pyrinomonadaceae bacterium. Taxonomy (GTDB): domain Bacteria; phylum Acidobacteriota; class Blastocatellia; order Pyrinomonadales; family Pyrinomonadaceae; genus JACVRN01. The sequence goes on along the minus strand of DATELK010000129.1, from coordinate 9,506 downwards.
GCATCCTGACGGCCATAGCCGAAGCTTACCGCACAAGGCCCGACGAGGTGACGGAAACGGCCGTCTCCATGCTCGGGGAGCTGCGCCGCATGGACGCGGCGCGCGAGTCGAGAGAAGCGCTTTCGACAGAGCTGCTTGACCGCGCGCACGGCCAGCTTGCCAGAAGCTACGACAGCCGTTACGGAGGCTTCGGGAGCGCGCCCAAGTTCCCTGCTCCCATGAATCTTGAGTTTCTGCTGCGCGTCTTTTATCGAACTGGCGAGGCCGAGGCTTTCGAGATGGTGGAGAACACCGCACGACGCATGGCAGAGGGCGGCATGTACGACCAGCTGGGCGGCGGCTTTCATCGTTACTCCACGGACGCGCGCTGGCTCGTGCCGCACTTTGAGAAGATGCTCTACGACAACGCGCTGCTCTCGCGCCTATACCTGCACCTGTACCAGCAGACGGGCGAGGACTTGTATCGTCGCGTCACGGAAGAGACGCTCGATTACGTGCTGCGCGAGATGACGGACGCGCAGGGCGGCTTCTATTCCACGCAGGACGCGGACTCTGAGGGCCACGAAGGAAAATTCTTCGTCTGGACGCCGGAAGAGGTCAGGGAAATCTTAGGCGAAGAGGACGCGGCGCTCTTCTCTTCGTACTACGACATCACGCCCGGCGGAAATTTCGAGGGCAAGAGCATCCCGAACGTCAACGACCCGGTTGAAGAGGTGGCAAAGGAAGAGGGCGTAAGCTTAGAGCGTCTTCGTGAAGCGCTCGCGCGCGGGCGGCAATTGCTCTTTGAGGCGAGAGAGAAAAGAATCAAGCCGGGGCGTGACGAGAAAATCCTGACCGCTTGGAACGGACTGATGCTCGCAAGCTTCGCGGAAGCGGGCCGAGTGCTTGAGCGCGCAGACTATACGGAAGCGGCAAGACGAAACGCTCGCTTCGTGCTCGAAAATCTGCGGCGAGATGGGCTGCTGCTCAGAACCTACAAGGACGGGCAGGCGAAACTAAACGGTTATCTTGAAGACTACTCTTTCTTCGCGGACGGACTCGTCGCGCTGTACGAGGCTACGGGTGAGCTTGAATGGCTTGAAGCGGCGCAGAGCATCTCGGAGCGAATGGTGGAAGAGTTCTGGGACGAAGAGCAGGGCGGCTTTTACTACACTGGCAAGAGCCACGAAGAGCTGATTGTGCGCTCAAAGGATTACTTCGACAACGCCACGCCGTCCGGCAATTCCGTGGCGGCGGACGTGCTGCTCAGGCTCGGCGTGCTGACTGCGCGCGAGGACTATCCGCGCAAAGCCGTCACCATCTTTCGACTGATGCGGGACACAGTGGAGCGATACCCTTCCGCCTTCGGACGGCTGCTGTGCGCGATGGACTTTTACCTCTCGTCACCGAAAGAGATTGCCGTCATAGGCGCTGGTGATTCGGCAGACACAGAGGCGCTTTTGAGAGAAGTCTGGAAGCGTTATCTGCCGAATAAGGTCGTGGCGTTATCTGTAGAGCATGACGGGCGGGCGGCAGAGCTTGTGCCTCTTCTACGTGAGCGCACCGCTATGGAAGGCAAGGCCACTGCCTACGTCTGCGAGCACTATGCCTGCCAGAGACCAGTGAACAGGCCCGAAGATTTGGCGGCGCAGTTGACTTCCGGCTCTGCAAGAGAAGCGAGCGGCGGCTAGCTGAATCGCGTTTCAGGACAAATCCGCTTGAGCTTTTCGCAGGGCTTCCAGCAGCTCTTCGCCGTAGCGGGAGATTCTCGAAGCGCCAAGGCCGTAGATGGATTCGAGCGCAGCAAGCGTCTCGGGCTTCTCCATAGCCAGATGCTCAAGCGTCCTGTCCTGGCAAATCATGTAGGCCGCGACCATCTCCCTGCCGGATTTTTCCAGCCGCCACTTCTTCAGCTCCTTCAAGATGCGGCGCTCGTCTTCCGTGAGCGGTCGCGCGAGCGGCTGCGGGGCTCTGCGCCTGCGCTCCTTCGTCCCTTCTCTTTCCACGGCAGGCGCAAGAGTAGCGAAGCGAAGCGCGGCTTCCAGCTTTCCCTTCTCGCGCAGGATGCTGGAAAGCTCGTCGTAAAGCTCAAGCGTCATGCGCGCATCCATCGCCGCGTACTGAAGCTGCGCGCGTGTCAGCGGCCGCCTGCGCCAGTTCGATTTCTGGTAACGCTTATCAAGCTCTATTCCGAAAAGATGCTCGGAGACTCCCGCAAGGCTGTATGAAGGGATCCTGAGCGCAGAGCGGGCAAGCCTCAATGTGTCCACGAAGCCTGCGGGCTTGAGCCCCGCGCCCCTCAGCATCGTCTCGTCAAAGCGCGCGTTGTGCGCCGCCATGATTATCTCCGGCGACTCTACGACCGGCCTCAATACCTCTACACTGACTTCCAGAACGTCAATCACCAGAATCTCGCCCCCGCGCGGCGCGAGCTGCGCCAGCGAGACGCGCGAATGATTCTCTTTCGTGTCCCAGTAGGTCTCCGTGTCCAGACCTATGATCGGCTCCTTCTCTAGTTCAAGGAGCGCGCCGCGCGCCTCCGCCTCGTCCGTGATGACGCGATAGGCCGATTTGTCAGCTTGGGAATCTGTCCTGTCTTGCGGGTCTGATGGCACTTCTGGATTGGCTTCAAAAAAACGAAAGGCGCGCTGAAAGCTCAACGCGCCCTGAACTCGTTTTGTAACGAACTACGGGCGGGTGTTGCCGGTGTTGGCGGCATTGCGGTTGTTGCCGGTGGCCGTGTTGCCGTTGGCGGCGTTACGGTTGTTGCCGGTTCCCGTGTTACCCATGTTCATGTTGTTGGAGTTGCCCATATTGGCATTGCTGGTGGTCGTCGTATTCGTAGTGGTCGTGGTGTTGGCTGTCGTCGGCGTTGTAGTGTTACCTGTATTGGTCGTGGTGGTGGTGTTGGTCGTGGTATTAGTATTCGTCATATTCGCGTTATCCCCACCGCCGCAGGCCGTCCAGAAAGCAGCAGTGGCGAGCAGGGCAAGCAAAGCTAAGGTTCTTCGCATCGAATTTTTCTCCTGTAACCCAGTGGGTAGTTTTGTCAAGGAACCAGTGCGGAGCGACTCCCATTAGGTACGTCCCGTCGGACGCTCTCCGCATTAGTTCGGTTAATGTCCGAGCCTCTGCAAGATTCCCATCTTCCGCCGCTACAACTCGCCCGGGGAGAGATTTCAATTCTTGCGGGGCCTGTTAAGCTTAACAAGCGATAATCCGCCCGGCATGCGAGCCGAAGGCTCTAACACGCACGGGCGCAAACTCTAGAAAGCACGCAGCCTCTTTAACATGGGGTCTCAGACAGTTCTTACGGCGCGCGCAGTGTAGCATTAGAACGGTTAGAAATACACGAAAAAATTTGAGTTCGCAAGCCTCAAGCCTATAAATCTTAAGGCGCGCGGGCCGTCCCAACTACCGGCTAAACCGGCGCAATCCCCTGAAGTTTCGCCCGCCCGTCTCCCTTCCCTGACGATGAGGGGTGAAGGGCGGCCGCAAAGAAGCTCCCGGAGCAGTCGAAGCGGCGCTGAAAGTAGCACAAAAGTGGATTCCCGGAATAGAGCTAAATTCTATCCTCTCAACAAAAAAGCTTGACTCCGAGGGGTTTTGACGGGTATTGTAAGCCTATTGCCAAACATGTTTGGCAATAGGCTTACAACGGCCAACCATTTGCCGGTTTCTTGACCTTAGACCTTGCGAAACTCCTGTTATAAACCGGCTTGAAGGAATTTTCCGGCAACCCGGACTCATATCACCCTGACCCACGCCCAAAATATATTTTGGGTATCGCTACACGAAGGATTATCCGAACCCCAATGCCAAAAGGAAACTGGAAAAGCCTGGCCTTTCTGGGAGCCGTCGCTCTGCTGGCCTGCACCGTCCTCCTCAACGCGCTCACGTCGCTCGTAGGCCTGCCTCTGGGCGGCTGGACGGGCCTTGCGCCGCTCGCAGCGCTACTGGTGCTGTCTCTGGCGGCCAGCCGCTTCACTGTCTCGGTCATGAACGCGGACGGCGTCCATCAGAGCACGAAATCCGTGGCGGACACCTTCATCTTTCTGGCGGCGATGATGTACGCCGCTGGCTCTCTGCACAACGCGGCCCCGGCAGTCTTGCTGGCCTCGGTCGTAGGCCTCAGCACCTCATGGCGCGAAACAGACCGTAGGCTCACCGTTTTCAACACCTCTGCCAGCATTGTCTCTACATACGTGGCGGCATCGCTCTACGGATTGCTCGTTAACCTGATAGGCGGCTCCGCAAAGCAGCTCACCTTGAACGAGCTGCTGCTGCCTGTCTGTGTGATGGCGCTGTCGCAGTATTTTCTGTGCACTGTGGGCGCGGCGGCCTTCGCGGCTTTAGATTCCGGCAAGTCGCTGTCGCTCTCCAAAGAGAGCTTGGTCTGGACATCCATCACGCAGGTCGCGGCGGCCTCAAGCGCGGGGCTCTTCTACGCGGCGCTTGAGACGCGAAGCTTCATACACCTGTTCGTGGGCGCTCTGATTACAGGGCTCGTCTACCTGCTCTACCGCTTCAACGACGAGCGCGTGGAAGAGATTCGTCGCGCCGAGGCGGACAAGGTGCTTCACGTACAGGAGATGGCAGACCTGCACATGAACACCATAGAGTCCCTCGCCATTGCGATTGACGCCAAAGACCAGACGACGCACGGCCACGTGCGCCGCACACAGATTTACGCCAAAGAGATGGGCAGGCTCCTGAACGTCACGGAGGCGGAGACGCAGGCGCTTCTGGCGGGCGCGCTTCTTCACGACATAGGTAAGCTGGCCGTGCCTGAGTACATCCTGAACAAGCCCGGCAAGCTCACCGAATCCGAGTTCGCCAAGATGAAGATTCACCCGGTAGTCGGCGCGGAGATTCTAAAGCGCGTCAGCTTCCCTTACCCGGTCGAAGACATAGTGCTTTATCACCACGAGAAGTGGGACGGCACGGGCTATCCGAAGGGCTTAAAGGGAGAGAGCATTCCGCTGGTTGCGCGCATTATCGCGGTCGTTGATTTTTACGACGCGACGCGCTGCGACCGTCCCTATCGCAAGGGCATGAAGCGCGAGGACTCGCTCTCTCTTCTGAAGAAAATGTCCGGGACATCCTTTGACCCTCGGATTGTTGAGATGTTCACGGAGAACGTGGAAGAGTTCGACCGTCTCATTGCCAGCCAGGACATAGAGGAGCAGGTTCAGCCGGAGCACGAGACCTATCGCAACAACGCCAAGCCGGACACGGGGCTTGTGCCCGAGGCTATGGGCACGCCTGACAACCGCTCTGGCTTCCGCACAATCACAGAGGCGCAGAGAGAAGTCTTCGCGCTTCACGAAATCGCGCAGACCATAGGCTCGTCGCTTAACCTGCACGACACTGTGACGCTCGTCTCGAGTAAACTGCGCGCCATAGTTCCCTTCGACACCTGCACCATCTACATCGTTGACGACAAGAGCGGCAAGGCTGTGGCCATTCACGTCGCAGGCGAGCACGCCGACACTCTTCTGCGCCGCCGCATCAACGTGGGCGACGGCATCACCGGCTGGGTGATAGCCAACGCGCGAACCATGTGCAACACCTCGCCCGACCTAGACCTCGTTGGCGTGCCGGAAGAGATAGTTAAGTCCGTGAAAGGCGTGCTGGTCGCGCCGCTCGTCAACGAGACAGGGGCGTTCGGAGCAATCACGCTCTATTCAAAGTCGCTCGCATCTTATTCTACGGAGCACGTGCGCCTGCTTGAGTCCGTTTCGGTACACGCGTCTTCGGCGCTCAACAACGCTATTACGTTCGAGAAGACCAGGGAGAGCGCTCTGACAGACCCGCTGACAGACCTCCCGAACGCGCGTGCCTTCTACATGTCGCTGCAACAGCGCGTGGCTGAGTGCCAGCGCCTGAACCGCGAGCCCGTGACCATCCTCAGTATGGATTTGGACGACTTCAAGAAGGTCAACGACACTTACGGCCACGCCGTAGGAGACCGCATGCTGGCGAGCGTCGCCGAAGTCATCAGAAAGCAGCTGAGGCAGATGGACATGCTGGCGCGTTATGCCGGGGACGAGTTCGTGGCGATTATGCCTATGGCTTCGGACGAGACGGCTGTCATTGTGGCAGAGCGCATACGCGCGGCCGTGGAGAAGCACGAGTTCACAGTCCGCACGGGCAGGACGGCGCGCGTAGGACTCAGCATAGGCATCGCCAGCTTTCCCAAGGACGGCGAGACGGCCGAGGAGCTTTTGACCTCGGCCGACCGCAACATGCAGCGCGATAAGCACTCGCGCAAGCTGGGGCCCGCCATCACGCCAAACTCCAACATTGCCTCCATAGACATGCTGACCTGAAGAAAGCAGAGTTCAGGAATAAGGGCTGAAAGCTAAAGCGATTGACTTTAGCTTTCAGCCCTTATTCTTTAGCCCTCATGCTCGGCTTTTGCACGTAGCTTCGCATCTCGCGTATAATCATCCCGCACGCAATAAGTTTTCAGTTTACAGAGTTGCCGCTCCTCTTGCCGTCGTTTGATGCAAGGGGCTTATGCGTACTCTTTCAGTTGTAGCCTGCGTGCGGGCGAGAGACGAATCGAGATGAGCAAACAAGCTAAACCTTCAGCATCACGCGCTGCGGCCGAAGACGCTAACGCGGCGGGCGTGCTAGACCGAGAAATCACGGACGAGATTAATCCGACCGAGCTTGAGCAGGAGCATTCCGACCGCAAGGAAGAGCAGAAGCATCGCGTAGAGGAGATGGACAAGGAGCTTCTGCTTAACCTTCTGTACCAGATGATTCTGATACGACGGTTCGAGGAGAAGTGCGCCGAGAGCTACTCCCTTGGCAAGATAGGCGGCTTCTGTCACCTCTACATAGGTCAGGAGGCCGTGGCCGTCGGCGCAATCTCTGCTCTCAGGAAAGACGATTACGTTTTGGCGAGCTACCGAGAGCACGGGCAGGCCATAGCCAAGGGAGTTTCGGCGGACGAGATTATGGCAGAGCTTTACGGCAAGGCGGGCGGCTGCTCTTCCGGCAAGGGCGGCTCCATGCACCTTTTCGACACGGACGTTAATTTCCTTGGCGGCCATGCCATCGTCGGCGGACAGATTCCTTTGGCGACAGGCGTGGCCTTCGCCGCCAAATATCAGGGCACAGACCGCGTGTCCATGTGCTTCTTCGGCGAAGCGGCCGTCAATCAGGGCGCGTTCCATGAATCACTGAATCTGGCCCAGCTCTGGAAGCTTCCCTGCATATACATCTGCGAGAACAACCAGTACGGCATGGGCACGTCTTTGAAGCGCGCCATGTCATTGCAGGACGTGTCGCAGAAGGCCTGCGCCTACGAGCTTGCTTCGGAGTTCGTGGACGGCATGGACGTGCTGGCCGTGCGAGATGCCGTCCTGCGGGCCGTTGAGCGCGGGCGCAAAGAGTCGCTGCCGACGCTTCTGGAGATTCGCACCTATCGCTTCATGGGACATTCCATGTCAGACCCCGGCAACTACCGCACGCGCGCCGAGATAGAAAAATATCAGGAGCGCGACCCCATCAAGCTCTTCACCGCGACGCTGAAAGAGACGGGCGTCGTAGACGACGCGGGAATTAAGGAGATGGAGAAGCGCGTCCGCGAAGAGGTAGAGCGCTCCGTGCGCTTCGCAGAAGAGAGCCCGGAACCGGACCCGAAAGAGCTTTACACACACGTCTATAAAGATTAGTGCAGAAGTCAGAGTGCAGAATGCAGAAGTAAAGAATTATTCAACCTGAGTTCTTCTTCTCATTCATCATTCTGCACTCTGCATTCATCATTTGAGGTTCAGATGGCAGTTATCACTATACGAGAGGCTTTGAATCAGGCGCTGGCCGAAGAGATGCGGCGCGACGAGAGCGTGTTTCTGATGGGCGAAGAGGTCGCGGCCTATCAGGGCGCGTACAAGGTGACAAAGGGGTTGTTGCAGGAGTTCGGAGAAAAGCGCGTCATTGACACGCCGATTGTGGAGCTTGGCTTCGCGGGCCTAGGCGTGGGCGCGGCGATGGCAGGACTTCGTCCCGTGGTCGAGTTCATGACCTTCAACTTCTCCATACTGGCGACAGACCAGATAATCAACTCCGCCGCCAAGATGCTCTACATGTCGGGCGGGCAGTTCAACATTCCCATAGTCTTTCGCGGGCCGAACGGCTCGGCCTATCAGGTCTCCTCGCAGCACTCGCAGGCGCTGGAATCATGGTACGCGTACTTTCCCGGCATAAAGGTCGTCATGCCTTCGACAGCAGCCGACGCGAAGGGGCTTTTGAAGTCGGCCATACGCGACAACAATCCTGTCATCTTCATGGAGCAGGAGCGCATGTACGGCAACAAGGGAGAGGTGCCGGACGAAGAGGATTTCACCATCCCGCTCGGCGTCGCGGACATCAAGCGCGAGGGCAAGGACGCTACAATCGTCGCGCGCTCATTGATGGTTCCCGTGGCCTTGAAGGCCGCGGAAGAGCTTGAGAAGCAGAACGTGTCGGTTGAGGTGATTGACCCGCGCACCATTCGCCCTCTGGACATGGAGACCATCATCAACTCCGTGAAGAAGACCAACCGCCTTGTCATAGCGGAGGAGTCGCATCCCTTCTGCGGAGTCGCGGCGGAGATTAGCGCCGGGGTCATGGAGCGCGCCTTCGATTATCTGGACGCGCCCGTCAAGCGCATCTCCGGCGCGGACGTGCCCATGCCCTACGCCAAGAACCTTGAGAACCTGGCAATCCCCGGCGTCAAGCAGATAGTCGACGCCGTACGCGAAGTAGCTTACTTAGACTAGAGGTTAATAATGGCAACACAGGTGGTAATGCCTAAGCTGTCTCCGACGATGGAGGAGGGGCAGCTTGCGCGCTGGCTCAAGAAAGAGGGCGACACCGTCTCTATGGGCGAGCCTCTGGCGGAGATTGATACCGACAAGGCTACGATGGAGATGCAATCGCTCGGCAACGGAGTCTTGCGAAAGATTCTGGTTCAGGAGGGCGAGAGCGCGCCGCTCGGACAGATAATAGCCATCATTGGCGAGGCCGATGAAGACATCTCCGCGATGCTCTCAGAGGCACAATCGAGTCAGGGAGCGGCGAGCGATAAAGCACCGGCCAAAGCGCCCGCCGATGAAAATCAAGAAGTGCCAGCCGCAACTGCTGCCGCGCCGCCGGATTCTACGGGCGATAAATCTCAGGCTTCTTCTTCTGCTGGCAACGGCGCTGGCGCTCAGGCGAGCGGCGACGGCGCAGACTCTGGCCGCCTCGTAGTCTCTCCGATTGCCGCGCGCATGGCCGCAGAGGCGGGCATCAACCTTCGCAGCCTTAAGGGCAGCGGCCCTTCCGGGCGCATCATCAAGCGCGACATAGAAGAGGCCATCAAGGCCGGGCAGACTCAGGGAGAGGCTAAGGAAGTTCCCGCGACAGGCCTTCGCGCCGTGGAGCCCGCGACGCCTTTGCGGCAGCCGGAAATCTTCGGCGCGTCCGCGTACCGCGATGAGCCCATGTCGGAGATTCGTCGCGTCATAGCACGTCGGCTGGTCACGTCCATT
>DATELK010000128.1:0-15213 GCA_035276685.1 Pyrinomonadaceae bacterium | reverse complement strand
CGTTCGAGAGATTAAGAGCATTCTTGGTGTCGCCTGCGGCAAGGTTGACCTGCACCTGAAGGAGCTTGCCCGGAAGATAGTCCGGGTAGTTCCTCTCAAGGTCTCCGGCGTAGACCCTCGCCTGCTCAATCTGATTGGCCTTGATGCTGGCCTGCGCCATGTAGTAAAGGCCCGCGCGCGAGTTGGGCTCCTGCTTCAAGACCTCTTTCAAATCTTCAATGGCATCCTTGGCCTTGCCCTGCTGCAACAGCACGCGTGCGCGAAGCAGACGCCCCTGACGGTCGTACTGGTTGCGCTTTAAGACCTCTTCGGCCTGCGCGCTTGCGCCGCCAACGTCGCCGCGCTGTAGCATGATTTCACCCAAGCGATAACGAGCGCGCAGGTAGTCGGGCGACTTGTCAACCATGTCGCGGTAGATGCGTATGGCGTCGTCCATGCGGCCGACCGAAGAATAGAAGTCAGCCAGAACCGATTGCCCGTCCGGCTTGTCCTTGTCCAAATCGGCGAGCGCTTTGTAAGCGGCCTCTGCCTTATCGAGCTGGTTGTTGACGAGATAGAAGCTGGCTATGACGAAGCGCGCGTCGCGGTTAGACGGCTCAAGCTCGACGCCCTTCCTGAACTCGGCCTCGGCCTGTTCGGTTCGTCCCGTCTGTGCCAGATACTTTCCATACTCCATGTGTCCGAGCGCGGCGTTGGGGTTAACGTTGATGGCGCGAAGCAAGGTCTCTTCCACCTTCGCCTGCTCGTTGCGCTTCATGTAGAAGCGCGCGAGCGCCACGTAGGACTCGACTCTCTTCGGGTCAATCTCTATGGCGCGATTCAGCTCGGCGAGCGCTTCCTGCGGCTTGTCCTGCCCGGCGAAGACTGTCGCCAAGAGTATGTGGCCCTCTATGTGGTTGGGGTCTTTCTGCAAGACCTCGCGCGCGAGCTGGTCGGCCTCCGTGAACTTTCCGAAGAAGGCGTAGAAGTTTCCGAGCTTGACGCGGGCGTCCAGATTGTTCTGGTCAAGCTGGATTGTGCGCTGCAATTCAAGGATGGCTTCGGGAACGCGGCCCATGCCCTCGAAGGCGCGGGCCATTCCCCAGTGGGCTGCGGCCATCGCTTCGTCAATCTGCAAGGCGTTGCGAAACTCAAGGCTGGCCTCTTCAAAGCGCCTGTCCTTAAGATACTGTTCGCCGCGCTCTACGTGCGCGAGCTTTGTTTTTTCGGGATTAGAGCAGCCGGCGAGAAGCGCGGCACTGATGAAAAGGACGGACAGAAGGGCAGCAAAGTACCCGCGAGACTTGCACTCTCTAATTATCATCGACACTCTCCAAAACCCGCTCGCGCTTCCCTTTAGCTTTCTCTCATCTATGGGCCGGGGCAACCGGCCATTCGTGAGCAAGAAGCGAATCAGGCTTTTTTCTCTTAGTTAATCAACCTTTTGTGAGCCGCCCGGTGTTTTCAGAAGCGACGGGCAATGTCGCATGAAAAGGCTGCTCTTTCAAAGGCTCTTTCAAACGTAGCCGCGTCCCCAGTACCTGCGGCTGGCAAAATCACTAAAGGCTTAATGCCCGCCCGCTTCCGAAAACGGGCTAAATTCAATTAGGCACGTAGCCCGAAAGCAGAGGCGCAACCTCTGAAGCCAGATTCGCCGCTCCCTCAAGCGCCGACTGTTCCGCCTCTCGCTTTTGAAGGGGAACCATCACGCGCACCATCGCGCCGTCGGAGCGTCGGCGGCCGATGCTGTCCAGCACCGTGTAAATCTTCCCCCAGTACTCGCTGGCGACCGCGCGGCCTCGCCCCTGATACCAGTAAATCATAAGCTGCCGCTCGCCCGCCTGCTCTATGATGTAGCGGTTGGCTTCGAAAGGCGCTGAGCCGTCCGAAGGGCTGATGGTTATCTTTCCCGGCTCGCTCATAGTCCAGCCTGTGCCGGGCAGGCAGTTGAGCGGGCTGTGATAGGTCGCGCCGTTGCGCTGCGTGGCGTAGTAGCCCACGTAGAGATTCGCCACGCGCCTGCCGTCGCTCGTGTAGTTTCTTGAGAGATAGTCGTCCGCGCGAAGCACTCGCTCCGTCTCTGCGTCGAAGCGATAGTCGTCGCCAATCTTCCGCCAAGAGCCCACGGAAGATGGAAACTCCTTCAAGGCGCGGCGCGGCGGCGTCTGCTCTCCTGCGCGCTGCCAGAGGTTTATCACCACGCCGCTCGCCACCAGCAGCAGAAGCAGAGCGTAAAAGCGTTTGGCTTTTTTATCTTTCCCTTCCGTCATCACTCCGCTCCTTTGACCGTGACGGCCTTGACGGGCGCGGGCTGTGGAGCCGTCGCCGTCACCACGCGTTGAGCCTTCTTCGCATCCTTCACGGCTTCTGCGGCAACGCCGCCGCTACCACTGTTGCGCCCGCCGCCCGCGCCGCCCACCCGGTCAAGCACCCAGCCAACAGCGAAGAGCAGCAGGAAGGCAACTATGTAGACGACCCAGCCCGAGAAGGAATGAAAGAAGCCGTCCGCCACCTTGAGCCCGTAGAAGTGTGCGAGTATGCCCGTGCCGCTCACACGTCCCGCGTTCGTCAAGATAGCAATCGGAATCGCGGACGAGACGAGTATGAGCGAGCGCCAGAAGCCCCAGCGCTTGAGAAACTGGAAGCGGCCGACACTACTGCGCGAATCACCATCGCCATCCTTATCCTTGCTCCTGGGACGCGTGAAATAGGCGAAGACGACGGCCAACGTAATCAGCGTCATCAGCGAGCGTATGCCGCTACAGGCTTCCACCACCTCAAGCTTCTTCGTCTCAAGCGCGCCCAGTGGCAGCAGCTCTATCACGTTCCCCTGCCTCAGCACGGGGATGTCGAAGAGCCGCATGGCCCAGACCGCGCACCGCGAGGCGAAGAGCTGAAGGGGAAAGGCTATCTGGTTAAAGATGATTGCCGGGATGGGAATCGCTAGCACGAGCAGCGCGAAGGACACGAAGGTCATGCGAAGGAGCTTGAAGCCCCAGAAGTATAGGACTACGCCCACGAGAAGCAGCACGAGCGACATGCGCTGCACGTAAAGCTCAGCGCCAGCGGTTCCGGCCCACAACGCGAAGACGGCCAGAACTGTGCAGACGCAGCCCAAGATGAGCGAAGGGCGGCTCGTGCCCGCGGCACGCTCAAGCCTCTCGCGCTCCGTCCAGAGCATGAAGCCTATGATTAAAGGAACCAGCAGTCCGTGCGAATAGTTCTCGTCCGTCCACCAATCGTTCCCGAGCTTTACGAGCACCGGCAGGTAAAGAAAGCTGATGGCCGCAAAGATGGCCGCAGGTTTCCAGAGAGTACGAATTGAAGGGACACTCATTTGGTCACAAAAGAGAAGAAACGCTTTCGCGTGCGAAGGGGCAATTCTTCGGCACGCGAAAGCTTTCGAATCAGGCGAGTAGAGCCGCTTAAGGCTCCAGTTCGATTTATCGCGGGGACTCCAAAGGAGCCCTTACGACTCCTTTAGCTTAGCGCATCACAGCTTTCTAAACAACAGTAAAAACACTTACAGTGTTTAACGCACGGTTATCGCGACGCTGTTGCTGCGGTAGCCGCCGACTATGATGGTCAACTGCATGTCGCCTATGCCTTGCAGCTCAGGCGTGAGCATGACGTTAATCTGGTCGAGGCCGGTGATTGCCCCTTGCGAGCCAGCGTACTCCACGGGAAGCATGAAGATGCGACCGTCGCTTGCGCGGGCTTCCACGGTGACGGAGTCCGCGACGTTGGCCAAGTTCGTGTCGTTGACCTTGACGTAGCTTGAGGCATGCGAGGTGTTGACCAAGGAGCTGACGCCGCTAGCAAAAATCATGAGGCGCGTGCGCTTGTCGCTGCCCATGTTCTCAGGCGTCTCAACAGTGAACGGCCCAGTCTTAAGGCTCCCGGCATTGAAGACTACGCCGCCCGCGTTTGACAGCAGAATCGCTGGCAGGCCTGTGACGGGCGTGGGAGTCGGCGTCGGTGTAGGAGTTGGTGTGGGAGTCGGCGTTGGCGTTGGCGTGGGATTCGGCTGCGGCGCGGGCTGAGCGGTGTTGTTGGCAATCACTTCAATGCCGCTCACCTTCGCGTTATCAACCACAGAGGTAAAGCGAAGGTTGATGACGCCGTCCGTGACTGTAGCTTGAAACTCTTCCACGACGGCCTTGAGCGGGCCTCCGGCGCGCGAGTAGATGTCGTAGTTCGAGAGCACCTGAGCGTTCTCAAGCTGTACGTTGAAGACGCGTGCGCCAGCGCCCTTGGAGTCAGCCACGCCGTACCAGATTTCCGCGAAGTGCAGACGGACGGTGTAGCTGCCGTTGGCGACTGGGATGGCGTACTCAAGCGGAACTCCCGTGCCCTCGCTGTAGCGCTCCTTGCGGTACAGCTCGTTGTTCGAGGTATTGACGATGTCCGTCGAAGCAAGGTTCGAAGGCGCGTAGACTTTGCCGCTCAGGTAATAGCTGTCGTTCTGCCAGAGGTTGCCGACCTGGTCTGTGTACTGCCCGCCCCCGGCAGAGATGCGAAGCATCGGCGCGCTCGTGTTAGGCGTAGGCGCAGGGGTAGGCGCGGGAGTCGGCGTCGGTGTAGGAGTCGGAGTTGGTGTCGGAGTTGGGACAGGCGTAGGCACTGGTGTCGGCACGGGTGTAGGCGCTGGCGTAGGATTCGGAGCGGGCGTTGTTGACGGGAGAGCGCCTGCCAGTGCTGCTTCGAGCGCGTCTATGTCGCAGCCAATATCCTTGCCGTCCGTCCCTCTCGACTTGAACTGAGACGTGGAGGCCAGACGATAGTTTCCGCCGCTCAGGTTAACGTATCCGACATCCGACTGCTGGGCCGGGTAGAAGTTGCCTAGCGGGTAGCGGCTGGCATTATTAGCCCCGCCGACGATGACGTTGCCCGTAAAAATCCAGTTGGGGAAAGCGGACGAGTAAGCAGAGCTGTCAACGTGCACGCCGTAGGCGTTGTGGGCCACAATGTTGTTAGTCCAGCGGAAGTTGATGTTGGCGTCCGTGCCCGCCGCCATGATGTTGCCCGTTTGAAAGATGGTGTTGTGGTCGAAGGTGATGTCGGCTGCGCCGTCCGTGAGTTGAAGGAAGTGGCCCGCGCCTCCATAGGTGCCGCCGTTAATGTCTTCAAAGAGATTGTTCTTGATGGTGATGCGTGCCGTCTGCTGGCTGGGCTGTAGATAATCCTTGCCCAGAATCTGCATTGCTGAGGCGGCGTGACGCACTATGTTGTTGGTGAATAGCACGTCCTGCACCACGCTCCACGGCGCGCTCGCCTCCTGGTTCCTGACCGTGAACAGAATGGCGTAGCCCGTCTGCGCGTCGGCCCAGCTATACTCGAACAGGTTCCCTTCAACTACCACCCTCTGCGCGTTCTTGAACTCAAGAAGGTTCTTGACAGTCCAGACTCCGCGCCAGGAGGTAGGCTTGGAGAAGTGATTATTTCTAATCTCAATGTCGGAAGGCACGAGGTTAGGGATGCCGGGGTCAGCGCCTCCGAACATCACGTTCTCTCCTGCTCCTTCCAGATAGTTGTTCACTATCTTGAACGGGCCGGGGCCGTTCCAGCCCATCAGAGCCTGAGAGTCCTGTCCCTTCGCCTTGCAGTCGGAGACGTAAGAGTTGACGACTTCCGTGTAAGCCGAGTTCAAGGCCACGCCGCGCTTTAGATACGCGCCCGGCTGGCCGTGTATGTAGCAGCGGTCGATTATCAGGTGATGCGGAACCTGCGACAAAAGCTTCTGTGTGCCGCGGTCGTAGCCGAAGCTAATCAGGTCATAAACGAAGGCGTTGGCGTCCGTCGGCGTGAACTCTATGCCTATGAAGCGGAAGTGATGCGCGCCCGCAGCCGCGTATATGGCGGACTGACCGCCTCCTGGCGTGACTATCTTAGGCATCAGCGAAGCCTGCGCCGGAGTCACGCGCTTATCTGCGGGAAGATTAGCGTCCGAGGTGGAAGTCCTGATGGTGATGTAGTCCGCGCCTGACTTGACGGGCAGCGTGAAAGGGCCCGTGTAGGTCGCGCCCGCTTGAAGGACTATGGTGTCGCCGGGCTGCGCCGCGTTAATGGCCGACTGAAGATTGCCGCCAGCCGGGACGGTCACAGTCGCCGCCCTGGTGCCCTGCGCGCTCAGCACGAGCGCACAGAGAAGCGCCGTGAAGATTAGAAGAGTGCGGAAGCTTGAAGAGAGAATGACGTGTTGCGTTCTAAAGAGGAATGGACGCGAGCCTGACATGGATGGATGACCTCACTTCGGTAACCGGACGATCTCAGCAGATAAGGTCAGAGCTGAGACTCCTGGCTTTGCGGACCCGCATCGCTGCGGGGGTGCCTTTGTCGGTGGCTCCCTTGCTTCTCTGAGGCAAAGCATGAGAGCAAATCTCAGTTTATAAAGGACGACGAGTACTGCACTCGTTAAAGCTCAAAACAGACACGGCAGACGGACGAGACCGCAGCCCGCGCCCCCGTCTGACTCGAAAGGACAGACACAGGGCCGCGAGACGCTTCCGAAGCGTCGTTGCCGGTTGTACACTGAAGGGATTTAGGAGAGATGGAGAAGAAACCAGCTTGGCCGGAAAGCAGAAACGGCTCTTGTGTGGACTGGTTTTCAGCTACAGAGAAGGAGACGCCCCCTTGCTGAGCGTCAAGCTATGACAAACACGACAAGAGGCACGTCCACACACAAAGGAAGTGGTGGACTGTAGCTTTCTCCGACCGCCTTCGGCAACCAGACAATCTCTCGAAAGAGAATCGCTTCCCCTTCCAGAGACTCACGGCTTTGCGTCCCTGCCTCGCGGCAGGTTTGCCTTTATCGTGTGCAATCGTCGTTTTGCGAAAGACCATTTGCTACCGGCTCGCTTGAGCCAATAGCAAGCACTGTTATTAAACGCTATTTATCCATGTTTGTCAACAGCTCTGTTTGGAGCAATTTCCGGGGTCGCCTGAGCCCGCGATTTCTTCGATTTATATAAAATAGTTGAAGAATTAAGAGTTTACCTCTTGACGGAGCCCGAGTTTTACGCCACGCTCTCAGGGCTCGTGCTAGAGCGTCAGTTCCTCCCGGCGTTTTGCGTTCGGGGCTCTTTGGTTGGTCTTCACTTCGAGAAAGGGGTCTGAATTTTCATGCGACGGCTGGCTTCACTGCTACCTCTACTACTCTTTTTCATACTCTTCGCCTCTGAAGCCCGCGCGGACGGGCTCGTCATCACGAGCGGCGACGCCACTTTTACCCGCAGCGCCGGGGGGTTCTTCACTTTTTCAAGCGGGAACACGACCCTCAGAGGAGGCATAGACTTTGCGCCCCTTTCCTGCTCGCCATGCACCGCCGGAGAGGCCGTGAATCTCTCCTTCAATCGCGTCGGCGGAGACATTCGCGGAACCTCTGGCGTCATTGACGGCGTCAGCTACAACAGCTTCTATAACGAGACCTGGCTGAAGTTTGAGACCGACACTCTTTTCGTGCCGGACGACACATCTTCCATCATCACGCTGACCGTTCCCTTCACCTTCACGGGCAAGATGCTGGGCTGCACGCAGAGCACAGTCGGAGGCCCGTGCCCGTCGCCCATCTTCAGCACTATGCTGTCAGGCCAGGGCCTGGTGACACTGGAGCTTTACAGCTACGTGTTCGCCAACGGCCTTCGCGTCTACGAGACCAGAAGCATTTCCTACAACTTCGGACAGGCCGCGCCCGTGCCTGAGCCCGCCACGCTGCTGCTTTTAGGGACAGGACTGGCAGGACTGGCCGCAGGCGCTCGCAAGAAGCGCCGCCGACAGCTGAAGGCTAAGGCAGAGGACTGAAGCTTTTATCTTCTCTGGCTTGATACTTCAGATAGCATCTGCGGAGGAAGGTTAGCGCCTATGTCCGCGCCGCCCGCGCCCGCACGCCTGAGAGGGCTTTCGGGGCTGAGCCTGTAATCTCCCGCCTCTGGGTTCACGAACTTAATCTGCTTGAGCGAGACGGGGAACATGTTGCGTCCCCTGTACTGTGACGCGTCGCCGCCGACGATGGCGTTGTTGCTGAAGACGCTTCGAGGAAAGTAGAAGTCGAGCGCATCGGTGCCGGGCGAGCGATTGTCGCCGTGCAGGCCGTACTCGTTCTGCATCACTATGTTGTTGCGGAAGACAAAGCCCGTGGTGGGCTGGCCGTAAGCGCCCGT
Source organism: Pyrinomonadaceae bacterium (assembly GCA_035276685.1). GTDB lineage: Bacteria > Acidobacteriota > Blastocatellia > Pyrinomonadales > Pyrinomonadaceae > JACVRN01. The sequence continues at coordinate 7,075 of DATELK010000128.1, read as the reverse complement.
GATGTTAGCCGTCTGTAGGATGGTGTTGTTCTCTATGACCACGTCGGCGCTCTCGGTGATGAGCATGAAGAAGCCGCGCCCGCCCCACTTCCCGCCGTTGATGTCTTCGAAGAGGTTGTTTCGGACAGTAACTTTTCGCACCTGCTGGCTAGGCTGATTGTTGTCTTTCCCGAGGATGTAGAGGCCCGAGGAGCTATGGCGCACGATGTTGTTGGTGAAGGTCACGTCCTGCACCACGCTCCACGGCGCTGTGCCGTCCTGATTCCTCACGGTGAAGAGGATGGCCACGCCCTCCTGCGCGTCGGCCCAGTTATATTCGAAGAGGTTGCTGTCAACAGTCACTCGCTGCGCGTTCTTCAGCTCGAAGAGATTCTTAACGGTAAAAGCGCCGCGCCAACTCACAGGCTTTGAAAAATGGTTACGTCTAATCTCGATGTCGGAAGGCACGAGGTTAGGGATGCCGGGGTCAGCGCCTCCGAACATCACGTTCTCTCCTGCTCCTTCCAGATAGTTGTTCACTATCTTGAAAGGGCCGGGGCCGTTCCAGCCCATGATGGCCTGCGCCTCCTGCCCGCGCACCTTGAACTCAGAGATGTAGGAGTTGATGATTTCCGTGGACGCGGAGTTAAGAGCAATCCCTCGCTTGAGGCTGCCCGCAGGGTCGCCGTGTATATAGCAGCGGTCTATCACAAGGTTGTTAGCGACTTGAGAGAGAGACTTCTGAACCTGATGGTCGCCGCCGAGCCTCACCAAGTCATAAACCAGCGCAGAGCTATTCACGGGCTTAATCTCAAGCCCTAAGAGACGGTAGTGATGCGCGCCCGCTTCCGTCTCAAGCGCGGGCTGTCCCTGTCCGGGCGAGACAAGCTTCGGCATGGCGACCGCATAAGACGGAGAGACGCGTTGATTGGCGGCGGGCAGAGACGCGTCGGGCGCGAGCGTGCGTATGGTGACGAAGGCATCGCCGCTTTTACGCGGCAGGGTGAAGGGGCCTGTGAAGACTGCTCCGGCTTCTATGTAGATGGTGTCGCCGGGGCGCGCGTCGTTGATGGCGCGTTGCAAGTCGTCGCCCGCGCGAACCGTGATAGTTCCACGGCCTTCCGAGACCTCGCGCGTCGCGGTGCGCCCTCTCTGCTGAGCATAAGCGCATCCGGCAGAGACTACGACCAGCGCGCACAGTAGCGACAGGCACGACGCTCTCATGACTCCGTTTAGCAATCGCTTCTCTCTCACTTCTCTCTCAATAATCAATAGCGCAGATGATAATAGAGCATTTTGGGGTACTCGCCCGCGACCATCTGCCAGCCGCGCGGCCTAATCCACCATGTAGCAGGGGCGGGCGACTCCGCTCCCGCAGGAGGCGCGTCTAGGCCTACCTCCACGCCGCTTCCCTGCATCACGCGCCGCATAGTCCACAAAGCCCTGCGCGAGTGATAGGCGGAGGTGACTACGAGAACAGAGCCGAGCTTGCGCGACGTTGCGTACTCGCGCAGGGCCACGGCCTCGTCATAAGTGCTTGAGACAATGCCGGGCAGCACCTCAATCTTTTCGGCTGGCACGCCCGACTGCTTCAACTCATCGGCCGTGCGCTCCACGAAGAAAGGGTTGCGCTGCTCTTCGGCTGACCAGCCTCCCTGCTCGCCGTCGTTCGTCAGGAGTATGAGAGGCGCGCGGCCTTCCCTGTATAGACGCGCGGCGTGTCGCGCACGCTCCACGTAGTTGCTTGAACCGCTCAAAACCAGAAGGGCATCAGCACGCGGCAAGTCCGCTTGAACCACGAGGCTCCGAGCGGCAACCCACGCCAGCAGGAACCAGACGGCAAACGAGACGGCCAGAAAGCGCAGCGGTCGTTTAGGGCGAAGGGAGCGCGCCCTCTTTCTTCCAAGCTGCGGAATCATGGAAGCCATCGCTTACCAGCAGATGCCCTCGTACTCTCCCTGCGTGAGCCCGGCGTCAAACAGTCGCACCAAATCTATCACCAGTTGGTCTGCGCGAAGCTCGGGCTCTATCTCGCGGAACTCTTCCGCCTTGTTGCCTATGATTAAGACATCCGAGCTATCGAGCACCTCTTTGATGCTGGCTCGCATCAGCTGCGAGATGTGCGGAATCTCTCGCTCTATATATTCCTTGTTCGCGCCGAAGAGACGCGCCAGCGACACGTCCCGGTCGTAGATTGAGAGCTGCATTCCCTTGCCTATCAGCATCTCAATCAGAGAGACCATGGGAGACTCGCGCAGGTCGTCCGTGCCCGCCTTGAAACTGAAGCCAAGCACGCCTATGCGCTTCCTGCCCGTCTGCAAGACCATCTCGTAGGCGCGCTCCACCTGTCGGCGATTGCTAGGCAGGATTGATGAGAGCACAGGGACTTCAACGTCCACCTCTTTGGCCTTGTAGGTTATGGCTCTTAAATCCTTCGGGAGGCAGGAGCCGCCGAAGGCGAATCCCGGCTTCAGGTAATAGGGCGAAAGGTTGAGCTTCTTATCCTGACAGAAAACGTCCATTACCTCGTGGCTGTCTATGCCAAGCGCCTTGCAGACGTTGCCAATCTCGTTGGCGAAAGAGACCTTCAGCGCGTGAAAGCAGTTGCAGGTGTACTTGACCATCTCGGCCGCGCGTATGCCCGTCACGTAAAGCGGCGCGTCTATGTTGCTGTAGAGTCGTCGCACGCTCGCCGCCACGTCCTCTTCGTCCGCGCCAATCAGTGTGAAGGGCGGCGCGTAGAAATCCTTGAGAGAGGTTCCTTCGCGCAGGAACTCCGGGTTGATGCTGACGCCGAAATCCCGGCCCGCCTTCTTTCCGGAATAGACTTCGAGTGTAGGGATGACCACGCCCTCGATTGTGCCGGGCAGCATGGTGCTGCGTATGACTACGGTATGGCGCTCCTTCTTCTTCTCAAGTGCCGCGCCTATCTCCTGGCAGACGCGCTTGACGTAAGTTAAGTCCAGGCTTCCGTTCGGGTGGCTGGGCGTGCCGACGCAGATGAGCGAAAGCTCCGTGTCGCGTACAGCTTCGGCCGAATCCGTAGTGGCGCGCAGGCGCTCGGCCTTGACCATCTCGTTAATCAAATCGCCTACGCCTGCTTCGACAATGGGGCTGCGCCCGCTGTTGATAATCTCGACTTTTGTAGAGTTGACATCAACGCCCCAGACCTCGTGCCCCTCTTTGGCAAAGCACGCGGCCGAAACGCAGCCGACGTAACCCAGACCGAAAACGCTCAGTTTCATAGCTCTCCTGAAACGGCGACGACCCTGTTCTCTTTAGCAGAGAGAACCCCGTCCCGTTCTCTTTTCCCCTTCTTCATTTGAATCGCGCCGTCGCAGATTTCCGCGAACTTTGCAGACACCTTATCCCAGCCGAAGCTCTCCCTGACGACGCGCGCGGCACGCGCCCCAAGCTCACGAGCGAAGCTTTCATCCTCAAGCACGCGCACGACCTCGGCGGCGAAAGCCTCGGCCTCATCCGCCAGCAGAAGCTCTTCGCCGTCTTTGACGGGCAGCCCTTCGGCTCCAACAGTCGTAGAGACGATGGGCTTCTCCATAGCCATCGCCTCGTAAATCTTCAGCCGCGTCCCGCCGCCTATACGGATAGGCACTATGTAAGCGGCCGCGCGCTCCATGTACGGCCGCACGTCATCTACGCGCCCCGTGACTACGACGGACGAATCGCGCTTGCTCAACTCGATTAAGCTCGGGTAAGGGTTGCGCCCTACGACCGTCAGCGAAACGTCCGGCACACGTTGGCGTATGAGCGGAAGAATCTCTTTCGTGAAATACTGTATGGCGTCCTCGTTCGGCAGCCAGTCCATAGAGCCCGTGAAGACAAGATTATGAGGCTCGCGTTTCTCCATTCCGCGCGGGCGGAAAAATTCCGTGTCAACGCCCGTCGGCACGTCAAAGACTTCACTTAACCCGTACTCGCGCTCCATCCTCTCGCGGTCTTCTTCAGAGACGGCCACGACGCGGTCGAAGCGGCGGCAGGCGTCGCGCTCGTAAGCAAAGCTCTTTCTCCACTGGCCGCGCAGGTAGAGCTTCTTCAGAGGGTTCGTCTGCACCTCGTAGTGGCGCTTCCATATCATGGCCTCTACGTTGTGCTGGAAGAGCACCGTGGGCAGGTCAACTTCGAACGGCACGTTGACACTCGGCTGTAGAAAGTCGCAGACCAGCACGTCGAAGCTCTCCTGACGGACAAGCCTCAGAATCTCGGCACGCATCCCGTCCGACTTGTACTTGCGCATGAAGTAGGGCAGCGACGAGGCAAGGTTAAGCGCAAGCTCCGCGTAAAAGCCTGCGGAGAATTTAGGCCGCGTGCGGTGCGGGACGGTGATGAGCCGGTCGCAGTACTCCACGGCGCGCTCCCTTGCATCTGCGCTGCCCGCGCCGTCGTCCAGCGTGAGATAAGTTATCTCGTGTCCCTGCCGCTTCAGCTCCCTGAGCATCTGGTAGGTGCGAATCTTCCCGCCCTTGTCAACGGGGTGAAGCAGCTCGGTTTTAAGCCACAGAATACGCATAATCTAAGCTTAAGAACTCCCCCTTATCCGGCCGCGACCGTCTCAACGAGCGCGCCTTGCGGCTCGGCTCCCACTTCGCCGTCAAAGAACGTCCTCATCCACATCTCGAAATTCACGAGCGCCCAGAGACGCTCCGAGTGATTCTCGCCCTTCATGTGACGCGCGACCATCCCTCGCACAAATTCCGGGTTGAAGAGGCCGCGACCCGTGGCGCGCTCGCTCAAGATATATTCGTCCACGACCCGCCTGTACGGCCCGCGAAACCACGCGCCCACGGGGACGGGAAAGCCCATCTTCTTGCGCGAGAGAATAGGCTCGGGCAGCACGCCCTTCATGCTCTCTCGCAGGATATACTTGGTAGTCCAGCCCCGTCTTATCTTCATGCGGACGGGAAGCCGCGCCGTAAACTCCACGAGCTTATGGTCAAGGAACGGCACGCGGCTCTCTATGGACGCGGCCATGCTCATCTGGTCCTGCTTCATCAGCAGCTCGTGCAGGTAGGTCTTCATGTCCGCGTAGAGCATGCGGTTCAAAAGAGAGTCGGAATCGGCCGCGTCGAAGTAGCGCCGCATCTCCCTGTAAGGCTCAATCATGCCTGCACGCTCTTTTGTCTCAGGCGCTAGCAGCTCTTCCTGCATGCGGCTGCGAAAGACGGCGAAGTTGTCGAAGTAGATGTTCTCAACGTCCGGCTCAAGACAGAGGAAGGTGCGCGTGAGTTTATGACGAACCCTGGACTGAACCGGAAGACTCTCTATGCGGCGGCTGAGCATTTCACGCACACCGCGAGGCGTCCACTTCCGGTAACGCGGCCCGAGCGATAGTTGAAGGAGCGTCTTGTAGTAACGCTCGTAACCGCCCATCAGCTCGTCGCTTCCCTCGCCCGTCAAAACCACCTTGACGTGCTCCGACGCGAGGCGCGAGACGAAGTAGAGCGCGACGCTCGAAGGATGAGCAAGCGGCTCGTCCTCGTGCCAGACGAGGCGCGGCAATTCTGCGAAGAAATCTTCTGGCGAGACTAAGACTTCGTGATGGTCTGTCTTAAAGGCACGCGCGACCATGCGCGCGTACTCAAGCTCGTTGGCTTCGCGCTCTGCGAAGGCGACCGAAAAAGTCTTGATGGGCTCACTGACCATCCTGCTCATGACGGCGGCTATGGCAGAAGAGTCTATGCCGCCCGAGAGGAACATGCCCAGCGGCACGTCAGCCATCAGGCGCAGCCTCACGCTTCGCTCGAAAAGCTCAGTCCACTCCCGAACGTAATCCTCGTCGCTTCGCTCACGTTGACTCTCATCTTCAGGACGAAAGCTCACGTCCCAGTACTTTTCAATCCTGATTTGACCGTCGCGCCATAGAAGCGTGTGGCCCGGCAGCAGCCGCCTGACCTGATCAAAGAGCGTCTCGTCGGCGGACGTTCCGTGATTCGCGAGGTAATCGGGCAGGGCGCGGAAATTTATCTCGGGCTTACCCACGGCACCGGCTTCCAAGAGCGCCTTGATTTCCGAGGCGAAGTAGAGCGAGCCGTCCGCAGTGTGAACGTAATAGAGCGGCTTCACACCGAGCCTATCGCGCGCTATGAAAAGCTCTCGCTTTACATCGTCCCAGATGGCGAAGGCGAACATGCCTCGTAAGTACTCGACACACCGGGGCCCGTGCTCTTCGTAAAGGTGCAGGATGGTTTCCGTGTCGCAGTGCGTGCGGTAGGTGTGGCCTCGCGCTTCCAATTCGGCGCGAAAGTCCGAGTGGTTGTAAATCTCTCCGTTGTAGACTATGTGCAGCCGCCCGTCCTCGTTCGTCATGGGCTGGTGGCCCGCAGCCACGTCCACTATGCTCAGGCGGCGATGGCCCAGGCCCACTGTGCCGTTCAGGTAGAGCCCTTCGTCGTCAGGCCCGCGATGCGTTATCACGTCGCGCATGCGCTTCATAATGCGCGCATCCGGGCTCCGTCCCGACCGGCTCGAAAATGCTATTCCGTTAATTCCACACATACTCTTTAGAAACCGAAGAGGCGAGTCACACGGCCCCCGTCACCTGTAAGCTGCTCTGCCCTGCCTCCTCATGCTCGGGCGCTTTCGGTACCGCGTCCGTAAAAATCACCCTTCCCGCGCCGAAGCCGGAAAGCTCGGGTCTCGCGTCCGACTCAACGTAACAGTCTTCTCCCACGCGTCGCATGAACAGGTAAGAGATGCGCGCGTGAGCGTCAAGCACGGCGCGGCCATTAAGCTCAAGATTGCGACCGTTAATCAAAAGCAGTTCGGAGGGCATAGGACTGCTGCCTTCAAATCGCGCCCACGTCCATTCAAAATCAGAAGCTATGCTCGCGGCCTCTACGCGCTCACCTTCGCCCGCCGTCAACAACAGGTCGCGCATGCTTCCTCTTCTCATCTCGTACGCCCTGCCGCCTATGCATTCAATCTCGCGCACCGTTGCTTCAGGCACGAGAAAAGAGACGAATTCCCGCTCGCCCTTCGCCTCGGCAGAGAACGTCCAGACGGGGGCCTTCACTCTACGGCCGTAGCATTCGGAGACCCATCCTTCGCCGCCGCGCCATGCTCCCTCCTGACCGAAGAC
>DATELK010000127.1:0-38497 GCA_035276685.1 Pyrinomonadaceae bacterium | reverse complement strand
GGCCGGCCGCTCGCAAGGCGTGGCCTTCAGGTATGGCAGGGGACGCGTCGTGGTCATGGGCGAAGCGGGCGTGCTCTCGGCTCAGCTTCCTCTGGACGGGGCTATGGGGATGAACGACACGCGCGCAGACAATCGCCAGCTGACGCTGAACATCATGCACTGGCTTTCGGGGGTCATAGAGCCCGACGGTCATTAATCTCAAACCACCCGCCTAAAAGTTATGGACAAAGTAAATCTTCAGGAGAAGCTCTCGACCTTCACCGCGCACTGGCAGCCGAAGATAGTGGGCGAGCTGAACGGACAGTACGTTAAGCTGGTCAAGTTCGAGGGCCCCTTCGTCTGGCACCATCACGAGACCGAGGACGAGATGTTCATGGTCGTGCGAGGCCGCTTTCGCATGGAGTTCAGAGACCGGGAGGTCTGGCTGGAAGAGGGCGAGTTCATCATCGTCCCGCGCGGCGTAGAGCATCGCCCCGTCGCGGACGAAGAGGCGCACGTACTGCTGTTTGAGCCCGCCTCCACGCTCAACACCGGCAACACCGAAAACGAAATGACCGTCCGAGAGCTTGAGAGAATTTAAATAGAAGAAGAAATTTAACAGGGATGGACAGGATAGACAGGATAAAGATAAAGAATTGATTCTGTTTTTATCCTGTACATCCTGTCCATCCCTGTTAATTCCGCCTGGACAAGCCACCGAGCGCAGTGTAAAAGAGTTCTTTTCAAACCTTAGCGAAAACTGTTTCTGTAAGGGGTTAGTCTTTATGCTGCGCGCAGGTATCGTGGGGCTTCCAAACGTAGGCAAGTCCACTCTCTTTAACGCGCTCACGGCGCAATCGGCGGCGCTCGCCGCCAACTATCCTTTCGCCACCATCGAGCCGAACGTAGGCGTGGTTGCGGTTCCCGACGAGCGGCTTGAGCCTCTGGCCGCGCTCGTCAAGACCAAGACCATCATCCCCGCGACCGTGGAGTTTCTAGACATAGCGGGCCTCGTGCGCGGGGCCAGTAAGGGCGAAGGCCTTGGCAACCAGTTCCTAGCGAACATACGCGAGACGGACACGGTCGTTCAGGTCGTGCGCTGCTTCGAGAGCGAAGAGATAGTCCACGTGGAAGGCTCCGTTGACCCCGTCCGCGACGTAGAGACGATTCAGATAGAGCTTGCGCTGGCAGACCTCTCAAGCGTGGAGCGCAGGCGCGAGCGCGCACAGAAGACAGCCAAGAGCGGCGACAAGCAGGCGCGAGCAGAGCTTGAGGTGCTGGATAAGATTCAGCCCGTGCTTGAAGAGGGCAAGCCCGCTCGCATCGTTGAATTGACGAAGGAAGAGCAGGGTGTCGCGCGCTCCTTCTTTCTGCTGACGACGAAGCCCACCATCTACGCGGCCAACGTTGACGAGCCGAGCATGGCCGCGCCTGAAGAGAACCCGCACGTGCGCGCCGTCAGGGAGATTGCCGCGAGCGAGGGCGCGGAATGCGTCGTCATCTGCGCGCAGTTGGAGGCGGAGCTGGTTGACCTTCCGCCCGACGAGAGGCGCGATTACCTTGACGCGCTCGGCGTCCAGGGGAGCGGCGTTGACAGTCTCATCAAGAGCGCCTATCGCCTGCTCGGCCTCATGTCTTTTCTGACGGCGGGCGAGAAGGAGGTGCGTGCGTGGACAATCCCCGTAGGCACGCGCGCCCCGCAAGCCGCAGGCACCATACACTCGGACATAGAGCGAGGCTTCATACGGGCCGAAGTCATAGGCTATGATGCGCTCATGCGCGCTGGCTCCATGTCGGCGGCACGCGAGCAGGGGCTTCTCAGACTCGAAGGCAAAGAGTACATCATGCAGGAAGGCGACGTGGTTCACTTCCGCTTCAACGTCTGAAGTGCATCGAAATCTCCGACATTCTTGCCTTCTCTGAATACATCATTTTCCGAGAGAATATGGCCAAAGGGCAAGGCTAGAAAAGCAAATTAAAGGTATGTTAATCTTCTGCTATGAGCGATAAAGATAGAGAAGCATTACCCGTGTCTGAGAGAAAACCCGCGGGCAAAAAAGGGAAATCCAGACCTCGGGGCGGCAAGTTTACGGGCAACAAGAAGCGTGTCAGGGGGCGGTTCCGCCAAAAAGCATCTGGGGACGTAATTCAAAAGGCCGTTACGGATGTAGAGAGGCCGGGTGTGGACTACCCCGACTTTCTATTTCATCCCGTTCAATTTAGACTCGACAACAAAGGTCATTTAGTTGCAACAACCAGTACGCGCAGAGGGGCCGCCGAACAAACGAAGGGTGAAATAGACGCCCTGCCCGGAGATATGATTTACATCATCGGAGAGGACAGACTCAGGCAGGAGGTAGAGACCGCTCTTGCTCATATTGATGAAGTTCAGGCGCGTTTACAGGTAAGACAAGCAGAGATTGAGGAATTAGGAAAAGAGACAAGGAGTTTAATCAAAGAAATGCAGGCGGCTTAAAATGATTCAGGATATCTGGAAAATCGCCAAGTCGTTTGCTACGTTTGCCGACAACCTTGAGAAATATCACTCTGAACTGAGAGATATTCGTAAGGAACTTAGAGACCTCACGATTATTGTCCATGCTTTAATGCAGGACAATAAAAACTCTAACGAGCATCAGAAACAGGAACATGAAAAGCTTCTTTTAGAGGTGGAGAACAGGCTGCTGAAGTTTGAGCGGCAATTACCTCCTGCCCCGCCAACGCACAGAAAGAGTTCAAAGAAAAGTAGGAAGGGCAGTAAGAAATGAGCGAAGAAGCTCCCTCCGATGATTAGTCTTGAGCGTGATAAAGACCCACTTCCGCTTCAACGTCTGAGACTCGCGGCAATCGAGCGTGCATGCGGGCGGTAGAAGTTAAAAGAAGGAAAGGATGCAGGTAATGTATTCTCTCATCAATTTTGCGACTTTTATACAGGAGGCTCCCGTGAACAGCGATGGCAGCGGCATGGGCGTGGCGGCGATAATCATCGCCATCATCTTCGTACTGATATTTCTTGCCATCTACATTGCCAGCCTTGTCTGGGTCTACCGCGACGCCAACCGGCGCGGCAAGCCCGGCATAGTGGTGGCTCTGTTGGTCGCGCTCATCTCCTGGCCCATAGGCTTGCTCGTCTGGTTCTTGATTCGAGATAAGGTCTAAGACGGGCAGCCCTCCCAACTAAAGAGCCTTCGTGTATCAGGTGCTTAGAGTATGGCCTACGGCCCGGCGTCTATCAAAGAGAAGCTTTCCCGTAACTATAAACTGCTGCTGGTCGCGCTGGCCGCAGCAGCCTTGCTTTACGCTCTCTACGTAGCGGGCATCTCCAGGAACCCGCCCGGCTTTTATCTAGACGAATCCAGCATAGCTTACAACGCCTACCTGATGGCGCGCACCGGCGGCGTCAGTGAAGAGGGCGTGGCGTGGCCCCTTTACGTTCGCTCTTACACGGGCGGCTTTAGCGTCTACGCCAACCCCACTTACATATACCTGCTGGCCGCCGTCTATCTCTTCTCGCCTCCGAGCATACTGGCCGCAAGGCTCTTGAGCGCGAGCTTAGGCTTTGCGGCTGCTCTCTCGTTGGGATGGCTGGCGTGGCGCATCACGGGGCGGCGCATGATAGCCGTCATAGTAGCTCTCGTAGCCATGCTCACGCCCTGGCTCTTTGAAATCAGCCGACTCGTCTTTGAAGTGGCGCTTTATCCGCTAGCGCTCGCTCTCTTTCTGCTGGCGCTTCATAGGGCGCGCGAGCGTTGGTCATGGACGGACTGCGCGCTCGTCGCGGCTAGCCTTGGGCTACTGACCTACACTTACACCATAGGCAGGCTGTTCGCGCCGCTGCTGGCCTTCGGGCTCATCATCTTCGCGCGCAGGCGTCACACTTTGATTGGAGTCCTGAAGACGTGGCTTCTGTTCGGAGTGACGCTTGTGCCGCTTCTCATATTTAATCGGCGGCATCCGGGCGTGCTTACGGAGAGGTTCTATCTCATCTCGTACATCAAAGAGGAGAGCACGTGGGGCCAGATAATACCTGAGTTTATCAGCCACTACTTTTACAACCTGAGCCTCTACAGCCTGCTGGTTGCGGGCGACCCTAACCCGCGCCATCACGTCGCAGGCATGGGAAGCTTTCTCGCGCCCGTGCTCATACTCTCGCTCGTGGGCATCTATCTGGTGCTCAAGTATCTCTGGCAGGAATCGTGGTGGCGATTCATACTGTACGGGCTTGTCATCTCGCCTGTCTCCGCGTCGCTGACCTCAGACCAGTTTCACACGCTGCGAATGATTCCCTACCCCGTCTTCCTGCTTGTGCTAACTATCCCCGCGCTACAGAGATTGATTGAGGGCAGAGCGCCTAGGCCAGCCGTCACGGCAAAGAAGCAGAAGAAGGCTAAGAAAAAGAAAGCGGCTGAGCCGGAGCCCTTGCCGCAAGCGACGCTTCTTTCGTTCCTGTCTCAACGCAAGGTGCTAGTCGCCATACTTGCTCTTACTCTTGCACAGGCCGTCTACTTTCAATACCAGTTCCACAGTGACGGCCCCTTGCGCGGCGCGGCCTTTGACGCTGGCTATCGCGACCTATACAGTCAGGCGCTCGCGGAAACCGACCGGCCCATCTACCTGCTGGACGGCATGTGGGGGCCAGCCTACATACATGCCTTCTGGTACGCGGCCATCGATGGGCGCGGCACCTCTGATTTCGTTCATCTGGATTACGGGCAACGCCCGCCGCCGGGCGCTATGGTGATAAGCTCGGAAGATAAATGCACGCGCTGCCAGATTATAATGAGGCGAGACCAATACCTGCTTTATCGCTCGCTTTGAAAATTTCGTTTGGATTTCTCATAAAAGGAGAGGTCGCAATGCTTCTGGGGGGAAACATTGCGACCTCTTCTCTTGGTAAAGTACCTGGTCAGGCTCTCCCTGCGGTGAATTCTCTACTCATCAACGAAGCATAGCTCGTATGCCTACTAGAACTAAATAGATGATGGCGACTACTATAGCCAGCTTAATAAGTCCTACCACGAGGCCGACAATCAGGCCTACCACGCCTATGGCTAAGAACTTCAGCAGCCCCGCGCCTACCACCAGTATAAAAAGCGCCAGGAGTATAATGCCGACGGTTCTCATCACGTTGTTCGATTCTTTCATCTTCCACACCCCGAAATTTTCTTCACTTCTCTCTACGGCCCTGATTCGAATCAAAACAGGCTTGAATCCCGGCCTGCCCTCATATACGCAAAAAGCCTCGCGCGCGTTCCAACTAAGATGCGGGCTCGACGGCCCTATGAAGAGCCTCATCGCGGGTGACGCATCATCTGCCGTTTATGCTAAGCTTTTCCTGAAAGATTCCCCTTAGTCTTATCTTTACTTGAGAGCATCAGGGCCGCTGGGAGCGCTATGCCGCGACGCATGACAAAAAATCTTTTCGCAGAGGACGAGGCCGCGCCGCCCGTGACCGAAACCGCCTTTGCGCCGCTGGCCGAGCGTATGAGGCCACGCACCCTTGAAGAGTTCGTGGGCCAGCATCATCTGGTGGGCGAAGGACGCGTGCTGCGCCGACTGATAGAAGGCCGTGGCGCTCTGCCGTCTCTCATCCTGTGGGGTGCGCCCGGCACAGGCAAGACTACTCTGGCGCGTCTTCTGGCAGAGAGAAGCGGCGCGCGATTCGTGCCGCTCTCGGCCGTCTTCTCAGGCGTCAAGGACGTGCGCGCGTCAATCGGTGAAGCGCGCGAGCTGAAGCGCGAGGGAGAGAGAACGGTTCTCTTCATAGACGAGATTCATCGCTTCAACAAGGCGCAGCAGGACGCGCTTCTGCCTTCTGTAGAGGACGGAACCATCACGCTCATAGGCGCTACGACCGAGAACCCTTCGTTCGAGGTCACGGGCGCGCTCCTGTCACGCTCGAAGGTGCTGACGCTTCATCCTCTGAAGGAAGATGAAGTGGAGACAATCCTGCGACGCGCTCTGACGGACGAAGAGCGCGGGCTGGCTCAGCTCAAGCCTGAGATGCCGGACGAGGTTATCAAGCGGCTGGCGCGCTCCGCCGCAGGCGATGCGCGTGTGGCTCTGGCCGCGCTTGAAGCCGCTGTCGAATCAACGGAGCCGGACAAAGCGGGCGTGCGCCGCGTCACAGACGAGACGCTCATGGAAGCCATGGGCCGCGCTCATTATGCTTATGATAAGGGCGGCGAGGAGCATTACAACCTTGCCTCCGCGCTGATCAAGTCTCTCAGAAACTCGGATGTCAACGCGGCGCTCTACTGGCTGGCGCGGCTCATAGAAGGCGGCGCAGACCCCGTCTTCATAGCCCGTCGCCTCTGCATACTCGCCTCCGAAGACGTAGGGCTCGCAGACCCGCAGGCGATGGTGCAGGCAGCTTCGGCCGCCTCCATCACGCAGCTCATAGGACTGCCCGAAGCCCTTTACCCGCTCTCGCAGGCGACGATTTATCTGGCGCGTGCGCCGAAGTCGAATGCAGTTAAGCGCGCCTACTTCGCCGCGCAGGAAGACGCTGGCGAGACAGCGCGCGAGCCCGTGCCGCTTCATCTTCGCAACGCGATTACGCCTTTGATGCGCCGCGTAGGCTACGGCAGCGGCTACCGCTACGTGCATTCAGACCCGCGCGCCAAGGAAGAGATGGTGTGCCTGCCCGAGAGCCTGCGCGGCCACGTTTATTACGACGAAGACGCAGAGGGCGGAGACCATGAGTGCTAGTTTTCAATTAACAGGGATGGACAGGATGAACAGGATAAAGAAGAAGCAAGCTCTTCTTTCTTATCCTGACAATCGCTGTCCATCCCTGTTAAATTCTGCCGTAGGTCTTATTTTAATCAGAGGTGAACAAAAAAGAGGTGAGCGCTAATAAATCGGACAAAGAGATGGCATTCCTGCAAGAGCTTTACGTGGCTACGGACTGGGGCGAGCGCTTCGCGGAGCTGATTGACGAGCACGTAGAGCTGCCGAAGAAGGGGCGCATTCTTTACGTCGCCTCCGGCACGGGCGGCCACGCCATGGCACTGCTTGAGCGCGCGGGCGACGACGTGACGATGGTCTGCGTGGACGAGAGCGAAGAGTGTCTTGAACTGGCTCGGGCCAAGGCCGCTGTGATTAGCGGCGACCCGGAATTTTATAGAACTCAGCTGGAATCGCTTCAATTCGAGGATGAACAATTTGATCTGGTGGTCTGTGACGCTTCGCTCGTTCAGCCAGAGCGGTTGCCGGAGATGATTTCCGAGATGGCGCGCGTCTGCAAGCCTGAAGGCACAGTGGCCCTGACGCTCGCCACCTCTTCCAGCTTCGGCGAGTTCTTCTCCATCTACTGGGAAGCTCTGCGTAGCACTAATCTCGAAGAGCACGGGCCGGACGTGGAAGAGCTTATCAAGGAACTGCCGACCATCACAGATATTGAAGCGCTGGCCGAGCGCGAAGGGCTCGAAGCAGTCACTAGCTGGACGACTATAGAAGAGTTCGACTACGAATCGGGCGAAGAGTTTTTGAACGCCCCGCTCATCACGGACTTTCTCTTCAGGAACTGGCTGGCCTCGCTTGAGCCGGACAACCGCGAGCGCGTCATCAAGCAGATAGAGCGCATCATAGACGAAGAGCGCCACGACATGGATTTTTCCCTCACCCTGAAGGCCACGCTGATTGTGGGAAGAAAGTAACGGGGCCCTCAGTTCGAGGTTAAAGCCAAAAAGGGGAACGAAAAATATCCTCTTCAAGCGAATAAAAGGTGGGTATACGGCATACCTTATGGCAGGCTTGCACGGTTCCTGAAGCCGGTCGTAAAGGATGGCTCCCTGAGCGGTGATTTCGTTATCAGATTAGGCGTGACAGAGGTAATCTTTGAGGATGGAACCGTCTGGAAAGACCAAGGGGCGCTTGGGCTGAATCATAAGCCCAAGCGCCCCTTCCTTCAAAGCAGCAGCCTATCCCAACCAGGTATCGCTAAATTAGTCAGCCAATAAACAGTAGAGTCGAAGAAAAGGATAGCTGCCCGGAGGTCTATATAAAACCTCTGGGCAGCTATCCTTTTCTCTGCTGCTTTGATTCCGCTTTAGCTTTTCGGGTCGTTCTCTGCGGCGCGGACGGTTGCGGCGCGGCGGCGTGCTTCCTCGAAAAGCTCTTCGTCGTTAACGGATGCTAGCTGCGAAGGAGGCGCGGCTATCTCTGCGCGCTTGCGTGCTGCCTGTCGCTGCTCTTCTTCCGCCTCGTCCTGTCCCTCGCGGAAGGCGCGCTTACTTTGACCCAAAGCCTTTGCAAGCTGCGGCAGGCGGCTCGCGCCAAAGAGCAGGAAGACTATGGCGAGAATAATCAGAAGCTCCTGATAACCCAGCCCTATTGCGTATAAGCTCATAATAAAAGTCCTTTTGTGATATTGGATTACTCTGCGCCGTTCGATTCGTAGAAGAGATACTTGCGCCACGTCTCGTCCGCCCGCCCTATGTAGCGCATTATCTGGCGATTGACGTGCAGCGAAAAACCTCTGGGCCGCCGCAGCAAATGCATCTTAGCCTCTTCCGGCGTCCGGTTGCCCTTCAGGTGATTGCAGCGCTTGCAGCAGGCCACCAGATTATCCCAGGTCGAGTCGCCGCCGCGCGAGCGCGGGTGAACGTGATCCAGCGTCAGCTCCGAGGGGGCAAACTGCCTGCCGCAATACTGGCATGTATAGTGGTCGCGCAGCAGTATGTTCTTGCGCGACAGAGACCTCCGCTCGAACGGGATGTGTATGTATTCGATTAAGCGTATGACCGAGGGCGCATGAATCGAGAGCCTTGCCGAATGTATCATGTGGCCGTTGTGCTCCTCTACGCGCGCCACGCCTTTGAAAATCATGACTACTGCGCGCCGCTCGGTGCAAACGTTGATCGGCTCGAAGGAGGCGTTCAGGACTAAGACTCGTCCGGTCATACTGCTTAACGATATTAGCGGAGCGCGCCCGCGAGTGTCAAAATAAATGAAGAGCGGGGAGAAGCCCAATCAGAGGCAGATTCAAACAGGATGGACAGGATAAGCAGGATAAAAGAGAACTTATTGCTTCTTTATCCTGTCTATCCTGTCCATCCTGTTAATTTCTTATTCCAAGCCGACGCGCCGCACGAGGTCTGAGAAGCGAGGGTCCCGGCGCAGAGAGTCAAGGCGCGGCTCCACCTTGAGCCAGGTGAGCCACTGGTTGCGCTCCTCGTAAGCCTTCTCAAGCCACAGAAGCGCCTCGTCCCGCTCCCCTAGCCCGGCGTATATCAGCGCCAGGTCAAAGGGCGAGACGTACAGCCCCTTCCCGCGCTCCTTCAATTCGTCAAGGACGTGATGCGCCGCTTCCGTCTCTCCCGCGACGGCGTAGATGTGCCCTAGCCCGGCCAGCACCCAAGGGCTGTCGCCGAAGAGATTGAGCGCTCTTTTCGATTCGGCAATCGCCTCTCTGTATTGCCCCTGCTGCTCGTAGACGAGCGCCAGAGCGTAATGCGCCAGCCAGAAGTCAGGGTCAAGCTCGACCGTCTTCTGCCACTGCTCAACTGCGCGGTCGTACTCGCGCGCAAAGAAGTAGGGCAGGCCCAAATCCGAGTTGATGATGAGCGAGAGCGGGTCAAGCTGTTCCGCCTGCTTCAACTCGTCGAGCCCTTCGTCAAACCTTCCTATGGTCGCAAGGTACTCGCCGTACCACTGGTGCGCCGTGGCGTAGTTGGGGTTAAGCTCTATGGCACGTTTGTACTCGCGCTCTGCCGTGGGCCAGTCCCACTCGTAGTTCTCCGCCACGAAGGCGCGAGAGTTGTGCGCTTCCGCCAGATGCGCGTCCAGTGCGAGCGCTCTTTCGGCCGCGTCCTTCGCCTTCGGCATGGCCTCTGCGGGCGAGAGCCAGCCGAAGCGGCTCAGGCTGTTGTAGCAGTCCGCCAGCCCCGTGAAGGCCAGAGCGTAGTTAGAGTCTTTCTCAATCGCGCGCTCAAAATAGTCTATCCCCTTCTTCAGGCTCTCGCGCGTGCGCTTGTTCCAATGGAAGCGCCCCTTCAGGTAGAGCTTGTAGGCTTCGGCGTCCTCCGTGTGACGCTTCATCAGCTGCTTGCGCTCTTTGCCGCTCAGCTTAACCCGCAGCTTCTCGGAAATCTCTCTCGCAATCTCCTCCTGCACCTCGAAGATGTCGGAGAGCCTCCGGTTGTAGTGCTCGCCCCAGAGATGAGCGTCCGTGTCAACGTCAATCAACTCGGTGCCTATCACCAGCACGTCGCCCAGATGCCGCACGCGCCCCGTCAGCACGGCGCGAACATTAAGCTCTCGGCCTACCTCTTTGGCATCCACCTCGCGCCCCTTGTAGCGAAAGACCGTCGAGCGCGCCACCACTCTAAGCTTAGGCAGCTGAGAGAGCGTGTTGATGATGCTCTCCGTGATGCCGTCCGAGAGATATTCCATGTTCGCGTCGGCGCTCGCGTTCACGAGCGGCAGCACGGCCAGAGAGTCTATCGCACGGCTTGAGCGGCTCTTGCGCTGAGCGGTCTTGACGCTGATGGTTCTAGACCTTGAATCGCTCTCAAGACTCTTCAGGTCGTTCAAGAGGTCTCGCGCAGTCTGGTAACGACGCTCCCTGTCCTTCTCCATGCACTTACGCACGATTCTTTCCAGCTCCGGCGGAAGCTCGTAGTTGAAGCGCGCTATGGCTTCCGGCTGCGAGTTGAGTATGCGGTCAATCGTTTCGCCCACGCTTGAGCCCGTGAAGGGAGCGCGGCCCGTAGCCATGGCGTAGAGCACCGCGCCGAGGCTAAAGATGTCCGAGCGGCGGTCAACCTCTCGCCCGAGCGCCTGCTCCGGCGACATGTACTGAATCGTGCCCATGACGACGCCGGGGCTCGTCTTCACCTGCGTGTCTATGTTGCTTGAGACGGCTTCGTCCGAAGTCCGCAGAACTTTCGCCAGCCCGAAGTCCAGCACCTTCACCTGCCCGCGCTGTGTGAGCATGATGTTCGAAGGCTTTATGTCACGATGCACTATGCCTTTCGTGTGCGCTTCGTCCAGACAGTCCGCGACCTGTAGGCCCACGTCGGCAATCTCTTCCGGCTTGAGCCGCCCCGCGATTATCTTCGCGCCGAGTGTCTGGCCCTCTACGTACTCCATGGCGATGAAAGCACCGCCTTCGGACTCGCCTATCTCGTAGATGTGTGCGGCGTTCGGATGATTGAGGGAGGAGGCGGCGCGGGCTTCCTGAAGAAAGCGGCGCAGGCGCTCCGGGCTGGCGGCGAAATCCGGCGGGAGAATCTTGAGCGCAACCACGCGGTCAAGCTGCGTGTCCTGGGCCAGATAGACTTCGCCCATCCCACCCGCGCCAAGCTCAGAGCGAACGGTGTAGCGTCCCATTCGTGTGCCTGCGGCGACAGACATAACAACAGTGATACGCGATAAGTGACGGGAACAGTTTTCAGCTCGACTGCCGAAAGCCGTCTGTGGCATCTACGAGTGCGTTGACGATGCCGGGCTCGCCCGCTGAGTGGCCCGCGTCCGGTATGACCCTGAGGTCTGCTTCCGGCCAGGCGCGGTGCAGCTCCCAGGCGCTCATCATGGGGCAGACAACGTCGTATCGCCCCTGCACTATGACCGAAGGGATGTGCCGAATCTTGCCGACGTTCTCTATCAGGTAGTTGTCCGTCTCGAAGAAAGCGTTGTTCATGAAATAGTGGCACTCTATGCGCGCCAAGGAGAGCGCCTTGTGCGTCTCGCCCATCTCGCTGATGAGCTTCGGGTCTGGGAAGAGCTTCGAAGTGCTTCCCTCCCAGATGCTCCACGCTCGCGCGGCCTCAAGTCGCACCGTCTCGTCGTCGCTCGTCAGGCGGCGATGATAGGCCGTCAGCATGTCGCCGCGCTCCTCTTCGGGGATGACGCGCAGGTACTCTTCCCACACGTCAGGGAAGATGGCGCTCGCGCCCTCCTGATAGAACCAGCTAATCTCCTTCGGGCGGCAGAGGAAGATGCCGCGAAGCACAAGCTGTCGCACGCGCTCCGGGTGCGTCTGCGCGTAAGCGAGAGCAAGCGTGCTTCCCCAAGAGCCGCCGAAGACCTGCCATGCCTCTATGCCCAACTGCTCTCTGAGCCGCTCTATGTCAGAGACCAGATGCCACGTAGTGTTGTCTTCAAGATTGGCGTGCGGCGTACTCTGTCCCGAGCCGCGCTGGTCAAAGAGGACTACGCGATAGACTGCCGGGTCGAAGTAGCGTCGGTAGTCGGGGATGAGACCTCCGCCGGGGCCGCCGTGCAGGAAGACCACCGGCTGCCCCTCAGGGTTTCCGCACTGTTCATAATAAAGCGTATGAATCTTTGAGACCGCCAGATGCCCACGGTCGTAGGGCTCGATAGGTTCATAAAGGGTTTTCATGTCTCACATGATACGAAGCCAAAAGTAAAAAGGCAATTTGACTTATAGAGGCCGCGCGACCGTCAGCACGTAGACGCTTGAGGCACCAGCGCCAGTGAGCGCGGCGGCGCAGGCAGAGGCGGTTGCGCCCGTCGTGTACACGTCATCTATGAGAAGTATGTGCTCGCCTTCTACGAGGCGCGGGCGAAGGACTTGGAAAGCGCCTGCAACACTTTCGCGCCGCGCACGCTCGTCCATCAAAGCCCTGTGACGCTCCGTGTGATAGGTGCGCGCCAGACTCAATTCGTCAACTGGCAGTCGCGTCAGTCGCGATAGAGCGCGCGCGAGTTCCGCCGCCTGATTAAAGCCGCGCGAGCGTAGTCTTTCAGGATGAAGCGGCACGGGGATAATCAGAGTCGCAAGAGAGAGCGGCGGTTGAAGGGCGCTCCTTTGAAGAAGCCCCGCGAGACGGGCAGGGACGAAGGGCTCTCTCTTCAGTGCTATGACTGACGCGCGAAGCGCCCCTTCGTAAGCGCCCACGGCACGCGCCGCCGTGAAGCTCTCCTGCGCGCAGCGACGACAGAGCGGCTCGTCCAGCTTCTCTTCCATGACGGCTGCTGCCTGAAGCGCGCCGCACTTACGGCAGAGAGCGTCTGCGGCGTAGAAGATGCGCGTGCTCAGCCAGCACTTTGAGCAGGCCGCGCCGTCCGAGTGCGACTCGACAACAGAGCCGCACACTTCACAGTCTCGCGGGTAGAGCAGCGCGAGCGCCGCGTCACGAAGGGTCTCGGAAAAAGCTCTCATAGCGGAGAGTCGCAATGGATGAAGCCCTCTTTCATGAGAATGAAAAAAGAAGCGGCCTTCGGGCTCGAACCGATTGGCTCAAGCCTGAAGGCCGCAGATTATGTCACGTAAAACTTGTTTCCTTCTACTCGTCGTCGTCCGTCAGGAGACCTCGCTCCTGCAAGTCCTGGCAGCGCAGGCAGTGGCGCGCCCACGGCACGGCTTCCAGACGACGCTCCTGCACGGGCTCGCCGCAGTGAACGCACTTGCCGTACTCGCCGTCCTCAATTCTTTCTAAAGCTTCATCTATTAATTCAAGGAGATGGCGGTCGTTGGCCGACATCGAAAATAATAGCTCTTTGGTATAAGCGTTGGCCGCCATATCCGCAGGGTCCTGAGTGGCTTCGGAGTCGCGCTCGCGGCTGTAAAGCTCCGCTTCCATGACCTGCCCCACAAGCCCCTCGCGGCGTCCAAGCAACTTGTCCCTGTAAGATTTGACTCTTCTTTTATCCATTCCGTTTCCTCTCTTGACCTTCGGGTTCTGCTACTCTCGGAACAGCTTCACTTCTGGTAGGGCAGCCCGTGGATGATGGTGTAGGCGCGGTAAACCTGCTCCAGCACAACCACACGCGCCATCTCGTGCGTCAGGGTCAGCCGCGTTAAAGACCAGCGCACGGCGGCCCGCTCCTGAACCTTAGGCGACACTCCCCAGTGACCGCCTATGACGAACGCGACCTCCTTAATGCCGCCCGCCTCCTGCCACTTTTCAATCTGCGAGGCAAGCCCGGTGGATGTCCACTCGCGCCCCTCCACATCCAGCAGCACCAACAGCGCATCCGGGTGTAGTCCGCCTAAGATGCGCCTGCCTTCGTCTTCGATGCCTGCTTCTTTGGCCTGCTGAGCGCTTTCGCGCAACTCCAAAACCTCTAACCGCGTGAACCGCTTGAGCCTCTTTAAATAGTCGTCGCAGAGCGCCCGCAAGTGCTCGTTTCTGGTCTTCCCTACCCAGACAAAACGAAAACGCATCAGAAACAAGGCAGAAGGCAGAGTGCAGAGTGATGAATTAAAAGCTTATTCAGGCTTGAATAGTTCTTTACTTCTGCATTCTGCACTCTGCCTTCTGCATTCATTCCTTCGTCTCTGCCTTTCTGAGCTTTTCGTAGAGGTTCTTGCGGCTGATGCCTAGGATGCGTGCGGCCTCGCTCTTATTGCCGCGCGCGGCTTCAAGGGTCTCGGCTATGTAATCGGCCTCAAGCTCGGCGAGCGTTCTGGGCCTCGCGCCTCTGCGGCTGCGCGCCGTCGAAGCTCGCAAAGGATTAGGCAGGTGCGCTTCTTCTACGCGCTCGCCGTCCGCGATTATCACCGCGCGCTCGATTGTGTTGGCAAGCTCTCTCACGTTGCCCGGCCAGTCATAACCTTCAAGGAGCGAGAGAGCCTGCGGCGAGAACTCGCGCGCCGGACGGCCGTGCTTTGCCGAATAAGTCCTCAGGAACTCTTTGGCAAGCCTCCCCGTGTCCTCGCGCCTTTCTCTGAGCGGCGGCACCTCTATGCGGACTACGTTGAGGCGATAGAAGAGGTCTTCGCGGAAGGCCCTGCGCCGCACGGCATCGTCCAAGTCAACGTTAGTGAGCGCAATCAGTCGAGCGTCCACGCGGACTGTCCTGCGGCCTCCCAAGCGCTCGAACTCCTTCTGCTCAATCACTCGCAGAAGCTTCGCCTGCGCGTCCCAAGTCAGGTGAGCAATCTCGTCGAGCACGAGCGTTCCCTTGTGCGCGGCCTCCAACCTTCCGGGCCGAGCCTCGGTCGCGCCCGTGAACGCTCCGCGCTCGTAGCCGAACAGCTCCGCTTCCAGCAGCTCGCCCGGCAGCGCCGCGCAGTCAATCTTGACGAACGACTGGCCCGCACGACGCGAGCGCTCGTGTATGAAGAGGGCCAGCGCATCCTTGCCCGCGCCCGACTCGCCCGTCACTAGGACGTTCGCGTCCGTGGCGGCGACTCTCTCGGCCAGCCGCACGGCCTCGCGCATAGCTTCGGAGGATGCGACTATCTCTATCACTACTGCTCGCTTCTCAAAGAGCTGTCGCCGGCGCCCGTCACGTCCGACGGCAGAGGCACTCGCGCGGCGTCTCTCCACAACCTCTCAAGGTCGTAAAACTGTCTGGACTTGCTGTCGAAGACGTGAACTATAAAGTCGCCGTAATCGACCAGCACCCACTCGCCAGTGTTGTAGCCCTCCATGCGAGCGGCGCGCGTCCCCTGCTTCTTCAACTGCTCAACGACCTCGTCGGCTATGGCCTGCACCTGCCGGGCGTTCGTGCCGGAGGTGATGATGAAGTAGTCCGTGAAGCTGGCTATCTCGCGCAGGTCAAGCACGACTGGGTCTAGCGCCTTCTTATCAGTAGCGGCGTTCAAAGCCGCGCAGATGCGCTCGTCCAGCAGCTCCGTGCATGCTTCGCTCGAAGCATCGGAAGCGTCGCGCGCTTTTTCCCCGCGCCCCTTGGCCGACTGCTCCGGGTGCAAAGCCTTTTCCTTGATAGAAGAATTTTCACTCATGCTTTATCTCTATAGAGCCTGTACTTGTCTATAAACTCCGCTACGGGAGGCGGAACTAAAGCCGCCCAGTCAGGGCTCGCGCCCTCGCGGACAAGCCTTCTGACCTCCGTGGCCGAGATGTCCATCTGAACCGCGTCGGTCACGTAAATCCTGTCACCTTCGCTTTCATCTACGGCGCGTTTTACCTCGTCGGCCCCTGCGCCTCTCAAATCAACAACGCGCTCTCGAATCTCGTCCGTGACGTGCGCCGCGCCCAGGTCGTATCCGGGCCGTGCCATGACTATGTGATTCGTGAGCGTCAAGACTCGCTCCCACTCGCGCCAGGTGCGTATGTCTGTCCATGAGTCCGCACCCATGACGAAGAAGAGACGAGCGCCCGCGCCATGCTTCTCTTTCATGCGCGCCAGCGTCTCGACCGTGTAGGGTCTTTCGGGCGCATCCAGCTCGAAGGAGGAAACGCGCATACGCGACGCGCCTTGCGTGGCCAGAGCCAGCATGGCAAAGCGCATCATGGCCGGAGAGACCGCCTGCCCGCGCTTGTGCGGCGCGACGTGTGCCGGGATGAAGACCAGCTCGTCCAGTGCAAAGAGTTGTAAAAGAGCACGCGCCACCGTCACGTGGCCGTTGTGAACCGGGTCGAACGTCCCGCCGTAAAGAGCTATCCGCTTAACGCTCATTCATCAAGCAACAAAGCTGTAATCTCAAGCCCCTGTGTGCGCTTCTTCCTCCGCGCTCTCTCGATTCGTGCGGTCAATCTCGTCCAGCAGCCGCGCCGCAGCGCTCACAAGCTCTCGCACGCCCTCTTTCGTCGCGGACGATATAGCATGAAAGGGCCGCCCGTCGCGCTCCGCTCTCTCGCGCAGGCGCTCCAAGCGCTCCGGCTCGTCCAGCGCGTCAATCTTCGTCGCCACCACAATCTGCGGGCGCAGGGCAAGCTCTTCGTCATAAGCCTTCAGCTCACGATTGATGGTCTCGTAGTCGCTCACGGTGTCGCGGCCCGAAGCCGAGGAGACATCAACCAGATGAAGCAGCAGCCTCGTTCTCTCAACGTGGCGAAGAAAGCGGTCGCCAAGGCCTGCGCCTTCGTGCGCGCCTTCAATCAGACCGGGAATGTCTGCCACGACCAGCGTGCGGTACTCTCCCAAATCAACTACGCCCAGATGCGGCTCAAGCGTCGTGAAGGGATAGTCGGCGATTTTAGGCTTGGCGGCGGAGATGGTGGAGATGAGAGTGGATTTGCCCGCGTTAGGAAAGCCCACGAGCCCCACGTCCGCCAGCAGCTTAAGCTCAAGCTGAAGCTCTCGCTCTTCGCCCGCGCTTCCCTCTTGATGATAACGCGGCGCGCGGTTCGTGGAGGTTGCGAAGTGAGAGTTGCCGAAGCCTCCGCGACCGCCACGCGCAGCCTGCCAGCGCTCGCCGCTACGTGTAAAGTCGTAAAGAAGGTCGCCCGTTTCGGCATCGTAAACCTGCGTGCCCACGGGAACGCGCACGGTCGTGTCAGAGCCTTCGCGGCCCGTGCGGTTCGAGCCCTCGCCGTGACGACCTCGCTCGGCTATGTGCTCGGGGTTGTAGCGAAGATGAAGCAGCGTGTTTAATGATTCATGAGCCTCAAGCCAGACATCGCCGCCGCGCCCGCCGTCGCCGCCGGAAGGCCCGCCGCGCGGGACGAACTTTTCGCGGCGAAAGGCCGTCACGCCGTTTCCGCCGTGCCCGCCCGCGACGCGAATCTTTGTGCGGTCAATAAACAACTGAGTAGCCGGTTATTAAAATCGAATGCGCCGCCTGTCCTTTCGAGAGAGAATCACTCGGGGCCAGGCGACGCATCCAGTAGCAGGCTTAAACCTTGAAGCCTTAGGCTGTGGCCGCCGGTGCCGTTTCTGCGGCGGCGGCCATCTCCGGGTAGACGCTGATGAACTTACCTGCGCGTCCCTTATCTTCGAACTTGACGACTCCGTCAATCAGCGCAAAGAGCGTGTCGTCTTTGCCGCGACCGACGTTCTTGCCGGGTTTCCACTTGGTGCCGCGCTGGCGCGCAAGGATGTTGCCGCCGAGCACGCGCTCGCCACCGAATTTCTTGAGTCCCAGTCTCTGCGCATTAGAATCGCGCCCGTTGCGCGACGACCCCACGCCCTTCTTATGTGCCATATCAAACTCCTATGAACTCAGGACTCAGAATTCAGGAGTCAGAAGGTAAAGAGCTTTTATTCTGACTTCTGGGTTCTGAATTCTGACTACTGTCCTATCCGATTGAATCTATCTTCAGCGTCGTGTAGTCCTGACGGTGTCCTTTGGTGCGCTTGTACTGCTTGCGGCGCTTCTTTTTGAAGACGATTATCTTCGTGTCGCGCCCGTGGTCTATGACCGTGGCGGCGACGCGCGCGCCGTCAACCGTGGGCGTCCCGACCTTCGACTCGTCGCCGCCCATGAGCAGCACGTCCAGCTCGACGCTTGAGCCGACCTCTTTGTCCATGAGAGGCACGCGCACCTGCTGGCCCTCTTCGACGCGGAACTGTTTGCCGCCCGATTTGATAATTGCGTAAGCCATAATTCACTCCCTGCTATCAAGGCGAGCAATACCCGCCACGAAAAAGTCTTTTATTATAGGGGCGATAACCCTAATCGTCAACGCGCCAGAGAGGCCGCATCAACGCGCCCCTTCGCGCCGTTATTGGAGAGGAAATGCTCCATGAATTTCGTTGAGAAATCGCCCGCGCGGAAATTCGCGTCGTCCATAATCTTCAGGTGAAGCGGAATCGTCGTCTTGATTCCTTCGACCACCATGGCTTCCAGCGCACGCCGCATGCGCGCAATCGCAAGCTCACGGGTCGGCGCGTGCACAATCACCTTGGCTATCATCGAATCGTAAAACGGCGGCACGAAGTAGCCGGGATAAGCGGCCGTGTCCACGCGCACGCCGGGGCCGCCCGGCAGGTTAAAGGCCGTGATGAGTCCGGGCGAAGGCGCGAAGGTCTCTGGATTCTCCGCGTTCACGCGGCACTCAATCGAGTGGCCCCTGATGATTACGTCATCCTGCGTGTAGCCCAGATGCTCGCCTTCCGCTATACGAATCTGATTGCGCACTATGTCGGCCAGCGTGACCATCTCCGTGACGGGATGCTCGACCTGTATGCGCGTGTTCATCTCCATGAAGTAGAAACGCTTGTCTTCGTCAAGCAGAAACTCCATGGTGCCTGCGCTCGCGTAGCCTATCTCCTTGCAGGCGCGAACGGCGGCAGAGCCCATCTCTTCCCTGAGCTCAGGAGAGAGAGCGGGGCTTGGAGCTTCTTCCAGCAGTTTCTGGTGCCTTCGCTGAATAGTACACTCGCGCTCGCCCAGGTGAATGCAGTTGCCGTACTCGTCCGCCAAGACCTGAATCTCTATGTGGCGCGGGCGCTCTATGTAGCGCTCTATGTAAACGTCGCCGTTCTTGAAGGCGGCCGCCGCCTCGGTCGATGCAGTCTCAAGCGCGGGCCCAAGCTCTTCTTCCGTGCGAACTATACGCATGCCGCGACCGCCGCCCCCGGCAGCCGCTTTGACAATCACAGGGTAGCCAATCTCGCGCGCCAATTTGACGGCCTCTTCTTCCGTCTCAAGCGGGTCGGGGCTTCCGGGCAGTATAGGGAGCCCTGCCTTCTGCATGGCGCGGCGAGCCTCGACCTTGTCGCCCATCAGTCGAATCACTTCGGCGCGCGGGCCTATGAACTTGATGTTGCACGCCTCGCAGATTTCTGCGAAGTAAGATGACTCGGCCAGAAAGCCGTAGCCGGGATGAATCGCGTCAACGTCGGCAATCTCTGCGGCGGCGATGATGTTAGGGATGTTCAGGTAGCTCTGGGCCGACGGAGCAGAGCCGACGCAGAAGGACTCGTCGGCGAAGCGAACGTGCAGCGAGTCGCGGTCGGCCTCGGAATGTATGGCGACCGTCTGGATGCCCATCTCCTTGCACGTCCAGATAATACGGCACGCTATCTCGCCGCGATTGGCGATAAGGATTTTTCTGAATTTGCGCGTACCAGTCATATTACTGCTTACTGTTTAATCCCGAAGAGCGGCTGGCCGTATTCGACGGGCTGGCCGTTCTCTACGTAAATCTTCACTACCTCTCCGGCGGTCTCGGCCTGAATCTCGTTCATCAGCTTCATGGCTTCGATGATGCAGACGTTGGTGTCGGGCTCTACGTGGCTGCCTATGCGCACAAACGGGTCTGCCGTGGGAGAGGGCGAGCGATAGAAGGTGCCGACAATCGGAGACGTGATGATGTGCAAGCCTTCATCTGCCGAAGCTGCCGCCTCTGCCTCAGCGCCCGGATGCTTGGGCTGAGCGTGCGACTGTTGCGCGCCCTGAGCCGGAGAAGCAGTAGCAGTCTGAGCTTCCGCAGCAGCGGGCGCACTAGTAGTAGCAGCGCTCACCTGCGGCTGTGCTGCGTGCGCCCCACTCGGAGCAGAGATAATCTGCGGCGTCAATTCCCGTCTGAGGCGCACGCGAAAGCCTTCGCGCTCAAGCTCGAAATCCGTGAACCCGTGCTCGGCTATAAGCTGCACCAGGTCGCGCAGCTCATCCATGTTGAGCGAAGGGTCTGGGCGGCGCGACTGACCGGACTGTTGCTGCTGCTGCGGCTGTCCGTGGCCACGTCGGCGGCGCGGGCCGCGCTCGCCGCGTCCCTGACGCTGCTGCTGCTCAGCCCTAGACTCCTGCGGCTGTTCATCGGGTGACGGCTGCTGCTGGGTTGCTTGTTCGCTCATTCTCTATGGACTCCAAATCAAGCAAAGGAAAAAGCCCCAATCGAGTATCGGGTACGTAAGACCGACTGTTCCATTGGGGCTAAAAAGTCAACCGTTTCGCCCCTGAGGGGACTACTAATCTTTCTACTCCGTCTCTTTCTCTTCGGCCGTGGACTCCGTCTTCTTGGAGCGGCGTCCGCCCTTCGGCTGATTACTCTCGGTCTTCTCGTCGTCCGGCGCGGCAGCCTTCGTCCCACGCTTCTCCGTGGTCTCTTCCTTCTCGAAGGTGCGGTCTGCCTTGCGTCCGCCGCGACGACCGCCCTCAGCGGCCTTGGATTCGGAAGCCTTGGCGGTCTTCTTCTTGCTGGCGGCGCGTTTGTTTGCAGACTCAATCGCCTCGCGCTCGCGCGGGTTATCCACCAGCTCTATTATCGCCAGCTCGGCGTTGTCGCCGTCACGACGGCCCAGCTTAATGATTCGAGTATAGCCGCCGGGCCTGTCCTTGTAGCGCTCGCCAAGCTCGTCAAAGAGCCTCTTCAGGGCGACGACGCCAGCCGTGCGCGGCGCGCGTCCCTGCGTGGAGCGGCGACCCGTGGAAGAGGCCTGCTGGCGGTTGCCCGCGTGAAAGAAGGTCGCGGCCTGACGGCGAAGATGCACGGCAGCTTGCGCCGTGTTGTCGCCTTCCAGAAGTTGCGCCTTGCGCGACAGGGTGATGGCGCGCTCGACGAACGGGCGCAACTCCTTAGCCTTCGGCAGAGTCGTCACGATGCGCTCTTCACGAGCGGTTATCAGAGAGGTCGCAAGGTTGCGCAGCATGGACATGCGGTGCGCCGTCGTGCGTCCCAGTTTTCTATGTGCCTTGAGATGTCTCATAACAATTTTGGATTTTAGATTTCGGATTTTGGATTAGCTGACGGATTGAATGGAGCTAAAATGCTTTTTCAATCCAAAATCTAAAATCCAAAACCCGAAATCGGCTTATTCTTCTTCGTCTATATCAGCGTAGTCGCTGGTGTCGCCGTCGCGTCCGCCCGTGCCGGGGATAGGATTACCCTGCTCGTCGAACTCCATGCCGAAGTCCAGCCCCATGCCGTTCAGGATTTCCTTTATCTCGTTCAGAGACTTCTTGCCAAAGTTCTTGGTGGCAAGCATCTCGCGCTCACTTCTCTGCACGAGGTCGCGTATGGTGCGAATGTCTGCGTTCTTCAGGCAGTTGTAGGAGCGAACCGAAAGCTCAAGCTCGTCCACGCTCTTATCAAGGACATCGTTGCGCGGGAGCGGCGGCCGCTCCATGCTCGCGTAAGCGAAGTCGTCCGTGTCCTCCTCGAAGTTGATGAAGATGGACATGTGGTCTTTGATGAGCTTGGCGGCAAGGCCTATCGCGTCGTCGGGCTTCACACTTCCGTCCGTCCAGACTTCTATCGAGAGCTTGTCGAACTCCGTGTTCTGCCCCAGACGAGCCGCCTCAACCGTGTAGTTGACCTTCTTGACGGGCGTGTGAACCGAGTCAATAGGGATGTAGCCGAGGCTCAAATCTTCGTCGAAGTTGCGGTCGGCCGAGACGTAGCCGCGCCCGCGCTTCAGGCGCATCTCTATGTGCAGAGAGCCGCCCTCACTGACGGTCGCGATGTGGACGTTCGGGTCGAGCACTTCCACGTCGGCGTCCGTCTCAATGTCGGCTGAAGTGACCTCGCCCGCGCCGTCCTTGTGTACGTAGAGCGTCTTGGACTCGCCCCCGTGCAGCTTAAACGGCACCTGCTTCAAGTTCAGGATAACGTCGGTCGCGTCCTCCACGACTCCCGCAATCGAAGAGAACTCGTGCTCGACGCCCTCGATTTTGACGGCCGTGATGGCCGCGCCCTCGATAGACGAGAGCAGAGCGCGCCTGAGAGAGTTTCCGATGGTGGTGCCGAAGCCGCGCTCGAAGGGCTGCGCGCTGAAGCGGCCGTAGCGCTCCGTCAACGTCTCGGTGTCCGCCGCAAGCCTGCGCGGCATCTGAAAGCCTGTCCAGAGATTAGTTTGATCTATAGCCATAATTTTTGAGTCTAAAGTCTATAAGTCCAGAGGCCGGGGCTGCGGGGAGGCGCTTTAGACTGCCCCCTCGGCCCGGTCTCCAGACTTTGATGATTACTTGCTATAAAGCTCTACGATTAGCTGCTCGTTTATCGAGCGGTCAATGTCGGCGCGAGTCGGCAAAGTCTCAACGCGCACACTCATGTCCGCGCCGTCAGCCGGAGCAATCCAAGAGGGACGACCGCGACCGGCAGCCGTCTGCCACGCGCCCTCCACGTGCGGATTGGTGCGGCTCGCTTGCTTGATGCTGATGACATCGCCCTGCTTAATCTGGAACGAGGGGATGTCAACCTTGCGTCCGTTGACTTCTATGTGTCCGTGATTTACAAGCTGTCGCGCCTGCCTGCGCGAGGTCGAAAAGCCTGCGCGGTAGACGGCGTTGTCCAGGCGGCGTTCGAGCAGGAACAGCAGGTTCTCGCCCGTGATGCCCTTCTGTCGTGCGGCGCGCTCGAAGTAGTTGCGGAACTGACCTTCGAGGATGAAGTAGATGCGCTTGACCTTCTGCTTTTCGCGCAACTGCTGACCGTAGCCTACGAGCGCCTTGCCGCGACGCATGTTGTTGCCGTGCTGTCCCGGCGGCTGTGTGCCGCGCTTTTCAATCGGGCACGAAGGCTTGTAGCAACGATCACCCTTGAGAAATAATTTTGCACCTTCGCGGCGGCACAAACGGCACACCGCTTCCCTATACCTAGCCACTTCTTTTTCTGCCTCCAGTCTAACTTTCTAGACGGAAAAGTTTACAGGCGAGAGCCCTAGCGAGCCGACACGCCCTTCATCCTTTAGGTTGATAAAAGCAATGCAGAAATCAGAGTGCAGAATGATGAATTGACTTCAGCATTCCGCACCGCTGACTTTTGCATTAATGATTAAACTCTGCGACGCTTCGGCGGGCGGCAGCCGTTGTGCGGGATGGGCGTCGTGTCGCGTATGACCGTGACGCGAATCCCTGCGCTGTTGATGGCGCGGATTGCGGACTCGCGCCCGCCGCCCGGCCCCTTCACGCGCACTTCGCACTGCTGCATGCCAGCCTCTTTGGCCTTCTGCGCGGCCTCGTAAGCGGCCTGCTGCGCGGCGAAGGGCGTCCCCTTGCGGGAGCCTCTGAAGCCACGCGCGCCGCTGCTCGACTGCGCAATCAGGTTTCCTTCGAGATCGGTAATCGAAATCATCGTGTTATTGAACGACGCAGCGATATGCACAATCCCGTTGGGGATATTCTTCTTCTCTTTCTTACGAAAGACCTTCTTTTTTCCGCCTGCTTTTGCCATATCTCAGTAAGCTTTCGTTACTTCTTGCCAGGGGCCTTCTTCTTGGCGATGGTTGCGCGGCGCGGCCCCTTGCGGGTGCGCGCGTTGGTGTGCGTGCGCTGCCCGCGCACGGGGAGTCCGCGACGATGGCGAAGGCCGCGATAGCAGCCGATGTCCATCAGACGCTTGATGTCCATCTGCACGCGCTTGCGCAGGTCGCCTTCAATCTCGCCCTGTGAATCCAGAATAGAACGTATGCGCCCAAGCTCGTCTTCGCTCAGGTCGCGTATGCGCGCGTCGGGGCTGACCTGCGCTTCCTTCAGAATTGAGGTCGCGCGAGAGCGCCCGATGCCGTAAATGTATGTCAGACCAATCTCCGCGCGCTTATGAGGCGGAAGATCAACACCAGCTACACGAGCCATTTATTACTCCATTGTGAACTTTGGATTTCGACAATCCAAAATCGGTTTATCCTTGACGTTGCTTGTGCTTGGGGTTAGTGCAGATTACCCTGACCACGCCCTTGCGGTGGATAATCTTGCAGTTATCGCACATCTTTTTAACTGACGCCCGTACCTTCATTTTGCTGCCCTCGCTAATTCAGCGCTCCTGCTGCTCTGGAAACCGGCCCGCGTCCGAGGCTCTACTTGTAGCGGTAGGTAATCCGACCGCGATTCAAATCGTAGGGCGAAAGCTCTACGAGCACTCGGTCGCCCGGAAGAATGCGTATAAAGTGCTTGCGCATCTTGCCGGAGATGTGTGCGAGCACCTGATGCTTGCTCTCCTCCAGCTCGACGCGGAACATAGCGTTCGGCAGGGTCTCCAAGACCGTCGCCATGACCTCAATGGCCTCTTCCTTAGCCATAGCCTCTCAGTAAACAATTTGCCTGTACCGGCAAACCGCAAATATTAGCATAGCCCCATAAAATTGCCAAGCCAAACGGGGCCCTGAGTTTACGCCCCGGCTATTTTCGCCGCTTCCGGCTCCTCCTCGGCCACGCGGGTAAAGACCTGCGGCCCCTCTTCCGTAATGGCAATGGTGTGCTCCACGTGCGCCGACGGCTTCCCGTCCACGGTCACGACCGTCCAGCCGTCCGAGAGCACGCGGGTCAGGTGCGTGCCCACGTTGACCATGGGCTCTATGGCGAAAACGTAGCCGTTCTTGATTTTAGCCCCTTTGCCCGGCGTGCCGTAGTTGGGAATCTGCGGGTCTTCGTGCATGCGCCGCCCTATGCCGTGGCCCACGTAATCGCGCACGATAGAGTAGCCGTGCCCTTCGGCGTGGCTCTGCACGGCGTAGCCTATGTCGCCCAAGTGCTTGCCCTGATAGCACTGCTGTATGGCGCGCTCAAGGCACTCCTGCGTGACGCGTATAAGCTGAAGCAGCTCCGGGCTTACCTTTCCCACGGGCACGGTCGTTGCCGTGTCGCCCACGAAGCCTTCAAGGGTCGCGCCGACATCTATGGAGAAGATGTCGCCCTCTTTTAACTCATAGTTCGAGGGGAAGCCGTGTACGACCTGCTCGTTAACGGAGGCGCAGATTGAGAAGGGATAGCCGTGATAGCCCTTGAAGGTCGGCAGCGCGCCCCCGTCACGAATCATGCGCTCGGCCGCACGGTCGACTTCGAGCGTAGTCATGCCCGGCTTCACCATGCGGCGCAGCTCACGCAGCACGCCCCCGACGAGTTGGCCCGCCGCGCGCATCTTCTCAAGCTCTCTTCTGGACTTCCCTATAATCATAAAGCCCTGTGGGTGACAGGAGATGACAGGCAATCAGCTTGTCACTTATCACCCTTCACTATCTTCTCAAGTTCCGCGTAGATGGCTTCCGGCTCACGCGTGCCGTCAACCCTACGCAAGAGATTGCTGGCCGAGTAGTAATCAAGGAGCGGCCGCGTCTGCTCTTCGTAGGTTTCCAGCCGGACGCGCGTCTTCTCTACAGTATCGTCGGCGCGGTGCGTCAGCTGTGCCTCCGGATGCAGGTCGCAGACGTTATCATTTTTGGGCGGCTTCAGATATATGTTGTAAATCTCGCCGCAGACGGGACAGATTCTGCGTCCCGTGGTGCGCCTTTCAAGCAAGTCGAACGGCACGTCAATCAGGATGGGAAGAATCCTCTTCCCCTGCTCTACGGCCAGATGCTCAAGCATGGCGGCCTGTGCAGCCGTCCTAGGGAAGCCGTCGAGTATGTAGCCGTGCCTGCAATCCTCGCGTCCCGTGCGCTCTCTGACGACGCGTATGATCACGTCGTCAGGCACGAGCTTGCCCGACTTCATAATCGCCTGGACTTCTTCCGCCAATGGAGTGCGCTCCTCTTTGAGCGCGCGAAGCATGTCGCCGGTCGAAACCTGCGGCAGGCCCAGACGCTCTTCCAGAAGCCGCGCCTGCGTCCCCTTGCCCGCGCCCGGCGCTCCCATCAAGACGATTATCTTCGACATTATGCTCTGCGGCCGCGCAGGCGTCCTGAGCCCAGGAAGCCTTCGTAGTTGCGCATGACAAGCTGCGCTTCGATTTGCGCGACGGTGTCCATGGCGACGCCCACCAGAATCAGCAAGGAGGTTCCGCCGAAGTAGAATTGATAGCCCATGCCCGTCGGAATCCACCCCAAGCCCGGCGTGCTCGTAAAGAAGTTGTCGAGCGCCGTGCCTATGAATGGCAGGCGCGCGACCTTGAAGCCGCTCAGCATTATCTGCGGCAGGAAGGCCACGAGCGCCAAGTAGACTGCGCCGACCGTCGTCAGGCGCGTCATAATCGTGTTCAGATACTCGGCCGTGGCGCGGCCGGGACGTATGCCCGGCATGAAGCCTCCGTGCTTGCGCAGGTTATCGGCCACCTCTTCCACGTTAAAGACGATGGAGATGTAGAAGAAGGTGAAGATGACTATGAGCGAGATGAAAACCAGCTCGTAGTAGGGGTCGCCGCCGTGAAAGACCTGGAAGAAGCTGAAAATTTTGGCCCACGCCGAATCAGGCTTGGTCGGGTCGGGCGGGAACGCGGAGAACAGTGTCTGCGGCATCGCCAGCACCGAAGAGGCGAAGATGACGGGGATAACGCCGCCCATGTTGACCTTCAGAGGCATGGTCGTCTGCTGGCCTCCGACCATCTGGCGACCGACGTGGCGCTTGGCGTAAGAGACGGCAATCTTGCGGCGGCCGGACTCGACGAAGACTATGAAGGCAATCAGCGCGACAAGCGCTATGACGAGGGCTATCACCCCGAGCGTCTGTAGCGTGTCGCCCGCGCGCACGCGCTCGAAGACCTGTATGACTCCGTTCGGCAGGCCTATGATGATGCCAGCGAAGATGAGCAGCGAGATGCCGTTGCCTACGCCGCGCTCAGTTATCTGCTCGCCGAGCCACATGACGAACATGGTGCCGGTCGTCAGAGTCACGACAATCGTAATCAGGAAGCCCCAGGTGTTCTCGCCCACGCCGTTGGCTTGCAGCCAGTGGCCCACGAAAGAGGTCTGTATGCAGGCCAGCACGACCGTCAAATAGCGCGTGTACTGGTTAATCTTCTGCCGCCCCATCTCGCCCTCTTCCTGCATCTTCTTCAGGGCAGGGTAAACCACCGTCATCAATTGCAGGATGATGGAGGCCGTGATGTAGGGCGTCACTCCGAGGGCGAAGACAGAGATGGTGCGGAAGTTTCCGCCCGAGAAGAGGTCTAGCACGCCCAGGAGCGTGTTGCCCACCTCGTTCCATACCTGCTGGAGCCGCTCCTTGTTGATGCCGGGCGCAGTGACGTGCGCGCCTATGCGGTAGATGGCAAGCAATCCGAGCGTGAAAAAGATACGCTTGCGCAGGTCTGGAACCTGAAACATGTTGCGGACGGCTGCGAAAAACTTTTCCATGAGCTTGTGACCTCTTCTGAAGCTATCTCTTTTTCCCGAAGATTATCCCTGACAAAGCGAAGAAGTTCAAACAGGATGGACAGGATAAAGACAATGCAGAAGTCAGAGTGCAGAATGCAGAAGTAAAGAAAGAGGATTCAACCCTGAATCTTTTCTTTAATTCATCATTCTGCACTCTGCATTCATCCTTGTCTTTATCCTGTCCATCCTGTTTCAAATCTCGCTTAAATGGCGCGAGGCTCAGGCCGTCTCTTCTTGCGGCGCTTGAGTGCGCTCAATCAAGGTGGCAGCGCCGCCCGCGCGCTCAATCTTCTCTCGCGCGCTCTTGGTAAACCGGTGCGCGGAGATGCGCAGGGCCTTGGACAGCTCGCCCGTGCCTAGCACCACCACGTCATGCTTGGCCTTCTTAATCAGGCCGCGGTCATGAAGAAGCTGCGGCGTCACTTCGTCGTTCGCCTCGAAGTTCTTATCAAGGGCCGCGAGGCTCACTTCAATCCACTCTTTCTTGAAGATGTTGTTGAAGCCGCGCTTGGGAAGACGACGATGAAGCGGCATCTGGCCGCCCTCAAACCCCACCTTGCCGGAATAGCCCGAGCGGGACTTCTGTCCCTTGTTGCCGCGCCCGGAGGTTTTTCCAAGGCCGGAGCCGGGCCCGCGCCCCAGACGCTTCTTCTTATGCGTGGAGCCTTCCGGCGCATGCAAATTATTAAGACCGATTGCCATTATGATTTACTCCGCTATTCAATTATCCGCAGCAGGTGCGGAACCTTCTCTACGAAGCCGCGCGTGGCCGGTGTGTCCGGGCGCTCGACCACCTGGTTGAGCTTGGTCAGGCCGAGGCTGCGAACTATCTGCTTGTGCGTCTTCGGCGCGGCGATGAAGCTGCGATAATACTGTATGCGAATCGTTGCGCCGCCCGACGCCTGTCCTTTATTCTCTTGCGCCATTTTTATAACTCCTCAACTTGCTTGCCGCGCAGGCGTGCCAGCTCCATAGGGTCTTTCATGCGAAGCAGCGCATCGAAGGTGGCGCGCACGACGTTGTGCGGGTTGGCGGAGCCAAGGACTTTGGTGCGAACGTCGCGCACGCCCACGGCCTGCATGACGGCGCGCACAGCGCCCCCGGCAATCACGCCCGTTCCTTCGGAAGCAGGCTTCACGAGCACGCGGCCCGCGCCGAACTCTCCCACCAGCTCGTGCGGCAGAGTGTTGTTGATGAGGGGCACGCGAATCAGGTTCTTCTTGGCCGCCTCTATGCCCTTCTTGATGGCGAGGGGCACTTCGCGCGCCTTGCCCGTGCCGAAGCCCACGTGGCCCGCCTCGTCGCCCACGACGACGAGCGCCGCGAAGCTCAAGTTCTTTCCGCCCTTGACCACTTTGGTCACGCGGTTGATGGAGATGACCTGATCCTTCAAATCAAGCCCCTGCGAAGAAATGCGTTGCTTGGGTTGTCTCATTACTCTTCCCTGTTATTCCTGAGAGCCTTCGGCGGCAGGCGTTCCGTCGCCGTTTGACGCCGCAGCCTCGGCTTCATCTTTATTCAGTCCGGCCTCGCGCGCCGCATCCGTCAGAGCCTTGATGCGCCCGTGATAGACGTAGCCGCCACGGTCAAAGACCACGCTGTTGATGCCAGCGCCCAGGGCGCGCTCGGCTATGGCGCGTCCCACGCGGCGAGCGGCGTCCAGATTCCCGCCCGTGTTCCCCTTCAAATCCTTCTCGGTCGTGGAAGCGGAAACCAGCGTCAGCCCGCGCTCGTCGTCAATCACCTGCGCGTAGATGTGATTCAGGCTGCGATAAATCGCCAGTCGCGGGCGCTCCGTCGAGCCCTTGACCTTGCGACGTATGCGCCCGTGAACCGCGCGCCTAACCTCTGCTCTATTCTTCTGTGCCATTATCAACTCCAATGCGGAAGCAGAGTGCAGCAGTGATGAAATAAGCTCTGCACGTTTAGCACTCTGCCTTCATACTTTACTTCCCTGTCTTGCCCGGCTTGAGCTTCAAGGGAACGTCTGCGTAGCGCACGCCCTTGCCCTTGTAGGCGTCCGGCTTCCTGAGCTTGTGCATTTCGGCAGCCACCTGTCCGAGCTTCTGCTTGTCTATGGACGAGAGCGTCAGCGTCGTCTGGTACTGCGAGATGCTGGTCTTGGTCGGGATGCGCTCTGCGCGGGCGTCCACGCCTTCAGGCAGCGCGAACTCAATCGGGTGCGAATAGCCGAGCGCGAAGACAATCTTCTTGCCCTGAATGTCCGCCTTGTAGCCCACGCCGACCACGTCCATCTGCTTCGAGAAGCCTTCGGTGACGCCTACGATGGCGTTGTTGGCCAGAGCGCGAGCCAGACCGTGCGCCGCCGCCAGATTGTCCGACGCGCGAGTGGCCTGCAACTGGTCGCCATCTAAAGTGAAGCCGATGCCTTCCGGGACGGGCGTCCTCAGAGTTCCTTTCGGCCCCTTGACCTCAACCTCGTCCTCACGAATCGTGACCGTGACGCCCTTCGGAACCGTGATAACTTTCTTTCCAATACGAGACATAGTTCTTAACCTTCGGTTAAGGAATTCAGAATTCAGGACTCAGGAGTCAGAATAAAAAGCTTTTCTTCTGGATTCTGAGTTCTGAGTTCTGACTCCTGCCTTAATATATTTCCGCCAGCACTTCGCCGCCGATGTTCTCGCGGCGGGCGGCCTTGCCGCTCATCAAGCCCTTAGAGGTCGAGACGATGTTGATGCCGTAGCCGCCGAGCACGCGCGGAATCTCGCCCGCTCCCATGTAAACGCGGCGACCGGGCCTTGACACCCTCTGCAAGTAAGTGATGGAGGAAGTGCCGCGCGCATCGTAGCGCAGGAAGATGCGAATCGTGCGCTTGATGCCTTCGCCCTTGACGACGAAGTTGTTGATGTAGCCCTCTTCCTTGAGGATGCGTGCAATCTCCAGTTTCAATTTCGAGGCCGGGATATCCACGCGCGAGTGTTTGGCCGCAATCGCATTGCGTATGCGCGAGAGCATATCGGCTATTGGATCAGTCATTCTTCAAACTCCAAAACAGTTTTCAGTTTTCCGCTTTCAGTTTTCAGTTAAAAGCAAGTCGTTTCTTGCTGAAAACTGGAAACTGAAAACTTAAAACCGGTTCTTACCAGCTAGATTTCACGACGCCGGGAATCTGTCCCTGTAGCGCCAGCTCGCGGAAGCAGATGCGGCACAGGTTGAACTTGCGCAGGTACCCGCGCGGGCGTCCGCAACGCTTGCAGCGCGTGTAGGCGCGCGAAGAGAACTTAGGTTTCCGGTTCGACTTAGCTATCAGCGATTTCTTTGCCATTAAAACCTCAGCGTTTATTGTCTGAACGGCATGCCCAGCGCTTTCAGGAGCGAGCGGGCCTGCTCGTCGTTGCGCGCGGTGGTGACGATGGAGATGTTCATGCCGCGCGTTTTGTCCACTTTGTTGAAATCTATCTCAGGGAAAATCAGTTGCTCGCGTATGCCTAAGGTGTAGTTGCCGCGCCCGTCGAACGCCCTGGGGCTGACGCCGCGAAAGTCGCGCACGCGCGGCAGAGCGACCGTAATCAGGCGGTCAAGAAACTCGTACATGCGGTCGCCGCGAAGCGTGACCATCACGCCTATGGGCATTCCCTGGCGCAGCTTGAACGAGGCTATCGATTTTTTGGCCTTCGTGATGACGGGCTTCTGGCCCGCAATCGAGCGCAACTCCTCCGCCGCGGGGTCAAGCACTTTGTTATTGGCTACTGCTTCGCCCATGCCCATGTTGATGACTATCTTCTCAAGCTTGGGCACGGCCATAGGATTCTCTATGCCGAACTCCTTGGAGATGGCCGGGGCAATCTCTTTCTGATAACGCTCTTTTAATCTTGCTGCCATGACTTAAAATTTCCTCGCTCATCGCATGGGTCTCGCCTATCCTGCGGCGTTTCCATGCTCCTTCTATTCTTCCCTCGCGCTTCTACTTTTCCAGCGAGTGACCGCTCTTTGAAGCCACGCGCGTCTTCGCGCCGTCCGCCTGCACGTCGTAACGCACGCGCGTAGGCTTGCCCGAATCCGGGTCAATCAGCTGCACGTTAGAGATGTCTATGTAGGCTTCCTTGTCAATGATGCCGCCGCCGCGATTCAGGCCCGGGTTGGCCTTCTGGTGCTTCTTGATGATGTTCGCGCCCTCGACCTTGACCTTGCCCTTGGCGGGCAGCACTTCCAGCACGCGGCCTCGCTTGCCTTTGTCGCGGCCCGAAGTAATCACGACCTGGTCGTTCTTCTTAATCTTTGCTCGTCTAGTGTTCATTAAATCACCTCCGGCGCGAGCGAGACTATCTTCATAAAGTTTCTCTCGCGCAGCTCGCGCGCGACGGGGCCGAAGACGCGCGTGCCGATGGGCGTTCCGTCATCCTTAATGAGAACAGCCGCGTTCTGGTCGAAGCGAATATAGGTTCCGTCCTTGCGGCGCACCTCTTTGCGCGTGCGCACGATGACGGCATTATGCACCGTCCCCTTTTTGACTACTCCGTCGGGCGTGGCCTCTTTCACGGTGACTTTTATCTTGTCGCCGAGGCTGGCGATTTTCGCCGTAGAGCCGCCGATGGGCATAATCATCTCCACGCGCCGCGCTCCCGAATTGTCCGCTACCTCCAAAGAGGTCTGCATCTGAATTGCCATTGCTCACCCTCTCGATTTTGGATTTTGGATTGCCGATTTTGGATTGGAATGGCAAAGCATCTCGCCTTTAACCTCAACCCGTCTCGTTAATCTAAAATCCAAAATCTAAAATCCAAAATCGGATTACTTTGCTGCTTTCTGAACTATCTCTACGACGCGCCAGCGCTTCTTGGCCGAGAGCGGTCTGGTTTCGACTATGCGTACCTTGTCGCCTACGCCCGCGCCCATCTCGTCGTGCGCCATGAACTTCGAGGTGCGGCGAACGTAGCGGCGATACTTCGGATGCTTGACCTGCCGGTCAACACGTACGACGACCGTCTTCTGCATCTTGTCGGAAGCGACAATGCCCACCTTCTGCGCGCGGTTGCCGCGCTTGCCAGCTTCCGAGCCGCTCGCGTTTCCGGCCTGCGAATCCACGCCGGGCGCAGTTTCGTGCGCCAGTGTCTCGCCCGCGACGACTGTCTCGGCAACTTCCGCGTCGGTCGAAGTCGGCTTCAGGTCCTGATTATTTTCTTCTGCCATCTCAAATCCTCGCTAACTGTCTAGGCGGTCGCTTCTCGCTGGCGCTCGCGCACCAGAGTCTGAATACGAGCCAGCGACTTCTTCTCCTGCCGTATGCGCTTGACGGCGTCAACTTCTCCGAGAGCCAGCTTGAAGTTCAGACGAAAGAGCGACTCTTTCAGGCGCTCTGCTTCCGATTGCAGGTCTTCGTCCGACATATCACGCAGCTTCTCTAACTCTTCGCGCTTCTTCATAACTTAAATCGCGCCTCCTTCTTGCTCCGCGCGCGTGACGAACTTCGTCTTGATGGGAAGCTTCTGCGCGGCAAGGCGCATGGCCTCGCGCGCCGTCGTCTCGTCCACGCCCTCAATCTCATAAAGAATGCGGCCCGGCTTGATGACGGCCACCCAGTACTCGGGCGCGCCCTTTCCCTTGCCCATGCGCGTTTCCGCGGGCTTCTTGGTGATGGGCTTGTCCGGGAACATGCGAATCCAGATTTTGCCGCCGCGCTTGATGTGGCGCGTCATGGCGATACGAGCGGCCTCTATCTGGCGATCCGTTATCCAGGCAGGCTCCAGAGCCTTCAGCCCGAACTGGCCGAAGCTGATGGCGGAGCCGCGATTGGCCTGGCCAGTCATGCGCCCCTTCATCTGCTTACGGTGCTTAACCTTCTTCGGCATTAACATGATAAGTGCCCCAATACGATTTTAGATTTGCGATTTCGGATTTTGGATT
Organism: Pyrinomonadaceae bacterium; assembly: GCA_035276685.1. Taxonomy (GTDB): domain Bacteria; phylum Acidobacteriota; class Blastocatellia; order Pyrinomonadales; family Pyrinomonadaceae; genus JACVRN01. The sequence goes on along the minus strand of DATELK010000127.1, from coordinate 5,074 downwards.
AAGGGTCGAAAGCTTTCTTAAATCCAAAATCTAAAATCCAAAATTCTTACCCTCGGTCATCCCTGCGCGGGCGGCCTTCGCCTCCGCGACCACCATCGCCGCGTCCACGGCCTTCACCATCACGGCCTTCGCGCTCGCGTCGTGTGCGCGGGCGGCGCTCACGTCCGCCGTCGCCGCGCGGCTCGTTGATGGGGTCGGTGCCGGTGCCGCGAGCCATAGCGGCCTTCGGGTCAAGAATCTCTCCGCGATAAATCCAGACCTTGACGCCGATGACGCCGAAGGTGGTGTGCGCTTCCGCTAGACCGTAGTCAATGTCCGCGCGCAAGGTGTGAAGCGGAAGCTGACCTTGCAAGTGCCACTCGCTTCTGGCGATTTCCGCGCCGTTCAAGCGGCCAGAGACTTTGACCTTGATGCCCTGCGCGCCGAACCTCAAAGACTCTTCGACGGTCTTTCGCATGGCGCGGCGGAAGGCTATGCGCTTCTCCAACTGAGCGGCAATCTTCTCCGCCTGAAGCTGTGCGTTCAATTCAGGCTTGTGAATCTCCTGAATGGAGATTAAGACTTCGCGGCCCGTCTTCGCAGACAAATCGCCCTTGAGCTTGTCAATCTCAGCGCCCTTGCGGCCGATGATGATGCCGGGTCGTGACGTGTAGATGATTATCTTCAGGCGATTGGCGGCGCGCTCCACGTCAACGTGGCTGACGCCCGCTCCTGCAAATCGCGCTTTAAGGTCGCGCTTGAGCTTGAGGTCTTCGAGTAGGAACTCTCCGAACTGGCGCTTGGCGTACCAGTGCGAGTGCCAGTCCTTGTTGTAGCCTAAGCGAAAGCCGTATGGATGAACTTTCTGACCCACTAATTTATCTCCGTTTCAGTTCTCTTCCGTCTTTGAAGATGAAGAGAATGCTATTCGTTTGTCGCCTCGTTAGTCTCGGGCGCGCTCGACTCCGCAGCTTCTGTTGCTTCGGGAGCAGTCTTTTCTTCCTTAGCGCTCTCTGTCTTCGGAGCGGTGCGCTTGGCTCTAGGAGCGGCAGCCGCGCCGCCTCGCTTACGATTCTTATTCTCGGCGGGCTTTGTCGTCTCGCCAGCCTTGCCGTTGCCGCCGTCTTCCGTTCTCTCATCAGAAGAGAGCAGGATGGTGACGTTGCAGAAGTGTCGCTGCTCGCGGTAGGCGCGTCCCTGCGGGGCAGGCCTGACGCGGCGGCGATGCTTGGTAGGCCCACGGTCTACGAACGCAGCCTTTACCCAGAGGTCGTCCGGGTCGATAGCGATGTTGGCCTTCTCTGCGGCCTCGGAGGCGTTGGCGATGGCAGAGCGGACGCACTTTTCGATGCCGTCCGCCGCGCGCTTGTTCGTGAATTGCAGAATCGCCAAAGCCTCGTTGACGTTCTTGCCGCGAATCATGTCAACGACCAGCCGCGCTTTCATCGCAGACCCGCGTAAATATTTTGCACTGGCTCTTGCTTCCATAATGTCCTCAGTGATGAGTACTCAGTACTTATTTCTTAGCTACCTTCGCACTCTTCTCGGCCTTCGTGCCCGAGTGGCCCTTGAAGGTGCGCGTCGGCGCAAACTCGCCCAGCTTGTGTCCGACCATGTTCTCCGTGACATAGACGGGCAGGTGGCGTTTGCCGTTGTGCACGCCGAAGGTTAAGCCCACCATGTCCGGCGTAATCGTAGAGCGGCGCGACCAGGTCTTGATTGCCGGAGGACGTGCGCCTCCCTCGCGTATACGCTCGACGGCCTTCGCCACTCCCTTGTCAATGAATGCGCCTTTTTTAACTGAACGCGGCATAATCTGGTATCAACTCCAATTGTTACTTGACTCTTCGGTCACGCACTATGTTCTTCTGCGTGCGCTTGTTGTTGCGCGTCTTGTAGCCGCGCGTCGGCTGTCCCCAAGGCGTCACCGGATGGCGACCGCCCGAAGTCTTGCCTTCGCCGCCGCCGTGCGGGTGATCCACAGGGTTCATAGCTACGCCGCGAACGTGCGGGCGTATGCCCTTCCAGCGAGAGCGGCCGGCCTTACCATACGAGACGTTCTCGTGCTCGACGTTTCCGACCTGTCCGACCGTGGCCATGCAGACCACAGGCACGCGCCTGACTTCGCCCGAAGGCATACGAAGCTGAGCGTAGTCGCCCTCTTTCGCCAGCACCTGCGCGAAAGAGCCTGCGGAGCGTGCCATCTGACCGCCCTTGCCCGGACGCAGCTCTATGTTGTGAATCTGCGTGCCCAGAGGAATGTTGCGAATCGGCAGAGCATTGCCCGGCAGGATGTCCGCCTCGGGGCCGCTCATGACGGTCTTTCCGACTTCGAGGCCAACGGGCGCGAGTATGTATCGCTTCTCGCCGTCCAGGTAGCTGATGAGCGCGATGTGCGCCGAGCGGTTCGGGTCGTACTCAATCTGAGCCACGCGGCCGGGGACACCCGATTTGTCGCGCTTGAAATCAATGATGCGGTAAAAGCGCTTGTGGCCGCCGCCGCGACGACGCACCGTGATGCGACCGTCGTTGTTGCGCCCCGAAATGCGCTTCTTCGGCTCAAGCAGAGACTTCTCAGGCTCAGCATTCGGAGTCAGCTCATCGCGCGTCAGGTATGTCTGGTAGCGACGAGCCGGTGATGTCGGTGTAAGTTTTTTAATGCCCATAATCTTCTCAGAATTCAGGACTCAGGATTCAGGACTCAGAATGAAAGGCTTTATTCTGACTTCTGTGTTCTGAGCTCTGACTACTGCTCTTATATTGCTTCGCCGTAATCCACGGGCTTCTCGCCCTGCTTCAGTGTCACGTAGGCTTTCTTCCACGACGGCTTGCGCCCCTCGTAGCGCCCGCGACGCGCAGTCTTGCCCATGTAGTTGATAGTGCGTACCTGATCCACCTTGACCTGAAAGATGACCTCGACCGCAGATTTTATCTCGGGCTTGGTGGCGTGGCGGTCAACGCGGAAGGTCAGGAGCTGTCGTCCGTCCTGCGTCTCTTCCTTGGCGATGAGCGCCTTCTCGGTAATCACTGGCGACTTGATGATGTCCCAAACTGTTCGCATCTCTCTTTACGCCGCCTCCTCTGTAGTCTCTGTCGCGGCACCAGCGTTATCGCTTTCACCAGCAGCTTCGCCTTCTTCCGCCGCAGCGCCGTTGCCCTTCTTCTTAGGGTCAAGCAGCTCGTTCAGCTCTTCCACGGCCGCGCGCGAGACCACGAGCTTCTCGTGATAGAGCAGGTCGTAGATGTTGAGGCCGAAGCTCGTCACAACCTTGGCGCGCTTCACGTTGCGCGAAGCAAGCGCGAGGTTGTCGTTCTCGGGCGAATCAACTATGAGCGTCTTTGCGCCGTCGAGCCCGAGCGCGTCCAGAACCTGCACGAAGGCTTTCGTCTTCGGCTCGGCCAGCATGAACTGGTCAAGCACAATCAGGTTGCCCTCGCGAAGCCTTTCAGACAGCGCCGAGCGAAGCGCTCCGCGACGCATCTTCTTAGGCAGGTTATAGCTCCAGTCGCGCGACTGCGGCCCGTGCACGTTGCCGCCGCCCTTCCAGAGCGGGCTGCGTATGGAGGCTATGCGGGCGCGGCCCGTGCCCTTCTGACGCCAGAGCTTCTTGCCAGAGCCGGAAACGTCGCCGCGCGTCTTCGTGCCGACAGTTCCCTGACGGCCCGACGCCAGAAAGCTCTTGACGGCGGCATGAATCAGCGCCTCGTTCAGCTCCGCGCCGAACACGGCTTCCGCCAGCTCAACGTCGCCGACCTCTTCGTTCTTCAGATTGCGCACCTTAACGGTAGGCATAATTAACTCCAATGCAGAAGTCAGAATGCAGAGTGATGAATTAAAGAGAGTCATTCATCACTGCCGCACTCTGCATTCATCGTTTCTTCTTAATCAGTACTACGCTGCCGTTTGCGCCCGGCACAGCGCCGCGCACCATCAGCAGATTGTTCTCAACGTCGACGCGGGCCACGGTCAGATTCTTGACCGTCACGCGCTCGTCGCCCATGTGGCCGGAAGAGCGCGTGCCCTTGATGACGCGCGAAGGATAGGCCGACTGGCCTATGGAGCCGGGCGCGCGGACGTTCATGGAGCCGTGCGATTCGGGGCCGCGATTGAAGTTGTGTCGCTTGACCGTACCGGCAAAGCCGCGCCCCTTGGAGCGCCCTATGACTTCAATCGTGTCGCCGTCCGAGAACTGGTCTACCAGAATCGTGTCGCCCACGTTCGTCGCATCCGTAGAGTCTTCAAGACGAAACTCCTTCAGGACGCGAGTCGGAGGCACGCCGCCGCCGGTCTTCTCGAAGTGTCCGCGCATAGGCTTGTTGACGTTCTTCAGCTTGACGGGCTTGTCTTCGACAAGGCCAAGCTGAACTGCGTTGTAGCCGTCTTTACCGGCGGCAGACTTCTTCTGCACCACAACGCAGGGGCCAGCCTTGATGACGGTCACGGGTGTCACCGTGCCGTCCGGCGCGAACAACTGCGTCATCCCAACTTTTCTTCCGATGATTCCGTTAATCATCACAAAACCTCAGTTTTCAGTTCTGAGCTTTCAGTTCTCAGTCAACAGCTAAAGCACTTGCTGAAAACTAAAAACTGAAAACTGTAAACTCGTTCTTACTGTTTGCCGAACGCTTTGATTTCGACATCAACGCCTGCGGGAAGGTCCAGCTTCATGAGCGCGTCTACCGTCTGCGGCGTCGGGTCAAGGATGTCCATCAGGCGCTTGTGCGTTCTGATTTCAAACTGCTCGCGCGACTTCTTATCGACGTGCGGCGAGCGCAGCACCGTCCACTTCTGTTTCAGAGTGGGAAGCGGAATCGGCCCCGCGACGCGAGCGCCGGTGCGCTTGGCAGTTTCCACAATCTCCGAGGTGGACTGATCCAGCACCCGGTGGTCGTAGGCTTTAAGCCTGATTCTTATCTTTTCGTTCAGCATAATTTAGCCTTGGTGCTCTGTTAACTACTCAATGACTTCGGAGACAGTGCCTGCTCCTACCGTCCTGCCACCCTCTCGAATGGCGAACCTCAACCCCTTCTCCATCGCAATCGGAGCTATCAACTCTATCTCCATCGCCACGTTATCCCCAGGCATCACCATCTC
>DATELK010000126.1:0-9071 GCA_035276685.1 Pyrinomonadaceae bacterium | reverse complement strand
CTAGAGTCATGATTAAGTATGACCCGCCCGCTACCGCAGGCGGTACTGACCTGTTTTCTTTTGCCCTCGTTTGTGGCAGAGTGTGGCGAGTTTTTTCAAGAGAACGAATCAAGGGGATTTTCTGTGATAGAGGCTGTTATTTTCGACATAGACGGAACGCTGGTGGACTCCGTAGACCTTCACGCGCAGGCATGGAAGGAAGCCTTCAAGCAGTTCGGCAAGGACATTCCTTACGAGCAGGTTCGCCGCCAGATAGGAAAGGGCGGCGACCAGTTGATGCCGGTCTTCTTTTCCCGCGAAGAGCTTGAAAGGTTCGGCGAGGAGATGGAGGAGTATCGCGGCAAGATTTACAAGCGCGACTACATGGGACGCGTTCGCGCCTTCCCGCGAGTGCGCGAGCTGTTCGAGAGAATCAGGGAGGACGGCAAGCGCATTGCCCTGGCCTCTTCGGCCAAGGCGGACGAGCTTTCACAGTACAAGCGCATAGCCAACATAGAAGACCTTGTGGAAGAAGAGACTTCTGCGGACGACGCGGAAAAGTCCAAGCCGCACCCTGACATCTTCGAAGCCGCGATAGGCGAGCTTAAGCTCCGCGACCTCTCGCGCGCAGTCGTCATAGGCGACACGCCCTACGATGCCGAAGCCGCTGGCCGCGCTGGCGTCAGGAATAGAATCGGTCTTCTTTGCGGCGGCTTCCCGGAAAGAGAGCTGCGCGCCGCAGGCATGACGGACATCTACGAAGACCCTGCGGACTTGCTCAGCCGTTACAGAGAATCCATGCTCGGAAGAGATTGACTCATTGATTCATCGGACATTGATTCACTGAACCGGTGAATCAATTTTTATGAGAATCCTGCACATCAATTCGGCGCGCACTTTCGGCGGCGGGGAAAGGCACACGGCTGACCTTGCTAACGCGCTGGCAAGGCGCGGCCACGAGCTCTTCGCCGCCGCCCCCTCCGGCTCGCCGCTCGTGGCGGAGCTGAAGCGCGTGCCGTCGGAGAATGTATTCGAGCTGCCGTTGAGGAATGCGCTGGACGTGCAGAGCGCGATAGAGCTTGCGCGCCGCGTGCGCGAGCGAGAGATAGAGATTATTCACGCGCACGTTGCGCGCGACTACTTGCTGGCGGCTCTGGCCGCTCGCCGCAGCGACGCGCCGCTTGTGCTGACGCGCCACCTTGAGCGCCCTCTCAAGAGCCTGCATCGCTGGACGCTCTCGGGCGTCTCTCGCGTAATTGCGGTCTCCGAGGCGGTGGAGCGTGCGCTATTAGCGCAGAAGATATTTCCGCCCGAAAAGATTAGGCGCATCTCGAACGGCATAGACCTTGAGCGCTTTGAGAGACGCGCCAGAGCCTTTGACACGCAGCGCTTCCGCCGCCTCTCGGGGATAAAGGGGCGGCTCGTGGTAGGCACTGCGGGCGAGCTTCGTGAGCATAAGGGTCAGGAGGATTTCATTCGCGCCGCGCACGCGGTCGCACAAAGTTTCGCGGACGTGGATTTCGTCATAGCTGGCGAAGACCGCAGCCCGCGCAAGGAGTACCGCGCGCGTCTTGAGCGGCTCGTGCTTGAGCTTCAGCTTCAGACGCGAGTTCACTTCACGGGCTGGCTCGAAGACGTGGCAACGCTTCTTCCGGCGCTCGACATCTTCGTCTCGCCATCGCGCGTGGAGCCGTTCGGCTTGGTGATGGTGGAAGCTATGGCTGCGGGCCTGCCTGTCGTAGCCACAGGCACGGGCGGCGCGCGTGAGATAGTCGAAGACGGAGCGACGGGAAAGCTGGTCGTGCCGGAAGACTGGCAGGGGATGGCGGAAGCCGTCACGTCTCTGCTCAGAGATGAAAAGGAGCGCAGGCGTATGGGAGCTGCTGGACTTGAGCGTGCACGCGCGCATTTCAGCCTTGAGCGAATGGTGGCGGAGACAGAGGCTCTGTACGCGGAAGTTCTGAGGGCTGAGTGATATTTTAGAGATTGATGAAACAGGAAGCACAACTGAACGGAGCGGTCGAGCAGTCTTTCGCTGATGACGAGCGTGCGCCCGTGGCTATGGCGCACGAGGCTATACACGAGCGCGTGGCGGAGATTCTCGAAGGCTTGCCGCGCGGGCCGCTGCTCGATGTTCCTGCGGGCGAAGGCGCTCTGGCTTCGCGTCTCATAGCACTAGGCTTTGACGTGCGCTGCTGCGACCTTTACACAGAGATATTTCGCCTCGCGGGTGTGGAAATCCGTCACGGCGATTTGAGCAAGGATCTGCCTTACGCGGACGCTGAGTTCGACTACGTGACCTGCGTCGAAGGCATAGAGCACATAGAGAATCCTCAACAGGCTGTGCGTGAGTTTGCTCGAACGCTTCGCGCGGGCGGGCACCTGATAGTCTCCACGCCGAACATACTGAACATAGAAGAGCGATTGAAGTGGCTCTTCTACGGCTACACCTCTCACTTCAAGCCGCTCTCGCAGGAGCACCTTGAAAACCTGAGGCGCGACTATGGCCAGATGGAAGAGGTCGCCCTCCACGTTAATCCCGTGTCGTACTCTGAGCTTCGTTACACATTGGAGAAGTACGGCTTTGAAGTGCAGAGAGTGATGCGTGACAAGCCTAAGCGGAACCTGTGGGTCTACTGGCCTATCGTCGCGCTGATTCGCTTAATCGGCCGCCTCACGCCTGAAAGGAAGCGGCGCGAGCGCTGGACGCGTGAGCTTCAATCGGACGAACTGCTTTTGGGTGGCAACACCCTCATCATTCACGCTATTAAAAGGTCAGAACCGCCTGTGGTAGCGGGCGGGTATTAGCTAGGCCAGAGTCATGTCTAAGTAATACCCGCCCGCTACCGCAGGCGGTTCTGACCTGTTTCACAACGCGTCAATCTTGGCGGCGAGGATGAAGTCGCTCTCCGAGAGGCCGTCAATCTTGTGAGTCCAAATCTTAATCTCGGCGTAGCCCCAGCCGAAGGAGATGTCAGGATGGTGGCCCGCTGCTTCGGCCACCTCGCCCACTCGGTTGACGAAAGCAAGTGCTTCACCGAAATCACCGAACTTGAAGCTCTTCGTCAGGTGATGCTCTTCGACAACTTCCCAGCCCGTTAGCTCCGCCAGGAACTCTTTTATCTCCGGCCCACGCATGGGCGGTACGCCGCCGCGACACGGCACGCACTGGCGGCTGGCAAGCCTGCTCATAGAACTCTTCTCCTTCCGGCTGACGTTTCGACACGAAGTATAAAGCGCGAGCGCCTCCTGTGTCATTCGAACCGTGCCCGTCCAGACTTGGCAAACCGCCACGCAAGCGGTTAGTCTTACACCACAAAAGCAGTCCTTAAGCAGGCAACAAGTTCCGCGCCGGATTCCAACAGGGCGTAAGCCCCTACTCGGAATCCCGGCCTATGGACTGCTATTTCCGCCGAAGGAGAAGAAGAACAAGTGGCCGTCATTCGTCCTTTTCGCGCACTGCGACCGCCCTCCGATAAAGCCAAAGATGTTGCCAGCGTGCCCTACGACGTGGTCAACACGGAAGAGGCGCGTGCGCTAGCCGCAGAGAATCCTTTGAGCTTCCTGCACGTCTCGCGCCCCGAGATAGATTTGCCCGAAGGCACGGATATCTACTCCGATGCGGTCTACGAGAAGGCCGCCGAGAATTTCCGGCGCATGAGAGAAGAGGGCACGCTCGAAGAAGAGAGCACGCCTAGCCTCTACCTGTATCGACTGATTATGGGAGAGCACGAGCAGATTGGAGTCGTCGCCTGCTGCTCCGTGGACGAGTACGACCAGGACATCATACGCAAGCACGAGCGCACGCGCCGCGACAAGGAGGACGACCGCACGCGCCACATAATGACCTTGAGGGCGCAGACCGGCCCAGTCTTCCTGACCTATCGTCCGAGCAGCACCGTTGACATGATGGTCATGGAGACGACCATGGCCGACGCCATCTTTAATTTCACAGCGCCGGACGGAGTCGAGCACACCATCTGGCGAGTGCCAGACGCCGTGCGCTTCGTGCAGGCCTTCCGCGACGTGCCCTTTCTCTACATAGCGGACGGTCATCACCGCGCGGCTTCCGCCTCGCGCGCCCGCGCGGAATTGAAAGCGCAGAACCCAGAGCACGACGGCGACGAAGAGTACAACTACTTTCTCACTGTGCTGTTTCCTTCAGACCAGTTGAGGATTCTTCCCTACAACCGCATCGTGAAGGATTTGAACGGACTCACAGAGCAGGATTTTCTTGAGCGCGTCAGGGAGAAGTTCGACCTGACGGAAGGAGTGAATGCAAGTCCCGCTTCGCCCGGCAACTGGAGCATGTATCTGAACGGCCGCTGGTACGGGCTCACCTTGAAGGGAGAGCCGCCGACAGACCCGATTGCGGCGCTAGACGTAAGCGTGTTGCAAGACAACGTGCTTGACCCAATCTTAGGCATCAAGGACGTTCGCACGGACAAGAGAATTGATTTCGTCGGCGGCATTCGCGGCACGGAAGAGTTGGAGAAGCTCGTTAATGACGGGCGAGCGGCCGTTGCCTTTTCCATGTACCCGACGACGATAGAAGACCTGCTGCGCGTCTCGGACGCGGGCGGCATCATGCCGCCCAAGTCAACATGGTTCGAGCCCAAGCTGCGGGACGCCCTGTTGATTCATACGATTTAGCAGCTTCTTTATGCTTGAAACGGAAAGACTCGTCTTGCGGCGATTCACGCCGGATGATTTGGATGAGCTTGTAGCGCTTCGCTCAGACCCGGAGGTCAGGCGCTATCTGGGCGACCAGTCCAGAGAAAGGGTAGAGCAGCGGCTTCAGTATTACATCTCTCATTACGAGCCGCACGGGTTCGGCATGTGGGCTGTGCTACTTAAAGAGACGGGGCAGATGATAGGCTGGTGCGGCCTTATGTTTCTGGACGAGACGCCCGAGGTGGAGGTCGGCTACGGCGTTGCGCGAGACTACTGGGGCAAGGGATTGATGACGGAGGCCGCGCACGCGTGCCTTCGTTACGGGTTCGAGCGGGTCGGGCTTGAGCGCATAGTTGCTGTCGCCATGCCAGAGAACCATGCTTCGCGCCGCATCATGGAAAAGCTAGGGATGCGTTACGAGAAGATAGTGCATCACTACGGCCACGATTTAGTCTACTACGCCATAGGCCGCGACGAGTTCAAGGATGTGTGAGGATAATTGTAGCGGCAGGGAGATGAGATGAAGGTTCTTGTTGCTGATAAGTTCGAGCAGGCGGGTCAGGACGGCCTGCGCGCCATAGGCTGCGAGGTGAGCTACCAGCCGGACTTGAAGGACGACGCTCTCGTGCAGGCCATAGAGCAAGCGAGGCCGGAAGTGCTGGTCGTGCGCTCGACCAAGGTCACAGAGGCGATGCTGGAAGCGGGCGCTTTAAAGCTCGTCGTCAGGGCCGGAGCGGGCTACAACACGATTGACGTGTCGGCGGCCTCTGCGCGCGGCATATACGTCTCTAACTGTCCCGGCAAGAACTCCATCGCCGTCGCGGAGCTTGCCTTCGCGCTCATACTCGCGCTCGACCGCCGCGTGGCGGACAACGTCATCAGCCTTCGCAGAGGCGAATGGAACAAGAAGGAGTTCTCGAAAGCGCGCGGCCTGTACGGTCGCACGCTCGGACTGATTGGCCTCGGGCGCATAGGCCAGGAGATGATTCCGCGCGCCGCAGCCTTCGGCATGCCCGTCGTAGCGTGGAGCCGTAGCCTGACGCCTGAGCGCGCCGAAGAGATAGGCGTGGAGTATAAGGAATCGCCTCTTGACGTGGCGCAATCGGCGGACGTGGTGAGCGTCCACCTGGCCTTAAAGCCGGACACGCGAGGAGTGATTGGCGCAGACTTCTTCAGCAACATGCGCGAGGGCGCTTACTTCATCAACACTTCGCGCGGCGAGGTCGTTGACCAGCAGGCGCTCGTGCGCGCCATTCACACTCGCGGCATACGCGCCGGGCTGGACGTTTACGCCAACGAGCCCACGTCCGCGACGGGCGAGTTCACGGACGAGATTGCGCGGGAAGCGGGTCTTTACGGCACGCATCACATAGGCGCGTCAACAGACCAGGCGCAGGAAGCCATAGCGGCCGAGACCGTCCGCATCGTGCAGGCCTTCAAGGAGACGGGCAAGGTTCCGAACGTGGTCAACCTAGCGGCCCGCACGCCCGCCACGCACATGCTCGTGGTTCGCCACCGCGACCGGCCCGGAGTGCTCGCGCACGTGCTGGACGCGATTCGCTCTGCGGAAATCAACGTGCAGGAGATGGAGAACATCATCTTCGAGGGAGCGCACGCTGCCGTCGCGCGCATCAACCTGGATAAAGCGCCAGCGGGCGAGACTCTTGAAAGATTGAGCTTCGAGAATCCGGACATCATAGAGCTGAGCCTGCTTGAGATTAAGAGCTAGTTAGTCATGATGAAGAACGTCCTGCTTATCCTGTCGCTTCTAATAATAACTGGGGCTTCGTGCCTGACGGCTCGGGCACAGGGCACTGGCTCAGGAGGCATGGCTGTGGTCGAGAGGGTTTACGTCACGGGCAGCGTCGCGCGACCGCAGGAGGTGCTTTTCTCGAAGGGGCTCACACTGACGCGCGCACTGTATTGGGCGGGCGGCCTGTCTGCGGACGCAGACACAAAGAGGGTGAAGATTAGCAGGGATAACGGCACGAAGGAGGGAGACATCTTCTTTGTCAATCTCAGGGCCATACAGGGCGGCAAGGAGACGGACTTTCAGCTTCGCCCCTTCGACGTGGTGTGCGTGCCTAATAAGAAGGCGAAGGGCATGAATTGCAACGCCCTCGTCATGCGAAGGCCGCAACGGGAGCTTCCCTCGCGGGTAATATATTGACCCGCACGCGCGCATAGACAATGAAGATCACGCTGATTACAGGCGCGTCAAGCGGCATCGGAGAGACGTTCGCGCGCAGGCTCGCGGCGCAGGGAGATAACGTCTGCCTCGTGGCGCGCTCCGAAGAGAAGCTTGCCAGCATCTGCAACGAGCTGGGCCGGGAGTACGGCGTGCAGGCGCAGTACGTGGTAATGGACTTGACCGTGGACGGCGCGGGCGCTCGCCTCTTTGAAGAGACACAAAAGCGCGGGCTTGAGGTAGAGACTTTAATCAACAACGCCGGCTTCGGCTCTATGGGAGATTTCGTGAAGCTCGATATAGAGACGGAGCTGAGGATGATTGACTTGAACGTCAAGGCGCTGGTTGATTTGACCTACCGCTTTCTGGCTCCCATGCGCGAGAGGCGGCGCGGCGCAATCGTCAACGTGGCCTCTACGGCAGGCTTTCAGCCAGTGCCTTTCATGACGACCTACGCGGCCACAAAAGCCTTCGTGCTCTCTTTCTCCATAGGGCTGTGGGAAGAGAATCGCCCCTTTAACGTGCAGGTGATGGCGCTCTGTCCGGGCGTGACGGAGACAAACTTTTTCGAGGCGGGGCACATCGAGAAGCCGCCCATGCGCGGCTCGCAGACGCCGGACGAAGTAGTGGACACTGCGCTGCGCGGCTTGAAGCGCCGCAGGAGCCATATCATTTCCGGCTGGTCGAATTACCTGCTGACGGAATCCGAACGGCTCGTCCCGCGACGACTAGTTGCGCGCGTCGTAGGCACTGCCCTTCGCCCCAGATACCAGAAGACGAGTGACAAGTGAGTGATTGGAGGAATGATGACGGAGAGAATCTTTAACTTCAGTGCGGGGCCTGCCGTGCTGCCCCTGAGCGTGCTGGAAGAGGCGCAGCGAGACCTCGTGACGCTGCCCGGCGTAGGCATGTCCGTGATGGAAATCAGCCACCGCTCCAAGACCTTTGACGAGATAATGCAGAAGGCCGAAGGCGGCATGCGCGAGCTGATGGGCATTCCCGAAAATTATCACGTCCTGTTTTTGCAGGGCGGCGCGAGCCTACAGTTCTCCATGATTCCCATGAACCTGCTGCCACAGGGCGGCAGCGCAGACTACGTGCTGACGGGAAGCTGGGGCAAGAAGGCTCTCAAGGAAGCTAAGAAGGTCGGCACGGCGAATGTCGCGGCGACAATGGCCGACGGCGGCTTCACACGAGTCCCCGGTGACGACGAGCTTAACTTAGACTCTAATGCCTCGTACGTTCACATCACGACGAACGAGACGATTGAAGGAGTCGAGTGGAAGCGAGAGCCTGAGGTCGGCAACGTGCCGCTCGTGGCAGACGCTTCCTCGGACATCATGTCGCACCCGATTCCCGTCGAGAAGTACGCTCTCATCTACGCGGGCGCGCAGAAGAACATGGGGCCGAGCGGCGTCACTCTGGTCATCATCCGGGACGACCTGCTCTCGCGCATACCCGAAAATCTGGCGACGATGCTCGATTACCGCACGCACACAGAGAACAACTCGCTCTACAACACGCCGAACACTTTCGGCATATACATCATCATGCTGGTGACGAAGTGGCTCAAAGGTATTGGCGGACTCACCGGGATGCAGCGCGCCAACGAAGAGAAGGCCGGGCTGCTTTATGACGCGATTGATGCGACTGACTTTTATCGCGGCCACGCAGACCCCGACTCGCGCTCCATCATGAACGTCACCTTCCGCCTGCCGTCGGAAGAGTTGGAGAAGAAGTTCGCGCAGGAGGCGACGGCACAGGGGCTCGACGGGTTGAAGGGGCACCGCTCGGTCGGCGGCATACGCGCCTCCATCTACAACGCCTTCCCGAAAGAGGGCGTGGAAGCGCTCGTCTCCTTCATGAAAGAGTTCGAGCGAAAGAACGGCTGAGGCTCTTTATCGCTATATGAAAAGTGTAGCAACGCTTCTTCTCTTTGCGCTCCTATGCGTGGGGCTGAAAGTCGGAGCAGGGTCGGCGCAGGATGCAGCAGACCCTTTGAGGCTTGGCAAGGAAACGCACCTGCGCGGCGTCAGGCAGTTGACCTTCGGCGGCGAGAACGCCGAAGCCTACTTTAGCGGCGACGGCCAATCGCTCATCTTTCAATCTAAGCGCGACGGGCGCGACTGCGACCAGATTTACACCATGCGCACGGACGGCTCCGGCACTCGCATGGTCTCGACCGGCATGGGCCGCACGACCTGCTCTTACTTCTTCCCCAAACGCGACC
>DATELK010000125.1:0-2904 GCA_035276685.1 Pyrinomonadaceae bacterium | reverse complement strand
AGGACAGTACCGCCTGCGGTAGCGGGCGGGTTATTAGATAAGCTAGAGTCATGCCTAAGTAATACCCGCCCGCTACCGCAGGCGGTACTGACCTGCATTTAGTGCGCCGTGCCGGAGAAGTACCAGAAGTAGAAGGCCTGGAAGACGCCTATGACCAGGCCTATGAGCGCGCCGAAAAGCTCTATGGTCTTGAGGTGCTGCGCCGCGACCGAGAGCACTAGCGCTTCCAGTTTGTCCGCAGGATAATCCGCCACCTTTCGCCTCACTATGCCGCCAACGTCGAACTCCTGAATGGCCGAGGGCAGTCTTTCTCTTGCGGCCTGCGTGATGCGGTCTGTGAGCGCCGCGCCCATGCTGCGTATGGTCTGCTCGGGCAGGCTGTCTCCGAGGCGGCCGATGGGAGTGACGAGCAGCCGCTCAATCTGGCTGCTCAGGATGTTGTTGATGGTCTGCGCGGTCTCTTCGCGCGAGAGAACGGTGAGCAATCCCTTCGAGAGAAAATTTTTGAGCCTCGCGTCCGAATCAGGGTTGGCGTGCTCCAGAATGGCTCGCAGGGTGTGCGGGCGTATTCTCGCAAGCGCGTCCGTGGCGTAAGCGGAAACGGTCGTGGAAAGCTCCTGGCTTCTGGCGAGCGCGAGGATTCTCTCCGAGACCTGGTCTTTAATCATCAGGAGCTTATCGGGCGCAATCTGTCCTATAAGCTCGTTGATGGGGCGCGCGAAGAGGTTGTCAATCGTGGAATTGAGAAAGCCTTCGGCCTCCTGTTCAAAGGCTTCGCCGCTTAAAAGCTCTTCCACGCGGCGCGGCAGCGTCTTATTCACAAGGTCGTCAACCTCGTTGTGTATGCGCTCGCGCGAGATGAAGATTTTTTTGAAGAAGGAGAGCTGCGCGTAATAGTCGTCCACCTCTCGCTTAATGAGCGCGCCAATCTGCGAGCGCGTGCGTGTGTTGGTGGCAATCTCTGTCAGCTGTTGCACGATGGGCGGAATCTGTCTATCCACGCGCTCCTTGATGATGCCGACCGTTTCCGGCGTGAACATCTCCGCCAGTGGGGCCTGACTGTTAGCCAAATCGTCGAGACGGCCGCCCACGAAATCGCGCACCTTCATCTCGAAAGAGCGCTCGTTGACGATGCTGCGAAAGCGCTCTTCCACGAATCCCAAGACCTGCTCGAAGGTCTCTTCGTCCACGACATCGGTCAAGCGACGCGCGAGAATCTCGTCCACCCTGCGGCTGATGAAGGCGGTCACGGCGTCGGCCGTCTCTTCGCTTCTGAGAGCGTCGGCTATGTGCTCGGCCACGCGGTACTGTATGGCCGCGAGGGCATCCAGCACGGACGCACGCGCGCCCTTCGGCAGCGCCTCTATGAAAGAAGGGTAGGATTTGTCCAGCAGGTCGTCCGTGTAGTAGTTGACGAGGCTCTCCACCTTGCGGCGAAAGAAGTCCGTCTCGAAGAGCGCGTTCACCACCGTCTCCTGCGAGACCAGCTCGTTGCCCACGGCGTTGCCTATGCTCTGGGCAAGCCGCTCGCGGTGGCGCGGAATCATTCCCTGCGGCCAGATGGTCAGGCCCAGAAACTTCACGGGCTTGCGAGGGCGAAAGAGCATGCGTATGGCAAGCCACGCCGCGCCGTAGCCGTGCACGGTGGCTATGACCACTATCATCACAGAGAGAAAAATCTTGTTCGACAGCAGTTCTATGGCGAGACTTCCCCCGGAAATTCCAAGTCACACTAGAGAGCTTACGGGAACAGCTTGAATGTAAATGCAACAGGGGAAAGCAGTCAACGGGACAATGGCGATTCACCGAGGGGAGTCAACCGGCATTGCTCTTTGTATCCTCGGCAGAGAGCTTAAGCTCTTCGAGTAGTACGGAAGCCTTCTCCGTCTTCTCAAGCCACGCGGCGGCAATCGCTCCGAGCGTCGGTACGCTCCGTCGGTGATGCTCCCGCCACTCGGAAGCCTCTCCCAGCAGCCATTTCATCACGCCCTGCGGGTTCTGATTAAAGAGCGAGCGCAGCGCGAACTTTCTCTCGCCCGCGCGTAGGCCTAGCCCAAGGGAGCGTGCGGCGCGAGAGAGGTCTGCGCGAGTCAGAATCATGCCGCTGCGTGCGGGCGCAAGGAGCGATTGAAGGAACTCTTCCGCGCCCTGCTCGCGCGGGTCAAAGAGGCAATGCTGAGAGCGAAGTTGAAGCGGAAGCTGTCGGGGCACATCCATCGCTTCAAGCTCTTCCACGAGCGCCGCGCTCAACGTCTCGCCCCACTTGCGATAGAAGGGCGAAGCAATCCGGCTCAGCTTATGAAGATAGACCGGCAGCCAGCTTAAAAGATGCTCCCACAGGAAAGCCGTGCGCGCGTGACGCAGGCGCTCACGCATCTTTTCATCCGGCTCCTTCTCTTCCAGCCCTGCAAGCTCTGCATAGAGAGCCAACATCACCGAGAGATGGTCAGGCTCTGCGGGAGGCGCGAAGCCGAGAGCGCGCCAGAAGCCTGCGACGCGGTCTCGCGCCTCGCCCCCCATCATCCCCTCCGCGCCAAGATAGACGGAAGCGTAAGGATAGAGCTGAAAGAGAAAAGTATCCGTGTACTCGCTCTCCGAGGGCAGCGGCCCCAATTCAAGAGCCTCCGCCACACGCTCGCTCCCCTCCCCCACAGGTTCCGCGAACATGGCGAGCGCACGAAAGAGTTCCATAATACAGGACAGTACCGCCTGCGGTAGCGGGCGGGTTTCTTCTTTTAATCATGACTCTAACCTTACTAATACCCGCCCGCTACCGCAGGCGGTACTGTCCTGTCTTATCCGACTGGCTCTGTTTCCTCCGGGAGCTTGTAGAACTCGCGCGCGGGCTTCAGGGGGCGAAGGAGCCAGTAGGGTCGGCGCGTGCCGTCGGGCGAGAACCTGTCG
>DATELK010000124.1:0-7516 GCA_035276685.1 Pyrinomonadaceae bacterium | reverse complement strand
AGTACCGCCTGCGGTAGCGGGCGGGTCGTGCTTAATCGTGACTCTAGCTTAAGTATTACCCGCCCGCTACCGCAGGCGGTACTGACCTGCTCTTTGGAAGCCTGTTTGTTGACACGATTAATGTAGCATGTTAGAACCGCTTCAGGTCTTCAACTATAGAGAGCGAACAAACTATAATGGCCCGTATGAATAGCGCGGGGACTATTGCCGAGCTTTACGTCCGGCGGAGTTGTTAATCCTTTGCGCGCCTGGTTTATCTCCCCCATTTTGTTCTTCAGTTACTAGAGACGCCCGGCTCTCTCTGCGGTGGCCGCGATTATGAAGCGCTGCGAAAACTGCAATCTCATCACAACCGACGAGCATACCTTCTGTCCCAACGACGGTCTGCCGCTGGTCGCAGATGAAGTTGCCACGCGCCTTCAGGAAGCCTTGGGCACAAAATACTCCCTCACGGAGCTAATCGGCAAAGGCGCTATGGGCGCGGTCTACAAGGCGCGACACCGTGACCTCGACGACGTGGCCATAAAGGTCATGCTCGGCCCGCCCGACAATCAACAGCTTTCGGAAAGATTCATACGCGAGGCGAGAGCCTTGCGCAAGCTTCGCCACCAGCACGCCGTCACCATCTATGACGTTGACCGCTCGACTCCCGGCCTGACCTACATGGTGATGGAGATGGTGGCTGGCAGTAACCTGCGCGAAGATTTGCGCGAGCGCGGGCGGCTCACTCTGGATGAAGTGATGGAGATTGGGAGCGCGGTCTGCGGCGCGCTGCAAGCCGCGCACGAGCGGGGCATCATTCACCGTGACATAAAGCCGGATAACATACTGATGGCCGAAGAGACAACCATCACGGGGAAAGTCCTTCGCACTATCAAGATTGCAGACTTCGGCATAGTCAAGCTCAGAGGCAACCAGCGCGGGGGCGAAGCCTCCATCAAGCTCACGCAGTACGGCACGCCCATAGGCACGCCCTTCTACATGTCGCCCGAGCAGTGGTTCGGCGAAGGCGCGGGCATCACTGCGCTCGACGGCCGCACGGACATCTATGCTTTGGGCTGCACGCTCTACGAGCTGCTTTCGGGGCGCACGCCGTTTATAGGCAACACCACGTCTGACCTGCGACGCCAGCACCTTGAGCGTGATGCCACGCCGCTTCACCTCGTAGCCAAGAACGTGCCCGAGCCCATCAGCCGCGTCATCATGCGCTCGCTCGCCAAAGACAGGGACGAGCGTTTTCAATCCGCTGCGGAGTTCATGAGCGAATTGAAGCAGGCCTATGACGAGAGCTTCGGCAAGACCGCTTCGACCACTCGCAGCCAGCTCTTCTCCAAACAACTGACGGAGACTATAGACCCCGCGCAGCAGACTTCTCCGGACGAGCCGCCCGCGCCCAGAAGCGAAAGGCAATCGACCATGGAGGTGCTGCCCTTTGCCAAGCCTCCGCAGATTATAGGCGAGATGGCCCAGACGCAGGACGACCAGCAGGAGCCCATGCCTATCAGGCTGGCCAAGGCCGTTGAAGAAGCGCGCCGCCGCATAGACGAAGAGCAGCGACAGGCCGAAGAGGATGCGCGTCGTGCAGAAGAAGAGGAAGCGAGGCTTGCCGAAGAGGCGAGGCTGGCTGAAGCAGAGCGGCTGCGCGCGGAGGAAGAGGCTCGCGTGAAGGCTGAGCAGGAAGCAGCGCGCCTTCGCGCCGAAGAGGAAGAGCGCCAGCGTGCGGAAGCCGAGGCCGAGCGTCAGAGAGCGGAAGAGAAGCGGCGTGCGGAGGAAGAAGAGAGAAGGCGGGCCGAGGAAGAGGAAGCGCGTCGTCTTGCAGAAGAGGAAGCGGCACGCCTTCGCGCGGAAGCGGAGGCCAGACGAAAGGCTGAACAGGAGAGAAGACTGGCAGCCGAGGCAGAGGCTAAGCGCCGCGCCGAGGAAGAGGCCAGGCGTAAGGAGGAAGAGGCTCGTCGCAGGGCTGAAGAAGAGGCGCGCGTAAAGGCTGAAGCGGAGGCTGCTGCGCGTCGTAAGGTTGAAGAAGAAGAGGCGGCGAGGCGGCGAGCGGAAGAAGAACGTCGTGCGGAAGAGGCGCGCCGCGCGGAGGAAGCTCGCCTTGCCGAAGAAGCTCGTCTTCGAGCGGAGCGCGAAGCGGCTAGGCGTGCCGAAGAAGAGAGAAGCAGAAGGCTCGCGGAAGAACAGGCACGTCTTAACGCGGAGGCACGTCGCCGCGCTGATGAGGAGCGCGCCAGACGCGAGCAGGAGCAAAGAGAACGTGAAGAGCGCGAGCGCGCCGCACAGGCCGAGCGAGAGAGAATCGAGAGAGAACGTCGTGAGCTTGAAGAGCAGGAGCGCGCAAGCACTCTGGCCGCAGAGCGGCGGGCCAGAGAAGCTACTCAGGCGACGGGCATCACGACTCTGCGTGATGAAGAGGCCGTGCCTACGGCTCACGATGAACCGCTGCCGATGATAGTTGACAGCCCTTCAACCATAGAGGACTTCCCTGCTCAAGCGCCCGCTCCCCCTTCCGCGCTTGAGGCGGACACGAAGGAGAAGCTTCCCGCGCCGGAAGCGCCCGCGCCTCCTGCTGCGCCGCCGCAACAGGGAGGCGATGCTCAGCACGCCAGCATCTTCGGCTACACCTCCGGCGCGCCGAACTTTGTTGCGGACACAAAGCAGAACGAAGAGCCCTTCGACCCGGAAGTCACCCTCGTGCCCGGCGTCACCTACAAGCACGCGAGCGCCCCGGCAGAAGAATCAGCAGAGCCTGCGTCGCAAGAGCTGATTCAACCGCCGGGGCCGCAGCCTTCCGAGCCTCAGCCCTCGTCGCTCTACAAGCCCGCGCCCGATAGCTCTGGCTGGACGGCTGGCCCGGGCAGGGAGCATCAGGCGACTGCTGCTTCCGGCGGTAAGCGCCAGACGTGGATTATTGGTCTGCTCGTCGTCTCGCTCTTAGTCGTCGTAGGCGTTGCTTCGCTGCTTGGCGTCTACCTCTACCGACGCTTCATCAGCCCCGCGAGGCAGACGACGGAGCAACGGGCCGTGGACGAAGATGTCTCTTCGGTGCTGGCGGCTGCGCCTAAGGGAACGATTACTGTCAGCGCGCCGCAGGGCAGCGAGGTCTTCATAGACGACGAGCGAGCGGGCACTACCGGCTCGGACGGTCAGTTGACTAAGGAAGCGCTCGCGGGGCTTCGCAACGTGCGCGTCACAAAGAGCGGCTCTCGTCCGTGGATAAGGGATACGAAAGTAGAAAGCGGCGCGACCGTCAAGCTCACCGCCCGGCCGCAGCGCGAGCAGAAGTCACAGGCGAAGACGCAGGAC
The DNA here is from genome assembly GCA_035276685.1 of Pyrinomonadaceae bacterium. Lineage (GTDB taxonomy): Bacteria > Acidobacteriota > Blastocatellia > Pyrinomonadales > Pyrinomonadaceae > JACVRN01. Next base: position 4,213 of record DATELK010000124.1, on the reverse strand, counting down.
GAGCGGCGCAGCCTTGCCGAGAGATACCTGCGCTCAGGCAACTATTACGGGGCCGAGGCGGCGTACCGAGAGCTGCTGATAGATAACCCTAACGACCCGCGCGCTCATTCCGGTCTGGCCGAAGCGCTCAACGCGCAGCAGCGCTACTCCGAGGCTCTGGAAGCATACGAGGAGGCGCTTCGTCTTCAGCCGGACAACGTCGAGACGATACTTTCGCTAGGGCAGATTTACGAAATCAAGAGGCGCGACGCGGACGCCGAAAAGACCTTCGCACGCGCCACAGAGCTTCAGCCGAAGAACGCCAGCGCACAGGCGCTGCTCGCATGGGTCTTGTTGAGACGAGGCAAGCTTGAGCAGGCTTCTGCGGCCATAGAGCAGGCGCTTCAAATCAAGGCCGACCCTGAATATCTGGACACGAAGGCCCACATACTGCTCGCGCGCGGCCAGACGGAAGAGGCTCTAACCCTCGCGCGCACTACCGCGCAGAAGAGCAAAGACCCTGCCTTTCAGGCCACGCTCGCCATCATTCTGCACCGCGCCGGGAAAGAGGCGGAGGCGCAGGACATCTATCGCCAGCTTCGACAGTCAGGCCGCGACGACGAGTGGGGCGACCTCAAACGCCTGATGATGTTCCGGGGCTACAACAAGGCCGCGCTTGAGACTCTGGCCAAGCTAATCGCAGCCTGAGGCTGATTCACCCTCTCTACACGAATTCTTCCAGATTGACTGACCGAATTCTTTCATTTTGAAAGAATCGCTTGACCGGCCCGCTCCATCCTGACATCTAAATGCTTCATTTCATTAGGCCGGGCCGCTCATTCAGTCATGGCATGATGTTCGCCTAAGGGGGAACCGGCCTGCCCCTTTCGGCCCCTCTTTTCTTTTGAGCCTGACTTTTCTCTAAAGCAAACCCTGATGCCTTCCATCTATCCCAGCTCCGGAGTAGAAGCGAACTCTTCCACACTGCTCTCTATACAGCAGTGCGGGCCGGACGCCGTGTGCATAGAGGCTCTTATGGAGAAAGACCGCGACGAGGCGCTTTCGTTCCTGGCCCTTCGTCCCATCCACACGGTCTTCATGGCCGGGCTGATTCTCGACAACGGCCTCGACAACCCGCTCAATCGCGGAGCCTTCTACGGCCACAGGAATCAGGACGGAGAGCTTGTAGGCGTGGCGCTCATAGGCCAGAAGAACGTCATAGAGGCGCAGACCGAGGCGGCCTTTCAGGGCTTGATGAAGCTGGCGCTCACGCACCCGCGTCTACAGCTTATTCGCGGCGAAGAGAGCCGCATGCAGTTGCTTCTCTCTTACCTGAATTCGGAAGGGCGCTCTCCGCGTCTTACGTGTGATGAAATCCTGCTTGAGCAGACCTCTGTTTTGGAGGGGCTTGAGCCGGTTGAGGCTCTGTGCAGCGCGACCGAGTCAGACCTTGAGCAGGTCATGTCCATCAACTCCGCCATGGCCTTTGAAGAGAACGGCACGAACCCCTTGCAGCGCGACCTGAAGGGCATGACCGAGCGAACTTTGCAGCGCATTAAGCGCGGGCGCGTCTGGGTTCTGGCCGAAGCCGGGCGCGTCATCTTCAAGGCCGACATCATCTCCCAAACGCCGCAGGCCGCCTTCCTTGAAGGCGTCTACGTGCATCCGCAGGAGCGAGGGCGCGGGCTGGGCTCTCGCTGCCTGACACAGCTCGGAAGCATTCTGTTGAAGAACGCGCCGTCGCTGACCGTCGTCGTCAACCGCGAGAACCAGCGCGCCCTGGCTCTCTATCAAAGATTGAATTACCAGTTTCGCAGTCCGTACCTCACGGTCTACTTCTAGAAGGAAAAAAGAGAACCGTGCACACCTCGTCAGAGCAAAACTTCAGACAAAAGCTGACCTTCCCCTTTCAGTGGTTGGTGATTGTCACAGGTCTGCTCATCTCAGTTTACTACGCCATACATCTGCCGCTTCAGATAATAGACCTCAGGTTCTTGTTGCTGGCCTCTCTGACGCTCATCATCAGCTCGCGCGTCGCCATCAAAGTCCCGCGCTTCGGCAGCAACATCACCATCTCCGACACCTTCATCTTTCTGGCCATACTGCTTTACGGCGGCGAGGCAGGCATACTGCTTTCGGCTGCCGAAGGATTATCGAGCGGCGCACGCGTGGGCCGCAAGGCGCGCACCATTCTCTTTAACTCGTCGGTGATGGCCTGCTCGGCATATGCGACTGTTCAGGCGGTGAGCCTCTTCTTCGGAAGCACGTCGGGTCTAACAGAACAAAGCTTTCCCATGGCCGTGACGGCGCTCTCCGTGATGGCGCTCGTGCAGTATTTTACCAACACGGGCATGGTGGCGCTTGCCATGTCCTTCAAGTACGGCCACACCTTCTGGGACATGTGGAGCAAGAACTACCTCTGGGCCTCCATCACTTACTTTGCGGGAGCGGGCGTCGCGGGCTTCATAGCCAGCAGCGTAGGCATGATAGGCATCTACGCCATACTCGTCTCTATCCCGATGGTCTCCATCCTCTACTTTACCTACTACAATTATCTGGAGGACATACGCTCGACCGCAGCCAAGGCGGAGCAGGCGACGCGTGAGAGAGCAGAGGCCGAGCGAGAGCGCGCCGAACAGGCCGAGCGACACGTAGAGGAATTGAACAAGCACCTGGCGGAGCAGGAGCGCATCAGCCGTGAGTTGGAAGAGAGCCGCGAGCACTTCCGCTACGTCGCTTTCCACGACACGCTGACGAATCTGCCGAACCGCGCGCTGCTGAACAACCACTTGCAGGGCTCCATAGACAAGGCCAAAACGGAAGACTCGCACCTCTTCGCGCTTCTCTTCCTTGACCTTGACCGCTTCAAGAACATCAACGACTCTCTGGGCCACATGATTGGCGACGAGCTGCTCATCTCTACCGCACGGCGGCTCGAAGAGTGCCTGCGCCCGTCAGACATGGTTGCGCGCCTTGGCGGAGACGAGTTCGCCATACTGCTTGACGGAGTGGAAGAGTACGCGGACGTGATTCGCGTGGCCGAGCGCGTGCAGAACGAGCTGAAGCGCCCGCTTAACCTGAACGGCCACGAAGTCTACACGACGGCCAGCATGGGCATCACGCTCTCCACCAACGGCTACGACCACCCGGAGAACATACTGCGCGACGCCGACACGGCCATGTACCACGCCAAGGAGAAGGGCAAGGCACGTTACGAGATATTCAACTCCACGATGCACGCCCGCGCGGTCGCGCGGCTGCAACTTGAGAACGACCTCAGGCGCGCTCTTGAGCGGCACGAGCTTGTAGTCTATTACCAGCCCATCATCTCACTTGAGAATGACAGAATATCCGGCTTCGAGGCGCTGGTGCGCTGGCACCACCCGCAGCGTGGTTTCATCTCGCCCGCGGACTTCATACCCGTGGCGGAAGAGACGGGCCTCATCGTCGAGCTTGGGCGCTGGGTGCTGGAAGAGTCCTGCCGCCGCATGCGGGCATGGCACCTGCTCTACTCAAACGAGAAGCCTATGACCATCAGCGTCAATCTCTCCGGCAGGCAGTTCACGCAAAGCAACCTGATAGAGCAGATTCAGCTGATTCTCAAAGAGACGGGACTCGACCCGCGCTTCCTGAAGCTTGAGATAACGGAATCGGTCGTCATGGAGAACGCAGAGGTTGCCAGCAGCATGCTGCAACAACTGCGTGCGCTCGGAGTCAAGCTGAGCATAGACGACTTCGGCACGGGCTACTCATCCTTGAGCTACCTGCACCGCTTCCCCGTCAACACGCTCAAGATTGACCGCTCCTTCATCAGCCGCCTGGGCGCGGGCGATGAGAACACGGAGATTGTCCGCACCATCATCACGCTCGCCAAGAATCTGGGCATGGACGTGGTGGCCGAAGGCGTGGAGACGGAAAAGCATCTCTCGATTCTCAAGGAGATGCGTTGCCAATTCGCTCAAGGCTATCTCTTCTCCAAGGCCGTGGACGGCGAATCCGCCAGCCGCCTCCTTGAAGACGAGCGGGCGCAGGCAGGCGTCATCACCTACACCAAAGCGGAGCAGGAAGAGCTTGGCCTTCTGGGCAGCGCCCTCGTCATGTAGCTTCTATTCTTAAGCCCCTGTAAGGCGCGGAATATCAGTAGCCCCCGCAGGGGGCGCAATATCAGTAGCCCATGACGTAAGTCATGGGACACACGTTGCGATAGAAGATAAGCCCCGAGAGGGGCGACATA
>DATELK010000123.1:0-20356 GCA_035276685.1 Pyrinomonadaceae bacterium | reverse complement strand
AGTACCGCCTGCGGTAGCGGGCGGGTGTTAGCTAAGCATGACTCTAGTCTAGCTAACATCCGCCCGCTACCGCAGGCGGTACTGACCTGCGCTTTTTGCTCTGGCCCTTACTTTAGAAGAGCTGTAGGTTGAGTATCTGTTGCAGTATGGTGGTCAGTATGTTGGCCGTGCCGTTAGAGTAGCGGCCATACTGCGAGCGACCGTAGTACCCGTCCTCGTAGCCTCTGCGGAAGCCTTCGCGGAAGTAGTAGCGGTACTCGTCCGAATCAACGTAGTAACCGTTATAACCGTAAGAGGCATCTTGATAGGCGTAGGAGTCCTGGTAGTTCCCGTCGCGCCAGCCGTCCTGTCGGTCTGCCTGACCCGCCTGGAAGCCCTGCTCGTAACCGTAGTTGATGGCCTGCCTCAGCATCTCAGCGCCGTACTGGTTCGTCTCGTAGTACCTGCCGCTTCTGGAGTAGCGGTAGTTCGGAGCCGAGTAATAGTACTGGTCGTTGTAGCGCTGCTGCTGCAAGCGAAGCTGCTGCTGGCGCATGTACTCAAGGTACTGCTGCTGATAGCGCCACTGCGCCATGCGTCTCTGTCGCTCAAGAGCCTGCTGGCGCTGTATGGCATAGCGCTGCTGCTGCTCCATCTGCTGGCGGTAGACGAGTGCGCGCTGCTCTCGCTGCTGCTGCCAGATGGCGCGCTGCCTGTCCGTGACATTGCGCTGCTGCTGAATCTGTCGCTGCTGAATCTGCTGCTGGCGCTGCTGTATCACCTGCTGCTGCTCTATCTGACGCTGTTGACGCTGCTGGTATACCTGCTGTCGCTGTATCTCTCGCTGTTGCTGCTGAGAGGCGCGCTGCTGCTGCTCAATCTGTCTCTGTTGAATGGCGCGCTGCTGTTCAATCTGCTGCTGGCGCTGTTGCTGCTGGGCCGCGCGCTGCTGCTCCATGCGCTGCTGGCGCTCTGCCTGCTGCTGTTGCTGCTCTGCCTGTCGCTGCTGTTGACGCTGCTGCCACTCGGCCTGCTGAGCCTGCTGTCGCTGTTGCTGCTCGGCGCGACGCTGCTCCTGCTCTGCCTGACGGGCCGACTGCTGCTGGCTGCGCTCCGAGGAGCGCTCCTGCTGTCTTTCCTGCCGCTCCTGCTGGCGCTGCTGTCGCCGTTCCTGCCCGCGCCCCTGAGCGTAGGCCGCGCCGCCGGATGCCGCCAGTGACACAATGCCAATCACAGACGAGATAGCCAGACGCTTAAAATAGTTCACTTTCATTGACTTTCCCCTTTGAGTCTTTAGAACCCCAATTGATTCCGCTTTATGAGTGCAACTACCATTCCATAATCGGGGCCGTAAATTCACTCGGTTTCTAAGCTGTCAAACCGGCACGGTTGACACCGCATCGTACACGCGTATCCCATATGGTGCCGGGGCTCCTATGAGTTAGAAGCCGGTCTGACGCTATAAGCTGGAACGCCAGACCGGCCTCCGCTTTATCTAACGCGCACGCGGCTGATAAGCCTCGTCTGCGTTCTGCCGTTCGGCAGATACCTGACCTGGTACGTCTCTCTAAAGATGCGTCGTCCGTAACGCACAAGGCGTGTCTGAGTCACGACTCGCGCGACGCGGTTGTTGCGCCTGCCCCAGATGCCCTGACGGCGAAACTGAGAGACAGTGCTGCTGCTGGCCGTGATACTAGTCCCGGCAGAGGTCTTTGAGTCGGCCGCCTGTGCATTCGAAGCGACGAACACGATTGACGCCAGTGAAAGTGTAAGTCCAAGAAGTTTCTTCATTTCATCCCCCTTTATCGAAAAAAAATAGGCCGGACGCACCCGAGGCTTTTTACTTCGCCTGAGCGGGAGAGTCCGACCTAATTGTTAAGACGCCTCTGAGAAAAGTGTAGTTACAACAAATTCTTTTTGAGTTCGGCGGTTTCGTTCTTTCCCGAAATGCTTTAACATTCCACGCTTCCCCCTTTAGCACATTGCCTGACACACAGCTTCGTGCCTCTACAGGAGTGATATGGCTTCAGATGTCTTGAGAAGAAATAACGTGAAGGTCTCGGGTAAGGGCACGCGTCCCATGATGTTCGCGCACGGCTTCGGCTGCGACCAGAACATGTGGCGCTTTGTCGCGCCCGCCTTTGAAGAGGACTACAGGGTTATACTGTTCGACTACGTGGGCTCCGGAAAATCGGACATCGCGGCCTACAGCCCTGAGCGTTACGCGAGCCTCGACGGCTACGCGCAGGACGTGCTGGACATCTGCCACGCGTTAGAGTTGTCCGACATCATCTTCGTCGGCCATTCCGTAAGCAGCGTAGTCGGGATGCTGGCCTCCATACGGGAGCCGCGTCGCTTCCATTCTCTAATCCTGATTGGCCCTTCGCCCTGCTACATCAATCACCCGCCGGATTACGTGGGCGGCTTCGAGCGCTCGGACATCGCGGGCCTGCTGGACTTGATGGAGAAGAACTACATCGGCTGGGCAAACTTTCTGGCTCCGGCCGTGATGAAGAACGCCGAACGGCCAGAGCTTTCGCGCGAGCTGGAAGAGAGTTTCTGCTCCACAGACCCAAAGATTGCGCGCCGCTTTGCAGAGGCCACCTTCTTCTCGGACAACCGCGCGGACGTGGCCAGGGTCAGGGTGCCCTCTCTCATCATGCAATGCTCGGAGGATTCCATAGCGCCGCTTGAGGTGGGCCAGTACCTGCACAGGAATCTTCCCGGCAGCACCTTTCAGCTGCTCGAAGCCACGGGCCACTGCCCGCACATGAGCCACCCGGATGAGACCATACGTGTCATCAGGAGCTACCTGAACAACACGAAAGAAGCGCGCCGAGGCTCATCAAGCTGAATGGACGACCTGCTGAACCGTGCGCCCTGCGGCTTTCTCATGTTCACCGACGACGGGAGAATCAAAGCGGTGAACGAGACACTGCTGCGTCTTCTGGGCCACGACGCGGAGGCTCTCACGGGCCAGCACCTTGAAACGATTCTGCCTGTCGCCAGCCGCATCTTCTATCAAACCCACCTCTTTCCCCTGCTGAAGATGCACGGGCGCGCGGAAGAGGTCTACTTCTCTCTGCGGACGAAGCAGGGCGAGGACGTGCCTGTGCTCGTGAACGCTCAGCGAAGGGAGCGAGACGGCGCAGCCGTTTACGACTGCGTCATCATTCCCATGCGACAGCGCCTGCGCTACGAGGACGAGATACTGGAGGCGAAGCGCGAGGCGGAAGAGGCCAATCGCATAAAGGACGAATTGATAACGGAGCTTTCAACGCCCGTTATCACGGTCTGGGAAGGCATACTGCTCGCGCCTATCATCGGAAGCCTCACGCGAGAGCGCGCAGAGCAGATGACAGACGCGCTCCTACACGCGACCGTGGAGAGAAGGGCGCGGGTCGTCATACTCGACATCACAGGCGTGAGAACCATAGACACGGCTGTCGTGCAGCGGCTGGTTCAGTCGGTCGCCGCCATAGTCCTCTTAGGGGCCGAGTGCATTCTGACGGGCGTGAGCGGCGCGGTCGCTCAGACACTTGTTCATCTGGGCCTTGACTTGTCCGGCATAAGAACCCGCCGCAGGCTCGCCGAAGGACTACAGTACGCGCTCGAAATCGCAGGCTCCGGGCATAAGCAGTAGAAGAGAGGAAGAAATTAACAGGGATGGACAGGATAGACAGGATAAAAGAAGAAGCAAGCTCTTCTCTTTCATCCTGTCTATCCTGTCCATCCCTGCTAATTCCTTTCTTTGATTCCTCTGCAAGAGACTTCGCAATATCAGCGGCTGGCCTGTATAATCTACCTATTCCCCCGCAACCCCTTAACTCTGCTTTTATTTTGCCGCAGTCGGATAAGTGTATCTATGTCTACTGAACCCGTGTCGGAAGAGCTAGCTAACAACAGAACAACGGAAGAGCGGATTTCCGACCTGCAAAACTCCTCTATGGCTCGCTTCTGGCTCTCCGCCATCATAGAGTCTGCCGACGATGCCATCATCAGCAAGTCTCTCGAAGGCGTCATCATGAGTTGGAACCGTGGGGCCGAGCGCATCTTCGGCTACACGGCCGACGAGGTAATCGGTAAGTCCGTCACGATTCTGATTCCTGCCGACCACATAGACGAGGAGCCTCGCATACTGGCCCGCATCAGGTCAGGCCAGCGCATAGAGCACTACGAGACCATCAGGGTTCGCAAGGACGGCACGCTCGTCAACATCTCTCTCACGGTATCGCCCATCAAGGACGGCTCAGGAAAAATCTTGGGCGCTTCGAAGATTGCGCGCGACATCTCGCAGCGCGTGCGTGCTGAAGAAGAGTTGAATGAAACCAGAAGACAGTTGGAGACGGTCTTCAACAACGCGACCGTCTCCCTCTTCATCATGGACAAGCAGCAGCACTGCACCTACATGAACCCCGCCGCCGAAAGACTGACCGGCTACACCTTGAGCGAGGTGCAGGGCCGCCCCCTGCATGACTTCATACATCACACGCGCCCGGACGGCCGTCCCTACCCTCTGGAAGAGTGCCCGATTGACCAGGCGCTGCCGCACAACAGCCAGGAGCAGGGCGAGGAGGTTTTCGTTCACAAGGACGGCTCCTTCATCTCCGTGGCCTTTACGGCGAGCCCCATACGCGAGGCCGACTCTCCCATAGGCACCATCATAGAAGTGCGCGACACCACCGAAGAGAAGCGGGCCGCACGAGAGCGCGAGCGCCTGCTTCAACTTGAACAGGAGGCGCGCGAAGAGACCGAGACGATTAACAGGCTGGGCCAGTTAATCTCGGCCGAGCTTGACCTTCACAAGATAGTTCAGGCCGTGACGGACGCCGCCACGGAATTGACGGGCGCACGCTTCGGCTCCTTCTTCTACAACGTGCTCAACGAAGAGGGCGCGAGCTACATGCTCTACACTCTGTCTGGCGTGCCGCGAGAAGCCTTCGCGCATTTCCCTATGCCGCGCGCCACAGACCTCTTCGGCCCGACCTTTCGCGGCGAAGGCGTCGTGCGTATTGATGACGTAAAGCTAGACCCGCGCTACGGCAACAACTCGCCTTACTACGGCATGCCCGAGGGGCACCTGCCCGTGACGAGCTACTTAGCGGTGCCTGTCATCTCTCGCTCGGGCGAAGTTCTTGGCGGCCTCTTCTTCGGCCACCCGGAAGCGGGCGTCTTCACGGAGCGGCACGAGCGAATGGTCGCGGGGCTTTCGGCTCAGGGGGCAATCGCCATGGACAACGCGAGGCTCTACGAGTCTGTGAAGCGAGCGCGTGAAGAGGCCGAGCGCGTGGCGATGGAGAACGAGCGGCTCTACCGCGAGGCGCAGGAGTCCAGCCGCTTGAAGGACGAGTTCCTCGCGACTATCTCTCATGAGCTTCGCACGCCCCTGACGGCCATCCTTGGCTGGTCTCACATGCTCCGCACGGGCCAGTTCAGCAGCGAGTCTTCGCTCAAGGCTCTTGAGACGATTGAGAGAAACGCACGCGCGCAGGGACAGCTCATAGACGACCTGCTTGATGTCTCGCGCATCATCACGGGCAAGCTCAGGATAGATGTCCGTCCCGTTGACCCGAACTCTTTCATAGAAGCCGCAATCGAGGCGGTTCGTCCCGCCGCCGAAGCAAGGGGCGTGCGCGTGCAGAAGATTATGGACACGGGCGTCATCTCCGTCGCGGGAGACCCTATACGCCTGCAACAGGTCGTCTGGAATCTGCTGTCGAACGCCATCAAGTTCACGCCCCGCGACGGGCGCGTGCAGGTCAGGCTTGAGCGCGTCAACTCGCACATAGAGATTGCTGTGAGTGACACGGGCTCAGGCATAAGCCAGGAGTTTCTGCCGCACGTCTTCGACCGCTTCCGGCAGGCAGACCAGCGTACCACTCGCCAGCACGGAGGCATGGGACTCGGCCTCTCAATCGTGCGTCATCTGGTAGAGCTTCACGGAGGCTCTGTGCGCGCGGAGAGCGAGGGGCTTGGAAAAGGCTCTACCTTCACTGTGCTTCTGCCCGTGGCTCCCGTGTATCAATCGGAGATGCCGACCGAGCGCGTGCATCCTGCCGCGCGCGACACCCTGCCTTCTTACGAGTGCGCGGAAAGGCTGGACGGCTTGCGAGTGCTGGTCGTGGACGATGAGCCGGACACGCGCGAGCTTTTGAAGACGGGGCTCACACAGTGCGGGGCGGAAGTCTCCACGGCCAAATCCGCTATGGAGGCTCTGGAAGCAATCGAAGCTGCGACTCCAGACCTTCTCATCAGCGACATAGGGATGCCTGACATGGACGGCTACGAGCTGATGAAAATGATTAGAGAGCTAGGCGCGGACAAGGGAGGCCGCGTTCCCGCCATAGCCCTGACGGCTTACGCCAGAACCGAGGACAGGCTTCAGGCTTTAAGGGCGGGCTACCAGATGCACGTGCCCAAGCCCGTAGAGCTTGCGGAGCTTGTCGCCGTCGCGTCCAGCCTCGTGCAGCGCAGCAGTTGATTGGCTGCTGCGTCTCTGCGGCGGTGAATACTCTTTCCGCCACTATGACCGACGCGCAGAATTTTTTTGACCGATTCCGTCAGATTGATTTCCGGCGGCGACAGCCTCTTTCCTCATTTTCCTAGCATTCCACTCTCTTCTTCTTCCGGCACGATGCTCGCTACAGGCGAGACTGCTCCGCCACGTGCTGAGCCTGTTCTTATTACCGACAAGAGCCTCCTCTTTGTGAAAACGGGAAAGAGGCACGCACTTACCAGCCTAAATCCCCGGCAGGGGACATGGTAGTGGGAGTTCCCGAAGGATAGAAGATGAATACCTCGACAAGTTTAAGCCGCACGACACGGTTAACAGCACTGCTCTTAATCGCCACTCTCACGGCCACCATCTTTCTGAGCCCTGCGGGCAGCGCAGAGTCAAAGCCGTCTTCAGAAAAGAAGTCTAAAGAGACGGGCAAACGCTCCAAGGGCGAGAAAGTATCCGACGCCCTGCGCGAGCGCAGGCAGAACGCGGCCTCGACGGAAGAAAAAGCTCAGGTCATTCTACAGTTGACGGGCGAGCCTAGCGGACGATTGAAGGCGCTCCTGCGCCGCAACGGAATCCGCGTCAAACACGAGCTTGCAGACCTAGGCTCCACGGTAGTTGAGCTTCCGCTCAGCGTGCTGGACGAGCTGTCCGAGTTCGAAGAAGTTCATTTCATCTCTCCGGACAGGCAGGTCAGGCTCTTCGGCCACGTCGAGAATGCGACGGGCGCTTTCAGCATGCGCGCCGAGTCGGGCAACAGCGGAATCCGAGGCAAGGACATGAACATAGCCGTCCTTGACTCAGGCATAGACAAAGACCATCACCAGATTGCCAACCGCATCGAAGCGCAGCTCGACTTCACGGGCGAAGGCATTTTCGGCGACCCTTACGGCCACGGCACACACGTAGCCTCTCTGGCCGCAGGCACAGACCACGTCTCGCACGGCGCTTACACGGGCGTCGCTCCCGAATCGAAAGTGATTAACCTGCGCGTGCTGAACCGCGACGGACTCGGCTCCGTCTCGAACGTTCTGAAGGCGCTCAACTGGATACTCGCGCCCGTCGATGCGAGCAAGCCGCTCGGAGAAAAGAATTATCAGAAGTACAAGATTAAGGTCGTGAACCTGAGCCTCGGTGCGCCCGCCATAGACTCTTATCTGGACGACCCGCTCTGCATAGCCGCGCGCCGTCTCGTTAACGCGGGACTCGTAGTCGTCGCGGCAGCCGGAAACGACGGCACGGATGCTTCGGGCCGCAAAATTTACGGCCGCATTCACGCTCCCGGCAACGACCCTTCCGTGATTACGGTCGGCGCTGCCAACTCCTTCGGCACTGACTCGCGCGCGGACGACGCTGTCACGACCTACAGCTCTCGCGGGCCGACCAGAAGCTACCGCACCGTCGACGGCGTAAAGACCTACGACCACCTCATCAAGCCCGACATCATAGCTCCCGGCAATAAGCTCATAGCAGCGGAGGCCAGAGACAACATGCTGGTCAGGGGCAATCAGAGACTTGATTGCACGCCGGGCAGCAATAGTAATCACAAGATGATGCAGATGAGCGGAACCTCCATGGCCACGCCCATTGTAGCGGGCGCGGCCGCTCTCTTGCTCCAGGCCAACCCACGCCTTACGCCCAACATGGTCAAGATGATTCTCATGTACACGGCGCAGCCTCTCGCGGGCTACAACATGTACGAGCAGGGCGCGGGCCAGCTCAACATTGAAGGCGCTGTTCGTCTTGCCAAGCTCGTTCGCACAGACCTCAACAATTCTACAAGGCTCGGCACTACGCTTTTAACGAGCGCCGCGCCGCCCAGCCCCTACACCACCGCTGACGGCTACACCTTCACCTGGTCGCAGGGCATGTTCATGGGACGCGCCTACGCCACCGGCACGAATCTCATCACGAAGTACCAGAAGATTTATGACCTCGGCGTGATGGTCTCGGACGGCGTCGTGATGGGCGACGGCGTGATGGTTTCGGACGGAGTCATGGTCTCGGACGGCGTGATGGTCTCAGACAACATACTGACCAGCACGGGCGTCGTCATGGGCGACGGCTACATCTTCCTGCACGGCTTCAAGCTCTACGGCGTCGTCATGGGCGACGGCGTGGTGATGGGAGACGGTGTAGTGATGGGTGACGGCGTTGTCATGGGCGATGGTGTGATGGTCTCTGACGGAGCAATGGCCTGGGCCTTGTCGGTTATGAGCGAGGGCGACGGCAACGCAGGGATGCAGGTAGTGACGGAAGACGGCACCGTGCCGTAAAGCCTGAAAGGAGGGTATGAGCTATAGGCCTGTAAAAACTATAAGCCTCTGAAATAAGCATCTCTCTTTACAGTCAACTTGATTAATGAGTCGGTCAGCGTGGCGGTCTAAGTCTGCCATGCTGACCGATTCCTGTTTTCCCCACGACCGCCTCACGCGCCTGTTTCCTGAGCAAATCCGATAATCTCTCCTGCCGCGTCAGGCTGGCACGTCAATCGCTAACTGAAGAGTCGGCAGGTCATGCCTCGCAAGCGCCACCAGAAAAATTTTCGGTTCCGCTCAAGGGAAGCCCTGTGAGTAAACAGAGATTCAATAAGCCCTTCATGTGGCTGATTGTCGCGGCCGGTGTGGCTGTCTGCGCCTACAGCATCTACAGCCTTCAGCCCGCGCTTGTGGACTTCCGCTTTCTGATGCTGGCCGCGGTCACAATCTGCTTCGGCTCGCGCATAGGCATAGAGTTCTCAAGACATAAGAATCAGATTACCGTCTCCGACTGCTTCATCTTCCTCACGCTGCTGCTTTATGGAAGAGAGGCTGCTGTGCTCCTTGCGGGCGCAGAAGCCCTCTGCTCGTCGCTTCGCTTCACACGGCTCTGGCTGACCAGAAGCTTTAACGCCAGTCTCACCGCTCTCTCGACCTTCGTCACGGCGACTCTCGCCATACACATCTTCGGGCCGCTCGTAGAGTTGGGCCAGGGCTCGCTCACGGGTAACTTCGTCACCGCCATCTGCTTTCTAGGCGCGACGCAGTTTCTGGTCAACACGGGCTTGGCCGCATGGCGCGAGACCTTCAAGCTTAACCTGCCGTTCCTGCACACCTGGAAGACGCACTTCCTCTGGACTTCTGTGTCGTATCTCGCGGGAGCCTCAGCCGCAGGCATCACGGTCAAGCTGGTCAACGGCAACGGCTTTTATGCCTTCATGGCGATGATTCCGATTATCGGCATCATCTATTTCACCTACCAGTCCTATCGCAAGCAGCTAGACATCACGCAGAAGCAGGCCGAGCAGGCCGAGCGACACGCGGAAGAGCAGCGCGTCGTTAGTCAGGCGCTCAGAAAGAGCGAAGAGCATTTCCGCTCGGCCTTCGATTACGCGGCGGTAGGCATGGCGCTAGTGGGCACGGACGGAAGATGGCTGAGCGTCAACCGCTCGCTCTCTAAGCTGCTCGGGTATTCCGAGCACGAGCTGCTTCAGATGAACTTCCAGTCCATCACGCACCCCGACGACCTCGGCGACAGCCTCGCGGACATGTACCAGATGCTGGAAGGCAAGCTCGTCAACACGATGCGCGAGAAGCGATACATACACAAGGCCGGGCACGTCGTCTGGGCTACGATTAGCGTGTCGAGCGTCTTTGACGAGCATGGCAAGCCCATGCACTTTATCCTTCAGGCACAGGACATAACCGAGCGCAAGCAGGCCGAAGAGCAGCTTCATCACGCGGCCTTTTATGATTCGCTGACGGGGCTGCCGAACCGCGCTCTCTTCACAGAGCATCTTCAGCTTGCGATTAACCGCGCACGCCAGCACCCCAGCCACATGTTCGGCATGCTCTTTCTCGACATAGACCGCTTCAAGAACATCAACGACTCTCTGGGCCACGTCGTCGGCGACCAGCTTCTGGAAGCCGTGGCCGAGCGGCTCGCGCGCTGCGTGCGTCCCGAAGATACAGTCTCGCGCTTCGGCGGCGACGAGTTCGCCATACTCTTAAGCGGCATCAATCACGCAGGGGAAGCCCTCACCATCACGGAGCGAATCCTTCGCGCCATCGAAGCGCCCTTTAAGCTGAGCGGCTACGATGTCTTCACCAGCACCAGCATAGGCGTCGCGCTCTCGACGATAGGCTACACCAGCACGGAAGAGATACTGAGGGACGCGGACACGGCTATGTATCGCGCCAAGGAGCAGGGCAAGGGGCGCATAGAGGTCTTCGATAAGGTGATGCACGCCCGCGCCATCTCTCGCCTTCAGCTTGAGAACGACCTGCGCCACGCGCTTGAGCGAGATGAGCTTGAGGTCTACTACCAGCCGATTATGAAGCTTGAAGACGGCAGCATCTCCGGCTTCGAGGCGCTAGCGCGCTGGCAGCATCCCGCGCGCGGGCTCGTCTCGCCCGTAGAGTTCATCCCCGTGGCGGAAGACACAGAGCTGATTATTCCCATAGGCCAGTGGGTGCTGCTACAGGCCTGCCGGCAGGTGCGCGAGTGGCAGCGGCTTTTTCCTTCGGACAAGCCCCTGACCATCAGCGTCAACCTCTCCGGCAAGCAGTTCAAGCAGCCAGACCTCGTCGGACAGGTCAAGCGCATTCTCTACCAGACGGGCCTTGACCCGCGTTGTCTGAGGCTTGAGATAACGGAGAGCATGGTGATGGACGACGCGGAAGCCGCCATAGGCATGCTTAGGCAGCTGCGCTCTCTGAACGTGCAGCTGAGCATAGACGACTTCGGCACGGGCTATTCTTCCTTGAGTTACCTGCATCGCTTCCCCGTCAACATATTGAAGGTGGACAAGTCCTTCGTCACACGCATGTCGGTTGATGAAGAGAGCCTTGGGATTGTCGAGACTATCATCACGCTCGCCTCCAAGCTGAGGATGCAGGTCGTGGCCGAAGGCATAGAGACCGCAGAGCAGTGGGAAAAGCTCAAGGCGTTGCAGTGCCGGTACGGCCAGGGCTTCCTCTTCTCTGAGCCCGTGCCAGCAGCCGAAGCCGTCGCGCTGATAACCGGCGAGCGGCAGGGGCAAGCCGCGCCCGACACAAGCTCCGTCATGCAAGGCGACACAGACCTCCTCATAGACTCATATTCTATGTAACAACTCCTGAAGAAAATTTTTGAGACCTGAGTTAGTGAGTGGTGATAGACTGAGCACTCAAGCTCTACATCAAAGCGGGTCTTGGGTTTCTTCAGGAGAATACTCTTGTCTGGACAGAGGGCGCAGGCTTCAGCATCACGGGATAGAGGCGAGCTTTTTGCTTCCGTCGATGACCGCCTCATCTGCGCCATGAGATTGATTCTGGCCTGCTCCGCTCTGGTCATCATCGTCATAGACCCTTCGGAGCCGGACAGGCTGGTCTTAGTCACTTACAGCGCGCTCTGCTTCTACGTTGGCTACAGCATCGTGATGTACTGGCTGGCGCGGCGCGCTTCGCCTGTGGTCGGCTCGCGCGTCGTACACTGGATAGACGTGGGCTGGTATCTGCTGCTCATCTCTTTGAGCAGCGGCACGAGCAGCGTCTTCTTTTTCTTCTTCTTCTACGCCGTCGTCGTGGCATCTTTTCGCTGGGGCTTCCGCGAAGGCATGCTGGTCACGGTCGCGGCGGCTATTCTGTTCACCGTCATAGGCTACGTGAGCGCGCCAGCCGAACGTAATTTCGAGCTGAACCGTTTCCTGCTGCGCCCCATATACCTGCTGGTGCTTGGGTATCTGATGGCCTACTGGGGCGGCGCGGAGATTGACCTCAAGCGGCGGCTGGCGCTTCTCAAGGAGGTGAACACGCTCTCTAACCCGCGCTTCGGCGTGGCGCAGACCATCGTCAGCATCATGCAGCGCGTGCGCGCCTTCTATGATGCAAAGGTGGGGCTGCTTATCCTGAACGCCGCGTCGTCGTCCGCCGACGGCGGAGGCTTTCAGCTGATAAGAGTGGAAGAGACGCCGGAGGGAGAGGAAGTTGAAAGAGATGCTGTGCCTGCGGAGCTTGCAGGGCAATTCCTCGTGCTGCCTGAGCGGCTCGCGGCGCTCTACAACGCGGGGCGGCGCTTGAGATTTGCGCGCGAGACAGTCTATCTCGCGACGGACATTGTCACGGGCGAGCAGAGCGCCGAAGGCAAAGAGGAGTGTGCGCGCATAGCCTCTCTGCTCGACGCGGAATCCTTCATCACGCTGCCCGTGATTTACAGGGGACAGACGCGCGGGCGCTTCTTTCTGACAAAAGATTGTCGCGGCTTTGACGAATCGGACGTGGGCTTCCTACAGCAGATTGTAGAGCACGTCATGCCCGTCTTAAGCAACGTGCGGCTGCTAGACCAGTTGGCAACGAAGGCCGCGGAGCACGAGCGGCAGAAGATTGCGCGCGACCTGCACGACAGCGTCATACAGCCCTACATAGGCTTGCAGTACAAGCTCGCGGCCATTCGCAACAAGCTGAGCGCGGGCGAGCGCGACGTGTCGGACGACCTCAACCAGCTATTCGATACGACGGTGAGCGAGATAACGGGCCTGCGACATTACGTGCGCGAGTTGCGTGACAAGGCTACGGCCGCCGACCACCTGCTGGCGGCGATTCGGCGCTACACGGAGCAGTTTCAGGAGAACTATGGTATTAGTGTCGAGGTCATCTGCCGCAGCGATTTAATGATTACAGACCGTCTGGCAGCCGAGCTGATACAGATGGTTCACGAGGGGCTGATAAACGCCTGGAAGCACACGGAAGCGACAAGCTGCGTCGTGAGGCTGGACGCCTCGGGCAACAATCTGGTACTTTGCATTGAAAACAACAACGCGCCACAGGACGCAGCGAGAACGTCCTTCAGTCCACGCTCCCTCACAGAGCGCGCGGCGTCTCTTGGCGGGAGCATCAGCATTGAGCATAAGGGGGCGAGTCAGACCGTGATATGTGCCCGGATTCCGCTCTGATTCTCGCTCTCCCAGAGCTTTGTATAATGACGGCGACACAGGAAAAGCCTATACGAATTCTGCTGGTTGACGACCACAAGATAATACGCGACGGGTTGGCCGACCTCATCAGAACGCGCTCAGACATGCAGGTCATTGGCGACGCGGGCACGGGCGAAGCTGCGATTGCCTTGGCCCTGAGCGAGCAGCCGGATGTCATTGTCCTCGACCTAGACCTCGGGCTTGAGTGCGGCCTTTCGCTTCTGCCTGAGCTGATAAAGGCCGTGCCTTCATCCAACGTCATAGTGCTGACGGGCATGCGCGAGGTGGAAAAGCGCGACGAGGCCATGATGCTCGGCGCGAAGGGAATGGTGCTTAAAGAGAAGGGAGCCATGGAGCTGCTAAGCGCCATAGAGAAGGTGCATCGCACGGGCGAGTACTGGTTCGAGCCGGGCGCGGCCCGCCGCCTCTTCGATAAGAGACAGGCCGCAGACGCTTCCGATGCGGACAGAGACCCGGAGGCGCGCAAAATCGGCAGCCTGACAAAGACCGAGCGAGACCTTATCACCTGCATAGGCGACGGCATGGACAACCGCGAGATAGCCTCGCGCATGCACATAGCCGAGTCGACCGTGCGCAACAGCCTCACTAGGATTTACGACAAGCTTGAGATAAAGGGAGGCCGCCTTGGCCTCCTCGTCTACGCCTACCGCCACGGCATCGTCAAGCCCGCCCGCTAAGCTCTGGCATCTACCTCCTCCGGTACAAATGTACTTCTCCGGCTCCTGAAAATATGGAGCGTCGTACTCGTAAAAAGTGACAAACCTCAGATGCGAGCAGATACGAAAATTCGTATAGTTCGCCCCGGTTCGAGTTGGAAGCCGCTTGAGCCGAAAGTGGGAGACAGCCTCTAGCAAGTCTTAGAAGTTAACCCTCCCGCCTTTAACCCCCTAAGAAGCTAATCAACCCAAGGTTTTTAAGTCTGTAGCTATGTTTGAAGAGCCCCAGGCAGGTTTCGTGCAAACGCTCGTGGACGAGGACGCGCATCTGGAAGGTGCGCCGCGCATCTACGGGCCGTTTGATGTCATAGTGCGGGGCACAAGCGCAGGCGGCGAGCGTTTCGAGGTGGAAACGGCGCTGGACGATTTAAGCGCGGAGGATTGTAACCTGCGGCTCGAACAAGAGGTCGAGACGGGCGCGAGGCTCTTTCTGGTCGCGCGCCTTCACAAAGCGCTCGTGGCGATGCACGTCGTAGTGTTGCGCGCGGAGCGCCAGAGCGTGGACGGCCTCTACTGCCTGAGCTTAGGGATAATTCACAACCGTTTTCTCTCGTAACATGAAGCAGCTTTTTCAGGCACTCGTAATCATCCTCCTGAGCGCGGGCTTTACCTTCGCGGGCCGCACGAGCGCGACCGTTAAGAGCGCTCGACAAGGCATCGTGCGAGAGAAGAGCGGGCGCACACCGGCACAGCAGAAGATAGATTCGCAGCTTCTCTATGCTCTCTACCGCAAGCGCGGCGAGGCGGAAAGTAAAGGAGTCCCGGCGGGCGAGCTGCGCGTCAGGTTCGACGCGAAGGGAAGAGCGATAGTAGCAATCCGCGCGCGTGTGACTCGCGCGCTTCTGGCAAAGATAAAGAGGCTCGGAGGCGAGATAGTGTCAGCCTCCGAAGAGTACAAGGACATACAGGCGCACGTGCCGCTCGAAAAACTTGAAGAGCTTGCGGCGCTCAAGGAAGTCATAGCGATTAACCCGGCTGACGAGGCCACGACCGATAAGTAGCGCTTGAGCCTTCTGAGCCTGCGCTTTCATCAACCCCTGAGAATTTAACAACCCTTGAAGGAGTCCATCTAATAGAATGAAGAGTAGAAAGCCTAACCCGATTAGAAACTCGAAGCGACCCCGGCGGCTGCGCGTCATGCGTTCCCCGCTTTTTGCGCTGCTCGTGGTCGCCTGCGCCGTCGCCGTCAGCGCCGGTAATCTCTTACCCACACGTTCCCTGGTCGCCTCCGCGCAGCAGGAGAACCCCGGCAGCAACGGTCGCGGCGCGGTGCAGATGAGTGACCGTGCGCGCCAGCAGATAGAGGCGCTCATGCAGGAAAAGGCCACGCGCTCTGCTGGCCGACAGAAGATGGACTCCCGTCTTATCTACGGCATCAAGATGCATCGCGGCGAGCAGATAGCCCCTGGCGTGGATAAGCTGGAAGTGAAGCTCCCGAAGAACCAGAGCGGCGAGGTCATAATCGACATCTCGGCAAGCGTCAACAAGCAGCTTCTCAACAAGCTCAAACAGGCTGGCGCGAAAGTCATCAGCTCCTTCCCCGAGTACAACACCGTCCGCGCCGAAGTGAGCCTAGACGCGGTCGACTCAATCGCGGACATGCCTGAAGTCAACTACGTACAGCCCATGCAGGAGGCCATGACTTCGCAGGAAGACACCGGCGATGCAGAGCCTGCGACAGACCCGGAGCGCGTCTCGACGACCGGCCCCGACTTTGAAGAGCGCGAGCGCAACCTGAGCGAAGATATAATCAACGCCATAGAAGAGTTTCAGCTCAGCTCCTACAACGTGGGCACGAGCGGCGTGCGAAAGACCGAAGCGGACGCCACACACAGGGCCGCTCTCGCGCGCAACACGTACGGCGTTGACGGCACGGGCATCAAAATCGGCATCCTCTCCGACGGAGTGCGCTATCTGACTGCGGCGCAGGCGGCGGGCGACCTTGGCCCCGTGACTGTGTTGCCGGGCCAGAGCGGCACGGCTGCTGGACAGTGCGCCGCGACCTCTTCGTGCGACGAGGGCACGGCGATGCTTGAGATTGTCCACGACATAGCGCCGGGCGCTCAGCTTTACTTCGCCACGGCCTTAGGCGGCGCGGCCAACTTCGCCAACAACATTCGCGCGCTTCGCAACGCGGGCTGCGACATCATCGTCGACGACGTGTTCTACTTCGCCGAGACTCCTTTTCAGGACGGTCAGGCTCCGGGCGTCGTCTCCCCCAACAATCAGGGCGCAGTGGCGCAGGCCGTCGCGGACGTGACCGCTGCGGGCGCGCTCTACTTCTCTTCGGCCGGAAACTCCGGCAACAAGAACGACAACACCTCCGGCGTCTGGGAGGGCGACTTCGTTGACGGCGGCAACGCCACGGGGCCGCTCGCGGGCGCGGGCCGCGTTCACCTCTTCGCAGCAGGCACCACCTCCAACATTGTGACCACCGTCGGAAGCGGCGCGTACGCTCTCAACTGGAGCGAGCCCGTGGGCGGAGCCACGAGCGACTACGACCTTTACGCGCTCAACGCCGCCGGGACTGCCATCGTCGGCGCTGCAACCTCTGACCAGACGATTCCCGGTCGTGACCCGATGGAACTGATGAGCCCTTCGGCGGTTAACACTCGACTGGTGATTGTCAGGTTCTCGGGCGTGGGCCGTTACCTGCGGCTTACGACCAATCGAGGCCGGTTGTCCATCAACACGCCGGGCCAGACCTCCGGCCACTCAACCGTGGCCAGCGCTTTCGGCGTCGCGGCCGTGCCTGCCGGAGCCGCTTTCCCGAATCCCTTCGTCGCCTCGAATCAGGTGGAGACCTTCTCGTCCGACGGCCCGCGCAAGCTCTTCTATCAGGCCAACGGCACGCCCTTTACTCCGGGCAACGTCAGCTCCACGGGCGGCATTTCTCGCCAGAAGCCGGACATCACTGCGGCTGATGCCGTGTCCGTCACAGGCGCTGGCGGCTTCCCCATAATCTTCTCCGGCACCTCTGCGGCTGCTCCGCACGCGGGCGCGATTGCGGCGCTCTTAAAGTCCGCTAACCCCTCGCTCACATCCACGCAGGTTCGCGATGCCTTGCAGAACACGGCCATTGATAACGAGGCCGCTGGTGTTGACCGCGACTCCGGCTACGGCATCATCATGGCCGACTCCGCCTTGCAGTACATAGGCGCGCAGCCGGGCGCTGCCAACGTAACGACTGGCACGGCCACCGTCTCTGACGTAGGCGGCAACAACAACGGCTTTATAGAGCCGGGCGAGCGTCTGACGGTCGCTATTCCTTTGACTAACTCGGGCGCGGGCTCGGCCATGAACGTCTCGGCCACGATTAGCTCAAGCAGCCCAGGCGTCGTCATCACTCCTTCGGAGACTCGCGCCTATCCTGACCTGGCAGCAACGAACGGCAGCGCGACAAGCTCAGTGCCTTTCGAGTTCGTCCTTCAGGAGAGCGCGGTCTATGGCTCTAATCTGGACTTCGCGCTGGCCGTGACCTACAACGGCGTGACGCGCTCGTTCCCCTTCACCATCCCCACGGGACGCCTGTCTATAATCTCAGGCGTGCTTGATACGACCGCGCCGGTTGTTCCTGCGGGCGCGGATTACACGGCCGCTACAGGCACACAGGCAGGCCGCATGAACTTCAGCTATCCTGCTTCCGTCTGCGGCTCCACGAAGGCGAACCCCGGAGCGGTCGGCACGACGGGCACGGGCGCTGCACGCCGCTACGACGCTTATACTTTCACCAACACGTCTGCGTCTCCCATCTGCGTGACTGTGCAGATGACCACTTCTTCCACGGCGCTCTTGCACGCCGTAGCTTACTTGCCGAGCTTCAACGCGGCTTCGGTCTCCGCGAATTACGTAGCCGATAACGGCGGCTCTACGACTTCCGGCGCAGGCACCGCGCAGCTCTTCTCCTTCAACGTCCCGGCCAACCAGACGTTCACAGTAGTCGTCAGCGAGTCCAATCAGAACGGCGGCTTGAATGTTCCCTACAGCCTCAGGGTGACGGGGCTGCCTGCGGCTGCGGTTCCGGCCAACCAGGCACCGGTCAATGCCGTGCCTGCGGCGCAGAGCGTGCTGGAAGACTCTACGCTGGTCTTCTCCGGCGCGGGCTCTAACGCCATCTCCGTCTCGGACACGGATGCAGGAAACAATCCTGTGGAAGTGACTCTGGCGGCGACGGGCGGCACGCTCAGCTTAGGCGGCAATAGTGGTTTGACTTTCACGAACGGCGACGGCGCAAATGATGCCTCGATGACCTTCAAGGGCACCGTGGACAGCATCAACAACGCGCTTAACGGAATGAGCTACACTCCGGCCGCCGATTCAAACGGCCCGGCCCTCTTAAGCGTTACTACCAACGACAAGGGCAACACCGGCACTGGCGGCGCAAAGAGCGACGCGGACACGGTTGCCATAAACGTCACGGCCGTCAACGACCAGCCGAGCTTTACTGCTGGCGCTGCTCAAACCGTGCTGGAAGACGCGGGCGCGCAGACGGTTCCCAACTGGGCCACCAGCATCAAGTCCGGCCCGGCCGACGAAGCCGGACAGGCGCTCTCTTTCATCGTAGCCAATAACAACAACGCGCTCTTCTCCGCGCAGCCCGCCATAGCTCCTAACGGCACTCTGACCTA
This sequence comes from Pyrinomonadaceae bacterium, assembly GCA_035276685.1. Taxonomy (GTDB): domain Bacteria; phylum Acidobacteriota; class Blastocatellia; order Pyrinomonadales; family Pyrinomonadaceae; genus JACVRN01. The sequence goes on along the minus strand of DATELK010000123.1, from coordinate 1,579 downwards.
CACGCCCGCGCCCAATGCCTTTGGCACGGCGACCGTGACGGTCACGCTCAAGGACGACGGCGGCACGGACAACGGAGGCATAGACGCGACCGCGCCTGTGACCTTCAACATCAACGTGACTGCCGTGAACGACGCGCCTGAGGTGGCCGCCGCTCCCGCGACGCAGTCCTTGCAGTACAGCGACCTGATTACGCCCGTCATGCTCGCGGCCACGGACGTTGACTCAAGCGGCTCGTCTCTCACGCCCACGGTGACGTGGAAGAAGAGCACGGACGCTGCGTTCCAGTCTGCGGCTCCCCTCGGCGGGCTCACACTCGCAGAGATTTCAACGGGCGCGAACGACCGCACGTGGAAGCTTTCCGGCAAGGTCACCGTCTCGCCCGGAAGCTACACGGTCAGAGTGAGCGTGGCTGACGACGGCTCGCCCACGGGAACGAAGTCCACCGACATCACCATCAACGTGACGAAAGAGGACGCGACCATCTCTTACACGGGCACGCAGTTCCTTCTTCTGGCTTCGGCCGGAACGAGCGGCAACGTGACCCTCTCGGCTCAGGTTCAGGAGGCTGCGGACAGCTCTCTCGGCAACACGCTGGCCGGAAGACAGATTCAGTTCAAGGTCTTCAGGTCAACAGACCTTGCCATGACGAGCCCCGTGGCGATTCCTAATAACGGCATCGTCACGCTCGCAGCCACGGCCACGCCGGGCACTGTGGCGGGCAGCATGACGGCAGCGCTGACGGCTGACAACTACACCGTCACGGTGACGCTGCTCGACACGGCTACCAGCCCGAACCCGAACTATCAGGCTGAGGTTGAGACGGCATCGCTGACGGTCTCAGACCCTGGCATGACGACCGGCGGCGGCTGGCTCATTAACCCGGCCAACAACCAGTACCGCAACAACTTCAGCTTCTCCGTCAAGAACAAGCAGAACGGCAGCGGGCAGGGCAACAACCTGTTCATCTACCGTACCAAAGCTGACCTCGGCTTCCTCGGCGCTCCGGCAGGCATGCGCGACTACAACTTCGTAGTCAAGGGCAACTCGCTCAGCACGCTGCAACTGAGCACGACGACCAATCCGAAGACGGCGAAGTTCACGGGCAAGGCGAACATCACGGCGGTTGACCGCCTGACCGGCATAGCCTACTCGCTCGGCGGCAACTACCAGTATCAGGTGGATGTCACCGACAGGGGCGAGCCCGGCTCGGGTGTGGCTAACCCTGACACCTACGCCATACGCGTGTCCGACGGCGTCAGCAATCTGATTGTCATAGGCACCTACACGTTAAGCGGCGGTGCTTACGTCAATACCTCTCAGGTGAATCTCATGGGAGGCAACATACAGGTTAAGTAGCGCCGGAGCAGCGTGAAAAGCGCCGGGCATGAAAAAGTAGGTTGAAGCTACACGCTCTCTCATGCCCGTCGCTCCCAAGCCTGCGAAAGCTTACGATTTCCTGAAGGGGCGAAGCCTATACGTGCTTCGCCCTTTTTTTTATTAAACAGGTCAGTACCGCCTGCGGTAGCGGGTGGGTATTACTTAGAGCAGCGTCATGCTTAACTAATAACCCGCCCGCTA
>DATELK010000122.1:0-41384 GCA_035276685.1 Pyrinomonadaceae bacterium | reverse complement strand
GGAAAGAGAGTAGTCGTCATTGGCGGCGGAATCAGCGGGCTCGCGGCGGCGCACAGGCTCGTCGAGCGCGGCCGCGCTTCTCTTCCCTTCAATCTGGAAGTTCTGCTGCTTGAGCGCTCGTCTCATGTAGGTGGAACGATTCGCACCGTTCGCAGAGACGGCTTCCTGCTTGAGACCGGCCCAGACTCCTTCATCTCCGAAAAGCCCGAAGCCCTTGAGCTCGCGCGACGCATAGGGCTCGAAGACCGATTGATTCAGACAGAGAGCGCGCACCGCCGCAGCTTCATAGTGCGCGGAGGCGCTTTGCGTCCCGTCCCGGAAGGCTTTCAGCTTCTGGCTCCCTCGCGCTTCTGGCCCTTCCTGACTTCGGACATCTTTAGCTGGACTGGAAAGGCGCGCATGGCGCTTGAGCTTCTGCTGCCGCGCCGCGTGCATGAGAACGGCTCGGCGGACGAGAGTCTGGCAGAGTTCGTGCGCCGGCGCTTCGGGCGCGAAGCGCTTGAGCGAATGGCGCAGCCTATGGTCGGAGGCATCTACACGGCCGACCCTGAGAAGCTGAGCCTCAAGGCTACCATGCCGCGCTTTCTTGAGATGGAGCGCAAACACCGCAGCCTCATCTGGGCCATGTGGAGAGCGCGTCGCAAGCTGTCGCGCGAAGAGACACAGGGCACTAGCGGCGCACGTTACAGCCTCTTCCTCTCGCTGGACGAAGGCATGCAGCTTCTCTCCGACACGCTGGCGGCGAGGCTCCCGGCGGGCGTCATTCGTCTCAACACGAGCGTCGAGCGAATCGGTTTTGATAAAGAGAAAAAGGTGTGGACGATTTACCTCAGGGGAGGTGAAGAGATTAGCGCCGATGCGGTTTGTGTTGCGCTCCCGGCCTATGCGGCAGGCTCGCTTCTGAGCGAGGTTGACGCTCAGCTTGCCTCGGAGCTTGAGGCCATTCCTTACGCCTCGACCGCCACGATTAACTTCGGATGGCGGCGTGAAGACATTCCGCACCCGCTGGACGGCTTCGGCTTCGTGGTGCCGTTTGCGGAGCGGCGCACGGTGCTGGCCTGCACCTTCACGAGCGTCAAGTTCAGGGGACGCGCGCCCGAAGGCCACGCGGTTCTTCGCGCCTTCGTCGGCGGAGCCTTGCAGCCGGAGATGTTCGCGCTGGATGAAGAGGCGATGACAAAGCGCGTGCTGGAAGATTTACGCGAGCTTTTGGGAATCGAAAAGCCGCCGCTCTTTTCCGTCGTGGAGAAATGGCCGCGCTCTATGGCTCAATACATGGTCGGGCACCTCGAAAGAGTCGCTCGCATCAAGCAAAGAGTCTACGCGCTCGGCTCGCTGCAACTGGCCGGGAACGCCTACCACGGCGCGGGGCTCCCCGACTGCATTCGCGGGGCCGAACGCGCCGCCGACGAGACAATCAAGGCCCTCAGATGGTAGCGGTTCAGTTTCAAAACGCAGAGACGACAAACAGGTCAGAACCGCCCGCTACCGCAGGCGGTTCTGACCTGCATTTTCAAACTGAACCACTACCCTTCAGATAGAAAAACAGGCGCGGCAATCGGAAAAACACGCGCAGTTTTGCCAAAAACACGCGGGGTTTTGCGAAAAACAGGCGTGGCGACGAGAAAAACACGCGTGGCGGAGAGAAAAACAGCCGCAGTTTTGCGAAAAACACGTGCGGCATTCCCAAAAACACGTGAGGTTTTGCGAAAAACAGGCGTGGCGATGCCAAAAACATGCGCGGCAATCAGGAAAACAGGCGAGTTTTTGCGAAATTTCCGTGTGGCGGTCAGAAATTTTTGTGTAGCGGTGAGGATTTTTTTTGCGGCGGTCTGAAAAACATGTAGGGCAATAAGGAATCCGGAGGTATAGGAAAGAATGGAGAAGCAACCGGCAGGAATCAAACCGGAATCGTGGCTCGTTTCGGCTGGCCGCTCGGAGGAGCCGGGCGCGCCGCTGAACGTGCCGCTCGTCCCGGCGTCGAACTTCATCCTCGGCAGCGCGCGCGGCTATTCCCGTGATGACGGCACGCCTACTTGGGAAGCGCTCGAAGAGGTCGTAGGCGGGCTTGAGTCCGGCAAGGCTCTGGCCTTCGCCTCCGGCATGGCCGCCATCGCATCTGTGTTCGACCAACTCGCGGTAGGTGCCGTCGTGGTGCTGCCCGATGATTGCTATCAGGGTGTCGCGGGGCTGGCGGCAGAGGGCGCTGAGAGAGGGCGCTGGTCAATTGAGCGCGTGGCGGTGGACGACACAACCGGCTGGATTCGCGCTTGCAAGGTTTCCGACCTGATTTGGCTCGAATCACCCTCGAACCCGCTGCTCACTGTGGCGGACATGGAGGCCATCTGCGCCGCGCCGCGCAAGGCCGGGGCGATAGTGGCTGTGGACAACACCTTCGCCACGCCTTTGAATCAGCAGCCGCTGGACTTCGGCGCTACTGTGAGTTTGCAGGCCGCGACCAAGCTCATAGGCGGCCACTCAGACCTGCTGGCAGGCGTCGCCACGACAAGAGACGAAGCGCTCTACCACGCGCTGTGGAAGTCACGCGAGTTGACGGGCGCGACGCCGGGTGTGCTCGAAGCCTTTCTCGCCGTGCGCGGCGCGAGGACGCTCGCCCTTCGCTTAGAGCGCGCTCAGCAGACAGCCATGATGCTCGCGGAGCGGCTTGAGGCGCACCCGCAGGTCGCTCGTGTGCGGTATCCGGGCTTGCCTTCACACCCGACGCACGATGTTGCAGGGCGCGTGCTCAAGGGCTTCGGCTCCATCATCTCTTTCGACCTGCGCGGTGGGGCCGATGTCGCCGACGGCGTCTGCCGTAACACCCGGCTCATACGCCACGCGACAAGTCTGGGCGGAGTGGAATCAACTATGGAGAGAAGGGCCGTTATCCCGGGACAGGAGCACCTTCCGCCTTCGCTCCTGCGACTCAGCGTCGGCATAGAGGACGCCGGAGACCTCTGGGCCGATTTAGACTCGGCAATACGCACTGCCGCGCCTTGACGCCAGCCGTCACTGCCCCGGCTTAAGTAAGCGCTCTCGGCCCGCCGCAGCGAGCTTTTCAATCCACGCGGAGTTGGCTGGCATCAAGGGCAGGAAGGCTTCGCGCGGGGCGCGGTTCTCGATTCGCATGTTGTCGTCCGTGTTGAGCGGCGCGCCCGCTACGGCCGGGCCAAGCTCTCGTTCGTCGCAGACGTACCACGCCTCGACATCCTGTAGAGTTCGCACGCCTATGCGCTCAAGCTCCGCCTTGACGCGCGGGTCGCGCATGCGCTCTTCCACTCTATCGAGCGAAAGCGGCGCGCGGCTGCCTACCAGAATCAAGTCCTTGCCTTCGCTGGCACCGCCGACTCTAAACATCATGACGTGCGGGAAGACGCTCTCGTAGGTGGCCAGCACGGAGCGCAGGCTGTCCGTGGACAACTGGTAAATCTGCACCCACTGCACAAAGACTCCATCGTCGCGTAGCCGCGCGCCTCCCAACTCGAAAAACTCTTTCGTGAAGAGGTTGGCCACGCCCGGCACCCACGGGTGACTTGGCTCGCTGACGATGATGTCGTAACGGTCAGGCGCGACGCGAAGATAAGTGCGCGCGTCGTCTATAATGAGCCGCAGCCGCGCGTCATCGGTGGGGCGATTGTTGACGTGCTCGAAGAACTTCTCCGCGGCCTTGACCGTCACAGGCTCAAGCTCCACGCATTCCAGCGACTGAAGCCCGGACTGAAGCATGGAGCCCACGCTCACGCCCGAAGCGTAGCCGACAATGAGCGCCGTGTCCGTGCGCGGCGCAACCAGCAGAGGCAGTTGTCCAACCATCACCTGCGTAGCCATGTCGCCGTCCCTGGCGAAATTATCCGAGGCGTTAGTGCGACCGTTAATCGCCATGGAAGTGATGCCCCAGTCCTCGCGCACCGTGACGGTCGCGGTCGGCCCTTCCTCGTACATCAGCACGCGGTTCGTCTGCGGGCTGAAGACGCGCCCCTCGCCTCCGGCCGCGCTGCCCTGCGTGTGCGCTAGGCCTCGCGCGAGACGGTCGTAGACTCCAATGGAGAGGTCTGCGCTGTTCAGGCGCGGCACAAAGCGAAACACGACGAGCGGCAGCACTATGGCGGCGGCGACGGCGACGATGCGTCTTATCAAAACCGTGTCGAGCTTGCCGAGCATGGGCCTGTAAGCAAGGCCTGCGACCATCAAACAGAGCCAGCCCGCGAACAGGATGGTGAACCGGGTGCCTATCTTCGGGATGAAGAGAAAGCCCGTGAGAAAAGCTCCGACGATGGCTCCGAGGGTGTTGACGGCGTAGCTGCGGCCTACGAGCTTGACGCCCGTCTCACGCCCGCCGCTCTCGGCCCACACGAGCACGAGCGGCATCACCATGCCCATCAGCAGAGCCGGGATGAAGACTATCAGCGCGGCCGTCGCGCCCTGTAGAGCCAGCAGGCCCGTCCAAGAGTTAACGCCGAGCCGCGTGCCCTGATAAAAGAGTAGCCCCGGCGCTTTGTTGATGAACCAGACGCTCAGCAGGATAGAAGCGCCCGTCAGAAGCTCCACCGTCATGAGCGCGCCCCGCAGCCTACGAGCCAGCGCCGTGCGGCCGACTACGTATGCTCCGAGCGCAAGCCCTAGCAGGAAGAGCGCGACGACGAGGCTGAAGGCGTAGGTGCTTGAGCCTATAATCATCGTCAGCACGCGCGTCCACGCGACCTGCGTGCTGATGGTGACAAACCCTGAGACAGCGGCCACGACGAGCCAGAACCTCTTGCTGCCGAAACGAAGAGCATCAATAGCGCGTCCTTCATTCTCTTCGCTCAGGCGGCCCGAGGCTTCAATCGCATCCGGCTCTTCTTTATCCTTTCTCTCTTCAGTCGCGGCGGCGCGGCCTTCGCTTCTGTCCGCGATGATTGAGACGACGCCGACCGCTATGTTGATGAGTGCCGCAGTCCAGATGGTGGCCCTTAGTCCTACGAGCGGGAGCAGCACGAAGCCTGCGGCCAGAGTGCCGAGGATTGCGCCTATGAGGTTGCAAGTGTAGAGACGCGCCACAGCATTTGAAGCACGAGAGCGCGAGCGCACCAGCAGCGCCGCCGACAGCACGGGCAGCGTCGCTCCCATCAAAGCCGTAGGCACCAGCAGCGCCGCGCACGAAAGCACAAAGCGCCAAAGGCTGAACGCATAGAAGCCCGGACGAAACTCCGTCCAGATGAGCGCGTAGAGCTGGTCAATCAAACCGAAGAGCAAGGGCACAAAAAGCGCGTAGAGCGCAATGGCTATCTCTATCACGCCGTAAGCGCGAAGCGGTCGCTTAATACGCGCGCCCATGCGCCCCGCGAGAGCGCTCCCCAAGGCAAGCCCGCCCATGAAGGCCGCCAGCACAGTGCTGATGGCAAATGTCGTTGCGCCGAACACGAGCCCCAGCATGCGCGCCCACAGGACTTCGTAAATCAGGCCCGTCGCGCCCGAAAGAATGAAGCAGATGCTTATGACCCAGAGGCTGGCGCTTGAGTACCTAAGGTTGCGCGCAAGGGGCGCGTCCAACGCGGAAGCAGAAGACAAACAGGTTGTTCCCTCTAATCTACAAAATGAGAGAAGATTCTACATCAAGAAGGAGAAAAACGCCGACGACAAACAGGTCAGTACCGCCTGCGTAAGCCGGGCGGGTCTTTTACCATCGGGCATGACTCTAATGTATGTATAACCCGCCCGCTACCGCAGGCGGTACTGACCTGCTTTTTTAAAAATACTTCACGTAGCTTGTGCGCCAGACGTTGGCGGGGATGGAGCCGGGCGCGGCGGTCGTGAGCAGTACGGCGAAGTTTCCGTCGGCCACTTGCAGCTCGGGCTGCGTCTCTTCGGCGTGCGGGGTTTCAGGCTTAGGTGTCACGACCTCTTCGGCTTCGTCCACGCTCGGCATCACCAGCGCGAGGCGTCTGAGGCAGCGATAAAGATGCTCCTGTCCAGTGCCGTAGCGGCCCATCTCTTCGCCCAAGGCAAGGCGAACCTCTACGCGCTCAGTGATGAAATGAGCTATCAAAGAGGCAGCGTAATTGACGCTCTTTTCAAAACGCGCCGTCAATTCCTTCTCGCTGCCGCCGCGCGAAATCCTCGTGTCGAGCGCGATGGTGATGCGCCGCTCGTCTTCGGCCGTGAACTCTCTGACCGTCAGGCGGCGAGAGCGAGCCGTGGCCTTCCAGTCTATGTGGCGCAGGTCGTCCTGCGGCTGGTAATCACGAAGCGAGAAGAGGTCAAAGCCCGCGCCGCGCCTCAAAGAGAGATGCTGTCCCGCGTTGAGCGGCAGCAGGTGAAGCTCGTCGCTGATTGGCTCGGGCTTGGGATAAACGATGAGGTCTACGTTGCGCGCACGAAGGCGGCGGCGGCGGCGAAAGAAGCCGAAGGGAAAGCGCGTTGAGATTTCAAAGCCTGTGATGAGTACGTGGCCGCGCCGCTCGAAGAGCTGCTCGACGCGCTGTTCCGCCGCCGCTCGGTGCGGCACGTACATGAAATAAGCAAGGGCGCGCTTAGAGAACCTGATTCTCTTACGCCTGCGGCGGCGCTTGGGGTTGGTCTTTATATCATCCGGCCCGCGAGCTTCCACCAGCACCGAGAAGGACGGAAAGAACCTCTTGGCGTTCCTCAGGGTGACAATCACGGGCGCGGGCTCGCCCGCAAAGATGTGGTCTGGAAAGCGTGCCTTCACCACCATGTCTCTCAGAGAGGTGCGCGCGGCGGCCCACGCCACAAAGACGGTCGAGAGCAGGAGCGAGAAGACCAGAAAGAGAAGATTGTTGCCCGTGTTCCAGGCTGCAAAGGCGACTACGCCCAACACGCTTAAGAAGACCAAGCCACCTTTTGTAATCTCAAAAGGAAGGTCTACGCGCCCGAACTCCGAGCGGGCAGAGCGCGCCAGGGGCGGCACTACGAAGATAGTCAAAAGCGCCGCGATGATGAGCGAGGCAATGGCTGCGGCGCTCGCCAGCTCAGCATCCTCCGTGCGGCGGGCCAGAACGGTAATCGTCGCCGCCACCATCCCCATCAACACCAGCGTAGTGCCCAGGATAGCATTGCGCCACGCGACGATTTTTTGGAGGAGAGAACGCATCGCGCTTCTTTAAAGCGGCACGCTGACCGTCTTCATGATTTCATGCAGGACGGCTTCCGCTTCTTCCGAGCGGCGCAAAGATGAGGAGAAGCGAGAGCTGACGACAAGACGGTGCGCGAAGACCGGAAGCACCAGTCGCTTGATGTCGTCGGGCACGCAGTAGCTTCTCTCTTCCGTGAGCGCCAAGGCCTGCGCTGCTCGAAAGAGCGCGAGGGTTCCGCGAGGGCTCACGCCTAGGTCAAGCATCTCGGAATCTCTCGTGGCCGCGACAATACGCATCAGGTAATCTACGAGCGCGTCGTCCACAGAGACCTCTGAGACGGCCTGCTGTAGCTCAACAATGTCCCCGCCCGTCATCACTGGCCTCAACACGTCCAGAGGCTCCGCTCTCTCGCGGTCGCGTATTATCTGCTTCTCGTCTTCGGTGTCCGGGTATCCTATTCGCAGGCGCAGCATGAAGCGATCCAGCTGCGATTCCGGCAGAGGATAGGTTCCGTGGTGCTCTATGGGGTTCTGCGTGGCCACGACGATGAAGGGCTCAGGCAGATGATGAGTGTTGCCTTCGAAGGTCACCTGCCGCTCGGCCATAGCTTCCAGCAGAGCAGATTGAGTCTTGGGCGTCGTGCGGTTGATTTCGTCGGCCAGCACCACGTTGGCAAAGACCGGGCCGGGCTTCCACTCGAAAATGCCAGAGTGCTGGTTGTAGACCGAAAGCCCTATAACGTCGGAGGGCAGGAGGTCTGAGGTAAACTGTATGCGCTGGAAAGTGCAGTCGAGCGCTCGCGCCAGTGCCTGTGCAAGAGTGGTCTTGCCTACTCCGGGCACGTCTTCGACCAGAAGGTGGCCCCCGGCTATGAGCGTGACGACCGCGAGGCGCACGGCCTCGGGCTTTCCCTTGATGACGCTCTCGATGGCGGATTGCAGGCGCGCGACACGGCCCGCCGCCGCGTTCGTGAGGGCCTGCGCCTCTGATCTGTCTGCCGTCTGCAATCGTCTCATGAAAATCTTTTCTCTAAAGGGGGCCGGGCCGCGTGGCCTCCCGCTTATTCTACATGTTTACAGGTTAGGCCGCACGTTTCCGATGCGCCGCAGGCTGTAAGGGATGGCCCGCACGCTGAGGCAAAAGTGAAGAAGGCGGCTCTCGCTTCCGCATGTGACTACGGGCGGGGGCGTGTAGTAATATTAGCGGCTGGTGCAACCTCCGGCGCTCGTTTCTGTATCAGAAGAGTGTGAAATTGGCGGAACCTTTTTGAAGCTCATTCGTGTAGCTTAGTGAAATTATTGAAGGAGTTTTTATGCGAAGTAATCGTAACCGAACGCGCCGCGCCGAGAGCGGCTTCACCCTGATGGAGCTGATGATAGTCATCGCCATCATAGGCATACTGGTCGGCGTGGGCGTCTTCGGCTGGAAGCAGGGCATACGCCGCGCCAACGAGAACGCGGCCATACAACAGCTCGAAGCTCTCAGAAAGATTCAGGCAGACTACGCGCTCGGGCATCGCGGCGACTACGGAACCTTCGAGCAGCTTGTCAAAGCGGGCTCTATAGAAGACGAGCGCTTCGCGACCAACCCGCCGACCGTGCAGGGCTACATCTACACCATCAACGTCACCCCTGCCGGAAACGGCCAGAGGTCTTTCTACACGATTAACGCAGACCCCATGGACGGCGGCTCTGGCACGAACCACTTCTATCTTGACCCGGATGTCAGCACCATTCGCGTCAACGCTGAAAAGCCAGCGACGCCCCAAGACCCGCCGATTACCAGATAAGCCGGGACATCGCGGAAGGATAAAGATAAGCCACCGATGCACACTAACAGTTAGTGTGCATCGGTGGTTTATTTTTTTGTCCCTCTTAAACTTCTTGACAAGAATATCCGGCGCGGAATAGAGTCTCGGCGGTTCTTCACGGACTTGCCTTAAGAGACACATCTTTTACAGAAGCCGCAGCTTCTTATCCAGGAGAAAAGATAATGGATGATAAAATTATTGTAACCAACCTCTCGGCTCTCAAGAGCAAGTACGGCAAAGGCGTGGCCAAGATAGACGCGGCCGTCAAGCGGCTCATCGCCGCAGATAAAAAGCGCGGCATCACGACTCGCTTGATAGCTCTGGACGACGCGCCCGCGATGAAGAAGCTCAAAGCGCCGCCCGTCACCAACGCAGCCGACTTCAAGCAGAACAAGCAGGCCGTGGACGGCATCTTTCGCGCGCTCATGCCTGACTACCTGATGATTCTAGGCGCGAACGATATAGTGCCGCATCAGAACATGAAGAACCCTCTCTTTAATCCTCTCAACGGCGACCCGGACGAGTTCGCCTTCGGAGACCTGCCCTACGCCTGCGAAGCCCCTTACAGCCAGAGGCCGCAGGATTTCACAGGGCCTACGCGCGTGCTTGGCCGCCTGCCGGACTTGAACGGCGTGGCCGATTTGGACTACCTGATACGCATCATAGAAGTTGCCATCGGCTACAAGTCGCTTAAGGCCGACGACTACGCCCGCTATTTAGGCATCAGCGCGGAGGTCTGGCAGGGCTCCACGGAGATGAGCCTGACGAACCTCTTCGGCTCGGCCAAAGACATGCAGCTTGCTCCGGACAAGGGCCCCAAGTGGGAGCCCTCGCTCATACAGCGACGCACGCACTTTATAAACTGCCACGGCGCTCAGGCTGACTTTCACTTCTACGGGCAGCGCGGCTCGGACTATCCCAAGGCGCACGACGCCTCGCTCTTCAAGGGCAAGATTAAGGCGGGGACGATTGTGGCGGCCGAGTGCTGCTACGGCGGCGAGCTTTACAACCCGAACCTTGCAGAAGGCCAGCCCGGAATCTGCAACACTTATATGGGCAGCGGAGCCTATTGCTTCTTAGGCTCTACGACCATCGCCTACGGCCCGCCGACAGGCAACGGCTCGGCAGACCTCATCTGCCAGTACTTCGTCAGAAGCGTCCTTAAGGGAGCAAGCACCGGGCGCGCGGCGCTCGAAGCGAGGCAGCGCTTCATAGAGGCGTCGCCCGAGCTTGACCCTGTTGACCTGAAGACGCTCGCGCAGTTCAACCTCTACGGCGACCCGGCACTCGTGCCCGTCGCAACCGCCACGCCTCAGGTACGCTCGACGCGCGGCGCGAAGGCCACGTTCGAGGCTGCGGCGGCCACGCGCGCGGACGTTCGCCGCCAGCTTCTCACGAAAGGCTTGTGGCTTGCGGAGAATCATCCTGTAGCCGTTGAGCGGAAGGTCACAGGGACGACTCGCGGCGGCACCAGAGGCGCAGGCGCGGGCGTAAGCAGCAGTGTTCAGGCGGAGCTGCGGCGGCTTGCTTCACGCGCCAATCTGGGTCGTCCTGAAATCCTCTCTTTCGGCATAGAGCGTGCGCCTGAGCCAAAGTCCCTGACGCGCAGCATGAAGGCCATGCGTCCCGCTTCAACAGCTTTCCATGTCATAGTGGGAAGCGCTGCGAGCGGCGGCGGAGCGGCCACGTCGGCTTCTACTACAAGGGGCGGCACGCGCGGTGCGAAGTCCGGCCCAACGGCCCGAGCGCCGCAGCCGCCCATAGCTCCAATCGTCGCGCTCGTGGCAAAGGAAGTTGACGGGCAGATTGTTTCAGTGCGCGAGGTTCACGCGAAGTAGCCGTTTTATGCAGCTTAAGGGAAGCGTTGTTAAGAAGCTCTTCGCGGCAGGCTCGAAGAGCGAGCGTGAGGCAGTCGTGCTCGTAACAAACAACGGCGAGTACGTCCTGCGCCGCAAGGGCGGAAATCCCTTCTTCGACGCGGAGCTTGAGAACCTCGTGGGCAAAAGAATCCGCTGCGAAGGAGACCTCACGGGCTACACCTTTCTCATGGACAACTGGACGGAAGAGTAAGGCTCGGATAAGTAAAAGCCTGAAAGACTCTGCACCAATTCCCCTAATTTGACACGGACGAAGCGGCGCAGTTATTCTCTGAGGCACTGATTAGTTAAAGCTACTTTGCCCGCTTGGCTCAGTGGTAGAGCACTCGCTTCACACGCGAGGGGTCGTTGGTTCGAATCCATCAGCGGGCATCAATTGAAGCAAGAAGATAAGGCTGCTGCGAAAGGCGGCCTTTTCTTGTTCCCATTATCTTCGTCGATAAGGGATTACGGCATGAGGAGGATTCGACTCAAAATTAAGGCGCAGGGTTTCTGAAACTCCAGACCATTAGACTTTTATTAAATGTTGATTGCTCTAAAGTCGCTTTGATTAAGATGCGTGGGCATCGAGAATTTCAATATAACCCGCCTTGTATTAAATCCTCAAAAGAGCTGTAATTTTTTGTAAGCAGGAGAAGTGCGCTTGCCTCGCTTCGCAGGCCTGCGCCTTTGTAACCACGTATAGATTAAAAAGGAGAATTCCCCGATGAACTTGGCTCGCGTTAGCCCCTTTTTTGCCAAGACCCTTCTGCTATCGCTCGTGCTTCAAACGAGCCTCGCCGGCGCGGCTTCAGCCAGAGAGACGACCCGCCAACCCGATAACAAAACCTTAAGGCCGACTGTAACGGCTGAAACATCCTCGTCCCCAATCGCGCCGGACAAGGCGGAGGCCGACCAGTTCAGAGCCGACCTCAAAAAGCAACTTGAAGACCTTGACTCGCTCACAGACATAGCCCTTGAGAGCGATTTCGGAAAGAATCTTATCGAATCGGCTGGCCTGGATCCGAAGGGGACGCTCAGGAAGGCAATAGATAATGTGAAGAGCCTTTCGGACGATGATGCCCTGCGGCTAAAGAATTCCTTCGAGAAGAGCAATCCCAACTGGAAAGAGTCGGCACAGAAGATGAAGAATGTCTTCAACGAAGGCGTACGCAATCGTCTGAAGGGGTTGCCGGCCAAACCCGGACGTCAGAAGGGTGGAAACGCATCCCTGACATTCTCCGGCACCGATAGCAGGAACGCCGCGCTCATCCTTGATAAAGGGCGCGCGGGTAAGCTCGACTTCAATAAGTATTCCCGCAGGCTTTCGTCCTTCGCCAGAAACTCTGCCATTCTGATGGTCATGCCCGGGGTTGACCCGCAGACCTGCGACCCGGGGCCGGGCACGCCCATGGGTATTACGGATCTCTACATAGCGAAGGGTGTGGCCTTGGGCCTTCAGGCCGTCATGGAAGCTCTGCCGACCGACGCGATTACGATTGCTGCGCGCGAGGCCCCTCTTGTGGCCTACTTCGCCGCCGAGGCCGCCGCGCTCGTACTGGAAGGGCTCAACGAGGTGGAGGCCGAATGCGAAGACGCAAAGTTTCAGGACAACACCATCACGAAGCTGAACAACATTCAGAACTCCGTTAACCAGATTATCCCCAACGACAACGCGAACAGGGACACCATCCTTGACAAGCTGGATGAGAACACCACCGTCATTACCACCAAGATTGGCGACACGGGCACGCTCATCATCAACAACGACAACCAGAACAAGACGGAGATAATCACCAACGACAACAACAACAAGAACGAGTTGCGCGACCTGATACTGCGCTCGCAGATTGAGGCAGACCTGGCGCAGCCGGAAGGTGCGACCCCCGTAGCTCTCTACGAAGTTCCAGCGTCGCAGGGCGGTTACCTGGATTTGGTGCAAACCATCGTCGCCCAGACGATTGCTCGCATTCAGGGCGCGGGCGGCACGACCGGCAATGCCCTTAACTTCTTAAATACCGCGAACGCATACAAAGCAGCGGGTAACTTCAAAGCGGCATACGATAACTATCGTAAAGCTTACCGTGCGGCTTCCAAGTAAGTCTTTGCAGTCGCCTTCACCCTTAGTGAATGCAAGATTGATTTCTCGTGAAAAGAGCCTGCCCCGAAAAACGGAGCAGGCTCTTCCCTTCTCATTAACTTTCAACCTCTTATTGCAGAATCGGGTGGTAGCCGCCAGTGCTGTGGTCTGCGGTTTTGTTGTAGAGCGCGCGGTCGTTGTAGTAGAGCACCAGATGCTCGCCTTCATAACGCACTACGTTTGAGACGCGCTGCCATGAGCGGTCGTGCTCGGCTATGAGAAAGGCGCTCGGGTTAAAAGCCAGCACCATTCCGCCCGCGTAGATGAAGCCGCCCTGGTCATATCCGCTTCCCGCGTACTGTCCCGCAGGCACGGCCACGTCAGGCGAATAGTTGCCCGCGCTGTCCTTCATGCGGTCTGCGCGGCCTATGAAGACCGTGTAGTCCGAGTAATTCAGGCGGCGCGTGTAGCCGTGTCGGCGCGCTATCTGGAAAAGCTCAGTGAAGCCGTCGTCAATGGCGCGCATGACTTCCGCTCGCGGCTGAGTGCGTGCGAAGACGCGCACGCCGCGCTCCGTTCTGGTGACGACGGGAAACGTGTCTCCCGAAATCTGCTGAGCGTAGGCCACGAGCTTCCGGTCTGTGCTAGTCTGCTGCGCGCTCGCCGTGCTTATCCACGTGCTCAGCACTGCGAGAGAGCACAGAGTTACTATGAAAAAGATTGCCCCCGAATATCTCTTAACCGATTGTTCCATACCTTGATACCTGCCCCTCTCCTAACGCTGGTTTGCGCTTGCCTACAGTAGATAACCCCCGCATGTACGAGGCACGCGGGGGCTTTTTTCCGTGCGTTTCAGTTTTTTAGGCGGGCTCGGGACGGTCAGAAGCTTAACCCTAAGTTTAAGGTCTCCCTCTCTGGCTTCCGCCACGATTGTTGTCGTTCTGCTGACGATTATCGGGCGGCGGGCCTCTCTTTTCTTCAACCCTGACCTTCTGCTCTTCCTTCTGCTGCTTCTGCTCGCCACCACGGCCCTGTTGCGCAAACGCACCTACGGCCAGTATGCAGAGCATCATGACCACAGCCAACATTTGCTTTAACATTTTCATGGTTGCCAATAGCCTCCTCATGCTTATTTCCACTCGCGCGCATGGGAGGGAGAGAAGAGACGCGCCGTCTCGGATTAGAGCAATATCGGTGCCACCCGTGGGAGCCCCCTGAGGCCCCGTATTTACGGCGTACAGTTTACCAGTTTATGCCCGTCAGCGCACCCTTTCGAACGCATACACACGATATAGGGCACGAAAAAGGGCGCTTCCCATGAAGCGCCCCTCATTCGGACTAATTTCCTACATTTCATCATTTACGGACAGTCACCCGCGCGCTGCCCACGTTTCCGCTTGAGTCGAAGGCCCTGAGCGAGACCGTGTGCTCGCCGGAGCCCTCTATCTGCAAATCTAGCGTGTAGGACTCGCGCGCACTGTCGGCTATGCCGTCCTCCGGGCTGACCGCTCGCCACGGGCCGCCGTTGATGCTCACGTCGGCGCGCTTGAGCCTGCCCGTCGCGTCCTCAACTGTAAAGAGCACGCGCACGTTGTCGCCCGTCACCTGCGCGGTTCCCGAGGAGCGCACTACGGGCGGCGTGTTGTCTATGTCTACAGGCTCGCTGATGCGCTCGCCCGTCAGCGCCTGCCCGCCGGGATTCTCGGGTGCGTCGGACACAACCACCCTGAAGATGTAGCGCCCGTCGGCCAGCGCCGCGCTATCCACCGTGTAGAAATTCTCCCTGAGCTTATCCTTGAGCAGCCTGAAAGAGCTTTCGCCCAGCGAGCGGTAGTAGATGGCATATTCCAGCGTGTCGCCGTTGCGGTCTTCCGCTGTCCATTGCAGAGAGCGAGCGCCGCGCTGGTAAAGCCGTCTGGGCGGAACCGTGGCGACCGGCCCGAAGATGGAAGGGTCAAGCCCGGAGGCTTCTATGTTCGGGTCTGCCTGAATCTGCACGGCCTGTTGAAGGCCTACGCCCACTGGCAGCACCGTGATGGAGAGAACTTCCGGCGCGACGTTTCGCGGCAGGTAAGCAATGCTTACGTCTTCAAGACGAGCCAGCGTTGCGCCCGTGGCCCCGGTAGAGCGCAGGCGTGCGCGCCACTGTATGTATCGTGCGCGCGGGCTCGTCACCTGCGCGCCGCGCGGGTCAGTGTAGGGCGCGCTCCAATCGCTCCAGGTCATGTCGGGGCGCTCGCTGTTACCCGTTCTGGTTTGCAGCTCCACGTTTCCCTGCCCCTGCCACCAGATGCGCCCCCACGACGAGACGAGCTTGGCGTCGCGCACAGCGGACTCAAAAGTCCCTTCGCTCACAGGCTCCGTGCTAAAGCTGTAGAGCTTTCCCTGATTGCTGCTCGCGGCGAAGACCTCTCGCCCGCGCGTAATCAGCGACGAGACCTGTCCTTCCGTTGATTGCAGTAACAAAGTATCGCGCCCGTTGTCCGTCACAGAATAGATGCGCCCCTTGTCGGAAGTGCCAATGAGCACGCTCCCGCCTTCGGGCGCGGGCGCGACGGCAAACGCCGTCACCGTCTGAGAGCTCCATAGCACGTCCGTTCCGCCGTCTGGTAGAAGACGAAAGACCGCGCTTCGTGCGTTCGAGAGGTCGTTGCGGCTGCGCGACGAGGCGGCAGCAGATGCGTCTTCAACGCCCGTGATGGTCACGCTCGTGGTGACTGTGCCGCCGGAATCCGCTCCCGATGCTGCTCCCGTTGTTACGCCTGCGGGCCGCGCGCTAGATGCTGCCTCGCTCAGGGCCAGCGCGTAGACAGAGCCGTCCGGCGCAGGCGCAAGCGCGTGTATCTCTCTTAAGCTCGAATCAAAGAGCGCGAAGGCTTTTCCTTCGGGCGAGATGCGCAGCACCAGCCCGCCCGGGTCTGTTCCCGCGAACAGGTCGCCGCGCGAGTTCACGGCCAGAGAGATAACGTGCGTCTCGTTGGTATCAACCAGCAGAGCGTCTTCCGGCTTTGCGCCGCTTGCGCGCACGCGATAGAGCTTTCCGTTATCGCCTGTGCCTACGGCAAGGCTTCCGTCCGCCATCACCGCCAGCGACCATATGTACTTGTCCGCCGGGTCAAAGTAGACTTCTGCGCGCCCGTCCGTGGAGATGCGATAGACCTTTCCATCGGGAGAGGTTCCGGCGTAGACCGCTCCGTCGCGTCCCACGACCAGCGCCGTCACATCCAGTTCCGCCGCGTCATAAAGGAGCGAGCCGCTGCCCGAGGCCGTGACGCGAAAGATGCGCCCGTCGTGGCCCGTGCCTAGATAGACGTTGCCCGCGCTGTCCACGGCGCTCGACCAGACGAAGGACTGCTGCGTGTCGAACATCTGGGTAAAGCGCGGGGCCAGCATGAATGCGCCCGTGTCTGTGATGGAGATTCCGCGCGCGTCTCCCCTTAAAATCTCCGCGCGGCTGCCCGTCTCCCAGATGAGCGGCTCGCCCGCGCTGGCCGAAGTTGAGAGGAGCAGGAATGCTGAGAGGAGAATAAGAAGTGTGTTTAGGTGTCTCTTAATTTTTGTATTAGCCATCAAAGAAAACTTCACTGAGAATTTGATTGAACGGTTTCCTCAAGCATCATAACCGAAATCGCTCTGCGGGGAGAAACCTGTAGGCTGCACGAAAAGCCCTCTCTTCAGACGCCCACGTAGCGCGCGTAGAGCGAGCGTGCGTGATTAACGTCGTCCGTGCCGCGAATGATGGAGCGCGCGTCGCGAAAGACCGTCAGCTCGTAATCGCCTGTGCGAAACCTGAGCGTGTAAGGGTTGAAGTTGACTTCACCCGAAGCCCTGAGCCTTTCCGCGAGGCGCTCGAAATCTATGGCCGTGGGTCTAGGCGGCGAAATCTGTATGGCGTCGCGCCCGCACATGACGGCTGCGAAATCGTTGCTCTCGGCATCCAGCGAATGGTAAGTCCCCTTAGCACAAACCGGGCAGTCCGCGTTCGGCTCGCCGAGCCCTATGCGCCGCCACTCGTTGCGCCACACGTCGAACTGCATGAGCGAACGGTGAAGGCTCTCGGCGCGGCCCGTCAGTAGCTTCAGCGCTTCCGTCACCTGCACGGCTGAGACTATGCTGATAATCGGCATGATGACGCCGGAGGTGTCGCAGGTCGGGGCGCTCCCGGCCTCGGGCGCTTCCTCGAAGACGCATCGCAGGCATGGCGTCTCGTGCGGGCGCACGGTCATGGTCACTCCGTAGGAAGAGACCGCGGCTCCGTAAATCCAGTTGACCTGATGCTTGACGCACGCGTCGTTGACTAGGTAGCGCGTGCTGAAATTGTCCGTCCCATCCAGCACAAGGTCGCAGTCCTTTAAGAGCCGCTCCACGTTCGTTCGATTAACGTCCGAGACTTCCGCCTCAACCTCCACCTCTGAATTTATCTCTTTGATGTGACGCGCACAGGCCACGGCCTTCGGCAATCGCTCGCGCGCGTCCTGTTCGGTGAACATGGTCTGTCGCTGTAAGTTCGAGGGCTCTATGAAGTCGCGGTCAACCAGCCGAAGGCGGCCTACGCCCGCACGCGCCAGCGCCTCGGCGTGAGCCGTGCCGAGCGCGCCGCAGCCCACTATGAGCACACTTGATGAAAGCAGACGCTCCTGTCCCTCTCTGCCAATGCCTTCGAATAAAATCTGCCTGCTATATCGCTCGTTCATATCAAAGCGGATTCAAACAGGATGGACAGGATAAGCAGGATGAAGAATAAATGCTTTCTCTATTATCCTGTACATCCTGTCCATCCCTGTTAATTTCTTTCCAAAGCTTTCTCAGCCGCCGCACGCATGACTTCAAGGGGCGCGTCTTCGCCCGTCCAGAGCCGGAACTGCTCCGCCGCTTGAGCCAGCAGCATCTCAAGGCCGGTCAAGGTCTGGCATCCCGCCTCTTCGGCTTCCGTGAGAAAGCGCGTCTGACGCGGATTGTAAACCAGGTCGTAGGCGAGTCGCGCGCCGCGAAGCTGAGCGGCTGAAGCGGGCGTTTCATCTTCGCTCACACCGCGCGTGCCGAGCGGCGTCGCGTTGACGACCACATAAAAGTCACCAAAGCTCGCGCCTTCAAGCTCAAGGAAGAGCGCGCCGAACTTTTCCGCGAGTTGCGCGCCCTTTTCCGCATCACGCGCAAAGAGCTTGGCGTTCGCCCCCGAGCGGTTGAGGCTCCAGAGAGCGGAGCGCGCTGCGCCGCCCGAGCCTATCACAGCCGCCTCTTTGCCGCTCAACGAGCCGCACCTCTTCTCAAGCGGAGCGAGGAAGCCTGCGGCGTCCGTGTTATAGCCGCGCAAGCTCTCGCCTTCGACGACAATCGTGTTGACAGCGCCAATCTCTACGGCCGCAGGCTCTATCCAGTCCAGCTGCTCCATGACAGAGAGTTTGTGCGGAGCAGTCACGCTCAGGCCCCGCAGCTTCCAATCAATCTCGCGCGAGCGCGGGTGAATCATTCGCCTCAGAAAGCCTGCCGCGTCCCGAACTTCAAAAGGGATGTAGACGGCGTCATGCCCGCTCGCGCCGAGCGCCGCGTTCTGTATGCGTGGCGACAGGCTGTGCGAGACGGGCGAGCCCATGATGCCAAACACGGTCGTAGCTTGCGTGATGCTCTGAAGGCGATAAAGCTCTAGCAGCTCTTCTGCGGTCTGTTGCCCCGAGGCCGTAGCGTGCTCACAATCAAGCGCGCCATAGGTGAGAAAGGAGCCGCGCGCTTGTCCCAATATTCTGGTCGCGACTCCGGCCTCGCCCATCGCGACGGCGATTAACTCTCGCCCGTCGGAGCGTGCGCGCTCTATCAGGTTAAAGACCGCGAGGCAGTCGGTCGCGTCATCTGCGCGGACTGCAAGCTTGATGATGCGCGCGGGCGTGCGCGCCATGTTCTGGTAAAGCTGCTCAGGATTTGAATCGCGCCCCGTGAAGTCGTGATGAGAGCAGATGATTCGATTCCAGTCCAGCCCATCCTTCTCCATCAGCACTCGCGCCACGTCGAGCTCGATGTCGTAGAGCAGGTGCCGCTCTTCGTCCCTCGCCAGTCTATCCAGCCAGAAGACTATGCGGTTGAGGCTGTCTATCTCGCGCATGCCGCCCTGCTCAATGGGGCGCAGCGTGATGATGAAAGGGCGCGTCACCGAGCCTGTGAGACCGTCAAGCTGGCGTATAGCCTCGTCAAGCTCTGCGCCCACGAGATAATCGAGCCTAAGCTCTATCACGTCCGCAAGCTCTGCTGCTCGCTCTATAGCGCGGGGTAAATCACCCGTCCTCTGCTCGCAAACAGGGACGCAGATGCGCGGCTTTCCTTCGGTCTCTTTCATAAAATCATAGGGCGATGCGTTTTGATGTCTGACCGCATCGCCCCGGTTTGCTTTAGCCTTCGGTTCTTCCCTTTTCAGCTTTCAGGGAGTCGCCGTCTCGAACAGCTCGTGCGACAGGTAACGCTCTCCGAAGTCGCAGATGATGGAGACGACACGCTTGCCTTCGCCCATCTCCCGCGCCACGTCTCGCGCCACGACTGTGATTGCGCCCGAAGAGATGCCGCAGAAGATTCCCTCTTCGCGTGCCAGCCTGCGCGCCATGTCCAGAGCGTCCGTGTACTCCACGCGCCTGACATCGTCCACGACCGACGCGTCGTAGTTGCGCGGCACAAACCCTGCGCCGATTCCCTGAATCTTGTTTGGGCCGGGCTCTCCGCCCGAAAGCACGGGCGAGGATGAAGGCTCTACGGCTACGACGCGAACCTGCGGGCCCAGTCGCTCCTTCAAGACCTGTCCGACGCCAGCGATGGTGCCGCCAGTGCCTACGCCCGCGACGAAGGCGTCTATGCGGCCGTCCGTGTCTTCGAGAATCTCTTCGGCCGTGGTGCGGCGATGCACTTCAGGGTTGGCGGGGTTATCGAACTGTCCCGGCGTCCAGCTGTTCTTCATCTCTTCTGAGATTTCGGCGGCGCGTTTGATGGCTCCCTTCATGCCTTCAGCGCCGGGCGTGAGAACCACTTCAGCGCCTAAGGAGGAAAGCACGCGGCGGCGCTCGACCGTCACAGTGTCCGGCATGGTGACTATCAGCTTGTAGCCGAGGACTGCGGCGGCGAACGCCAGAGCGATGCCTGTGTTGCCGGAAGTCGGCTCGATGATAATCGTCTCGCCGGGCTTGATGATGCCGTCGCGCTCGGCTGCCTTAATCATGGCCGCGCCTATGCGGTCTTTGACCGAGTCCATGGGGTTCTGCGACTCAAGCTTGGCAATCAACTCGGCAGAGCCGGGCTCAGGGATGCTGTTTAGCCTGACGAGCGGCGTGTAGCCGATTAGCTCAAGCATGTTGTTGGCTATCTTTGGTCTTTGCGGCATAAGGGGACTCCTTTTTTAAAGCTGCGCTAGTTTTGAGAGACTATACAAAGGCAAAAGTAAAAAGGCAAAGGACAGAGGCTAGCTAAAAGAAAGAGAGCATCCCGCCAGGGACACGTGATAATAGCCCAGCACTTTAGTGCTGGGGATACGCGCGAGATAAAAAATGGAGTCCCGTAGGGACGGCTGAACTATCTCTTTCAGCCGTCCCTACGGGACTCTTTTTTAATCCTGGTAATGTCTCCCAGCCATAAATGGCTGGGCTATTATCACGCGCACCTTTAGGGACGCACTCTTTATCTTCTTACTAACCTCTAGCCTCTGCTTTTACTGTCTGCGCCGAGGTGTCTGGTTGTGCCTTCCGTGATGCTAGGAGGCGGGGCCATTATCTCCGAGGTGCTTCGCGGTGGAAGACTGGCGGGCGTGCCTGCTGACGAAAGCTGCGACTCTGAGGCAGGCTCAGCGTCGGAAGACGGCAGCTCTCTGCGAAGCTGTATCAACTGGCCTATGCCTTCACCGAAGCAGGCGAAGGTAGGTATCAGCAGCCAGAACCACCAGAACCTTCCTGAAGGCACGGCCAGCGCCACGACCATAGAGATAATCAGGAAAGCAAGACCGACGCCCAGATTCTCGAAAGCCTTCCCATAGGACGCGGGCTTCTTGCCGCGCCTGCGTCTGCGGCGGTCGGCTCTTGTATCCTCGTCTTCAACGACCGCAGGAGGTTCGGCCCTCTGTCCCGTCAACGCTGCGGGCACAAGGCTGATGTCTGCGCCGCAAGCGCGACAGAACCTTGCGTTATCCATGTTCTGCGTTGCGCATTTCGGACAAAACATATCTTTCCCCTTCCGCACTATTTTTAGCTCTCTGCCTCAGAGCTTCGTAGAGGACTACGCCCGCCGCTACGGAGACGTTGAGAGAGGTGATGTGGCCGCGCACGGGAATTCGCACGAGCGTGTCGCAGCGCTCTCTGACCAGCCGGTGCAGCCCCGCGCCTTCGCCCCCGAAGACGAGCGCGCAGGGCACAGTCCAGTCCCACTCCGTATAATCAAGCTCTGCGTCGGCGCTGGTTCCAACAGTCCAGATGTTCCGCTCCTTCAGCTCTTCCAGCAGCCGCGCCAAATTCTGCACGCGCGCCACTCGGACTCGCTCAAGGGCTCCGGCGGCAGCCTTTGCCACAGTCTCCGTCAGGCCGACCGCGCGCCGCTCGGGTATAAAGACGCCGTGCGCGCCTGCGCATTCGACCGTGCGCAGAATGGCCCCGAGGTTGCGCGGGTCTTCCACTCCGTCAAGCACCACGGCGAGCGGCGACTCGTCACTTCCAATTCTACGGACGAGCGATTCCAGAAGTTCGTCTTTATCTGCATAAAGAGCGGCGGCGATGGTAGCCATCACGCCCTGATGATTTGCCTCGGCCCCCGCCATGCGCTGTAATTCGGCACGCGGCGCACGTCGCACGGGAACGCCGCGCTCTCTGGCCTTGCTCAATAATTCCCGCAGGCGGAAGTGCTGCGCGCCCTCGGCTACTATGACCTGCTCTATGGCGCGCTCGCCCGCTCGCAGGGCTTCCAGCACGGGAGAGACGCCGTAGATTTTCGTCCACGACGCGCCCTGCCCTTCCTCTTCCCTGAAGGCGCGAGGCGCGGGAGGCCTGCGCCTTTCCGTGTCACGCGCATCCTTATCCCCTTCGCGCCTTCTGTCAAAAGACGCGTGGCCGCCTCTTTGTCCCTTCTGCTCGCGCCTTTTCATCAGGATGTCTGGCCTGTCGCGCTCTCGCGCAGCCGCAGCGCGTAGCGCAGCCGTGAGTAGCGCGTAAACTGCGTCTCGTTGTCGCTGGTCATGACGGCCTCAGTGTTAAAGCGGCCGGGCCGCTCGCGCCGCAGGCCCCTGGACTCCGTGCGCTCTTCCGGCGGCCAAACGGGCGCGAGCGCCTGGCGCAGGCGGTTGTAAGAATCGTCAACTATCAATCGCGGCGCTCGCTCGCGCAAAGTCTCTACGAGCGAGGCGAAGTTCTGAGAGGCTATGAGCGCCTTACTGCTTCCGAGGCACGAAAAGTCGAACTGGTCTGAGGCCACGCGCCAGCCGCCCGCGCGCTCCTCCGTGTAAAGGTCAAAGAGCAGCACGTCGCCCGTCATCTCTCGCGCTTCAATCACTTCGCTGCCGCCGCGCTTTCGCCGCTCCTCGACTTCCACGCGCCGCGTAACGAGCCTTCCCAAAATCAGCAGCACGAAGTCAGACCACGCGGCCCGCCAGACCTCTTGGCTTCCTGCGGCATAAGCCACTATACCTTCCTCTTCAAAATCGAAGCCGCGCACGCGCCTGCGGCTCTCTTCCTTCATCATTAAATCGCTATCGGAGATGACAAGGATGCTTAAGCCCATAGCGCGCAGCCGCTCTTCCAGCAGCCGCGCCTCTTCCGGCGAATCCACGCGGGCCAGAGGCAAGGGCTCCGAAGCTTCTAGTATGCGAGCCGCTTCTGCTCTCTCAAGACGGAGCAGACCCGCGACCTCGCTTAAAAGCTCAAGGGGCGCGCTTCCTCGCTCAATGAGAACTACGTTGTAACCCTCTTCCCAATTTTCGGGCTGGCGAATGACGGGCCTGCGGCTTGAGTTTGAGGCGGACTGCGGGAGCCTCACGCCGCAATAGAGACAGTTGGGGCGCGTGGGCGGATTGGCGCGCAGGCACGTCTCACACGTCACCATCTCCGTGTGAGAAAAGGGTCGCGTATCTTCCACGCGCGCTTCTTCCGGTTCGGCCAGAAAATTTTCGTGCTCTTCCGACAACGCCCTTCCCCCGTCTTTTAAACTTCCGGCCCCGTGATTATACTTTGCTCCACGCCCGTTGCAATCTAATAATCATTGAACATAGAGCGTCTTCCGGTATAATCAAGGGCGCAAACTCAAGAGACATGATGGACACGGATTCACAAAAGACTGCGCGCAAGGTGAGCGTGCGATGGCGATTAGCGCTCATCTTAAGTCTGGTGGCGTGCGCCTCTTGGGCCTGCGGCGCGGCGGCGAATCCCCCCAACGCGGGCGCGCCTAATCCGAACGCGCCTCCCTATCCGGTACTGCTGACGGACGAGCCGGGCGATAGAAGACAGGCCGCTATGGCCGCCTGGGCCAAGCTCATGCACGAGCAGGGCGTAGTGAATGCTCAGGAGCCTCTGCTTCATCCGGTGACGGCCACCATAGCAGGGCTGCCTCAACTGCCTTCGCCGATTTATCTGCCGAAGGTGGGCGAGGGGCTTCCCATGACAGAGGAAGAGACGCGCGAGGCCCTCAGGCGATTCATCAACTCCAACAGCGAGCTTTTAGGGATTGACCCGCCGCAGCTTTCGCTCATTCAGCGAACGGATGCCGCAGACGGCACCAAGCGAGCGCTCTACCTGCAACGCCCCTTCCTTCGCTACAACTTTCGCAACGGCTTCGGCGTAGTCGAGATAACCTTCGCGCCAGACCGCCGCATACTGAACGTGACCAGCACCGCCATCCCCGAGATAGACCGGCTTCGCGTCGCGGGAGCAGGCATAGCTCCGCGCGCAGAGCTGCAAACGCCCGAGAATGTCATCAAGAGTCTGGCAGGCAAACCCATCACCTACACGGATGCGGCGGGGCGTGCGTCCACCTTTACGCTCACGTCGCAGAACCAGATTACGCCTCGCCAGTTCGTCATCTTCCCGCGCCTCAGAGAGGACGCGCCGCCCGCGCTTGAGTTTCACCTGGCATGGGAGGTCGCGGTTGACGGAGCGCCCGTGCGTACCATCTACCTGGACGCGTTGACGGGCGAGCTTCTGAGCGCCTCTGCGGAGAGCGTGCCCACACGCTAATGGGCCACGCCGCTCTCTTTTCACTTGACCTCAAGCGGCGCAAAGCCTCATGCTGAGCAGTAGATATTTAAAAACTTAATGGGGAACTTTTAAGGCATGAACAATTTCGATCCGACGAACAATGTTTCATGGCAATTCGGACATCGTGGTCGAGTAGCAGTCTTCATTGACGGAAACAATCTCTTTCACGCGGCGCGCTTTCACAATATAGACATAGATTACAACAAGCTGCTGCGTGTCCTTCTGGGCGACGGCCGCCTGCTGCGGGCCTTCTTTTACACGGGCGTGGACGTGGGCGCTGAGCGACAGCAGGGGTTCCTGCTGTGGATGCGCCGCAACGGCTTTCGCGTAGTCCAGAAGGAGCTGAAGACCTTCTATGACGGCACGCGCAAAGCAAATCTTGACGTGGAGATTGCCGTCGACATGCTCTCACTTGCAGGGCGCTACGACACGGCCGTCCTCGTCTCAGGCGACGAGGACTTCGTCTACGCCGTCAACGCCGTGGCTTACAAGGGCTGTCGCGTCGAGGTCGCAGGCTTTCGCTCGAACACAGCGCCGAAGCTGATTGACGTGGCGGACTTCTTCATAGACCTCGGCGACATAGCCGACAAGGTCAGGAAAGAGGTCTCGCACGGCACGCGTTACGACGAGCGAGACCTGCACGAAGTCACGAGCCACAACGTCTTCATGCAGAACGGCGTGGGCTCAGGCAACGACTCGGGCGCAAGTGAAAGCTACACTGCCGCCTCCGTCTCGCGTGTAGTCCTTGAATCAGAGCTGGACGAAGAGACGGACGCCTTCGAGCCAGCCGTGGACTTGATTCGCGTCACGGACGACCACTGAAAAACAGAGGTTATGAAAATCTTCAGCGTGGAAGAGGCCAATGCCCTTATTCCGAGCGTGCGGCGCATAGTGCAGTCCATTCAGCGCCAGCATAACCGCCTGCTCTCGTTCCAGGCGGCTGCGAGATACGCGGCCGAGGGCGCGGAGAATGGAGGCGGCGGAATGCCGGACGGGCCGGGCTATGTTGCAGTCCTCACGAAACTGGCCGACCGCGCGGGCAAGCTGGAAACGCTGGGCGTTCAACTTAAGGATTACTCGCGGGGCCTCATAGACTTTCCTTCCCTGCGCGACGGCCGCGTGGTGCTTCTGTGCTGGCAACTGGGCGAAGGCGACGAAGTCCAGTGGTGGCACGACGTAGACGCTGGCTTCGCCGGACGCCAACCGCTCTGAAAAAGTGCAGAAGGCAGAGTGCCGCAATGATGAATTAGAAGAAGCCGTTTCTAATTCATCATTGCGGCACTCTGCCTTCTGCATTGTCTTTTATCTTGTATGCGCGGAGTGTTCAAACACAGTAGATAGTATATTTTCTGATTGACGACTTAAAGTACTGCATGATAGTATCCGCGCGACTCCACAGAAGGGCGCGGGCTCATTCTAAGGCTCTCGAACCCGCAGCCGAAATTGACTTAACTCTTTGCTTTTTCCTAATGGGAGGCTCCTTCGTTATGCAGTGTCCCGCGTGTCGCGCCGTATATTCAAACGGGCTGGAGAATTGCCCACGGTGCAAAACGCCAGCACAGGTTCCATTACCTGACATCAAGACAGAAATCCCCTCTTCTCCTGAGACCGCAGCGACGACCGCTAACGACAGCAAGGCGGCAGAGGCCACAGCCACAGCTTCCACGCTGATAGAGTTTCCGGGCACTCGTTCCATGCCGCAGTGGCGCAAGCAGTTGAGCGAGCGTGTGCGAGAGATTCAGGAGCGTCGTGCGCGCGAGGCAGCGCGTGAGATGGAGGAAGCCGCGATGGCTCCGCCTCCGGTTCCCTCGCCCGCGACTCCTGAGACAAGCACGCCGCCTCTGGGGCTTGTTCCGCCGCAGCCCGCGCCGGAGATGAATCCGATTGTGGTGGCGGCGCTTCGCAGAATCGAACGCGCCCGGCAGACGCAGCCCATGCCGCCCGTGTCGCGCTCGCGTGGCGGCGCTGCCGTCGCACGCGTGGCCGAAGAGCAGTACCAGGAAGAGATTAATCCGGCGCTGCTTGCGCCTGAGGCGCAGGCTGTGCCCGAAGTGAAGCCAGTAGAGGCCGCGCCTGCGCGCACGCTGGTCGTCGTGCCCGCGCCTGTCAAAGAGGAGCCTAAGCCGGAGCCAAGGCGTGCCGTAGAGGTTGTGATAGACGACTCCACGCTCGCGAGGCTCGAAGCTGAATCTGTTGCGAGCGAAGAGTTGCGCGAGGAGGTCTTTGACGACCGCGCGCCTTTTGTCGCGCGCCTCACCGCGAGCGCGATAGATTTTCTGGTAGTAGCCTTTGCCTCTTCGCCCTTCGCGGCCGTCATAGAGCTGACCAACGGCAACTGGACAGACCCGCGCGTCGCAGGCTCCATGGGAGCAATCGTGCTGGTCGTGATGTTCCTGTACCTGACGGCTTCGACTGCGCTGGCGGGCCGCACGTGGGGGATGTCGCTCCTGTCACTGCGAGCGGTTGACGCGGACACAGGCTTGCAGCCTACGACTAAGCAGTCCGTGCTGCGAGCCCTTCTTTACATGGTCTCGCTCTTTGCTCTAGGCCTGGGTGTCATCTACGCGCTCTTTGACGCCGAAGGCCGCACTGCTCACGACCACTTCTCAGGCACCGCCGTCGTGCAGGAATAGAAGGCGAGCATAGTCATAAAAAACCGAAGGCTCTGCTTCGAGCATGAAGCAGGGCCTTTTTGTTCGCGCGGCAAAAGTCTGTTAGCTTTGACCGAGCAGAGATGAACGACGAAACCATCAGTGCGATTGTGGAAGAGATTGCGCCGGAGATTACGGGGCGCATCATGGGCAAGGTGTTTCAGCTCTCGCGCACGTCGCTCGCCGTAGACTTCCGCTTGAGCGACTCGCGCTATCTCTTCCTGAGCGTAGACCCAGGCTCAGGGCCGCGCCTTTACCTGATAACGCGACGCGTGCGCGAGCTTGAGAAGCAGTCTCTTCAGCCTTCCTCTTTCATCATGGCTCTCAGAAAACATTTGAGCGGGGCCGAAGTCGCGGCCGTCACGAAGGACGAGGGCGACCGCATCGTGCGCCTCTCTTTCAGGGGCAGAGACGCTGTCGGGAACACACTTGAGCGCACGCTCGTGGCTCAGCTCACGGGACGCGCGGCAAACCTTCTGCTGCTGAACGAGCACGGCTACATAATCGACACGCTGCGCCAGCTTCAGGGCGAAGGGCAACAGGCGGGCGAGCCTTACAGGCCGCCGCCCGCTCAAGCTGCTACACGCACATCCAAGACAGTCATGGAGCGCGGCTCGTTCCGAACCCTGTCTGAAGCTGCGGACAATCATTACCTTGAGCTTGAAGCGAAGCGTGCTTTCGAGGCGCAGGCCGCACGCGAGAGAGCGCGCCTGAACAAAGAGATAACCCAGCGCCGTAAGCTCAAGCGTCACCTTGAAGAAGACTTGAAGGCACACGGCGACGCGGAAGAGCACAAGCGCATTGGCGACCTGCTCCTGGCCAACCTGGCGACGGCCGAGCGGCGCGAGGGCCGGGTCGTCATCAAGGATTACTACGCCGAGGGCGCGCCCGAGATAGAGCTTGAGATTGACGAGCACAGCTCTTTGCAGGAGGAGGCCGCGCGTCGATTTACTCGCTACACGAAGGCGCGGCGCGCAAGCCGCGAGATAGCCGAGCGCCTGGCGGTCATAGAGAAAGAGTTGAAGAGGCTCGAAGCAGAAAGAGCGGAGCTTGAAGCGGCAATCGCATCGCGCGACCGCAAAGCACTTGATGCTTTTAATGCGGGGCCGGAAGATAAAGACTCTCAGCCTCAAAAGAAGAAGCAGCAGGCGGAGCAGGTTCCCGGCACGCGTCGTTACACCTCTTCCGACGGCTACGAGATTCTGGTGGGGCGTGCCGCGCGCGACAACGACCATCTGACGTTCCGCATAGCCAAGCCCAACGACCTGTGGCTTCACGCCGCAGACTATCCCGGCTCGCACGTAGTAGTTCGCAACCCCACGCGCGCAGAGATTCCGCACCGCACGCTCATCGAAGCCGCGCAGCTCGCCGCGCACTTCAGCCAGGCGCGCAACGACTCGAAAGTCACAGTCCACTATACTCAGCGCAAATTTCTCTCCAAGCCTAAGGGCGCGGCCCCGGGCCTCGTGCGCATCTCAAGCTTCCGCTCCATCACGGTCGAGCCCAAAGTAGTAAACAGCGCTTAGGTCTCATGGGATTCACTAATCAATCGTCACACTTTCGTTATAGCCATTCTGTAGCTTTGCTTTTGTATGAGCACTAATTTTATAGAGCCGCTTGAGCAGTTCGCGGCGAGCGTTCTTGAACAGCTTGCGGACGTAGTTGCCGGGCCCGCCTCCACTTTGCGCGACGGCACCGAGCACAGGGGCGTTGAATTGCCACGCGACCTTTACGCGCACAGGGATTCGCAGACGGAGTGGTGGTACTACACGGGCCACATGGAGACGGGGAGCGGCCGTCGCTTCGGCTTCGAGCTTGTCTTCTTCAAGCGCCGCACAGACCTTGACCGCTTCGGCGTGGTGCCGCTCAGGCTGATTGCCAACCCGCTTTATCTGGCACACTTCGCCATCACGGACGAATCGCGCTCTCAGTTTCGCTACGAGCACCTGAAAAGCACGGGCGGCATCTTCGACCTGCCCGCGCGTGCCAGCGAAGAGAGCTACTTTCTGCGGCTAGGCAACTGGACTGTGCGGGAAGCGCAGGGCGCGCACCTTCTTCGCGCGACTCTGGGAGACGACCTGATTTTTGAAGCGAAGCTCACGAGCGAGAAGCTGCCTGTGCTGAACGGCCACGAGCAGCAGGGCGTGAGCTTTAAGGATGAAGGCGAAGCTTCCCGTTACTTCTCCTTCACTCGCTTTCGCGCGGAAGGGCGCATCACTTGGCACGGCGAGACGGAAGAGTTCAAGGGCTCTGCATGGATGGACAGGGAGTTCGGCACTTGGCGCACGACGGAGAACCAGAAGGGATGGGACTGGTTCAGTCTTCAGCTTTCTACGGGGGCGGAGGTGATGGTCTATCACATACGCGACGCGCGAGGCGCGGCTTCGCCTTTTTCGAGCGGCACCTACGTGGATGCTTCGGGAGCATGGACGCACCTCAGGCGCGAAGAGTTCGTGCTGGAAGCAACGGGAGAATGGCGGAGCCCGCAAACGGATGCCGTCTACCCTAGCGGCTGGCGGCTGCGCGTGCCTCGCTTTGGCGTAGATGTGACAATCACGCCCGTCATGCAGAATCAGGAGCTTGATACGCGCGGCACTACGATGATTGTTTACTGGGAAGGCGCTTGCCGCGTAGAGGGGCGGCACGGCAACGAGCAGACGGAAGGGCGCGCTTACGTGGAGCTTGTAGGCTACGACCGCTCGCACGAGCAGCCGAGCCTGAGCGCCTTTCTTTTCGGAAGCTCCCTTGAGCGACAGTGGCGCAGCATCTTCGGCTAGCCGGACTGTATCAAAGTGAGGTGCGGTCGGACTGTTTACAAACATCAGGGCTTGCAATCTCGGGACAAATGCGCCTTAATTATGCTGGTACACCCCTTGCGAAATCGCCACGACGTATTCCCCTGCTAAGAGTCTGCCTCGCCTCTCGCGGGTGGGGTGCAAACAAATCTTCTGATAGGAGAAAAGAGGTATGGGATTATTCGACAAGATGTTCGGCAGCGGCGCGGCAGCCGCGCAGGCTGCGCCGGACTCTAACCAACGCTTTGAAGACCTCAAGAACAAGTATCGCAGCGTTCTGAGCTTCATAGACCAGAATGGCGTGCGGCTTCAGAACCTGCATGTTGATAACGACAAGCTCTTCATTCGCGGCACCTCGCCCAGTGATGAAGTCAGCAATAAGGTGTGGGATCAAATCAAGCTCGTTGACCCCAACTACCAGGACATCACGGTGGAGTTGTCCGTTGACCAGAGCTTACAGCAGGGCGGCCACGAGGGCGACACCGAGACCTACACGGTCAAGGCCGGTGACTCGCTCTGGAAGATTGCCAAGAACCATTTCGGCGACGGCAACGAGTACATGAAAATCTTCTACGCCAACCGCGACAAGATGCAGTCGCCGGATTCCGTCATACATCCGGGCGACGTTCTGAACCTGCCTAAGAATTAAGAAAGGGTGGCGGGGAAAGAAAGACAACTGTTTTTCTTTCCCCGTCACCTGCTTTTCCACTTTGCACTTCTTCGTCTTACAATACCCTTATGAGTTCAGCAGAGAAGGATGAGCGCCGAGCGCGCTCGGAGGAGTTGTTTGCGCGTGCGTCGGAGTTGATGCCGGGCGGCGTCAATTCGCCCGTTCGCGCGTTTCGCGGAGTCGGAGGCACGCCCCGTTTCATCAAGAGCGCTCGCGGCGCGCTTATGACGGACGTTGACGGCAAGACCTACATTGATTACGTGGGCTCGTGGGGGCCTATGATTCTGGGCCACGCGGACAGCGAGGTGATAGGGGCTCTCAAAGACGCTCTGGCGCAAGGCACTAGCTACGGCGCGCCGACCGAGCTTGAAGTTTTGATGGCCGAAGAGATTGTCGACGCCGTGCCTTCGGTCGAGATGGTTCGCATGGTCAACAGCGGCACCGAAGCCACCATGTCCGCCATACGTCTTGCGCGCGGCGTCACCGGACGCAACAAGCTGGTGAAGTTCGAGGGCTGCTATCACGGCCACGGCGACAGCCTGCTGGTCAAAGCAGGCTCAGGCGTAGCCACACTGGGCTTGCCTGACAGTCCAGGCGTTCCCGCGTCTCTCGCTCAAAACACCATCACCGTCGCCTTCAACGACGCGGAAGCCTTGGAGCGCGTCTTTAACGAGCACAAAGACATAGCCGCGGTCATCATAGAGCCCGTGGTAGGCAACATGGGATGCGTGCCTCCCGTTGAAGACTATCTGCAAAGGGTGCGCGAGGTGACGCGGGCGCACGGCGCGCTTCTAATCTTCGATGAGGTGATGACGGGCTTTCGCCTTGCGCGCGGCGGCGCTCAGGAGCTTTACAATGTCATGCCCGACATCACCACGATGGGCAAGATAATCGGAGGCGGCCTGCCCGTGGGCGCTTACGGCGCGAGCCGCAACATCATGAACAATGTCGCGCCCGCAGGAAACATCTACCAGGCCGGAACTCTCTCCGGCAATCCTCTGGCTATGACGGCGGGACTCACGACGCTTCGCCGCCTGCGCGACAAATCCATCTACGAAAAACTTGAGCGCGCGTCCATGCGCCTCTGCGACGGGCTATCGGAAGCCGCGCGCGAGGCGGGATTCCAGACCGTCACCAACCGCGTAGGCTCCATGTGGACTTCATTCTTCACCGGGGAGCCCGTCATCGACTGGGCCAGCGCCGCCAGAAGCGACCGCGCGCTTTACGGCAAATTCTTTCACGCCATGCTGGAAGAAGGCGTCTATCTAGCGCCCTCGCAATTCGAGGCGGCCTTCACGAGCGCCGCTCACACGGACGAGCTACTGGACAAAACAATTGAAGCGGCGCGGAAGGCTTACAGAAGGTTGGTCTAACCTGCGTTAAGCATTAGGGGCAGGTCAATCGTGAAGCGTGTGCCTTCGCCCTTGCGGCTGTCAACAAAGATTGTGCCGCCGTGCTGTTCGACTATCTGCTTGACGATTGCGAGGCCCAGGCCCGTGCCGCGCTTCTTGGTGGTGAAGAAGGGCTCGAAGATGCGCGCACGTGTCTTTTCATCCATGCCTACGCCCCTGTCCTCTATGCGTATGCGCGCGTTTGCGGCGTGCGCCAGTTGTTTGCGGCTGCCGTTTCCGCCAGCATTAGAGCCTTCGGCCCTCATACGCTCCGTGTAGACGGTGATGGGAGAGTGTTCGGGGCTCGCGTCCACGGCGTTTGCCAGCAGGTTGACGAAGACCTGTCGAAGATGGTCTGCGTCCCAGTGACCGCTGAGAGGCTCGTCCGTATAGCGCTTCTCAACGGGCGTCGTCTTCTCCCTGATTCTGTCGGCCACAAGGCTGAGGCTCTCGTCCAGAAGCTCTGAGAGCGAGACATCCGAGCGCTTCAGCTCCTTGCGTCGGGAGAACTGCGTAACGTCTACGGCCAGCTTGTTGAGGTGGTCTATGCCGCGCTCAACGAGGTCTATGGTGTTGATGGCCTCCTGCTCTGTAGTCATGTCGCGCAGCATGGAGACGCCGAGGCGAATGCTGCCTAAGGGGTTCTTGATTTCGTGCGCGACCTGTGCGGCGGCCTGACCGACTGCGGCGAGCGATTCCGTTCTACGCATGACGGCTTCGGCCTCTGCGGCTTCGGTCGCGTCTACGAGCGTGACTATCTGCCCGCCGCCTTCGTCAATCGTCAGCGGCGAAGAGTAAACGTCGAAGGTGCGGTTGGCGCACTCGGGCGTGTCCGCGCCGCAGACCCAGCGCCCGCGATAAGTCGCCACCTTGACCTGCGAGGCCGTGGCCGCTTCCAGCATCTGTAGCGCATCCGTCGAGGCGAAGTTGTCGTGTATGGAAGCGCCCACGCTCGCGCCGGGAAAAATCTTGTAGAAGGCGGTATTGGCGCTTCGTATCCGGTCGTGCTCGTCTATGGCTGCGATGGCGCTGACCATTCCTTCCAGCATCTGCGTGCTGAACAGCCGCTCTCTTCTGGCAAGGTCGAGGCTCTGTCGCATCTCTCTGAAGCGGCGCTGCACTTCTCTAAGAGTGGCGGCGACGACCACTACGCCAATCAGGAGCGCAATCGCCGTCAGCAGCAGAATCTTTCGAGAGGCGCTGGCGCGCAACTCTTCCGTGCGGCGAAGGATGTCGTCCTGCTCCGACCCCGCCGTTTTCAGCAGCTCGTTCAGCTCAAGGTCTGCCTTCTGAAATTTTTTGAAGCCGCTCTCGTCGCCCGTGGCCTCATAGGTCTCAAGGCTCTCGGTCGATTTAACAAAGGCCGCGAGGTCTTGACGAAGCTGCCGCCACTTCTCTTCATTGCCTAACGCGGAGCCTTCGAACTGCTGTAGCAGGCTGTTCATCTCATTGCGAGCGCCACGCAGGCTCAGCTCAAAGGGAGGCATGAGCTCGCCTCGCGCGCGACCCTGCGCCCTCACACGCGCTTCGTTGTTGAGCGTCGTGGCCGCGACCCTCAGCTTCAGTAGAAAGCTCAGGCGTGCAGCATACGTGCGCTCCATGTCCAGCACCTTGTAGCTGACATCGTTAAGCTGTCCCGTGCTTAGATAACCTAGCGCCAGCACGAGCGCCAGCAGTAGCACGAAGCCTATCAGCAGAGGCGTCAGCGCGGGCGGGACGTGCCGCTCCGAAGGCGCAGTCTTCTTCTTCTCCGCCCTGCGGCGGTCAGGCTCCGGCCCCTCTTCCCCCACAGGGTCAAGGCGCTGGTAGACAACCTCGCCGTTCTCTTTAGTGCTACGGGCCATTTCGCTCTTCAGCCATCATAAGAGGCATCTCAGTAACGGGTCAATTAGAGGAAGAAAATTAACAGGGATGGACAGGATGAACAGGATAAAAGAGAAAGCATTTATTCTTTATCCTGACAATCTCTGTCCATCCCTGTTAATTTCTTTTACCTGCTTTCGGGTCGAGCAGCTTGCGGCAGAGCGCGACTATGGCTACGCCGCGCGCTTCCGGCGTCTCTATCTTGGCCAGCACGTCCAGCACGCTCTCAAGTTGTTCGGGCGCGAAAGCGCTAGCGGCCGCGCGCCACCCGAAGCCGTTTGTGCCGAAGGTTATGTCGGAGATGGTCTTGACGGAGAACTTCTTTACAAGCGGCGCACGCTCGTCAGCGCCTGCGCCAACAGGAAAGCGTCCCATGAGCTTGACGCCGTCGTTCAAGGCTTCGAGCGCCGCCCACTTATCGAACTGCCCGTAGGTAGAGACTATGCCGAGCGCTATTCGCGTCCAGCTCTCATCCATGTCAGCCTTCCTTAGAAGCGCCTGCGCCTCCTGAAGCCAGTCGCGCGCTCGCGTTACCTCTTTCGCCTTGACGAGCCGCTGCGCGCCCACGACCAGTGAGGCCGCGCGCTGGGCCGCCTCAGCGTTCTTAGAGAGCAACGTATAAGCCCTGTCGAACTCGTTCGCCTGTAAGAGATGTAGCGCGGCCCTGTAGGTGAGCCAGTTCTTCAAGTCCGCGCGAAGCTGCTCGTCCTGAATGCTTCCCGCCAGAGACCAGCCGCGCTCGTAGCGCGCAGGCGCTGTCGCGATTGCGGCCTCCGCGTAGAGTATGTCGCGCCTGAGAGGGTTCGCCTCTCGCTTCGCGTTCTCCTCCATCAAATCTATGCGGCGCTCTGCGTAGTCCTCAACCTTTTCGCCCGGACGATACTCGGGCATGTCCGCCGGTCTCTCCGCAGGCGCGGGCGAGAACTTCGCGTCCGACTCCATCTGCAAGGCTCTCTGGCGCAGCGCCGCTGCCAGCTCCGGCAACTGTTTCGCAATCTGCGGGTAAAGTGTGCCTATGACGCTCAGCTGAGCGCGGGCGGTCGCTTCCATCGCGCCCGTCGTGGCGGGAGGCGGAGCGCTGAGCAGAAGCTCTGCCGCCGTTTTGAGAAATTCGAGCGCAAGCTGCGGGCTCTGGTCTGCTGCGGCCTTGACCTGCGGCCTGTTCTGGGCCACCGCGAGGCTGAAGCTGCCGCGATTCTCCGAAGTGTTCGCGGCCTGCACCTTGCCCGGCGTGTATAGATATGAATAGAGAATCAGAATCTCGTTGGGGTCTTGCATCCCTGCGGCCTTCAGTCTCTGAAGCGCGCGACGAAAGACCATCTGGGCAAGCTCAAAGTCCTGTTGCTGTATCGCCAGCAGTACGTTCTGCAAGCCGAACGAGACGCCGTCCTGCAAGCTCTCCACGGCAAGGTCTGAAGCCGCCCTCGCATCCTCAGCCGCGACAGCCATAGCCATGTCCAGTAGCACTGTGCTGCGCGGGGTTCTGTCGTCGAAGACGCCCCGCTCCTGCCCCTTTCGCCCGGCCTCTTCGGCCATCTCTGCGAGCCACCGCCTGGCAAGGTCAGGCGCGCGACGCCTCGCCACCATCATCACCTCTCGCCGCACTTCCGTTTGCCTGGACTCGTTCCTGTAGGCAGAGCGCTCCGCGCGCTTCTCTTCCCGCGCGCTCGATGCCTTGTCCCAGGCAGTGATAAGCAACGTGCGCGCGGCATTCGGCTCCATCTCCCAGATGAGGTCAGCGACCTCCGCCTGAACTCGCGCAGCGGCCCTTTCGTCATTCCACTTCTTCGCGCCTTCAGCCGTGGAGCGAAGCACGTCCGCGATTCTGCTATTAAGGCGCGAAGGCTCTTCCACGGTGCTTTCAGCCTCAGGCTTCGCCGTGGAAGCTTTAGGCTTCGACTGGCCCCTCGCGGGCGCGGACGCAGAGCAGATGAATGAAAGTACCAGCAAGCTTAGCGCAGCCTTCATCGGTATCGCGCGTCTCTTACCAGCTTGTGCTTTCGCCTTCTCTAGTCCACTGCGATTCATAAACATCACCCGTCTTCGTCACGTAGAAGTTTGAATAAACGGTCGTGCGCGCCACGTCGCGCTCCGGGTTTTTCGCGTCTTCCATCAACGGAGCCTGCGCGTCCCACAGTCGCGTGCGATAGATTGTCTGCTTCAGCTGCGCGTCGTATATCTTCACGTTGCAGCTTAAGAGCAGCCTGGCCTCTTTCGTGCGCTCAGCGTCCGGCACCCTTGCGCGAAAAGCTATTCGCTCAAGTATGAAGGTGCGGTCTTTGAGCGACGCGAGGGCGCTCTTCTTGAAACTCCCTTCGGCCAGCAGGGTCTTCTTGGGGAAGCTGGACAAGGAGAGGTCGAGCGCGACAGCGCCTCCCTTGGAAGCGCCCTTGACCAGCTCCCTCAAAGCCTTTTCATGCTCCGCCTCGGAGACGAAATATAGCTGGTATGTGCCTTCCCAGTAGCTCCTGGGGTCTGAAGCGCCGGGCAAATCCACCAGCGTTATCTTCAGCCTCAGTTGTTCCAGATAAAGCTCCGGCGCGAGCACATTGGGCTCCGATTGCCGTATACGCATACGGTTGCGGCCGCCTTCCTGCGCGAGCGTCATGCTCACCGTCAGAGACAGCACGATTAGACAGAAGGCGAGCGCGCTTCCACACAGCACAATCCTGCAAGGCTTATGTCTCGTCATTGTCGTCCCAACTTCTTTTCAGGGCGCGCGACGCAGGTCGGGAGCTTGCGCGCTCGATTCTGAGGACAAAAAGGAACGTGTTACAGGGGGAGCTTAGAACTAATACTTGGCATCCATCCAGTTGTCCGCGATGCCAATCTCTACGACAAGGGGAACGTCCAGCTCAACAGCATTCTCCATCTCTCGCTTAACG
The DNA here is from genome assembly GCA_035276685.1 of Pyrinomonadaceae bacterium. Taxonomy (GTDB): domain Bacteria; phylum Acidobacteriota; class Blastocatellia; order Pyrinomonadales; family Pyrinomonadaceae; genus JACVRN01. The sequence goes on along the minus strand of DATELK010000122.1, from coordinate 5,106 downwards.
ATTTCAGCGGCGCGCTCCGCCTCTGCCGCAGGCGCTTCAACCAGCAGCTCGTCATGCACCTGCATCAGCATGCGCGCCCGCAATCCCTCCCGCTTAATAGCCTCGTCCACGTGCAGCATAGCGATTTTCACTATGTCACTCGCGGTGTTTTTTGAAATAACTCCTTCCGAGTCGAAACGGTGAAGAGGATCGTCAACGGCCAGAGTATACGTCTCTTCCACCACTCCTAAGGCACGCTTTTCCCGCAAGCGGCTCCAGGTATATAGAGGCACTGAGAGCGTCACGTGAGCGCTTTCCAGCATCTCGGAGAGCGTATAAATCGAGACAGCGCCCCCGTGCTTCAGACGGCTATATAAGACTTTGTGCGACCGATTGCTTAACTGAGCCTGCGAGACTTCATCCAGAAAAGCGGCGACAATAAATTTAGGGGCCCGCATTCCGGACATGCGTATGGAGCGGCAATTACTAAACTGAAGCGCTTTAGCCAGCAGCCCTCCTGCCAAATCAAGCCTGTACGAGACGTGCCCCTTATACGTATACGGCCCTCTTAATTTACCCTCCACGCCGACCGTTCGGAAGAGAAGCCACAGGTCTGACAGCAGCGCTCTCTGGCATAAATGTATCGAAGGATTGGCAGCGCCATTGCCTCCTTGATAGCCGTCCGAATCCAGCACGCCTCGCAGGAAAGCCTTTCGCGCCACGAGCGAGCTGTGAAAAACAAAGTCAGGAACTCTTTTGGTGGAAGCCTTCACCTGAGTGTTGACGCCTATCTGTGCGAGCAGTTCTATCAGGTTCCGCGAATAAACCGTAAGCTCACCTTTCTGCTCCGACTGCCAGCGGAAATCTGCTTTCAGGCCGATGCTTTCAAAATAGCTCGCACAACGACCAGCCCTTTCAACAATACAGTCACGTCCTTCAGCCTTCGCCGTTCCGATAGAGTAAGCCAGACTCCATCTATGCTGGTTGGGACGATCCGTTATCCAGCCGTCTCCGATGTAGTATCCCAGCCAGTAGAAGAACTCTGCGTCAAAACTCTTCAAAGCAAGCGGCTTAAGATTAGGAGCGACCGGCAGGTTAATTCTCTCAAGATTTTGATTAAGGCCCGCGAGAGAACCGAACTCAATCTCTCGCGGCATACTCATGGCGACTCGGTCTCCCGCCTCAAGCTCATCATAACTCTTCCATTCGTAGCCATCATCGCCCACTACTAAAACCTTATGCCTGGTGTCACAGCGCAGAACTTTGCCATTGCTGAAATGCAGCTCAGCCAGCTCACACGCCCCTCGACTCAGCACATCAAAGGAGGCAAACTTATTGCCCGTCCACACCTTCAGTCCTTTGCTTCCACGCTGATAAAGTTCGCCTATGGGGCTATAGCCTTCTGAGGTTAGAACCTTAGTCTCATAGGGCAGGCATCCCTGTATCGGCATGTTGATGGCTTCGCGTTCGGCGCGGGCGCGTATGTTGCCGTTGCGGTCGTTGATGCCCGGAAGCGGGCGTATGCGCCCGTAGATGGAGCGAACATAGCCCATCTCGCGCGCCTTTTCCGGCACCTCTTCCATGAAGCGATGCACGCCCTTGTAGGTGTTGTAGTAATCGTCAATCACCTTCCTGGCCTCTTTGCGAGAGATGCCTACGCGTTGGGAAAGACCGAAGGGCTCTATGGCATAAGCTATGGCGAAGTTGACTATCTTGGCGAAGCGGCGCGCTTCCTTTAATTCTTCCGGCGTCTTTGCGCCGAAGACGAGGCGGGCCGTGCGAGCGTGTATGTCGTCGTTCTTCTGAAAGGCGTCAACCATCTGCTCGTCGTGCGTGACGTGGGCCAGAAGCCTCAGCTCAAGCTGTGAATAGTCTGCGGAGATGAGCTTAAAGCCTTCTTCGGGGACGAAGGCGCGGCGTATGCGGCGGCCCAGCTCGGTGCGAATCGGTATGTTCTGAAGGTTCGGGTCGGAGGATGAAAGCCTTCCCGTTGCCGTCACGGTTTGGTTAAGCTGGCCGTGTATGCGGCCGTCCGTGCCAATCTGCTCGGGCAGGCTGTCTGTGTAAACCGTCTTCAGCTTATCCAGCTCGCGGTACTCTATGATGAGTCGCGGCAGCTCGTAATTCTGCGCCAGCTCTTCCAGCACAGCGCGGCTCGTCGAGACGCGGCCCGTGGAAGTCTTTCGCCCGGAGCTGATGTTCAGCTCTTCCAGAATGTCCCCGACCTGCTTGGGCGAGTTAATCTTAAACTCGCGGCCAGCCACCTTGTAGATTTTCTTCGTCAGCGTCTCAAGCTCTTTGCCCAGATACCCTGAGAGGTCTTTGAGGACGGTGATGTCCACGCGAAGCCCCGCGCGCTCCATTCGATAAAGGAGCGGCGCGAGCGGCAGCTCTATCTCGTTATAGATGGCTTCGAGCCCCTGTTCGAGCAAGCGTCCGTGCAGCACGTTTGCCGTCTGCGCGGTCAGGTCTGCGGCCCTCGCAGCCTCCCATTGCTTCTCCGTCCAGCCTTCCGGCATCTCCACCTCTTCGGCTCCGATGGCCTCGCGCGCAAGGTCTGACAATTCGTACTTGCTGCGTATGGGGTCAAGCAGGTACGCGGCCAGAAGCGTGTCGTCCTCTACGCCCTCCGGCTCTATGTCCACAGAGGCCAGGAGCGCAATCGCGCGTTTCAAGTCATGGACAGATTTTGAGAGAAGACCGTTGGCCAGCACGTCTCGCAAGGGGCCAAGCGCAGCTTCACTTCCGTCTTCAAAATTCTCAAGGTCAACGTAAGCCGAGACGCCCGCCGCGGTAGAGATGGCTATGCCGCGCGGAGGCCCCGCGTCGCGCAGGCTTCCCTGCTGGCCGCCGCCTGCGGGAGAGGAGTCCGCGACAGAGAAGCCCCAGTGCTCCGCTTCCCAGAGCCCCCGCACCAGCGTCTCAAGCTCTGCGCGCTTCTGTATGATGCGGTAGCGAACCGCCTGCGCTCCGCCCGAAGCCTCTACGACAGCGCTCGCGGCGTCTGAAAACTCCCGTGTGAGGGATTGAAACTCAAGCTCGCGGAAGAGCTGGTAGGCGGCGGCTCTGTCCGGCGGGCGGCACTGAAGCTTATCCAAATCAAGCTCCACAGGCACGTCCGTCCTGATGGTCGCAAGCTCTTTCGATTGCAGTATGATATCTCGGTTATCGCGCAAGCTCTCGCGATAGGTCTTATGCTTGACCTCTTCCCAACGCTCAAGCGCCTGCTCGATTGAGCCGAACTGCTTAACAATCTGAACCGCGCCCTTAGCCCCTATGCCGGGCGCGCCGGGAATGTTGTCGACCGCGTCGCCCATCAGCCCCAGCAGGTCTATTATCTGCGACGGCGGGACGCCGAACTTAGCCTCGACCCAGGCTTCGTCGCACCACTCAATGGGAGGCACGGGCTCCTTGCGCTTGACGTTCTGCGAGTTCTGCCGCATGCAGATGACGTGCGGGTCGCGCACGAGCTGGCACATGTCCTTGTCGTTAGAGACTATGACGGCCTGAAGGCCGCGCTCGGCGGCCTGCACGGCGAGCGCGCCAATCACGTCGTCGGCCTCGAAGCCCGGCGAGTTCAGTATGGGAATGTTGTAGACTTCGCAGACGCGTATGATGTAAGGAATCTGCGAGGTCAGGTCTTCCGGCATCTCCGTGCGGTGCGCCTTGTAGTCGGAGAAGGTCTCGTGGCGAAAAGTCTTCTCGCCCGACTCGAAGACGGCCGCGATGTAGTGCGGCTTCTCGTCCGACAGAAGCTTTCTCAGCATGTTGGTGAAGACGAAGACGGCCTGTGTCACCTGCCCCTTCGTGTTCGTCAACGGCTCCATGCGCCCGCCCATCGGCGCGAAGTAGGCGCGGAAGATGTGCGACATGGAGTCTATGAGATAGACCCGCTCGGTCGGAACCTCTGGTGTCTCTGATTTCCTGCTAGGCATTATGCTGTCGATGATAGAGGCGCAAGGGACTCAAAGGCAAGCTCTCCGCTTTTGTTGCGTCGATGCCGCAAAGTTAAGGCTGTTGCGTTGCCTGTTCGCAACAAACCGGGAGCGTCGATAAGTAACGGATGAACGCGTTGTCGGAAAATCTTCCGGCGATTCATCTGCATTTTGAAGGCTTTTTTCGTCGCAGCGGAGAGGTCTGGCTTCCGGCGGCACGGGTCTTGCCAAATTATTTGTCGTTTCAACTAATCGTGCGGGCCTGAAAGTTATTGCCTGCCGCCCATGAAAGGGTTCGGAAAAAGTCGCCTCGTGATTAATCAAACCACTCTCGCTGCTTCGGTCGAAACAAGCGGTATAGGTCTGCATACGGCTGTGCCTGTCGTGGTAAAGCTGACGCCCGCTCCGCCCGACACGGGCTACATCTTCAGGCGCACAGACCTCGGCGGATTCGAGATTCCCGCCAACGTTGAATGGGTCGCGCACTGCTCTTACGCGACTACTCTGATGCGAACGGGCGTCATGCTCTCTACTGTAGAGCACCTGCTGGCGGCGCTCCGTGGCGCGGGCGTGGACAACGCTTTCATAGAGGTTGACAATCTGGAAGTCCCCATCATGGACGGCTCGTCCGAAGCTTTCACGGAGCTTGTAGAGCGCGCCGGAATAGTCGCGCAGCCCTTAGCACGACGCGCGCTCATGGTGCGTGAGCGCATCTCCGTCGAACAGGGCAACCGCTCCATCAGCGTAGAGCCCGCGGACGGCTTCCGGATAGACTGCATGATAGATTTCGCTCATCCCTTAATTGGAGTGCAGCGCCTGTCCGTAGACTTGAGCAACGGCGCTTTCAACCGCGAGATAACGAGCGCCCGCACCTTCGGCTTCACGGAAGAGGTGGAGGCTTTGAGGCGCGCGAACCTGATACGCGGAGGCTCGCTTGAGAACGCGATTGTCCTGACGCCGGAAGGGATGCTGAACGAGAGCCCGCTGCGCTATCCGGACGAGTTTGTGCGCCACAAGATTCTGGACATAGTGGGCGACCTTGCGCTCCTCGGCATGCCCCTTATGGGCCGCGTGCGGGCAGAGCGCAGCGGCCACATACTTCACGCCCAGCTCATGACGAAACTGCTTCGCACCCGCAGCGCCTGGGAGATTGTAGACATGCCAGAGCGCATGATGACAGACAGAGACTACG
>DATELK010000121.1:0-16210 GCA_035276685.1 Pyrinomonadaceae bacterium | reverse complement strand
AGTACCGCCTGCGGTAGCGGGCGGGTTCTACTTACACTAGAGACCCGCCCGCTACCGCAGGCGGTACTGACCTGTATTCAAACTGAGTGTGCTGATAATGAGGGCGGGTGTCTTTACTGGGCGGAGCCTGCGGCGTACTGTCGCTCTTCATCCGAGCGCACGGAAGAGCAGCCTATGAAGCGATAGCCCACGCCCACGACCGTCTCTATGGCGTCGCCGCACGCGCCTAGCTTCTGCCTGAGGCGGCGTATGTGAACGTCCAAGGTGCGCGTGTCGCCGTAGTACTGGTGTCCCCAAACGTCGTCAAGCAACCACTGGCGAGTGGCCACGCGGCCAGAGCTTCGGGCCAGCGTAGAGAGCAGCGCGAACTCCTTGCGCGTGAGCTTAATCCTTTCACCATTACAGGTGACGTGCATGTTGGCGTAGTCAATCTGTAGAGACTCGTCCTCGTAATTTGCGCCCGCGCCCTCATCAACGCGACGAAGCACGGCGCGCACCCTCGCCATCAGCTCTCTGACAGAGAAAGGCTTCGTGATGTAATCGTCCGCTCCAAGGTCTAGCCCCGCGACCCTGTCAGCCTCGCCTGCTTTAGCCGTCAGCATGATGATGGGAGTGCGCTTGGTCTGCGGCTCGCGCCTCAGGCGACGGCATAGCTCCGTGCCGCTCATCCCCGGCAGCATCAAATCCAGTATGATGAGAGCGGGCGGATTCTTCAGGTCAAGAGAGGCCGACAGGCCCTTCTCTCCCGTCTCTGCGACCAGAGTCTTCAGTCCCTCGCGCTCAAGGTTGTAGCGCAGGCTCTCGGCTATGTCCGGGTCGTCTTCGATAATCAGTACGGGTCTCGTCATCGCTCTAGTCTCCCCTGAGCTTCAGTTGCTGTGCTTGATGAAGGCGGCCTCTGCCATGTAGACGGTCAGCTCGCAGATGTCCGTCACGTAATCGCCTATGCGCTCAATGTGCTTGGCGACGAAGAGGAGCCGCGCGCTCCGAGTGGTGGTGGAAGAGTCGTTGACCATGAGGTTAATCAGTTGATGAAAAATCTGGTCGTAGAGCGTGTCCAGCTCGTCGTCCTCCGCTATGACGGCGCGGGCCGCGTCCGCATCATTGCTCGTGAAAGCGTCCAGAGCCGTGCGGAGCATGGAAGAGGCGTGCGCGGCCATGCGCGGCAAGTCAACCGGCGCGTTAAGCTGCGGCTCGTTGTTAAGGTCTATGGCGACGCGCGCTATGTTGCAGGCGTGGTCAGCTATGCGCTCAAGGATGGGCGTAATCTTTGCCACCGAGATGACAAAGCGAAGGTCGCGGGCAGCGGGCTGCCGCCGCGCTATAGTCTCCACGCACAGCCGGTCAATCTCAACCTCCAACTGGTCTATGCGGTCGTCGTCTCTTAAGACTTCCTCTGCCGTCCCTGTGTCGCGCTCGGCCAGCGCGTACATGGCACGTTGCAGCGCCGTCTCCGTCTCGCCGCCCAAGAGCAGCACGCGGTCGCGCAAGTTATCCAGCGCCCTATCCAGAATTCTCTGGTGCTCCATTTCTTCCCCTTTTAAGATGCCGCATCAACCGAAGCGTCCCGTGATGTAATCTTCGGTGAGCTTCTCGTTCGGCGCGGTAAAGATTTTCTCCGTGGCGTTGACTTCTATGAGCTTGCCTAGCCAGAAGAAGGCCGTCTGGTCTGAGACGCGCGCCGCCTGCTGCATGTTGTGCGTCACTATGACTATGGTGTACTGCTTCTTCAATTCCACGACAAGCTCTTCAATCTTCTGCGTGGCGATGGGGTCAAGGGCCGAGGCGGGCTCGTCCATCAAGACCACTTCCGGCTTGACGGCCAGAGCGCGTGCTATGCAGAGGCGCTGCTGCTGCCCGCCCGAGAGCCCGAGCGCCGAAGACTTCAAACGGTCTTTGACCTCGGGCCAAAGGGCCGCGTCCTTTAAAGCTTCCTCGACGCGTCCCTCAAGCTCGGACTTGCTGCCGGTCAGCCGGTTGATGCGAATGCCGTAGGCCACGTTGTCGAAGATGGATTTCGGGAACGGGTTCGATTTTTGAAAGACCATGCCGACGCGGCGGCGCAAGCTCACTACGTCAGTGTTGGGCGCGTAGATGTCCTGCCCGTCTATGATGACGCTGCCTTCGACGCGAGTGCCGGGGATGGTGTCGTTCATGCGGTTCAGCGTCCGCAGGAAAGTCGACTTGCCGCAACCCGAGGGGCCTATGAAAGCCATCACCATGCGCCCCGGAATATCGAGCGAGATGTGCGAGAGCGCCTGCACTGGGCCGTAGTAGAAGTTGAGCCCGCTGACAGTAATCTTTGCCGCAGCCTGCGATTCATCAGCAGAGCCGGTCGCGGCGCGTTCGGTCTTAGGTGTCTCAATCGTAACCTTCATCGCAGCTTGAGTAGTTGAAGCGGCCATAACTTCCTAAAACTTCTTTCTGGTAAAGATGCGCACGGTGATGTTGATGACCAGAATAAGCGTCATCAGCACGAGGGTCGCGGCCCACGCGAGCGCGTGCCACTCGTCGTAAGGCGAGATGGCGTAGTTGTAAATCTGCACGGTCAGAGAGGCCATAGGCTCGTCCAGATAGTAGTTGTAGAAGCGGCTGCCGAAGGCCGTGAACAAGAGCGGTGCCGTCTCGCCCGAAACCCTCGCAATCGCCAGCATGCAGCCCGTCGCAATGCCAGTGCTCGCGGCCGGAAGCACGACGCCCAGCGTCACCCTCCACTGCGGCGCGCCCAGAGCGAGCGCGCCTTCTCTTAAAGATGTCGGCACGAGACGAATCATCTCTTCCGTCGTGCGCGTCACAATCGGAATCATAATCAGGGCGAGCGCCACTCCCCCGGCCCACGTCGAGAACTGCTTCTGCGGCAGAACTATTATCGTATAAACGAAGACGCCTATCACGATGGAAGGCACGCCCGTCAAAGTGTCTGTCACAAAGCGCACGGTCTTGCCGAACCAGCCGTCGCCAAATTCAGCAAGGTAAATGCCTGCGGCAATGCCGAGCGGCAGGCCTATGACTGAGCCAAGCGCGAGCAGCACCAGCGAGCCTACGATAGCGTTGCCTATGCCGCCGCCCTCGCCCACGGGCTTAGGCGTGTCTATCAGGAATTGCAGGTTGATGGAAGTCAGGCCACGCATGGCTATGTAGCCAAGTATGACTACGAGGATGGAGACGGCGAAGAAGGCACACGCTGCGGTGAGCGTGGTCATGACGGCGTTCACAGTCCGGCGGCTGTTTCTTCTTCTGGGCGTGGAAGCTTGCATCTCAGGTGGCCCTCGCTGTCCCGCTCGTTCCTCTGGTCACGCTCCAGACCAGCAGCTTGGCTATGCCGTTGACGATGAAAGTCACTAGGAAAAGTATGAGGCCAATCTCTACGAGCGCGGAGAGGTAAAGGTCGCCCGTGGCTTCCGTGAACTCGTTGGCTATGACGGAAGCTATGGTGTAAGAGGGCTCAAAGAGAGAGGCGGAAATCTGCGGGCGATTGCCTATGACCATGGTGACCGCCATCGTCTCGCCTATGGCGCGGCCGAGGCCGAGGATGATTGCGCCCGCTATGCCGGACGCGGCGTTCGCGAGCACGACCCGCGTCGTCTCCCACTTGGTTGCTCCCAAGGCGAGCGCAGCCTCCCTCTGCGAGACTGGCACGGCTGCGAGCACGTCTCGCACGACAGCGGAGATAATCGGCGTAATCATGATGGCGAGGATGACGCCGCCCGTGAAAAGACCTATGCCGGTGATTGTCCCTTGAAAGAGCGGCAGGAATCCCAGGGAGCGTTGCAGGGGCGGCTCGACCCACTCGCGCATGACGGGCGCGAGCACGAAGATGCCCCAGAGGCCGTAGACCACGGAAGGAATAGCCGCGAGCAGCTCAACCAGAAAGGCTATAGGGCGAGCGAGCCTCGCGGGGGCCTGCTCGACCAGAAAGATTGCGACGCCTAAAGAGAGCGGCACGGCTATGACGAGCGCTATGAGGCTTGAGACGATGGTGCCGTAGATGAAGGGCAGCGCCCCGAACTCTCCCTTCACAGGATCCCAGTTGCTTCCCCAGAGGAACGAGAAGCCGAACTCGCGTATGGACGGCATCGAGTTATGGGCCATCGCCACGACCATAGAAGAGACAATCAGCAGAATCAGAAGCGCGACCGAAAGAAGCAGGACGCGAAAGACCGCGTCGCCCGTGGAGCCCGTGGCGGAGAGAGAGCGCCTGAAGCTCCGGCGACGCGCAAGCGCTCCATACTCTGCCGCGGGCGTAGGCGTGTTCGGCTGCGGGTTCATCATGACAGGCAGGCTGTTGTCTACTTCCCTTGTGCTTCGCGCAGTGGCTTGCCGCCGGAGGTTATAGAGTTAATCTTCTGCTCGGCCCGCCTGACTATCTCTTCGGGCAGCGGAGCGTACTGCAAGTCCTTGGCGAACTTTTCCCCGTCGTGTATGCCCCACCAGAGGAAATCCACGAGCGCTTTGCCCTTGGCTGCGTCCCTCTGCTCCTTGTAAGCCAAGATGTATGTGTAGCTCGCAATCGGATAAGCGTTAGCTCCGCCAGCATTCGTGATTGAGACACGCAGGTCTTCCGGCGTAGTAGAGATTGATTCGGCCGCCGCAGCCGTCACGGCATCGAGCGAAGGCTCTATGAAATTGCCTGCGGAGTTTTTGACGACGGCCACGGGCAGCTTGTTCTGCACGGCGTAGGCAAGCTCCACGTAGCCTATAGTGTTAGGCGTCTGCCTGACCTGACCTGTGACTCCCTCGTTGCCTTTGCCTCCAAGGCCGACGGGCCACCTTGGACTTGTGCCTGTGCCTACCTTCTCCTTCCATTCGGGGCTCACCTTTGAGAGATAGTCTGTGAAGACTGCGGACGTGCCGGAGCCGTCCGAGCGGTGAACGACCGCTATGTCTGCGGCAGGCAAAGTCACGCCCGCGTTGTCCGCCTTGATGCGCGCGTCGTCCCAGCGCTTTATCTTGCCAAGGAAGATGTCGGCGATTACGTCCGGCGAAAACTTAAGCGGCGCGGACACGCCCTGCAAGTTGTAGGTCAGCACGACCGCGCCCAGCACCGTCGGGATGTGCAGTATGTCTCCGGGCGCGCTCTTTAAATCCTCTGCGGACATGGGCGCGTCGGTCGCTCCGAAATCTATGGTCTGCTCCTTTATCTGCTTGATGCCGCCGCCAGAGCCTATGGATTGATAATCTATTTTGATATTCGGATTAGCCTTGCCGTACTCGCTCAGCCACTTCTGGTAAAGCGGGTTGGGAAAGGTCGCGCCAGCGCCCTGAAGCCTGACAGCGCCAGTGCCGCCGCCGCGCCCGCCGCTGCAAGCCGCCGTCAAAACGGCAGCCAAAGCGACTATGACCAGCGCAAGCCTTGTTAATGAAGTTTTCTCTAAAGGGGGCATCACGTCTCCTTTTGCATACACTTAGACAGGTGAATGGTCTAGAACGGGAGAGTCTAACCGCGCGATGTTACATCCGTCTGAACTCGGGCTAAATAAAGACGGGCGCGCAGATTTTTCAGCGTTTCGCGGGCACGAGACGATAGCCCACGTTGACCATCGTCTCTATCTTCACGCCGTAGGGCTCAAGCTTATTTCGCAGGCGGTAGATGTGCACGTGCAGGCTCTCCGCGTTGAAGGGCTTGCCGTCGTTCCATGCAAAGCGCCAGAGGACTTCGGAAGGAACTATCCGCTCAGGGTTGCGCGTGAGCCGCGAGATGATGAGGAACTCCGTGCGCGGGAGCTTAAGAGGCTCGCCCCCGCACGCCACGTAATAATTCTCATGCTCCACGCGCAAGCTGCCGTCGTCGTAAACAGCTTCCATTTCATGAACAGGCCGCGCGGCAGGAGGCCCATCCAGAGAGATTATCTTTGCAGTCATACGCTTCTCTTCAAACACGGAGTTTTGACAGGCTCCTATCGGGAGACTTTAGAAGTTCAGTCTGAGCGCGAACTGAATCTGCCTGCTCGTGCCAAGGCCCACCGTTCGCTCGACCGTCTGGCGCAGCAGCCCGAAGGTTCCGCCCGCGAGCCCCTGCGTATAAGCCTCGCCCGGTTGCAGGCCCGAGCCAACGGAGTAAAGTCCTGTCGCGGAGTTAAACGAGACGCTCGGCAGCGCCAGGTTCAGCCTCGAAGCCGGAACGTCGAAGTTGACGAAGTTGAAGAGATTGAAGACCTCCGTGCGAAACTCAAGGCTCGTCTTCTCCGTCAGCCGTATGCGCTTGTTCAGCACGAGGTCAATCTGCCGGAAGTTCGGGCCGCGCAGGTCGTTCCTCGGCACGTCTCCGAAAACGCCGGGCTGTGGAGAGGTGAAGGCCGCAGGGTTCAGAAAGCTTCGGTCGTTGTTCAGGTAGAGCGGCTGGCCCGAAACGAAGCTGGGGCGTCGCACGTTGCGGGTGGAGCCGCCGCGAGGCGTGTTAACCACGGCCACGAATCCCGGCGGGAGAGGGTTGGCAGCGTTGATGGTGCCGGGAAGCTGCGCGACGAACCCGTTGGCAAGCGTAGTGGTCGCGCCGCCCGCGCCCGTAGGCACAACACAGCCGCTCGCATTGACGCACTGAATGACGACATCAGGGCGCACTATGCCTATCTCAAGCGGGAGGCCGCTGCGCGCGTTGACGATAGTGCCGACTTCCAGATTGCCGAATAGTGCGTTGCCTACAGAGCCGAGATTAAAACGCTTGCCTTCGCCCACCGGCAGGAGATACAGCGCGGAGAGGTTGAAGGTGTGGCGCACGTCGAAGTTGTTGTAGCTGCGGTCATACTCGAACTCTTCAATCGCGCGGGCGTTGTTGGCGGCAGTGCGCGCCTCGTTAGAGCCCGCCGTGTTGCCGAAGCTTCTTGAGAGAGTGTACTGCGCGTTTAAGGTCAGCCCCGTAGTGAAGCGCCGCGCAAGCTGTAGCTGAAGCGCGTTGTAGCTATCACTGCCTCCGCTCGTCTTGTAGTCAACCTCCGCGAAAGGGTTCTGCACGCTTGACGTGCCTGAGATTATGGAAAACTCCCGTATGGTGTTGACGGCTATGACCTGTCCTGCGGCGTTGGTGCGGTTGACGACGCCGAAGGTGCTCGGCAGCAAGGTGCCGTCCGCGACGACGGTCTGTCCCGGCAGGATGTTGTTCGAGACGCTTCTCAGGAAGAGGTTGCGACCCTGGCTGCCGACGTAGGCCGCAGTCAGGACTGTGTTGTAGAAAAGCTCCTGCTGCACGGAGAAGCTGTACTGGTAGACCTTCTCCGGCACAAGGTATTCGTCCGCGTAGGCGCGGGGCTGGAAGGCGCGGTTGTTCGGGTTGTTGTTGAAGTTGGCGATGATGGCATTGATGGCGGCGGTCTGGTCAGGATTGAAGACCAGCAGAGGCCCGCTCGTCAGCGTAGAAGAGATGCGGTCTGACTCAATGGGCTGAATCTGGTCTTCCGTCTGGCCGGGGCCGTAGTAGATGCCGAAGCCGCCGCGAAGCACTGTGCGCCCGCCGCCGAAGAAGCCGCTCCCCTGCGGATTCGGAGACCACGTGAGAGCCACGCGAGGGCCGAAGTTGTTCTTGGAGGTCTTGAATGCATCTTCGCCGGGGTTGCGTAAAGTACCACGATTGATGTCAAAGAGGATTTGCAGGTCGCGCGCCTCCCTGAGCGGCGTGTAGTACTCGTAGCGGAGCCCGTAGTTCAACGTCAGGTTCGGTCGAATCTTCCACTCGTCCTGAGCATAGGCGATGTAGTATTCCTGCTCGGCCTTGCGCTCGCCGGTCGCGCCGTTGTTGAAGGGAGAAGGCGCGCTCACGTCGCCGAGGTACTGTATGGACTGCGGCTGGTTGGCGAGAAAGCTAGTGATGTTAGAGAAGGTGTAGGTAGTTCCGCCCTGCCTGTCCGTGTAAAGACGTATGGCGCGAAACTCTCCGCCGAACTTGAGATTGTGATTGCCGCGAGTCCAGTTCAGATTGTCTATGAAGGAGAGCGAGTAGGGCGTGTAGGGCTGGCCGCGCCCGTTCGTCGCGGAAGAGGCGCGCACCAATCCGCCCGGCGCTGCCACGCCCGCGTTCGTTCCCTGCCCCGGAAGCGCAAAGCCCGCAATCGAGCCAGAGATGTTGATTGAAAGCTGCGAGAGGTCTATGCCGTTAACGGTCGGCGCGATGCCGTTCGTGCGCGAGTAAGCCGCGTTGAAGCCGAACTTGAACTCGTTGAGGAGCGAAGGCGTCAGTATTGACTGAAGCGCAATGACTCCGTTCTGCGGGTTGGCAATGAACTGCACGGTGCGGCCCGTCACGCCTTCGGGGTTGAAGTTCTCGCCCTGGTCGCGGAAGTATCGCACGTAAAGGGAGTTCTTCTGGTTGAGCTTGAAGTCGAAGCGGGCGGCGATGGCGTTCTCGTCAACACGAGTCGTTGCCTGTCGCTGCACAGTGTCGAAGAGGTCTGGGCCAGTGCGAAGCACGACAACGTCTGGCGCGCGAAAAGCAGGAAGAAGCGGCAGTATGCCTGCGTTACAGGCAACGGTGCCAGCGCCTGCGGGCGGCGCGCAGATTCTGGATGCGAGACCCGGCACGGCTTCTATTGAATTCACGCCCGCGCGCAGGCGATAGCCTTCATAGGAAAAGAAGAAGAATGCCTTGTCCCTGATGAGAGGGCCGCCAATGGAGCCTCCGAACTGGTTCAGTCGAAGCGGAGATTTTTTGCCTATGACGTTGTCGAAGAAGTTGGCGGCGTCGAGCGCGTCGTTGCGGAAGTATTCAAAGAGAGAGCCGGAAAAGCTGTTGCCGCCGGACTTGGTCACGACGTTTATCTGCCCGCCCGTGCCGGTGCCGTACTCCGCAGGGTAGTTGTTGGAGTCAACACGAAACTCCTGCACGTTCTCAAGACTCGATTGCAGTCGGAATGGGCTGGGCACTTCGCCGTTCAGGTTGCCGGGGCTCGCGTCAATGATGGCCGTGCCCTCTATGCCGTCGTAGCGAACTATGTTCTGCTCGACGGCGCGGCCGGAGAAGCGTATGTCGCCGAAGGTGCCGGAGCCGCTGTTGACCGAGCCGGGAGCCTGCAAGTAAAGCTGCGAGAGCTGTCGGCCGTTCAATGGCAGGCCCACCACTTCGCGCTGGTTGACGTTGGCTCCCATGCGTGCCGAGCTTGTGTCAATCACGGCCTCGCTTGAGCCCGCGCTCACGTCCACGCTCGCCGCCACGCCCGAAGGCTGCAAGGTCAAAGGCAGGTTAAGCTCCTGCCCGACGTTTAGCTGCACGCTCTCCACACGCGCCGTCAGGTTCTGCCCCGTGACGGTCACAGAATAGATGGAAGGCTTGAGCGCGGCGATGCTGTACAGCCCTTCTTCTGTTGAAACGGCCGTGCGCTCTTCACCCGTCTTCAGATTCTTTGCCACTACGGTCGCGCCGGACACGACCGCGCCGTTCAGGTCGGCCACGGTGCCTACGATGCGGCCCGCATCTGTCTGGGCCGGAGCGGCGGGTTGAAGAAGCATCAGCGCCGCGAGCGCGGCAAGCAGAAAGTTGAGCGTGCGCGAGAGGCGCACACCTCTGAGCTTAGTCATAGAGTTCTCCTGTGTAGCTTTGAAAAAAAGGTCGCACTACAGTTTTTGTGCAAAAGTATGAAAGGCTCGCGTGATTCAAATGCGGAATTTAGCCCTGGGAAGTTACACTAGATTAAATCGGGCCTTAAATGTCGGTTAACTTAGCGTGAAGCGAGTTTGATAAGGAGAACGAAGAGTGGACGGTAAAGGCGCATTCTGTAACATCCCGTTAACACGCCGCCGTTAGAATTTCTTCACAACGGCAGGCAGCGCTAGTTTTTCAGTCTGATTCAGTCTGACAGGGGCAGAGGCTCTTTATGACTATAGCCAACGAACTGAGCAGCGAAGTGGCCACGGCCCTGCTTGAGGCTCACAAGAAAGATGAGCTTTCGGCAGACCCCCGCAACATCAGGGACGTTATCGTGGCCGTTCACTCCACCCTGCGACGGCTGAAGACGGAAGCTCGCCGCGCAGCCGGTCAAGCTGAGCGCGACTCAGCCACAGTCTCGGCCAGCAGCAGCACCGCCTCAGGCAGCCATTAAGAGAGAATCCCTGCCCGAGACCGAAGCCCCTCCCGCCTAAGGTTTAAGGAGCCAGCGCCGGATTATCCTTGATTCGGCGCTGGCTACCTTGTTAATCTTCCCCAGCGATTCCACTGACGAATCCCATCCGACGCTCAAGGTTAAGCTTGGCCGAACGGCAAAAACTCTTGCTCCCGGACTCAATTTAAAGTGGTATTCTTGAGTAAATAGACTTTTCCTGATATTGGCTATGGCGAGCACCGGCAAACAACTAGAGGCTAGGCAGACGGGCGAAGGCTCTAAGAAAGTCACCCTGCCGCAGACGATTCTGCACAACAAGTTGTTTCTCTTTAACCGCGAGCTGAGCTGGCTTGAGTTCAACCGCCGCGTGCTTGAAGAGGCTCTGGACAAATCGCAGCCGCTGCTTGAAAGGCTCAAGTTCCTCGCAATCTTCTCCACCAACCTGGACGAGTTCTTTATGATTCGCGTCTCGGGCCTGATGGAAGAGATGGAAGAAGAGGTCATGGAGCCTTCGCCGGACGGCATGACGCCCGCGCAGCAGTTAAGAGAGATAAGCCGCCGCCTGCACCCGATGATAGAGGAGCAGATGCGCTGCGTGCGCGAAGAGGTGATGCCGCAGCTCAAGGCAGAAGGCATAAGCATACTCTCCTACAGCAAGCTCAGCGAGAAGGAGAGGCAGGAGGCGGACAAGTATTTTATCGAAAACGTCTTTCCCATACTGACGCCGCAGGCCGTTGACCCCGGCCATCCCTTCCCCTACATCTCTAACCTGAGCCTGAACCTCGGCGTCATGATTAAGCCCGCCGAGCGAGGCGAGCCCTCGCCGCCTCTACTGCTGAAGGGAGAGCCCCGTTTCGCGCGCATCAAAGTCCCGCCGACGGTTTCGCCGCTCGTTCCCGTGGGCGACTCCGGGTGCTGCTTCACCTACCTGGGCAGTTTGATTTCGGCCAACCTCTCGCACCTGTTCCCGGGCATGCGCCTTGGCAAGAGCTACCTCTTCAGGGTGACGCGAGACGCCGACATAGAGCTGAGGGAAGACGAGGCTAGAGACCTGCTGCGCACTATGGAGCAGCACTTGAGGCGTCGCCGCTTCGGCACGGCAGTCAGGCTCGAAGTCTCTTCCAGCATGTCGCAGAAGATGGTCAAGTACCTGTCGAACTCGCTTGAGCTTGCCAAGGACGACGTGTACGTCATTGACGGCCCGCTCGACATACCAGACCTGATGACGCTCTACCAGATAGAGAGGCCCGAGCTGAAGGACAAGCCCTTTCAGCCAGCCCTGCCCTCCGTGCTTCAACAGCGTAAGAGCATCTTCGACGCCATCAAGCAACAGGACGTGCTGCTTCATCATCCTTACACTTCTTTCGCCGCCGTCACGGATTTCATCAACGCGGCCGCCATGGACGAGAACGTCCTCGCGATAAAGATATGCCTTTACCGCACGGGACAGCAGTCGCCCATAGTGCGCGCTCTGATGGAAGCCTCTGAGCGCGGCAAGCAGGTGACGGCGCTCGTCGAATTGAAGGCACGCTTCGACGAAGAGAACAACATAGTCTGGGCCAGACAACTTGAGCGCGCAGGGGTACACGTCGTCTACGGCCTGATGGGCTTGAAGACTCACTGCAAGGTGGCGCTCGTGGTGAGGCGCGAAGGCAAGCACCTGCGCCGCTACGTTCACGTAGCCACGGGCAACTACAATCCGACCACTTCGCGCATCTACACGGACTTCGGCCTCTTCACGGCAGACCCGGAAATAGGGGCCGACGCGACAGACCTCTTCAACTTCCTGACGGGCTATTCGTGGCAGGACAAGTACCGCCAGCTAATGGTAGCGCCGCTTCACTTAAGAGAGCGCATGATGGCGCTCATCACGCGCGAGACCAAGCACGCGCGTCGCGGGCACAAGGCGCGCATCATCGTCAAGATTAACAGCCTGACGGACGCGGAAATCATCCGGGCGCTTTACGAAGCGTCGCAGGCCGGGGTGAAAGTTGACCTGCTCGTGCGCGGCGTCTGCATGCTGAGACCGGGCGTCGCTGGCCTCTCCGACAACATTCAGGTGATAAGCATCGTCGGCCGCTTCCTTGAGCACAGCCGCATCTTCTACTTCGCCAACAACGGAGAGGACGAAGCCTACATAGGAAGCGCAGACTGGATGCACCGCAACCTGAACCGCCGCGTTGAGGTAGTCACGCCTATAAAGGATGCGAAGATTAAGAGCTTTTTGAAGGACGAAGTATTGGAGGTCTACCTGCGCGACAACGTGAAGGCGCGCAGGCTCCTGCCGGACGGAACCTACGAGCGCGTGCGCCCTGCCAAAGGCGAAGAGATTGTGGACAGCCAGATGCACTTCATAGGGCGCGTCAACGTTCCCGATTGAGGCGAGGGATGCGGCTCAAGCCTTTTTGTTCTTCTTCTTACCACGCTTTTTCCCGCCCGATTTCTTCTTCTTACCTTTAGGCTTGGATTTGCCTGAGCCGCCGTTTGACGACAGCAGTTGACTTGTAAAGTCCGTAAGGTCAACGCCCGTCAACTCGCTCAGCTTGCTTGCCAGCACTGGAACCAGAACTGTTCCCGTGAGCGCGGGCGCGAGGATGCTCATGCCCTGCTCGGACAGCTCTTCCGCGAAGCGGTCTCCGAGCGCAGCCAGTTGAGAGAGCAGCTTGTCTTCGTGCCTCGCGTCCGTGAAGGCGCTGCGGGCGGTGTTGCCAAGGACGTAGCCTACGGAGAGCGCGCCGAAGCACCAGACCAGCGGGTGATTGCGGAACTGCTCGCGCCAGTCCAGCTGCTCTTCCACTGCCTCTTTGACCGAGTTGTACTGCTCCACGACCGAGTCCTTTATGTCCGTGACGGTCTGCGAGATTGATTCGCGCGTCTCTTCCATCTGGCGCTGAAGCGTGTCCTTGGCGGTCTCGCCCGCGCTCTCTTCAGCAGCACGCGCACGCGCGGCGCTTCTCTTCACAGCCTCTGCCATGCCCTTCCCCTTTCCCTTTACGCCGCCTCGCTCGTCTTGGGCTTTGCCTTACGGCTCTCGGTCTTCTTCTTAGACTTGGATTTACCCTTCGCTTCCGTCTTCTTCTTCTTTGCCGGGCCCGTGCCGTTTGATTCGGGCATGGTCGCGCCCACGACGCCAGCTATGAGACTTGTCACTAATCCCGTAGCGACTTCCGAGCCGTGCTTTTTCACAATCTTCTTGAGCTGCTTCGCAATCTTCTTCTTCGTCTTACGCTTGATGATAGCCATCTCTTTGAACACCTTTCTTCGATTAGCTGCCAATCATAACAATTTAAGTCGCATTCAGGCTACGCGCAGCCGTAAGGATTAGCTCCTTGAGCCTCTCTTCCCTGACTGCTTCCGCCGCTTGCTCAACCGTCATCCAACGCCTCTCTCGTGCACCGCTTTCGGGCCAGTCGTCCAGAACACGCACGACGCGCATCAGGTAGACCCTGACCCTGCATGTTCCGCCCCACTTCTCGTACTCGTACTCGCCAAGCTCCGCCCCCGTGGCTTCGCCCTCAAGGCCCGCCTCCTCAAAGGCCTCTTTAAGCGCGGACTCTTCGGGCGCGGCCCCTAGGTCAACCACGCCTTTCGGGATAATCCACCTTGCGCGCCGCCTTGAGGTGATGAGCATTATCTCTACCCCCGCGCCCGCCACCCTGTAGGGAATCACGCCGGACTGCCTGTAGAACCACCACGGTCTGGTCTTCATGCGCGCTCCGGGGGAAAAGGGACAATTATGCCTGAAGCCATGTTACAGGGACGTTAACTCTTGCTCTTTTTGGCTACTCTTTCGCGAGGCTCCTGGGCGTGACGAGCCACTTCAAGCGCCCGCTCCCCTCGGCGACCGCGCTCCACTTATCCATCTTAAGTGAGACGAGCGCGAGCGCGGCTGTAGGAAACTCGTAATCCTCGTCCGTCAGGAAACGCAGCAACTCCTGAAGGCCCGGATTGTGCCCGACTATCATGGCCGTCTCGGCCGCTTCGTCAATCTGCGAGACGACCTTGAGAAGCGCTGGCACGTCCGCCTCGTATATGCGCTCGTCGTAACGAAGCTCCGTTTGAAGCTCGCCGCTCTCTACCGCGAGCGCGGCCGTCTGTCTCGCTCTCACGGCTGGCGAGCTGATGACGAGGTCCGGCCTGAGCCTGCGCTCCTTCATGAATTCACCCATGAGCGGGGCGGCCTTCAAGCCGCGCTTGTTGAGCGGGCGGTCGAAGTCCCTCAGCTCGGGATTTTTCCAGCTCGATTTGGCGTGACGTAAAAGTAGCAGCGTTTTCATCGCCCTTATCTTATAACGGTTGAAAACTCTTCACAAATTTAACTAATCTGCAAACGTGCTATGTTACAGTGCCCAGAGGATGGGAGGCCTTCTTATTGAAACTCGCTGCCATAGACATAGGCTCCAATTCAATCAAGCTGGCGGTAGTTGACGCCGCCGCGAGCGACTCCTTCGCCGTGCTGGCCCGCGAGAAGGAGCCCGTCAGGCTGGGCCACGACACGCTGCTCAACGAGCACCTGTCGAAGGCGGCCATAGAGCGCGCCGCCGACTGCATACGCCGCTTCCGCTCAATAGCCGAGGCGCGCGGAGCCGAGCAGGTCGTGGCCGTCGCCACGGCCTCAGTCAGAGAAGCGGACAACGCCGCCGAGTTCATAGAAGAGATTGCCGCGCGAACGGGCGTGCAGGTAGAGGTGCTTTCGTCCATAGAAGAGGCGCGGCTCATAGGACTTGCCGTTTCAAGGGGCTGCGTTCCCGTCGGCGCTTCCCTCATCAACATAGACATAGGCGGCGGCTCTACGGAAATCTCACTTGTTCAGGACGGCGTGCCGAAGCAGCTCTTCTCTGTGAAGCTCGGCGCGGTCGGGCTAACGGAAGAGTTTGTAGAGTCCGACCCTGTGAAGCCGAAGGAGCTGCGCGCTTTGAGGAACGAGATAGCCGCCGCGCTCGAACGACCATCGCGCGAGTTGAGGGAGGCGAACTGGCAGTACGCGACAGGAACCTCCGGCACAATTCTAGCTATAGGAGAAGTCCTGCGCCTGCGTCATCTTAAACCGGCGGAGCAGAAGTCGCAGGCCGCTCAGCCAGCCGGAGCAGAGATTCCGCTGAACCGGCTGGAGCGCTTAAACTCTCGTCTCGCGGAGATGAGCATCTCGGAGCGGCGCGGCGAGCCGGGCATCAGCTCGCAGCGCTCAGAGATAATCATAGCGGGCGGGCAGATACTAGAAGGAGCCATGCGAGCGCTCTCTATCAACGTCATGCGAACCTGCGACTGGGCGCTTCGTGAAGGAGTCATTATCGACCGCCTGCGCGAGCTTGAAGCGGAAGCTCGCCCGCCCGTCCCTGACATAGCCGACCAGAGGCTCAGAGGCGTGCATGCCGTGGGCCGCCGCTTCGGCTACGAAGAGGCCCACGCCTTTCAGGTCGCGCGGCTCGCGGAATCCATCTTCGACCAGCTGGCCCCGCTCTACAAGCTGGCGAGACGCGAGCGCACCCTTTTGTCCGCCGCCTCGCTCCTGCACGACATTGGCTATCACATAGCGCACGAGTCGCATCACAAGCACTCGCTCTACCTGATAAAATTCTCCGAGCTGACGGGCTTCTCAGAAGCCGAGCGACTGGTGATAGCCAACATCACGCGCTATCACCGTGGGACGACGCCGAAGGAGCGGCACACGGACTACGCCGCTCTCAATCAGGCAGACCGCGAGACGGTCTGTAGACTGGCGGCAATACTTAGAATCAGCGACGCGCTCGATAAGAGCTACGACTGTCGCGTGCGCGATGTGCGCTGCGCCAGAGACGGGCAGGTGATGCGCATAGAGCTTAAGTGCTCGTCCAACTGCGACAAGGAGATTCTGGCCGCCGAACAGAAGGGCGACCTCTTCGAGAGCGCTTTTAACTGCAAACTTTCTTTCAGCAAGGGCGCTGCTCGACAGGCGCGCCTGACTTCCTGAGAGCCATGGCCAAAGCAAGAGAGATAGAGGGACTCGACTGCGGGCGCGACGCCGCCTACAACATAGATTTAATCCTACGCACGCGCTTCGCAGAGATGTGCGAGCTGAAGGAGAAGGCGCTGGACTTCGCGGACATAGAGGGCGTTCACGACATGCGCGTGGCGTCGCGCCGCTTGAGAAGCGTGCTGCGCGACTTCGCCCCTTACTTCAACGAGAGAAAGGCTCCGCGCAAGCA
>DATELK010000120.1:0-3845 GCA_035276685.1 Pyrinomonadaceae bacterium | reverse complement strand
GGTTTTAGTGAGAGTAGAACCCGCCCGCTACCGCAGGCGGTTCTGACCTTTCTTTTATCCGCGCGCCCTCTCAAGCAGGACCATCATGAGAAGGCTCAGGGTGGCCACCAGCTCTTCCTGCGGATGCATCTCGGCTATCTTATCCACCCTGAATTTTCCCTCGAAGAAGGCTGGCTCCTTGACGATTCGCAGGATGGGTTGGCCGTTCGTCCTGAGCACTTCGTAGGCCGGGTGAAAAACGTAGCCCGTGAACATGCCCAGGATGGGAATCTCTCCGAAGAGGCTGTCGAAGACCTTTGACCAGGGGTTCACTTCCTGAATGGTCAACACCACCTCCTCGCCTCTCATGATGTCGTAGCGGGAGCGCCAGAGCGATTTCATCCCCTGCCGCTTGACGCTGCCGAGCGCGTTGCCCGCCTGGTCTCTGAAGTGATAGCGGGCCGAGAAGTCTATGACGCGGTCTGCCCCTATGGTAAAGAGCGGCTGCGTCTGCGCCTCGTCTGCGAAGATGGTCACGGCCTCCTTGAGCTTGAACGCCTTCTGCTTGACGTAGAAGACGAGCTGGCCCGTGGAGTCAGTGACCGAGAGCTGGCGCGCGATGGCTAGAATCTTGAAAGACAATCGAAGCGGATAGTTCACTGTTGTTTCTCCTACTCAATCATCATTTAACTTTAGTGTGAATAAAACGGGCGGGCTTCCACCGAAGATAGAAGCCCGCCAGCTATCAATTCTCAGCCGGGGGAAACCTGCTCCGGCCGAGTCCTCCTTACAAGGCTATTCCGTCTGCGCTGTGCCCTTGCCGTCCTTGTAAAAGAGCGTGACCTTCGAGATTTCCAGCAGGTTCAGGTTCTCCCACTCGATGGAGTTGCCCTGCTTGTCCTCGATTCTCAAATCCCACATGGCAGCTTTTTCGCTGCGCGAGAATTTGATGTCAACAGACTGACCCGTGGGCAGAGTGTCCTGCCCGAGGATGTCCTCTCCCCAGTCGTCCGAACTGTGGGGACCGATGAAGACCTTGTCAATCTCCACGCCCGTCTGGTTAACGAGAGTGAAGTCCTGCTTGCCGCCCTGCTGCGCGCTGCCGGAGTTGCTGGTCGTGTTGGTGTTGGCAGCCGTAGAGCTATTGCTGTTCGTTGCAGGCGCGCTCGTGTTGCTGGTGTTGGTATTGGTGGTAGTGGTTGTCGTCGTCGTGTTCGTCGTTTTGTTTGCGTTGGCAGGCGCAGATGACGAGCAGGCCGCGCTTGCAAGCAGCCCTGCGACCAGGACGGCGAGGAGTATTTTGTTCTTCATAAATTGGGAATTGCCTCTCTCCTCAAAGCACGGTTTTCTTGTACCCGTACGGGCTGTGACTGGCGGGTAAGCACGGAGTAAAAGGGAAGCCTGAAAAGGAGAGCGGTTGTAAAGCCTTTCCTAGTAAACTGGTAAAGCATGCGGACTTTAAGCTAAGTGCGACGAGTAAGTCAACATGCAAAGCCGCGTGCGCCTTTTGCCCCGCCGTGGATTCGTTGTAAGGCCGCGAGCCTCTAAATATAATGCCTGGGCCGCCGCCGGGGCGGGAGGAGGCGCTTTCCCTCTGGTCTCTCGACTTCAAAAAGCTTGCAAAGAAGAGACGGAGCGTCCAATATTAGCCACCTGGCCCTTAAAGCTCTTTATGTCTAAACCTATAAAGATAATTTTCAAAGGGGAGGAGTATCTCTTCATAGGAAGGGGTAGCTCTCTGGAAGACGGCGGAGCCATCATCGCGGACTCTACGGACGAGGACGAAGAAGCCTCCGTCTACGCTCAGCTACACTCGAACGGGTTGGTCATTCGCTCTAACGAGATAATCGGCACCATCAAAGAGATTCTCTTTATTGACGACGAAAGCGAGGGGATAAATTGAGCCGACAACAGGTAGCCATAGAGGAACAGCGCCGCAGCGAGCGCGTCCGCGCATCTCTCTTCGCCATCTGGGACATGACGCAGTCGAGCGTCTCAAGCGCAGATGTCATAAACTTCAGCGCCGACGGATGCTTCATGCACAGCCGCAACGGCCTGCCCAAAAGCTCGGAAGTAGACCTGCAACTGAGGCTCCCGACGGAGCGCTGGATACAGGCGCGCGGGCGCATCATACGCACCAGAGAGCCGGACGGCTTCGGCGTACACTTCACGGAGGTGTCCCCTGAAGACAGGGCCATGCTTGAGCTGCTCGTGCAGTACTACAGGGAAGACCATTAAGGCGAACAGGCACGCACACACTCTCTCTACTCCTTACGGCCTACTAAACTATTGACTGGCAGGCTGCGCGCCGTGCTATAGTCTTTGACATACCTGGTCAGTCAGGTTGGCCCCGCCGGAAGTTATCCGTTATCCATCCTCATTTAAATCCAAGGTCAACTTCATTTTTGTGCGAGGCCTGATAATGACTAAAATGCGCTCCCCCGTATCCAGCGCCGGACTCTTACTCTCTATATGCGCCTGCCTGGCGCTCCTGCCGCTCTCCACCGTCAGCACTGTTAAAGCTGCGGGCGAGCCTGTGCTTCTGTCAGAGGCTACTTCCACTCGCGCCATAGCTCTAGACGCCGTGACGTGGCAGCGCGAGCCGTTCCGACTTACACAGGCCATCCCCTTCAGCACGGACAGGCGCACGCGCGTCATGCTCTTTGCGAAGAACCTTGACCTGCTGCCGGGAGAGACCGAGTCAGCCGTCACGGCGGAAGCCGAAGACGCGACTCATACGATTTATCCTCTGCGTGTAGAGTACGTGGGCAAGATGCCGGGCTTTGACTGGCTGACCGCAGTGGTCGTTCGTCTTGATGACAATCTTGGAGACGTGGGCGACGTGCTTGTGGGAGTGCGCCTGCGAGGGATGGCCAGCAACCGCGTGCGCGTGGGCATAGGTCACGTGGGAGGCGGCCCGCCCGACGACGGCGCTACTCAGCCTCAGCCACTGCCAGACCTTGGCATCAACGCCAGCCTCCGCGGCAAGCGCATCTTTCCGGCGGACAATCCCTGGAATCAGGACATCTCGGCCCTGCCCGTAGACCCTAACTCCGCCAACCTGATTGCGAGCATAGGGCTCACGACGGGGCTTCACGCGGACTTCGGAACGACCTGGAACGGTGCGCCGAACGGCATCCCCTACGTGGTTGTCTCCGGCTCGCAGCAGAAAGTCCCCATCACCTTCACGGACTACGGCGACGAGAGCGATCCCGGCCCGTATCCTGTGCCTCCGAACGCTCCGATAGAAGGCGGCCCGAGCTCCACGGGCGACCGCCACGTGATAGTGATTGATAGAGACAACTGGAAGCTCTATGAGATGTTCGTCGCTTCGCCTTTGAACGGGGGCGCAAGCTGGGCAGCCGCGTGCGGCGCGGTCTTCGACCTGAACTCCAACGCGCTGAGGCCAGCGGGCTGGACTTCGGCTGACGCGGCGGGGCTTCCAATCTTTCCGGGGCTCGTGCGCTACGACGAGGTGGTAGAGCTGAAGGAGATAACGCACGCGCTCAGGTTCACAGTGCAGCGCACGCGCAGGGCTTACGTTTCGCCCGCGCGCCACTTCGCCAGCAGCAACACTGACCCGAACCTGCCGCCCATGGGGATGCGCGTACGGCTGAAAGCCTCTTTCGACATCACGCGCTTTTCTCCGAACGTGCAGGTCATACTGCTTGCGCTCAAAAAGTACGGGATGATTGTCGCGGACAACGGCTCGAACTGGTACGTAAGCGGAGCGCCCGACCCGCGCTGGAACGACGACGAGCTGAGCACGCTCAAGGGCGTCAAGGGCTCTGACTTTGAAGTCGTGCAGATGGGCGCGATTCAGACAAGATAAACAGGTCGGTACCGCCTGCGGTAGCGGGCGGGTA
>DATELK010000119.1:0-6743 GCA_035276685.1 Pyrinomonadaceae bacterium | reverse complement strand
GACCCGCCCGCTACCGCAGGCGGTACTGACCTGCTCTTTTATTCCAGCATTACTCCCATAGTATTCAGGCTTTGCTCTAAGCGTGAGCGCTCTACTTCCCCTTCGCGTATGAGGCGGGCGCGGTGTGGATGGGTGGCGTCTATCACGGTGGAAGGCTTGTCTGTGCGGGCGTCGCCTCCGTCAACGATTAAGTCCAGCTCATGCGGGAAGTAGCGCGCGACTTCCAGAGCGGTTCGGGCTGGCGGCTCGCCTGCGAGGTTCGCGCTCGTAGCCGTCAGGGCTCCGCCGCAGGCGCGTATAAACTCTCTCACTTCCCCGTCTCCCGGCACGCGCAGGCCAATCGTCTCGCTCCCGGCCGTGATGCCGTCAGTCACCTCCGCGCCAGCCTTGCACACAATGGTCAGCGCTCCGGGCCAGTAATGACGGGCCAGCTCATCAAACAACACGGTCTTTTCGGAGATGAATCGCCCCGCTTCTTCCATTGAGGAAATGACGACGAGAACTGGCTTGCGGCCTTCTCTTTCCTTGAGTCGGTTGATGCGATGGACGCCTGCTGTGTTGAAGGGGTCTGCGCCGAGGCCGTAGAAGGTGTCTGTGCGGAAGGCCAGCACGCCGCCCGCTTCAACTACCAGCCGCGCACGCTCTCTAGTCTCAACTGTGTCTGGAACTATTCCCTGAATGTGCGCGCCGCTCTCGCTCATTGAACTTTGACGCCGTAGCCGAGTCCGTCGCCCACGGAGAGAATCTCTGCGCGGAGCGCTGGATGATGAACGAAGTGCTGGTTGAAGGAGCGCAGCGCCTGCGTGGAGGCCGTCTGCTCAGGCGAGAGTATCTCGCCCGCGACCTGTCCCTTCCAGAGAACGTTGTCGGCTATGATGACGCCGCCCGTCCGAAGCAGCGGCAGCGCCAAATCAAGATAGCCCGTGTACTCTTCTTTCACAGCGTCTATGTAAACTAGGTCGAAGGTCTCTCTGAGCCTCGGCATCACGTCCAGCGCGAGGCCGCGCTCTATCCTCACGCGGTCGCGCAAGGACGCTCTGCTCAAATACTCTTCGGTGCGCCTTATCATCTCTTCGCTGGGCTCTATCGTAACCAACAGGCCGCCCGGCTGAAGCGCCTGCGCCAAGTGTATGACCGAATAGCCTATGGCAGCGCCTATCTCAAGCACGAACCTTGCGCCTATGGCGCGGGCCGTTATCTCAAGAAAGAGCGCCACCTCTCTGTCTGCTATGGGAACATTGTTGGCGGCGGCGTACTCTTCCATCTCGGCCAGCAAACCCGTGTTCGCGGGATGCAGATGCTCAAGGTACTCCGCCTGCTCTCTCTTGATGATGGCGTCAATGCGGGCTTTCATTTGATAATCGTTTGAAGGGACAAAAAATTAACAGGGATGGACAGGATGTACAGGATAAAGAAAAGAGAATACTTCTGCTTTTATCCTGTCTATCCTGTCCATCCCTGTTAATTGCTTCTCTTTTAAGCGGCGCGGCGGCTCTGGCGAAGCAGTTGCTCGACTTCCTGCTTGAGACTTCCGAAGGCTTCCTGAATCTCTTCGCCCTCGAACTGGCGCGTGCGCAGGTGTCGCCTGAGATTTTCGGCATGAGTGACCGCTTCGTGCAGGAGCGCGTCCGTCTGCGTGTTCTCCTGAAAGTTCACCAGCACCAGCATTATCTCGCCCGTCGTGTAGGCTATCTCGTCCAGCATCTCGGGCGGGATTTGCCCGGACTGCCCGCGCGCCTTAAACAACAGCTCGTCCAGGCGCTCCGTAAAGCGCTCCAGCAATCGGTTCGAGTGCATCTGGTGTGACGTGTCATACATAATGGAATGAAGGGATTCTACCACACACCCAGACGCTTACTCTAGAGCAATCCGTCAGAGAAGAGATTCCGGCTGTTTTTATGGTTAATGCCAACGGCTTGAGACGAAGAAAATTTAACAGGGATGGACAGGATAAGCAGGATAAAGAGGAAGCAATACTTTCTCTTTTATCCTGTCTATCCTGTCCATCCCTGTTAATTTCTTACCTTCTTAAACTCCTTCTATCTCGTCCCACGCGGAGAGCTTTTCGTGATGAAGGCGTACTTCCACCTGCCCGTCCCTGATGCGAGCGTCCATGCAGGGCTGCGGGTGCGTGGCGGGGCCGTCTACAACGCTGCCGTCCGCGAGCGAGAAGCGAGAGCAGTGCCAAGGACAGCGCACGGTTCCATCCACAAGCTCGCCTTCCGCCAGCGGCCCGCCTAAGTGAGAGCAGGTTTCTGCTAAAGCGAAGATTTGCCCCCCGCGCCTGACTAGCAGGATAGGCACGTCTCTGACTTCAACGCGCGTGAGACTATTTTCCTCAAGGTCTGCTTCGGCCATGACAGGCGTGTAATCATTCGGGAACTGCTGGCCCGCAGTGTGGTCTACGCCTATCTTCTCTCCGAAGACCAGATGGCCCCCCAAGTAAGCGGAAGCTCCCGAGATTAGGTAGCCGAGCATGGAAAGGCCCACGCCCATTCGGCGCGCGTTGTTGCGGCGACAGACTAAGGAGGTCGCATAAAGAGTCGTCGCGCCCACGTTCAAAAGAGCGTGAACCAACCCCACCTTCCGACCGCGCCCTTCCGTCTCAGACCAGTCCGTGATTCCTGTCGCAGCCGCGCCCAAAGCTCCTACTAAACCGACTGCTACAGCCGCGTCAGCCGCGCTTCCAAACTCCTCGCGCCCGCTCACTGCCTCCATAGCATCTAGCGCCAGCGCAGTAGTCCAAGCTCCCACGGGTATGTCAGTCAGAACCGGATGAAGCGGGTGCCCGAGCCAGGTGCCGTGCAGAAAGTTCTTCACGGCCTGACCTGTTTCGCCTCCCGCCTTGAAAACATTGATTACTGCCGGTTGCAACGCGTCGCTCGCCGCATCCAGCGCCTCCTGCTTGTCAATCACCTTCGCCAGCATCTCTGCCATGTCGGGCCTCCATGAAAGCTGAAACTTAAAATGGTTGTAGGATTCTGTGCAGAGATTCTAACCTAATTTGCTGAAAGAAGAAATTAACAGGGATGGACAGGATAAGCAGGATAAAGAAAAGAGAATTCTTTCTTCTTCATCCTGTCTATCCTGTCTATCCCTGTTAATTTCTTCTTCCTAAATAACTGCTGGGATTTTCGGTCAGGTGTCGGATTAATCCTGCTCTCCGGCGGCGACCGATACGTAGCGGCGGGCCAGTCCAAGCTCGCGCAGCTTGTGCTGTAGAGACTGTCTGTGCATGCCAAGAATGCTGGCGGCGCGTGTCACGTTGCCTCCGGTCTCTTCGAGGCAGCGCGCGATGTAACGACGCTCGAACTCTCTTCTGTCTTCACGGAAATCGGCCGTGAAAGGAACCGACAAAGCATCTTCATCCACGCTTGCTTCGCCCTGCTTGCGCGCCCTGCCCTGGGCCGTAATCTCTTCGGGCAGGTCATGGGCCGTCAACTCTTCTCCTTCGGCTAAGATTATCGCGCGCTCTATGGTGTTCCTAAGCTCGCGCACGTTGCCGGGCCAGTTGTACTCAATCAGACGACGAAGCGCGCTCTGCGCTATGGCTCTGGGCGGCAGGTTGTAGCGCTCTGCGGCTGTGCGCGCAAAGGTGTTTGCAAGCAGCGGAATGTCTTCGCGCCTCTCGCGCAGAGGCGCTATGTCAACGGTCACTACGCGCAGGCGGTAGAAGAGGTCTGCGCGGAAATTCCCTGCTGCTATCTCCTGCTCAAGAGGTCTGTGAGTGGCGCTGACGATTCGCACGTCAACGGGGATAGAATCTGTTCCGCCCAGACGCTCTATGCGACGCTCTTCCAGAGCGCGAAGCAGCTTAGCCTGCACGTTGGCGCTCATGTCGCCTATCTCGTCCAGAAAGAGAGTGCCGCCGTTGGCCTGCTCGAACTTTCCCTGCCTGCGCGCGGCTGCGCCCGTAAAAGCCCCTTTTTCATGGCCGAAAAGCTCTGACTCGATTAGCTCCGAGGGAAGGGCAGCGCAGTTAACGGCGACGAAATTTCCCCTTCGCCTGAGACTGCTTCGCTCGTGAATCTCTCGGGCCACAAGCTCTTTTCCGGTGCCGGACTCTCCGCGCACGAGAACAGTCGCGTCCGTCTCGGCTACTTTTTCAATGACGGAGCGAACGCGCTCCATGGCGCTAGAAGCTCCAATCAACCCGCCGTGACTCACGCCCTCAATCTCTATGCGACGACGCAGGGTCTGGTTCTCGCGCCTGAGCATGACGGTCTCAAGAGCGTTCTTGACCACGAGCCGCAACTCGTCCAGCTCGAAAGGCTTCGAGAGATAATCATGCGCGCCGCTCTTGATGGCTTCCACGGCCATGCGCTCGGAGCCGTGCGCCGTAATTAATATGACGAGCGGCGCGTCCCCCTTCTCTTCCTTCAGCTCTTTAAGGAACTCAAGGCCGCTCGTTCCCGGCAGGTTCACGTCCAGCAGCATAAGGTCTGCGCGCACCTTCTTCAGCTGCTCGCGCGCAGCCTCCACAGACCCCGCCTCTTCTATCTCGTAGCCGAAACCTGCGAGCGCCTTCCGCATACCGTAGCGTGCGGCCTCTTCATCATCCACTATCAACAGGCGCAACGAATCACTCATCTTCAATCTTCCTCTAAACTCATTAGTACAACTTCCATCGCGGCTCTGTTTAGCAAAGACGGTGCCACGACTTCTAAACAGGTCAGTACCGCCTGCGGTAGCGGGCGGGTCTCTTTTGCACTAGTCTTGACTCTGGCTTAACTAATACCCGCCCGCTACCGCAGGCGGTACTGACCTGCTTCATGCAACAAGATGGGGTCTACGGTCAGCCGCATTTGATGGAGTTCGCGCGGGCAGGCGAAGTTGAAATCGTGCGCCCTCGCCTTCGCGCGGCGCGACGATGACGGCGCGGCCTCCTGCCTCCTCCATGCGCTTTCTCACGATGGCAAGTCCGAGTCCCGTGCCTCGTTGTTTCGTGGTAAAGAAGGGCTCCCAGATGCGCTCTCTAAGCTCTGCCTTGACGCCAGCGCCGGTGTCCGCGACCTCAATCAAAATCTCCTCGTCAATCTTCCCGGCTTCCACCTTCACGACTCCGCCCGCGGGCGTAGCCTGCAAAGCGTTGGTCAGTAGATTCGCAAGCGCGTCTCTGAGGGCGGAAGCCTCCGCGCCGCCAATCTCGGCCGAAGTCGTCGCAAGAGATTCAAGGCGTATGCCCCGCGCGGACGCCTCCATGCGGAAAAGCTCTACCGTTGCGCGTAGCGCTTCGTCAACTCTGACGGGAGCGGCTTCGGGCGGAGCAGTTCTGGCAAAGCTCAGCAGCTGAGTGACGCTGCGGTTGAGCCTATCCGTCTCGCCTACAATCAGGCTCAGGTCTCGCTCGTACTCCGCCGCCAGCTGCTTATCCTCTCGCATCACCTGCGCTATGGACTTGATTGCCGAAAGAGGATTCTTAACTTCGTGAGCGACCGTCGCGGCCATGCGGCCGAGTGCTGCCAGCCGCTCTCCGTGCGCCAGCTTGCGCTCAAGCCGCACGTTCTCTTCGAGCAGCCAGTAGTCCTCTATGGCAATCGCGACCTGCGCCGCCAGCACTTCCAGCACCGCACGCACGTCTCGCGTCAAAGCATCTGCGGGAGCGGAGACCAGCATCAGCCCGACGCATCTCTCATCGCGCCTGAGAGGATAAGCTAATTGATAGCCGCTCGCTTTAAGCCTCTCTTCATCTTCAATGACAGAGAGCCGGTCTGCGCGAGCAAGCTCTAAAAACTCTTCTATCCATGCGTCGCCTTCTTCTTCCTTTTCATCTTCACTAAAGTAGATGGGCGAGTCGCCTTCCTTATCAGACCCGGCGCTCTTTTCGGACGCGGCGACGATGCGAAGCCTTGTGAGGCCCAGGCCCTGACCGGCGCGCTCTTCCACGAATCGCAGCAATTCGGGAAGGCTTCTGTAATGGCTCATGCGCTGGCCTATGCGGGCGACAACGTCCCTGTAAAGCGTGGCCTCGCGCTCGAAGAATTGATGAAAGCGGTTCTCAAGCCAGCGGCGAAAGGGCGCGGCCATCAAGGTGAGTCCCAGAATCAGGAGCGCCTCGACGGTTCCCTCTCTCAACCCGTAGGTACTCGCAAGCCACGTCCCGAAGCTTCTTATGCCGAAGAGATAAACGGCCAGCACCACCGCGCCGAAGATGGCGACAATCAGGCTCTCCCTGATAATCAGCTCAAGATAACGATAACGGTATATGTAATAGGCTATGAGCGCAGAAGGCAGGAGCGAGCCAAGGTTGGCGAAGGTTTTAAGATAGAGGCCGAGCGTCGTGCCCTGTCCCACGCCGAAAGCGTAAGCCGCGACGAGCAGCGCCCCTATCCCCAGAAAAGAGGCCGCGAGCCATCGCATGGAGCTTCTCTCGTTCGCGGACTCTACGACGCGAGAGATTAGAAAATCCGTCACGGCCACGAACAGAAGCGCGTAGCCCGCCCACAACACGAAGGGCAGCACCAGCGCCTCAAGCTTCTGCATCATGGGAAGGTACTCGCCCACCCAGAGCTTAGGCACGGCCACGAAGAGAAAGAGCGCGGGCGTGTAAGTTAAATAGACTCTCGCCCGCTCGTTAAATTTCAAGGGCCGGTCATGCGACCCGGCCCACAGGTGAAGATGTACGTGCAGTAGAAAAGAGTACGAGAGAGTGATGCTCACGACCGCGACCGTGTCCGTCAGTCGCAGCAGCTGCGTCCATCGTCCCACGTCAAGGCCGAGTGAGGCGTGCAGCGCGATGATTA
>DATELK010000118.1:0-19383 GCA_035276685.1 Pyrinomonadaceae bacterium | reverse complement strand
AAGATTCAAACAGGGATAGACAGGATGAACAGGATAAAAGAGAAAGAGTTATCTTTTCTTTATCCTGTTCATCCTGTCTATCCCTGTTTGAATCTTCTTCTTCACACTGAACCACTACCGGCCGTTTTGCTCATTTGCGGTTTTGCTCATAATATTCTGTGCGATGATGATGGCAGTGGTTTTGGCTCTGGTAGCAATCGCGGGTGGGACGGTCGCTACTTATCTTTATGAAGGAGACGAGCGCGCGGCAGTGCGCCTCTCGATGGGAGCGTGCACGGGATTCGCTCTGCTCGGGCTCGCGGGCTTTTTGTTCGCTTCGCTCGTCGGGCTGACGTGGGCTGCGCTAGGGCTTGCAGCGATAGTTGTAGCTTCGCCCCTGTTACTTTTGAAGGATGCGAGCTTAAGAAGCCGCGTCCTAGCCGATTGGGAAGAGCTGAAGCGTGCTCTTTTTCATCCGTCGAAGGGAACGGGCGGGACTTTCATCTTCTACGCAGTGGTGCTCGTGGCGCTCTGGCTTCTCTTCGACAGGGTGATGGTGGAGACGGAGGCGGGCGGGCTGGCCACGGGCGTCACCAACAATTACGGAGACCTTCCTTTTCATCTCGGAGTCATCACGAGCTTCGTCTACGGCCAGAACTTTCCGCCGCAAGACCCGGAGTTCGCCGGAGTCAAGTTCACTTACCCTTTCATAGCAGATTTCGTCGCCGCGTGTTTCGTGCGCGCGGGCGCGAGCCTTCGCACGGCGCTCTTTCTTGAGAACTTCGTGCTGGCAGCCTCAGTCACAGGGCTGCTGCACAGGTGGGGAAGGGATTTGACGGCGAGTCGCGCGGCTGCACGATTGACGCCGCTGCTGGTGCTGTTAGGCGGCGGCTTAGGCTGGTGGCTCTTCTTCAGCGAAGCAAGAGAAAGCGGGCAGGGCTTTCTATCTTTTTTAGGAAACCTCCCGCGTGATTACACCATCAGCCAGACGGGCGGCTGGCGATGGGGCAACGCACTCACCTCTCTGCTGATTCCGCAGCGAAGCATACTGCTCGGCCTCCCGCTCTCTCTGGTAGTCTTCACACAATGGTGGGCCGCGACGCAGGACGAGAAGAAGGAAGCGGTAAGTAAGAAGGCTAAGGGCAAAAGCAAGCGAGCGAAAGAGAGCGTCAAGGTTGAAAGCGTGCCTTCACACTTGCTCCTTCGTCCTTCCTCGCGGCGAATGATTGCTGCGGGTCTTGTTGCAGGCTCACTCGTGCTGGTTCACGCTCACAGCTTCGGAGTCTGCATGCTCTCGGGCGCGTGCCTCTCACTTATCTTCCGAAAATATTGGCGGGAATGGGCGCTCTTTTTCGCCGCCGCGTTTCTTTTAGCGATTCCCCAGATGCTCTGGTCTGCGTGGGGGAGCTCCACCAGCTTTCGCAGCTTCATTGGCTGGCAGTTCGGCTGGGACAAGGGCGAAGAGAACTTCATCTGGTTCTGGCTCAAGAACACAGGCCTCTTTATCCCTCTCATCATTGCCGCCGTCTCGTGGAAGCGCGCTGAAAACTCTCTAGTCTCTCGCCGCACGCTGCTCTTTTACCTGCCGTTCACTCTCTTTTTCATCATAGGCAACCTGATAAGGCTCGCGCCGTGGGTCTGGGACAACAACAAGGTCATCTTTTACTGGTACGTGGCGAGCGCGCCGCTCGTAGCACTCTTACTTGTGGAATTCTGGCGCACGAACCTCGCCCTGCGTGTCGTCGCCGCGCTTCTCTTCATCTCACTTACTCTCGCGGGCTCTCTGGACGTGTGGAGAGTCGTCTCCCGCGCGACGGAGCACGGAGAGTTCGACCGCGACGGCATACGCTTCGCCGAATTGATAAGAGAACAGACGCCGCCGCGCGCACTCATCGTCAACGCGCCCACGTTTAATCATCCTGTGCTGTTGACGGGCAGGCGCTCGCTCTTAGGTTATCCCGGCCACATATGGACGCACGGGCTTGAGTTCGTGCCCAGAGAGACCGACATCAAGATGATTTACAGGGGCGCACAGGGCGCGGAGGATTTGCTTACGCGCCACGGCGTTGAATATGCTGTGGTGGGCCCGCTTGAGCGCAACATGATGCCGGTCAATCAGAAATTCTTTGAACGCTACACGAAGGTTGGAGAAGTAGGTGGGTACAGCCTCTACAAAATCACGCGCCCGTAAGAAGAAGCAACAGCCGCGCAAAGAATCAAGAGAAGAAAGCCGTTTGCCCGGCGGTCATGGGAGCCAGCCCGGCTCTTTCAGGCACGAAGACACGCGCGCAGGCGAGTTTCCCTCCTGGCTCTGGCCCGGCGCGAGCCTGCTTATTCTATTGGCCGCAGGCTTCCTGAGGCTCTACGGTTACTGGCTCAAGCCTTTTCATCACGACGAGGGCGTCAACGGCTTCTTTCTCACCCGTCTCGTTCGTGAGCACGTCTATCACTACGACCCCTCCAATTATCACGGGCCTACGCTCTACTATTTCTCCCTGCTCACCTCGCTCCTCTTCGGCTTAAACGATTTCGCAGTCCGTTTGGTGCCTGCCATCTTCGGCGTCGCCACGGTCTGGTTGATGCTGCGGCTCAGGCGATACATAGGAACCATAGGAGCGCTCACGGCAGCCGCGCTCATCGCAGTCTCTCCCTGCGCAGTCTTCTACTCGCGCTACTTCATACACGAATCGCTCTTCGTCTTCTTCTCAGTCGCGATGGTGCTCGCCGCGCTTCGCTACTACGAGACCGTCAACCCGATTTACCTGATGCTCCTCTCCGTCTCAGCAGCGATGCTCTTCGCCACCAAAGAGACCGCCATGATTACCGCAGCCGTCTTTATCATCGCGCTCGTGTC
Organism: Pyrinomonadaceae bacterium; assembly: GCA_035276685.1. Taxonomy (GTDB): domain Bacteria; phylum Acidobacteriota; class Blastocatellia; order Pyrinomonadales; family Pyrinomonadaceae; genus JACVRN01. Next base: position 16,550 of record DATELK010000118.1, on the reverse strand, counting down.
TGCGGAAGTTTACCAGCGCATGAGAGGCACGCGCGGCGGGAAGGCTAGGGGAAGTAAGAAGAAGCAGAAGAGATTTGCCGGACAGGCAGAGCCGAAAAGAGGAATCGAAGCCACTCTCGCGCGCTTCGGCGACGCGAGCTACCTCTTCTGGCTCACGCTCTCGGCCGTGGTGCTTTTCATACTCGTTCACATACTCTTCTACTCATCCTTCTTCACCTACGCGAAGGGCTTAAGCGATTCGCTGGCCACTTTTAAAATCTGGGTGCGTACAGGTACGAGCGAGTTTCACGCAAAGCCCTGGAGTGCATACCTTGAATGGCTCTGGCAGGAAGAAGCCGCGCTCCTGCTAGTGGGAATCGCGGGCGTGCTGGCGGCATCGTGGCGCGCCACCAATCGCTTCGCCCTCTTTGCCGCGCTCTGGACGATAGGGATAATCGCGGCCTACTCGCTCGTGCCCTACAAAACGCCGTGGCTCGTGCTCAACTTCATTCCGCCCTTGGCGATTATGGCCGGATACGCCGTCAATACTCTTTATTACGCTGGCACCGGAAATTCGACACGCGTCCCGGCCGTGGCGCTGGCCTTCGCCCTACTCTGCTTCGGCGCTTACCAGACGGTCACGCTCAACTTCTATCACTACGACGACGAGAGCTATCCTTACGTCTACGCTCACACGCAACGCGGCTACCTGACGCTGATTGACGAGATTAACCGAGCGTCGCAACGCGCAGGCACGGGCGAGCGCACGACTATCTCAATCGCTTCGCCGGATTACTGGCCCATGCCTTGGTACCTGCGCGACTACAAAGGAGTAGCCTATCCGGGGCGCGTGGGCGCTCACACGGAGCAGATTGTGGTCTGCAACAACAGCCAGGAAGCGGAATGCCAGGCCGCGCTCGGCCAGCGCTACCGTCGCATGGGCGCATACCCCCTGCGCTCCGGCATCATGCTCACGCTCTACCTGAGAAACGACGTGCCGTAAGAAATTAACAGGGATGGACAGGATAGACAGGATAAAAGAGAAGAGCTTGTCTTTTCTTTATCCTGCTTATCCTGTCCATCCTGTTAAATTCCCTAACCACTATCCCGCACAGTGATTAAACGCTGCTGGCTTCATGTTATGGTTGACATGGCGGTGAAGACCAACATATAGTGTCTCTCTCCTTAGTGAGGCTCTAGGTGCTGCGCTTTTGTCTGCGGCACGCGAAACTTCGAGCCGCCTTCTATTGATTGCTGGCAAACTGAATGTTTAGACTACAACGATTAGAGATAACCGGATTTAAATCCTTTGCGGATCACACAGACCTCATCTTCACTGGCGAAGGCATCACTGCCGTAGTCGGGCCGAACGGCTGCGGCAAATCGAACGTCTCGGACGCCATAGCCTGGGTCTTAGGCGAGCAGCGCGTGAAGAACCTTCGCGGCGGCGAGATGAAGGACGTTATCTTCACAGGCTCGCGCAACCGCCCGCCCTCCGGCATGGCGGAAGTCGTCCTGCACATGGTGCGCGACGAGACCGTGGAAGAAGAGCCTGACATAGAAGACATAGACGCCCAGCTCGAAGAGATAGACGACCACTCCGTCATCTTCGAAGAGGCCGCGACGGCAGAAGCTGGCGCGACTCAGGATGAAAGCCCAACTGTTACGGCAGAAGCCGAAGGCGTGGCGGCAGAAGCCGCTCAGCCTCAGGGCGATGCGACTGTAGAGACAGGCGCGCCCGCGCAGGCTTCTACGGACGCACAGCCTTCCACCGAAATCAAAGTAACAAAGCCGCAGGGGCGCAGGCACTGGCGTCCGAGCCGCATGGCGCTTGAGTTTGCGCCGGGCGAGACCGTCACCGTCACGCGCCGCCTCTACCGCTCGGGCGAGAGCGAGTACCTGTTGCAGGGCCGCACCTGTCGCCTGCGAGACATACAGGATTTGTTCTCAGGCACAGGGTTGTCGGGCGCGCACTACGCCATCATAGAGCAGGGAAGAATCGGACAGATTCTCTCTGCCAAGCCCATGGACAGGCGCACGCTCATAGAAGAGGCGGCCGGAATCACAAAGTTCCGCGTGCGCCAGCGCGCTGCGGAAGCGCGACTGGAATCCGCCCGCTCGAATCTCAACCGCGTCTCCGACATCGTCAGCGAGATTGACCGGCAGGTTAATAGTCTGCGCCGACAGGCCGCGAAGGCCCGCCGCTACCGCATCCTCAGGGAAGAACTCAGAGAGCTGCTGCGCCGCGTCTACGTTGCGGAAGAGAGGTCTTTGACAGAGCTTCTGGAAGAGACGCGCGCACGCGTGGAAGAGGCTGCCGGAGAAGAGCAGTCTTTAATAGCAGAGCTTGCATCGCGCGAAGAGGAAGCACGCTCGGCCACACAGGATGCTCGCGCAATCGAAGAGGAGCTGGCGGAGAAGCGCGCGGCTGCGGCCGACGCAGCCCTTCAGCGCGATAGACGACAGCGCGAGCGAATCTATCAGGAAGAGCAGGTGGCGTCGCTCTCTCGCCGCCGCGAAGAGATTGAGAATGAGATAGAAGCTGTGCGTGCTCGCATCACGGCCGTAGAAGGCGAGATAGAGCGACTCTCGGAAGAGGACTCGCGCCTTCGCGCAGCAGCCGAAGAGAGCGCCGAGATGCTTCAATCCGCGGAAGCCGCTTACACCCGGAAGCTTCTGGAAGTGGCCGAGGCCGAGGCAGAAATCGAGCGCGGGCGAGCAGAGCTTTTAACGCACACGGCCGTCGCAGAGCGGCTGATGGAAATCAGCCGGCAGCTTGAATCCGCGCTTGAACGGCTCGCTTCACAGGCCGAGGGCCTTGCGCGCGAAGGCGAGCGCGCCGCAGCCATTCACGCCGAGCGAATAGTCGAGGCAGAGGGTCTTAACGAAGAGATTCAGAGAGCGCGCGAGCGCCTGCAGACGTTGACGGCCGAGCGCGAAGAGGCCGTGCATTCGGTAGTGCTGGGCCACGAGGCTGTCTCCGAGACAGACGCAGTGTTGTCCGGCATACGCGACGAGCATTCGCGCACGCGCCATCGTCTCGACAGCCTGCTTGAGCTTGACCAGCGCCGCGCGCACTACTCCGTGGCCGTGCAGAGACTCTTCAGCGCAGGCGAAGTGGTCGAAGATTTTCACTTCATGGGCACGCTCGCGGACATGCTTCAGGTCGAGCCCAGGTGGGAGCGCGCGGTCGAAGGAGCTTTCGGCTCAAGCTTGCAATCCATCATTGTGCCGACGCCGGACGACGCAGCGCGTGCAGCCCTCTGGCTCAGGGAGAACGACGCGGGCCGCGCGAGCTTCCTCGTCGCCGGGCTTCACGGCGCGAGCGACGAGGCGGAGACGGACGTGCTTGGGAGAAGCTCCGTCGAGAACACCAGCCACGACCCGTCGGGCGGAGGCTCAGAGGAGTTTGAGAACGCCGCGCTCGAAGACGTTCGCATAGGCGACATACTGGGCGCGCCGCCCGAATTGCTGCAAGTGCTTGAGCGCACGCTGTCGCAGAGGATGAACGCGCGCCTCGCCAGCAGCCTCGAAGACGCTCTTGCAAAATCGCTTGTGACGAACGAGATGTACGTCACGCGCGAAGGCGATTGGGTGGCGGGCGGACAGCTTGTCACGGCTGGCGACGAGCGTGCGCTTGAAGAAGGCGCGGGACTGCTGGGCTTCAAGCGAGAGCTGCGCGCTCTGGAAGTGCGCGTCGCGGAGCTTTCGGTTGAGATGGCGGCGGCAGAAGAGGCGGCGAGCCAGACGCGAGCAAGACTCGTGGAGCTTGAGGACGCCGTCGTGCTCTTGAACGAGGCCATAGGGCGCGAAGAGCGCGACGCAATGGCGCGTGAGCTAAACGCAGCGAGCCTAGCGCAGGAGATAGAGCGCGCGGAGCGTCACATGAGGGTGGTGGCGGACGACGCGGCGCGTCTCGCGGAAGAGCGTCTTGAGTTGGAAGCGCGACGCGCGGCTGCTCTCGCGGAAGCAGAATCTGCGGAAGCTTCTCGCTCGTCAGCCTCTCAGATGGTGGCAGAGGCCGCGACACGTCTCGCCAACGCGAGGCGCGAGGCCGAAGCGGAGAGCGAGATGCTAGGCACGGAGCGCGCGGGCGCGGCCGCAGCCGCAGAGCGTCGTCGCGCAACCGCCTCGGAGTTGAGACGCATGGAGGCAGAGCGCACGGAGCTTGGCGTGCGTCTTGAGAGGCACGCGCGCGAAACGCTTGAGACGGGAGCGCGGCTTGAGAGTTTACGCGCCTCAATCTCGGAGATAGAGAAGAGCGAGAGCAGCATCTCCGAAGAGTGCGAGCGCGAAGAGAGGGAGATAGCCGAAGCGGCCGCGCGACTTGAAGAAGCGCGCTCTCGCGCAGACGCTCTGGCCGCGAGGCTGTCGGAGCTGAATCATCAGGCGGCGGAGTCGCGCGAGCGCCGCGCGCAACTGGAAGTCCAGCGGGCTGAAGCAACGGCGCGGCTCGGCTACGTGCGCGAGGCTTGCCACTCGGAACTGAACCAGTCGCTTGAGGATTTGGCGCGCGAGCTGCCGGTCGAAGAAGAGTTTGACCTGGACGCGGGACGCGCTCGCGTGGAAGAGCTGCGTGCGCGCGTGGAGGGCTTCGGCGCTGTCAACATGATGGCCCTCGAAGAGCTGTCGGAATCCGAAGAGCGACTGCTTTTCCTGACGGGACAGCGACAGGACATCATCGAAGGCATAGCTTCTACGGAAGAGGCGCTGCGCGAGATTAAGCGTCGCTCGCGCGAGCGCTTCCGCCACGCCTTCGAAGAGATTAACCGCAACTTCGGTGAATTGTTCCAGGAGTTGTTCGGCGGCGGTCGCGGCGAGATGAGTTTGATTGACGCCGACGATGTGCTAGAGTCCGGCATAGACATCATCGCACAGCCGCCGGGCAAGCGCCTTCAGAACGTGCTGCTGCTTTCGGGCGGCGAAAAGGCCATGGCCGCGCTCTCGCTGGTGCTGGCAATCTTCCGCTATCGCCCGTCGCCCTTCTGTCTGCTGGACGAAGTGGACGCGCCATTGGATGAGGCGAACGTCGGGCGCTTCACGGCGAAGATAGGTCAGATGGCAGCGGAGACGCAGTTCATAGTCATCACGCATAACAAGCGCACGATGGAGATGGCACGCGCGCTCTACGGCGTGACGATGGAAGACGCGGGCGTCTCGAAGCTCGTCTCCGTCAAGTTTGAATGAAGAGAAGAAATCCCAAGCACCTCTGGCTTCAAATGGCCGCGCTCGCAGTAATCCTGAGCGCGGCTATTTGCGCTGCGGCGCAGAACAAGCAGAACACGCGTGGTAAGAGCGAGACCGCGCAGCAGCCCGCCGCATCAACTGAAGCAGCGGACGACGCGCGCTACGTCTACGAGTTCACACAGCCTGACTTTCTCGTGAGCCGCATACGCATAGAGCACGACGCGCAGGGGCGCGGGCGCATAAGCTTTCTTCGCAAGGGCTTCGACAGCCCGTTTGAAGAGGAGCTGGAATTGTCGGGCGCGGCCTCTGCGCGCATCAAGGCCCTTTGGGAAGCGCTCAACTTTCTGGACTCGACGGCCGACTATCAATCCGAGAAGCAGTTCCCGCACCTCGGCACCGTCAAGTTGGAGATGAAGCGCGGCGGGCGCGACCGCTCGGCTGAGTTCAACTGGACTACGGACGCGAGCGCCAAGGCTTTAGCCAACGAATACTGGCGCGCGGCAGACCAGGCGATACTCGTCTTCGATATCGCCGTCTCGCGCGAGAATCTTCCTCTGGAAGCGCCTAAGCTGATGGACAAGCTGGACCAGCTTCTTCAGAGAGGCGGCCTCTCAGACCCCAAACAGCTAATCCCGCTCCTCAGAGAGCTGAGCACGGACGAGCGCGTCCCCCTCATCGCACGCAACCACGCCGCGCGCCTTCTCAAAAAAATAGAAAAATGAAACAGGTCAGTACCGCAGGCGGTACTGACCTGCTTATTGCCGCGCCCTCGCTTGCTTTTCTACGCTCCGCTCGGATAAATTAGCGTCTCACCGGAGCGCATCCCGCCCCTCGTACTGTGAAGCGTGAAAAGACGCCGATGGCTATTCTTCTCATCAAAATTCATAAGTCTGAAAGGAACCCCTTAACAAAAGAGCCATGAAAGCTTTCCCAACCGATAACATACGCAACCTAGCCGTCATTGGGCACGGCGACGCAGGCAAAACGCAGCTCGTCAGCTCTCTGCTCTACATCACCGGGGCCACGCCTCGCTGGGGCAAGGTGGACGAAGGCACTTCTACGACCGATTACGAAGACGATTCCGTTGCGCGAAAGATTACTCTTAACACCGGGCTGGCCCACCTTGAGCACCGCGAGCACAAGATTAACTTCATAGACACGCCCGGCTATGCGGCCTTCATCTCGCACGCGCGGCCCGCGCTTCGCGTAGCCGACTGCGCGCTCGTCGTCGTAGACGCCGTCAACGGCGTTGAGGTGCAGACCGAAAAAGCATGGGCCTATGCCAACGAGTTCATACTGCCGCGCCTGATGGTCGTCACCAAGCTGGATAAAGAGCGAGCGGAGCTTGGCACGGCGCTCACCTCCGCCACCAACACCTTCAGCCGCGCCATCATCCCCTTCACGCTCCCCATAGGAAAAGAGAAGGACTTTCGCGGCGTAGTCGATGTCGTTCACCAGAAGGCTTACGAGTTTGACGAGCAGGGCAAAGCCAAGGAGATTCCCATCCCCGAAGAGGGGCGCGACGTGGTCGAAAGAACAAGGGAGAGGTTGATTGAGCTGGTCGCGGAATCCGACGACGCGCTGATGGAGAAGTATTTCGAGCAGGGGACGCTCGACGACGCGGACATACTGCCCAACATCACCAACGCCATCGCCAACAGCAAGCTCTGTCCCGTCTTCTCCGTCTCCGCGACGACGCTCGTGGGGCTGTCCATCCTGCTAGACCACATCATAGAGTTCGTGCCTGACCCCGCGCACCACGTAGAAGAGCACGGGCGCACGGCTCCCGAACTGGACGGCGGCGACGTTATCACGCGCAAGTACGACGACAACGCTCCCTTTTCGGCTTACGTCTTCCGCACCATCGCAGACCCCTTCGCGGGCCGCATCAACGTGATGAAGATAATCAGCGGCCACGTCTCAACGGACGCCACCGTCTACAACTCCACGCGCGGCCAGCAGGAGCGCCTGGGCGCTCTGAACGTCATGCAGGGCAAGCAGCTTGATAAAGTGAATGAGGCGCACACGGGAGACATAGTGGCCTGCGTGAAATTAAGAGAGACGCAGACGGGCGATACGCTGTGCGACAAGTCTGCTCCTATCGTTTACGACGTGGTCGAGTATCCTGAGGCGGCAATAGCCTTCGCCATAGAGCCCAAGTCGCGGCAGGACGAAGAGAAAATCTCCGTCGCTCTGCACAAGATTCTGGAAGAAGACCCGTCGCTTCACTTCGACCGCGACCCGCAGACCAAAGAGTTCCTGCTCTCTGGCTCGGGCCAGCTTCACGTAGAGACGGTCGTGGAAAAGCTGAAGAACCGCTATCACGTAGAGGTCGCGCTTCACCCGCCGAAGGTTCCTTACAAGGAGACGATTACGGCGCGTGCGGAGGTGCAGGGACGCCACAAGAAGCAGACGGGCGGGCGCGGCCAGTTCGGAGACTGCAAGGTCGTCTTCGAGCCCCTTGAGCGCGGCTCGGGCTTCATCTTCGAGGACAAGATTTTCGGCGGCGCGGTGCCGCAGAACTTCCGCCCGGCGATAGAGAAGGGAATCGTGGACGCCGCTGCCGGAGGCGCGGTCGCGGGCTACCCGCTCGTAGACTTCAAGGCGGTGCTAGTGGACGGCTCTTATCACACGGTTGATTCCGACGAGCACTCCTTCCGCGCAGCCGGGCGCAAAGCCTTCCGCGCCGCCATGGAGAAGGTCAAGCCCACCCTGCTTGAGCCCATCATGGACGTGGAGGTGGTCGCGCCGCAGGAATACAGCGGCGACATCATGGGCGACTTGAATTCCAGACGCGGGCGCGTGCAGGGCATGGACATGCGCGGCAACCAGCAGGTGATTAAAGCGCAGGTGCCCATGGCCGAGATGCTCGATTATCAATCGAAGCTCAACTCCATCACGGCTGCGCGCGGCTCCTATCACATGCAGTTCTCGCACTACGACCAGGTGCCCGGCCAGATAGCGCAGAAGGTCATAGAGCAGGCCCGCGCCGAAGGCCGCATACGCGCCGAAGAGGAAGAGTAAGTTTTAGTGATTAGCTTTAAGCAAAAATTTAACAGGGATGGACAGGATGAACAGGATAAAAGAAGAGTTGGTTTATCTCTTTATCCTGACAATCGCTGTCCATCCCTGTTAATTTCCAGCTATAGACAGAGCGACTATGAGTAAGACGCTGAACAGGACGAGCGGCTCGACGATGGCGGTGGACTTAAGCCCCATCGTCGAGCTCACCGACGAGAGGTTTTTCGAGCTTTGTAGAGCCAACCGTGACTTGCGCCTTGAGCGGACGGCAGAAGGAGAGTTGATAGTCATGCCACCTGCCGGGGGCCAGAGCGGAAGGCGCAACGCGAAGATTACCTATCAGCTAGTAGCATGGGCGGACAAAGACGGTAGGGGCGTCGTCTTCGATTCTTCCGGCGGCTTCATACTCCCTAACGGTGCCATACGCGCGCCTGATGCTTCGTGGGTCAGGATGGAGGCGTGGAATAAACTGAGTGACGAGCAGAAAGAGAAGTTCCTGCCGCTCTGTCCTGATTTCGTTATCGAGCTGCGCTCCGCGACCGATTCCATCTCAGACGTTCAAGCGAAGATGCAGGAGTACGTGGAAAACGGCGCTCGGCTAGGCTGGCTCATAGACCCCTTTGAAAAGCTCGTGTACGTCTACCGCCAGTCATCTCAAGTCGAGACGCTTGCTAATCCCCGTACAATCGCAGGCGACCCCCTTCTTCCGGGCTTCGTGCTGGATTTACAGGAAATCTGGCAGGGATAAGACATATGTCATTACAGGTTGCCAAACATTTCTTCACCGTAGAGCAGTTCGAGCGCATGGGCGAGGCGGGCATACTTACCGAGGACGCCCGCTTTGAGCTAATAGAAGGGGAGATTCTCGAAATGGCACCCATCGGCAGCCGTCACGCAGGCTGTGTCCTTTTTCTCAGCAGATTCCTGAATCGCGCCGTCGGGGATATAGCATTCGTCAGCACTCAAAACCCTATTCAGCTTGACGACTTCACACAGCCGCAGCCTGATGTCGCGCTGCTTCGATTAAGCGATGATTTTTACCGCTCGTCGCACCCCAAGCCGCAGGACGTGCTTCTCTTGATAGAAGTCGCGGACACGACCGTCGATTACGACAGGCTGGTGAAGCTGCCGCTCTACGCTAAGGCCGGTATCCCTGAAGTCTGGATTATCAACCTCCCGGCAGAGTTGATTGAAATCTACTCTGCCCCGAATGAGGGAGCCTACGGGACTCTGGCAGAGGTGAAGAGAAGTGAGCAGGCGCAGTCACAGACCATCTCAAGCCTGAGCATCCCCGCCGACATGATTCTAGGCTAGCGCGCCGCCTCACAAATATCTAGTCCTTAAAATCTCCATGTGATGACGCTCGTGTCCGGCCATGATGAAGGCCAGAGCGCGCACGCTCACCTCCGCGTCGCTCGCGACGCCGCGCCTCTGCCAGGCCTCCTCATCCAGATGCTTGAACATCAGCAGATTCGCGCCCCTCACAAGCTCGAACTCGCGCACCAGCTCTTCGAAGGGCACGGCGTCAAAGTTGGCGTGACGTATATAGTCGTCCTGCTCGAATCCCGGCAGCGCCGTCTGGTCGCCTCTGGCGAACCTGAGCGCGCGGTAAGCGAATATGCGCTCGCCGTCTATGACGTGCCCGACCAGTTCCTTAATACTCCACTTGCCGGGCGCGTACCTGTGCGCCGCCTTCTCTTCACCAATGCTTCTCAGGAGCCGCGCCGTGGAGTCCATCTGCTCCGCCAGCGTCGCCACTATGTCGCCCTCAGGCACAAGTGAAACGTACCTCCCATAATAGGGCGCGTACTCCGTCTCTTCAGGAAATTTGCTTGCCGCTGCCACCATATAAAAGAGTCCTCCGAAAATTTGTTGCCGCAATCATACAGGAATCAAGTCGCGGCGGCATACCTCACCGGCCCGGAGAGAAATTATCTTGAGCGCCGGACAGGGCTAGTGGTATAAGACGCGGGCAAAACTGTCTGCAACAGAGCCTCAGTCATTCCTCAAAGGAGCGACCCGTGAAAGAACATGTAGAGAAACAGAACCAGCCTCAGCAGCAAGGCTCGACTGACGCCGCCAGGTCTGTTGCCGAGCCCCTCGCGGCGAATCAAACACAGGAGCAAGTTCTATACTTGCAACGCACGATTGGGAATCAAGCGGTACTGCGACTGTTCGGGATGAACACTGCGGGGGGCGTGGCCGATTCTAAGCCTTCTGTGACAGGCATCCCCGCGCCCGGGCAGGAGGGCGTTTCGCAACTGATACAGAGAAAGGCGTCCGGCGAAGGTAATTCTGTCAGCGAAAGCAATTCTGTTGCCTCTAATAATTCCACTGCCCTTTCTACTGAAAGCGCAGGGCCGGAGGATTCTAAGCAAGCATCAGCCGCTGAGGGCGAGCCGAAAAAGCTGCGCGTCGCAGATGTGCGGTACGACGCGCAGGGGCAGCCACTGGATACTAAGCTCTCGGCGGCGGAGCAGAAGCGGCTCGCGGAGCTACTGGCGAAGCTACAGAATGATGACCCGAAGTTCTATGCCGAGATTGAGAACGAGGACCTGGTGGTCACGGTAGGAAGCCTGCCGGAGGGCAACGTCGGCAAGAACCTACTCTCGTCACGTAAGGAGAATCCGCTTATACACTCTAAAATGCGTTGGTTTCTCTTCGACAAAAGCGGCGAAGACCCGTCGAAGGGGCCGCCAAGCCCGCCCACGGATGCATGGCTGGCAGCATTTAAGCTCTTCACGGAAACCTATTCCGAGACCGAGCAGAAAAAGATGAAGGACGAGAAAGAGACTCGTCTGGATGTGAAATACTCCGGCGTGCTCATTCTGGATTTAGCTCAAATTGATGAACAGCAGAAAGTATACGAGAAAGAGTATGAGGCTTATAAGAATAAGTCATTCGATACGCCCGGGGCCAAGCCGGAGAAACCGCAATCGGCGATGGGGACTTTGCGGCACGAAGCGGGGCATCTGATATTCGAGAAGGCATTCGCTTTCGACAAGCTTGGCGACTTCAATCCGTCCAAGCCGCTGCCTGAGACTATGAAGAGCCAGGTAGCGACGGGCTCGCACAGTAAGAATATCAAGACGGAGGTGGCTTTACTGAGCGAGTACGCAGCCGAGAGCGTGGACGACCCGCTCACGGGCAAACCGGACAAGGAGGAGAAGTACGAGCCCTTCGACAGGGAGAAGTTCATGGAAGAGAACGACCCCAAATTCGGCGTCGCGGGCTATCACGATTTGGATGGGAAAGAGCAGACGCCCACAGGGTTCGGCGTGCGTCTCGCCGAGAACCTCACGCTCGTAGCCGCAAAGAAGACTGCCGGTAATCTGAAGGCGGCGCTAAACGTGCCCGTCTTTCTCCTGACCGTTCTCAAGCCGAAGACGGAACAGCGCCTATTTAATCTCTTCATACTTGAAGGCGCGGAAAAAGAGAGCGTGCGCGAACAGCTCGACAAGCTCAAAACCGCCCCCGAGCTGGCGAACTATAAAGACAAGCCCGTCGTAGCCTATTAAGCCGCCAGCAGCCGGTCAATTCCAGAATCAGAACCGCCGCAGATGCCGAAGAGACGCCGGGATAAGCGCAGGGAGATTGAATGCTTATAGTCAAACTCAAGCTCCAACCGTTATAATTTGATGTCTTCTATGGATTCAGGCTGAGCTCTGACAGGAAATCTGATAAGCGACGAGAGAGAATGCCCGGTATGACCTCACTTGAAACTTACCTTCTAAGCCTGCGCGATATACACCGTAGCGGCGCGGGCGTCGAAGAGACCTCTTACTATCCGGCGCTTGAGCATCTGCTCAATAATGCGGGCAAATCGCTCAAACCGAAGGTGCGCTGCATTATCAATATCAAGAACCGTGGCGCTGGCCTACCCGATGGAGGTCTGTTCACGGCGCAGCAGTTTGCGAGGCAGGGGGCCACGGAGCCGCGAGAGGGGCAGATACCTGAGCGCGGCGCGGTTGAAGTCAAGGGGACGCGCCCTTCCGTCGAGAAGGTGGCGGCAAGTGAGCAGGTTGAGCGCTACCTGAAACGTTACGGGCAGGTGCTTGTCACGAACCTGCGCGACTTTATGCTGGTAGGCGCGGACGAGCAGGGCCGTGCGGTGCCTTTGGAGACTTACAGGCTGGCTGCGAGCGAGGCGGAGTTCTGGGAGAAAGCGGAGCACCCCCGCGCTCTCGCGGCAGAGCACTCCGAGCGCTTTGAAGAGTATTTAAAGCGCGTCATGCTGCACGCAGCTCCCTTGAGCTCGCCCGAAGACGTGGCGCGTTTCCTGGCCTCTTACGCCAGAGACGCGCGTGCTCGTGTGGAGCAGAAGACAGACCTTCCCGCCCTGAAGGGATTGCGCGAGGCTCTGGAACAGGCGCTCGGGCTGAAGTTCGAGGGCGAGCGCGGCGAGCATTTCTTTCGCTCGACTCTGGTGCAGACCCTCTTTTACGGCATCTTTTCGGCGTGGGTCTTGTGGACGCAGCAACAGGAGAAGGAGCAGAAGCGTGAGCGGTTCGACTGGCGCACGGCTGCGTGGACGCTGCGCGTTCCCATGATAAACGCGCTCTTTGAGCAGATGCTCATGCGCTCGCGTCTTGAGCCTCTGGGCCTTGTGGAAGTGCTCGACTGGGCCGCCATGACGCTCAATCGCGTGGAGAATCCCGCCGCCTTCATAGAGAAGTTCACGGAAGGCCACGCCGTTCAGTATTTCTACGAGCCTTTCTTGCAGGAGTTCGACCCTGAGCTGAGAAAGCAGCTTGGCGTCTGGTACACGCCGCAGGAGATTGTGCGCTACATGGTGGCGCGCGTAGACCGCGTGCTGCGCGAAGAGCTTAACGTGGCGGAGGGGCTGGCTAGCGAAGAAGTCTATGTGCTTGACCCCTGCTGCGGGACGGGCACGTATCTGGTAGAAGTGCTGCGCCGCATAGAAGAGAGCCTGCGAGAGCGCGGCGAAGGCGCGAGCGCAGGCATACAGCTGAAGCGTGCCGCCATGAGCCGCGTCTTCGGTTTCGAGATACTGCCCGCGCCCTTTGTCGTGGCGCACCTGCAACTCGGATTGTTGTTGCAGAGCATGGACGCCGCGCTCGAAGAGACGGGCGCGGAGCGCGTGGGCGTTTATCTGACAAACGCGCTCACGGGCTGGGAGCCCGCGCGCGAGCCCAAGACGCACCTGCTCTTTCCAGAGATGGAAGAGGAGCGCGACCGCGCCGAAGAGGTCAAGCAGTCCCGACCCATTCTCGTCGTCCTCGGCAATCCGCCCTACAACGCCTTCGCCGGGACGAGCCCCGAAGAGGAGCAAGGTCTGGTCGAGCCGTACAAAGAAGGACTCAATACAACATGGGGCATCAGGAAGTTCAATCTTGACGACCTGTATGTCCGCTTCTTCCGCTTGGCCGAGCGCCGCATAGCCGAGAAGTCGGGCCGAGGCGCGGTCTGCTATATCTCAAACTATTCGTATCTGAGCGACCCTTCATTTGTAGTGATGCGCGAGCGTTTCCTGCAAGAGTTCGATGTTATGTGGTTCGACTCGCTAAACGGCGATAGCCGCGAGACAGGCAAGCTCACGCCCGAAGGGCTTCCAGACCCAAGCGTCTTTTCGACTAAATACAACAAAGAGGGCATCAGAGTAGGCACAGCCGTCGGCCTCATGGTTCGCAAAGCCGAGCGGGACGCGCAACCCACTGTGAATTACCGCGAGTTCTGGGGCGTAAGGAAACGCGAAGAATTGCTTGAAAGTATTGATGGCGCTAAAGAGCAATATATACAAGCCGAACCCGATAAAAGCAATCGCTTTTCTTTCCGCGTGATTGGCGTTGCCTCTCACTACCTGGAATGGCCGAAAGTTGTTGAGTTATGCGGCGAATTACCGATTAGCGGATTACAGGAAATGCGTAAAGGCGCATTGATGAGCATTAACCGCACGGACTTAGAGAAGCGAGTGCAGATGTACTATGACGCTGAAGTAAGTTGGGATGCGCTTAAAGCTCTAAAAACTGGATTGACAGAGGACGGCGGTCGCTTTGATGCTAAGACAACTAGAGAGAAGGTGAGAACCAAAGAAAGTTTTGATGATAATCGTCTACTTCGTTATGCCCTTTATCCATTCGATGTTCGGTGGTGTTATTACTCTTCAATTCGCCCTCTATGGAATGAACCACGACCTGCTCTTACTGCACAAGATTGGAACGGCAATGGTTTTTATGTAACGCGCATGATGGCTGAAAGGCCGAATGAACAGAACACAATGATGTTCACGACAGCTTTGCCTGATTATCATTTGCTGCGCCCGAATGCCGTTGCTATTCCTATCCGCATCAAAACAACTAATCAGAAAGAAACTGTACAAAATAACTTCTTCACGGAAGACGTACAGGCCGATACTGTAAAAGCGAACCTTTCTGCAACAGCTCGCGCTTATCTGGCTTCGCTGGGCATTGAAAACGTTGACGAGGATGCGGACACGGCGGGGCTTATATGGATGCACGCTCTGGCTATAGGATATTCGCCCGCGTATCTGGCGGAGAACGCGGACGGCATACGCAACGACTGGCCGCGTGTGCCTTTGCCGTCTTCGGTGGAGGCTTTGAGGCGTTCGGCTCTGTTGGGGCGCGGGGTGGCCGACATTCTTTCCTATGATGCGGGCGATGAATCGGCGCGGGCGGGGCTTCAGGGCATCACGGCTACGCCGCTCAGGCCGGAGATGAAAGCGATAGGCGTTCTGGCGCACGCCGAAGGGAAGCAGTTGAAAGAGGGCAAGGGAGAGGACGCGGGCGACCTCGCCCTGACAGCCAACTGGGGTTACGCGGGGCAGAAGGGCGTTACCATGCCGGGTAAGGGAAAGATAGTGACGCGCGCTTACACCGAAGAGGAACGCGCCGCCATAGAAGAGGGCGCACGCGCGCTCGGCCTCTCTGCCGAAGAGGCTTTCAGACGGGTGGGCGAAGAGACCACGGACGTTTTCCTGAACGACGTGGCCTACTGGCGAAACGTCCCGGCGCGCGTATGGGATTACTACATAGGCGGCTATCAGGTCATGAAAAAGTGGCTCAGCTACCGCGAGCGCGAGCTTCTGGGACGCGACCTCACCCTGAAAGAAGCAAACGAAGTGCGCGACATGTCGCGCCGCATAGCGGCCCTGCGGCTGCTGGAGCCCGCGCTCGACGCCAACTATCTGGATATAAAAGCAGACACTTACGCGTGGGCCGACGACGCTGGCAAAGAATAGAAAATAGCCTGCAAAATTGCCATTGCAGCCTGTATAAAAGCCATTGCAAGCTGCACAAATCCCAATGCGGGCTGCACAACTCTCATTGCAGCGTGCAAAAGTCCCATCGCAAGCTGCACGGATGCTATTGCAGCTTGCATCAATACGAAATCAGCCTGCACGAATACCATTGCAGCGTGTATCGGTGTGAAATCAGCGTGCGTGAATGCGAAAACAGCGTGCGCGGGTATGGAAACACGGTGCGCGGAGGCGAAAACTTCGTGCCGGGAGATGAAAACCGGGCGCGGCGGCGCGTGGTTTTCGTGTGACGAAAGGAAATCTTTTCGTTCGGGGATGAAATTTTAGGGTTGCATAACAGGAGAATGGAGTTATAATCCGCGCTCATCCGACGATGGCGTGGCTTGCGCCTCTCACTTTCTGGACGAGTGACCCCGCGCCGTAACTCTTAACTCACAGGAAGGAAAGTCCTTCCCTCGCGCCTTCCACTCAAACGAACGGAGGACAAAATGAATGACGCACAAAGGCGACGCCACGAGCGTTTCTCTCGTGTTCGCAGTTTCTGTGAATCTCAGCCAGTGCTGTTTCCAGAGGACAGTCGCGGCGCGCTGGCTCTAGCGGCCATAATCACGGCCATAAATAAGAGTGAAGAGCTGGACGCTCTGCAATCCACGCACCGCAGCCATGCAAAACAGGGCACAAGCCAGCGTAGAGAGGGCCGCGAAGAGTTGCTGAGTCAAGCGAAAGCGATAATTGCGACCTCTCGCATAATAGGTCTGGAGCACGAGGAAATCAGGGGCAGGTTCAAGCTTTCGAGCAGCCGCCCCAACGACCAGAACCTGCTGAGCGATGCGCGCTCGATTCACGCGGAGGCCCTCCCTTTCAAGGCTCTGTTTCTGGAATACAACATGCCGCAGGACTTCCTTGAGACCTTCGGCGCAACCATAGTCAAGTTCGAGCAGTCCTTTAACCGGCAGAGCACAGGCACGGGCGGACGCACACAGGCCCGCGCGGGCATTGACCAGGTACAGAAGCAGGCCACTATAGAGTTGCAGAAGCTGGACACGGTCATGCGTAATAGATTCAAAGACAACGAGGCGATGCTCGCCGCTTGGGAGAGCGCCAGCCGTTTGGAGCGCGCACCCCG
>DATELK010000117.1:0-12453 GCA_035276685.1 Pyrinomonadaceae bacterium | reverse complement strand
TACCCGCCCGCTACCGCAGGCGGTACTGACCTGTTCGTCCTGCATAATGCTACAAACCCGTGCCCGATGAAAAGAAGAGCGAGGCGGAAGGCCTCTCATCAAGGAAGCCCTCCGCCTCGCTCTTTCTTTAACCGAGTGTGCTTTACTTTTAGCCGTTCAGGCGAATCGAGCCGAGCACGTTCTGGAAAGTGCGCTGGTAGTTGTTGTACTCGTCACGCGGCGCGACCGAAATCACGTAGAAGAGGTCGCCGCTCTGTAGCATGGTCGTGTAAACGGTGACTATCTCCTGCCGTCCCGTCGCCTCGTTGACGTTCGTGAGCGTTATCGCCAGCGCGTTGCGCCCGTCAATCGTGCCTCGCTGGTAGCCGCTCTGCTGCCTCATGTCGCTGCCCTGCATCATGGAGCGTATGAACTCGTCCGTCGCCTGTTGCAGATAGCGGCTTGAAGTGCGCGTCACGCCGAGGTTGACGCCGTGCGTGAAGACGGAAGTGTTCTGCACGTCGCCGTAAGCTCCGTCGGGCGCGTACCAGATGGAGTTACTGCCAGCGGAAAGCTCTCTCCAGTTCGACGGCACGCTCACGCGGAAGAGGTTGCCCTGCGTGTAGGTTCTATAGCTCGAAGACGGATACTCCACGCGGTTGCTGACGCGCCCGCCTTCAGGATAATTGCCGCCGCCGCTAGTAGGATAACGCTGCCCGCTTCTGGCAATCTCCGCCATGGTGGGCGCTCTGCCGTTGCCGCGAAGCCGCGCCTGAATCTGTCGAAACTCCATGTCGTTCTGAATGGGAGGCTGCTGCACCCTAAGCATCGCAGCTTCCTGATTGATGCGCTCGTAGCGGTTGGCCGGGTTCGGGTGGCTGCTCAAAAATTCGGGGCCGCTGCTGCCGCCCTGACTCTGAATCGTGCGGAACATGTTGGCCAAATCGCGCGGGTCGTAGCCTGCGCGAGCCATTATCTGAGCGCCTAGGATGTCCGCTTCCGTCTCGTACTCGCGGCTGAACTTCAGGAAGTAAGCGCCGACCGCAGCCTGTCCTATCTGGCCCACTGCGGGGCCGCCGAGGATGGCACCGGCGATGCCTGCCACGCCCGCGAGGATGGAATACTTCTGCGCCTTGGTGGCCTGAGCCGTGCCGTGACGAAGCGCAACGTGCGCCAGCTCGTGCGCCATCACGCCCGCCATCTCGCCTTCGGTGCGCGCGGCTTCAATCATGCCCCGGTTGAGATACATGGGGCCGCCCGGAAGCGCGAAGGCGTTGATGTCGGACGCGTTCACTATGCGAAAGTAGTATCTAAATTCAGGATGCTGAAACTGCGACGGGATGGCGTTGACCAGCCGTCGCCCGACCTCTTCGACGTAAGCGGTTGATTGAGAGTCGCGCAGGACGGGCATCTGCTGCTCGACTTCGGCCGCGACCTGCTGGCCCACCTTAACGTCGTCCGCCGTGCTGTAACGATTGCTGTGAAGACGAATCTGTGTCTGCGCCACGGCGGCGTAAGGCACGGCGAGTATGACGAGCGCCATGAGCCATGCCGAGAGCCTGGCGGCCAGACGATGATTGAATTGTCTCATTTCTTCCTCCTACCTTAAGACGTTCGCGCGCCTGTTTCCCTGAGCCTTAGACAAGGCGCGTCGTTCTCTCCCCTTTAAGGAAACTGAAAAGAGCGGCCTGACCTCTCAAAAGGGTTCGAGGGTCAGCCGCTCTTGTTCTACAAGCCAGTTTGCTCCCCCGAACCTGATGAAATTAAACGTGCAGGGGGAGAGAGCACGTCAGTCTCTGCTTCTTTTGGATGAAACGGGCCTCAGCGAAGTTGGCCTTTCGTCACCATTCAAAATGGCCGCTCGTTTAACACACGGCGCGCGGCCCATAAATGATATCTCAGAAAGCTTCGCCTTTTCCGTAACAATTTTATCCCGGTTTATTCACGAAGAGATTGATTCGCCCCGCCTCGCGCGTCTCTCTACTTGCGCGGCTCAATCCTTTCGTTGAGCAGTTTGGTCAACTCGCTGACGGGCGTGACGACGTGAGGCTCGCCCTTGTGTACGCGAAACATGGAGACTATGAAGAAGATGAAGGCCGTCATCTGGAAGGCCGCAGAGGCTATGGCAAGAGCCCAGCCTGCCGAGCCCGGCAGCACGTCCTCGACTATGCCGACCAGCACGCTCACGGCGAGCACTATGACGTGCAGCGCAAGGCCCTGCGCCGCGTGAAAGCGAGCGCGTGCCTCCGCGCGAGGCAGCAGGAAGAGCAGCACCGCCCCGACGACCGCGCCGATAAACGGGAACGGAAGATAGGGCAGCATCAGCACTATGTTCTCAGGCAGCTTGACGTTCGCCACGGGGCGATTCGTCGGAGGCTGAGTAAAGGGCTGTGCATGCGGCGCAGCAGGCGGCGGAGGCTGTGTAGCGGCGGAAGCTCCGCTGCTGATGCCTGAAGCCGCGCCCTGTGCCGTGGGAGGCTGGTAAGCCGGAGGCACGAAGACGGAAGGATAAGAGGGGTACGTCTTGGGATTGCTGTCGTAGCGACGCGTCGGAGCTTCCGCCTCCAACCGCTCGCGCGCGGGCTGCGGCTGCGGTGTCGCCTGTCTTATGTCGCGCGTCGCGCCCTCTACATCTTCCGTCTGAGAGCTGGCCTGAGCCTCACTTGTCGCACGCGTCGCGCCCCAGACATCGTCCGTGCGCCGCGCCACGTCCGGGTCAAGCGGGTTGGTGTCGTATTTGCTCTTCTTCTGCTCCATTCTACAAGCTACATTACGAAGGAAGAGTACGCGGGGTTCAATTCAAACAGGACGGACAGTAGAGTCAGGATAAAAGAGAAGCTATTTCTTCTTTATCCTGTGCATCCTGTCCATCCCTGTTAATTCCGTTCTTATCCCCTGACAGTATACTCCACTCGCTCCCACCGCGACTCTCTTTCGGAGATGCGAAAGGCGCGCAGGGTAGCACGCCTCTCGCTTAAGCCCACGATGAAGTATATGGCCGAAGGATAAAAGGCCAGCCGCACGTCTCGCTCCGAAGGCACTGGCTCAGCGGAGCGCGGGTGCGAATGATAAATCCCCAGAAGCGTCTGCCCGCGACCGCGCATCTCTCGCTGCACGGCGAACAGCTCTTCCGGCGCGGCCTCGTAAGCAACCAAAGGGTCGCGCGCAACGTTTCGCAAGCGATAGATGCTCTCGGCCTGCCCCTCGCCAAGGCCTCCGATGAGGCCGCAGCACTCGGCAGGGCTCACGGCAAGCGCGTGCTCGCACATCTCGTCCACATGCTCACGCCCCAGAGTAATCATCGCTCACACCCGTCACCAATTATGCTTCGGCGGCGCTGGCCCTGGGCTGGCCTGCGGCGGCTTCTTTAATCAGGCTGCGGCCTATCACCAAGCGCTGAATCTGATTCGTGCCTTCGTAAATCTGCGTTATCTTGGCGTCGCGCATGTACTTCTCAATCGGGTAGTCTTTGCAGTAGCCGTAGCCGCCAAACAACTGCACGGCGTCTGTCGTCACACTCATGGCCGTGTCCGTCGCAAAGACTTTCGCCATGGCCGCCATCTTGGAGACCTGCTTGGCCCCGGAGTCTATGGCGCGTGCGGCTGCGTAAACAAGCTGCCGCGCAGCCTCTATGCGCGTGGCCATGTCGGCCAGCATCCACTGTATGCCCTGAAAGGAAGCGACCGATTGTCCGAACTGCTCGCGCTTCATGGTGTACTCGACGGCGAGGTCGAGCGCGCCCTGCGCTAGCCCCAGAGCCTGAGCCGCCACGCCGGGCCGCGCAAGGTCTAGCGTCATCATGGCGTGCTTGAAGCCGTAGCCCTCTTTGCCTCCGAGCAGGTTCTCTTCCGGCACATGACAGTCGCGGAAGTGAAGCTCGTGCACGGGCACGCAGCGTATGCCCATCAGGTCTTCCTTCTTGCCAATCTCGAAGCCTTCCATTCCCTTCTCTACGAGCAGCGCGGAGACGCCGCGCCCGCCCCTGTCAGGGTTCGTCGAGCAGAAGATGGAATAGAGCGTCGCGGCGTTGCCGTTCGTGTTCCACTTCTTATCGCCGTTTAAGACGTAGAAGCCGTCGCGCTTCTCCGCTCGGGCCTTGAGGCTTCCCGCGTCCGAGCCCGCCTCCTTCTCCGACAGTCCGAAGGCCATAAGCGTCTTTCCCTCGGCCACGCTCGGCAGGTACTTCTGCTTCTGCTCTTCGGTGCCGCCCACGATGATAGGAAAGGAAGCCAGAGCGTTGACGGCGTAAGTCACGCCCACTCCGCCGCAGGCCTTGGACAACTCTTCCACGACAATGCAGAGATTCATCACGCCGCCGCCGCGCCCGCCGTACTCCTTGGGAATCCAGACGCCCATGAGCCCCGCGTCTTGAAGAGCGCGCACGACCGTCCACGGGTACTCGGCTTTTCTATCAAGCTCTGCGGCCACGGGTCGCACGTGCTTGTCTGCAATCTCGCGCGCCATCGCGCGGTACTCAAGATTCTCTTTCGTCAGCAATTCATCCACGCTTTTAATCTCTCCTCAAAAAGATAATCTACTTCTTCGCTGTCTCGTTCTTAATAACCCTTCCGCCCTTCATGACGAAGCGCACGCGCTCAAGCTCTGTGATGTCCTTCAACGGGTCGCCTTCGACGGCGATGATGTCCGCGAACTTACCGGCCTCAAGCGTGCCGAAGAGCGCGCGGTCACCGGCCAGAAGGTTCGCGGCGTTAATGGTCGCCGACTGAATAATCTGAAGCGGCGTCATGCCTGCCTCCAGGTAGGCGCGAAACATCATGAGGCTCGCCGTGCCGCGAGTCTTTCCGGGCATCATGTAGTACATGTCCGAGCCTGCGGCGACGGGCACACCCATCTTGACGGCGCGGCTCAAGCGGTCGCGGCTCCCCTTGATAAATCCCTGAATCCCCTCGGTGGCCTGCTTCAACTGCTCCGGCGAAGGATTGCCGGGCTTGACGAAGATGTCAACGTAAGTCTCAAGCGGCCCGTCCGTAGGCACAAGATAAATCTTCTTCTGCGCCATCATACGCAGGACATCGTCGGGCACGATGTAAGCGTGCTCTATGGAATCCACGCCCGCTTCGGCAGAGATTCTGGTGGCGAGGTCTCCTATGGCGTGCGCCGCGACTTTCCGGTTGACGCGATGAGCCTCTTCGACAATCGCCTTCATCTCTTCCAGAGAGACTACGCGCGGGCCTGTGTTGACGATGACTTTTATCAAATCCGCGCCGTCATAGAAAGCCTGCCGCACGGCCCTGCGAGCCTCTTCGACGTTGCTGATGACGACGTACTCCTGCTCGATTATCTTCTGCGTCTCGGCTGAGACGTTTCCGAACTGCCCGCCCGCAGCAGAAATTGCGCGAGTCGAAGCGAAGACGCGCGGCCCCACTACCCAGCCCGAGCGAATCGCGTCGCGCAGGGCCACGTCGCCGTTCAGGCCAGAGTTGCCTAGGTCTCGCACGACTGTAATCCCTGCCTCCAAATCCTCCATCCCCATCTTGACGCCGAGCAGTGCGCGCTTCACGTTCCCCAACTGCGTGACCGTGAGAATCATGTTCGGGTCGTCGCCGCCGAGCGCGCCGTTGTAGTTCTGAAGGAGATGCGTGTGGCAATCAATCAGGCCCGGAAGCACGGTCATGTTGCCGAGGTCTATCACCTCTGCGCCAGCAGGGACAGCGACGTTTGCCCCGGCCTGCTTGACGCGCCCGCCTTCTATCAGAATCACCGCGTTGTTGACGACGGTGCCCGTTTTGACATCAATCATGCGCGCGGCCCTGAGGGCTGTGGGACGTGGAGACTGCGAGAGCGCGGGCCGTGTCTCGAAAGAGAGGGACACGAGCGCGGATAAAAGCAGCACTATCAGAAGGTGAAGTCCGGCTCGCCGTATCTTAGTCGTCGCTCGCATCAAAAGCTGGTTCTCCTATTCTTTAACAATCTTCAGCCGAAGCTCTTCCAGTTGTCGCGCGTCAACAGACCCAGGCGCGTCAATCATAAGGTCTGCGGCCGAGGCAGTCTTAGGGAAAGCCATCAGGTCGCGTATGTTCTCTATGCCTGTCATGGACATCAGCAGGCGCTCTATGCCTGCGGCTATGCCGCCGTGCGGAGGCGTGCCGTACTCAAGAGCGTCGAGGAAGAAGCCGAAGCGCTCGCGCGCCATCTCCGGCGTCAGGCCTATGGCTTTGAAGACAAGGTTCTGCACGTCGCGCTGGTGAATACGTATGGAGCCGCCCGCGGCTTCGACTCCGTTGACTACGGCGTCGTAGGCTTTGGCACGAAGCTGGCCGAGTAATGCGGTCTCGCCTCCTTCCACGGCGCGGCGAAAGAGCGGCAGGTCTTCGTCCAGCGGCGAAGTGAACGGGTGATGCATGGCGTAGTAGCGCCCGTCCTCTTCGTGAAACTCGAACATGGGAAACTCCGTCACCCAGAGCGGCTTGAAAACATTTTCGGGAATCAGCTTCTCGCGCCGCGCAACCTCTATGCGAAGAGCGCCGAGAGAGGCCGCGACCGTTTTCGCTTTGCCCGCGATGATAAGCACGGCGTCGCCCTTTTCTGCTCCCGCAGTTTGCGCCAGCCTCTCAATCGTCTCCTGCCCTAGCGCTTTCAAGAGCGATGACGAAAGCTCGTCTCCCAGCTTAATCCATGCCAGAGCGCCCGCGCCGTAGCGCTTGGAGAACTCCTGAAGCTCGTCCAGAGCTTTGCGCGAAAGCTTTGCGCCGTCTTTGACCACGATGCCCTTGATTTCGCCGCCGCTCTCAAGAGTGGAAGCAAACGGCGCGAACGTTGTCCCCTGAAGCGCGGCAGACAAATCCTGAAGCTCCATGCCGAAGCGCAGGTCAGGCTTGTCTGAGCCGTAGCGACGCATCGCTTCCGCAAAGGTCAGTCGCGGGAAAGGCGTCTCAAGCTCCGCGCCCACAAGTTTGAAGACTCTCTTGAACAGGCCTTCCACCAAGCGGTAGACAATCTCCGTGTTGGCGAAGCTCAGCTCAACGTCCAGCTGCGTAAATTCCGGCTGGCGGTCTGCCCTTAAATCTTCGTCGCGGAAGCAGCGCGCAATCTGGTAATACTTATCGAGGCCCGCAATCATGCAGAGTTGCTTGAAGAGCTGCGGCGACTGCGGCAGGGCGTAGAACTTCCCGGGCTGTATGCGCGACGGCACTATGTAATCGCGCGCACCTTCAGGCGTGGACTTAATCAGGATAGGCGTCTCGATTTCCGTGAAGCCCTCGTCGTCCATGTAGCGGCGAATCTCCGCCACAGTCCTGTGCCTGAGCCGCAGGTTCGCCTGAAGCTGAGGCCGCCTGAGGTCTAGGTAGCGATACTTGAGCCGCGTATCTTCGCTCGCCAGTGCGTCCGATGAAGTGACCTCAAGCTGGAAGGGCGGCGTGCGAGCGTCGTTGAGGATTAGAATCCGGCCAGCGCTCACTTCAACATCGCCCGTAGAAATCTTGGGATTGCGCTGCCCTTCTGCGCGCAAGACCACTTGACCTGTGACGGCTATGACGTACTCGCCGCGCGCCTCCTTCGCGCGGGCGTGCGCTTCCGGCGCTGTCTCTTCGTTGAAGACTACCTGAGTCAGCCCATCGCGGTCGCGCAGGTCTATGAAGGTGAGCGGCCCGAAGTCGCGGCGTCGCGCGACCCAGCCCATCAGCACGACCTCTTGTCCCACATGCTCGCTTCTCAAAGCGCCGCACGAGTGCGTGCGCTCCATGTTTCCCAGATTATCCAGCATAGCTGCTATCTACCTAAACTTGAGCTTACGGAATTTCGTGTACTCCGTTCTTCAGGTTCCTTCCGTATTTCTTATCTTCGTGGCCATCTCAGAGTTGAACTCGGCAGAGCGGTTGCGAGGGATGCTAAGGGTCTGCCACTCGCCGCCCCTGAGGTGCTTGGCCAGCAACACTATCTGGCCCACGTGCTGGCCGTAGTGTGAAATCTGTCTCAGCACGGCCTTCACGACCGTATGCTCTTCGCCGCGTATGAGCACAATCTTCCCGACATCTTCCGGCTGCAAAGACTCCAAGGCCCCCAACGTGCAGGCCCAGCCCTCTTCCCAGCGGGCCAGCATCTCCGCGCGCGTAGTCTCCGCCGTCATGACAAACTCCATGTCGCGGTTGCGGTCGGACTTCTCGCCGTCGGTCGTCAAAAAATCCGTCCAGCGCGACAACATGTTGCCCGCCATGTGCTTGATGATGACGGCCACGCTGTTCGATTCATCGTCCAGCTTCGCGAAGAACTCCGCGTCCCCAAGCTGCGCCAGAGCCTTGTCGCCGAGCGCCTTCTGCCCGCGAAAAGTTCCTATAGCTTCATCCAGAAAAAGCTTTGCCGCTTCGTTACTCATAAGCTTTATAGACTCTCTTTGATTGTTGCCGCCAGGCTCTCGCGGCGCACGGTGCGCTGCTCGCCTGAGCGCATGTCCTTGAGCGAAACCTCGCCGCGCTTTCTCTCTTCTTCACCCGGAACTGCGACGAATGGTATGCCGCGCGAAGAGGCATACTTGAATTGCTTGCCCAGCTTGTCCGCCTCAGTGTAAAGGTCAACGCGAAGCCCTTCGGCACGTAACTCTTGTGCGAGCGCGACGGAATCGCTAACCGAATCTTCGCTCCAGATTGTCACCATCACGTCCGCAGGCGACGCGGTCAACGACTCCGGGAACATCTCGCGCTCCGTCATCACGACGATGATGCGCTCAAGCCCCAGAGAGAAGCCGCAGGCAGGGATGTCCTGTCCCAGAAACATCCCAACCAGATTGTCATAGCGCCCGCCGCCGCCAAGGCTCCCCGCAAGGTCAGGCACGTTAATCTCCATAATCGTGCCCGTGTAGTAGGAGAGCCCGCGTGCTAAGGCAGGGTCAATCCTTATCTTCGCCCCAATCTCATTCGCCCACGCATACTTGAGAATCAAGTTCAACTCATCTATTCCGCGCGAGCCAGCTTCCCTGTCTCCGACAAACTCCACGAGGCGACCCATCACTCCCGAATTGTAAGCCACATTCTCCGGTATGCTTTCACTCGCAGTAAGGCGTGCTGCTTGCTCCAAGAGCTTTAGATTATCAAAGAATTCCAGCAGCGATTCGCTTGCGTCGTCTGTTATTCCACGCCCGCTCATCTCTTTAGCAACGCCTTCCCGGCCAACCTTGTCCAGCTTATCCAGCGCGATGAGCGCGTCCGTCTGCTTGTCTGCGGGAATCCCTGCCGCGTCCAGCACGCCCGTCAGCACCTGCCTGTTATTAAGGCGTATGGTGAAGTTGTTAAAGCCCAATCTCGTGAGCGCCTCGCCTGCGGCGGCGCAAAGCTCTGCCTCTACAATCATGGAGCGCGAGCCGAGGACATCAACGTCGCATTGATAGAACTCTCTGAATCTTCCTCGCGCGGGGCGGTCTGCGCGCCAGACGGGTTGAATCTGGTAGCGCTTGAAAAATCTCGGAAGCTTGTCCCTGTATTCGGCCACGACGCGAGCGAGCGGGACGGTCAGGTCATAACGGAGCGCCAAATCCGCCTGTCCCGTCTTCTCGTGCTCTCCGCGCTTCAGGATTTTGAAGATGAGCTGGTTGCCTTCTTCGCCGTACTTGCCCATGAGGGTCTCTATGTTCTCTACGGCGGGCGTCTCCAGAGGCTCGAAGCCGTAGCGCTCGTAGACCTCTCTGATAACATTTATGACGTACTCGCGCCGCCGCACGTCCGCAGGCAGAAAGTCGCGCATCCCTCGCGCAGGCTGTGTAGAAGCTTTGGCCATGACTAGCTCTCTAGCTTAACCCCTTAACCGAAATACTTGAAACCGACGCGCAAGGATTGAAGCGCGCTCTGCGGAACAGTGGAAATCAGCACCCACGTCATCAGCCCGTGCGACAGGCCGAGCGCCAGAAGGTTAGGAGCGCGCTGGTAGACCGCTGCCCAGGTGCAGCCGCCCGCCAGCGTAGCCACCGCCAGCCACCAGTTCGGCAGGTGAATCAGGGCGAAGATGAAGCCCACGACGAGAACGCTCAAGGCACCACGCCCCCAGACCATCTGCGCGCGGCGATTGAAGAAGGCCTGCAACACGTACTGCTGCGTGAGCCCCCATGCGATGCCCGCGAGCGGGAGCCAAAGGACGGCCGAAGGTTTCTCAGGATAGGCGAAACGCAGGCTCCCCATGTACCAGCCCAGGGCCGCCATCACGAGGCTCGCTGCCAGCATGGGAATGACGAGCAGCCGTGCAGCCTCCATAAAATTATCCGTGCGCCAGCCAAGCTCTCGCGCGCTCTCGCCGTGTATGCGATGAGAGAGAATGATGAAGGAGAGGGCCAGCAGCACCGGGAAGGCCAGCACCCAGCGAGTCGTGGCCAGCGCAAGCACAGCCCAGACGGCAATCAGCGCGGTGGATGTCAACGAGACTATCTCCCAGAAGGCCAGAGAGCGCAGCTCTCGCCCGTCGCTTGCCTCTACCTGCTGTCCTGCCGTCAAACTCATTCTCTCTTTATGAACCCGCGCGTCTCTACTACTTACCCGCTGCCTCTTCCGGCTCGACGCGAAAGCGTAGGGGAACTCCTATCTGTTGCAGCGTGCGGCGCGTCCCCTCGGCGCTAGGGTGAACGGCGTAGACGCGCGCCTCGTGCTCTCCGGCCGCGAGCGGCGGCGTTGTAAGTTGAAAGCCGCACAGCTCCGTAGTAGAGCGGCCCGCCCTGACAACGTCGGGGCGAGGCTGATTGGCGAGCCCGTCGCCCGCGAAGCGCCCGTCTATGTAGACCTGAACCTCCACGGGAGAGCCGGGCGCGGCTTCATTAACGGCCCAGCCGGAAACAACACGGGCGTCGGCCATGTCGCTCCAGCCGCGAAAGTGCGGGCTAAAGGCGGTGTAATAGAAGCCCACCGCGACCACGCCCACAAAGAGCGCTTCTATGACCGACTTGGCTACCAGCAACTGCGTGAGCCGCGCACGCCTGAGCCCGCTGACTGAATTAGTCTCGACCATTGAGGGATAGAAGTTTTAGAAGTGAATAGACAGAACGGTTCTTCTATCTACTATTCACTTCCTCAAGGTAATGGCGCGTGTACTCGATGTAGTTTTTCCAGAAGACATCCAGGCTCTTGACCTCTTCATCCGTCAAAGGGCGCTTGACGCGAGCGGGCGAGCCCATGACGAGCGAGCGCGGCGGAATCTTTGTGCCCGGCGTCAGCAGAGAGCCCGCCGCCACGAGGCTCTGGCTTCCGACTCTCACGTCGTCCATCACGATTGAGCCTATGCCTATGAGGCTCCCGCGCTCTACGTAGCAGCCGTGCAGCGTCACGTTGTGGCCTATCGTCACTTCGTCTTCGAGGATGGTGGCGTGCGTGCCGTTCGAGACGTGTATCACCGTGCCGTCCTGCACGTTCGTGCGCTCGCCTATGCGTATGTGGTAGACGTCGCCGCGCACGACGGCGTTGAACCAGACGGAGCTTTCCGCGCCGATGTGCACGTCGCCTATAATCTGCGCGCTCTCTTCTATAAAGGCGGTAGGGTGAATCTGCGGGTGTGTGCCGCGATACGGTCTAATCATAATGGAACTTCAGCCAGCCGGAAACTTTACCCCGAACGAAAGCGAGAACGGTAGCATAAAGAAAGTAAAAAGGAAAAAGGCAGAGTGTCTTTCTATTGACAGCCTGCGAAGGCGCGTGAGAGATTTCAGGATGTTATGAGGAACTCGAATATGCGCGCTTACGCGGCTTTTGCCACAGGGCTCACGCTGCTGCTTTTGACGACCGCCTGCGGCTCGCTCTACAAGGTGAAGCCCGTGGTGGAAGCGCCGCTGCCCGCGACGGCCACGGTCGGCGAAGCCGGAGCTTTGCGCCTGCGCGCCGCGCCGCTTCTCACGGACGAAGAGAGCCAGGAATTGTTCGAGGCCAACCTGCCGCTCGCGGGGCTTCTTCCGGTGAAGGCGGAGATAACGAATCAGGGCAGCGCGCCCGTGGAGCTAAAGCGTGCGCGCATAACCTTGCGCGACGCAGAGGGGCAAGAGTGGAAGTTGCGCTCCGCGAAGGACGTGGTCTCTCGCATACTAAGCTCGGACAGGGTGACGCTCTACAACCCGCGCTCGCGCGCCCGGTTTGAAGAGGCCGTGCGCTCGTATGCCCTCGACACCAGACGACCGCTCGCGCCTTCGGAGCGCAGGCAGGGCTTGCTATTTTTCCAGACGCCCAAGAAGGAGCAGGTGAGGACACCGGGCGGGCTCATTCTTTCAATCCAGAAGCTGGAGCAGCCGCTCGAAGTGCGTTTGAACTAAGAAGCCCCGCAGGGGCGGAATGTTAGTAGCCCACGGCGCTAGCCGTGGGAATAAGGGCAACAAAGAATCAATAAGCCCCGTGGGGGCGACATAACCTAACATCTCTGTGAAGCGGCCCGCCCGCGTCAAGCATTTTCTTCTTCCTTCTTTTTGAACACAGCTACAGAGACTCAGCCAGATTCACATTCATCTCTCTGTCCGCGCTTCTTCAAGTGGCGTTTCTGACGCCCGCGCATCTCTAG
>DATELK010000116.1:0-16923 GCA_035276685.1 Pyrinomonadaceae bacterium | reverse complement strand
TAAAACCCGCCCGCTACCGCAGGCGGTTCTGACCTGTTTTTCATTGCTAAGCGCGGACGCTAGGTGATACCATCCAGGCTACTCCCGAAAGGATAGAGAGGAGCTAATCCCATGAGAAGGTGGATGAGTCAGCAATCGGCTACGGCTCAGGCCGGAGACGACGAGCCATCCCATTTTCGTCACAGCGGGCAGAGTCGTCAGGGTACTTCGCGCGGCGGCTCTCTGCGACAGGTGGGCGGTGTGGGCCACCTGCTGCGAAATGCCGAAGACCACAACCTGACGGAAGAGCAGGAAGAGCGGCTGGAGAAGATGCGCGTCACCTTCGAGCTTGAGAAGGTAGACCTGCAAGCCGCGCTGCAAAAAGCAAAGATTCTCTTCCGCTCATTGGCGCGCGACCACAACGCCTCCGAGCAGGATGTCATGCAGGCCATTGACGACCTGGCCAAGTGCGAGGCAGACCTGCGGAAGATGCGCTATCGTCACCTGAAGCAGTCGCACTCCGTCCTCAGCGACGACCAGCGAAAGGGGCTCAAGGCTTTTCATAAGCAGAGGATGCGCGAGAAGGTCAAAGCCTTCAGGATGGCAAAGCAGGGAGGCGGAAGCTAAGGCGTCGGCTTCGCTCTCTCTAACAATTTATCTCTACCTTAATCCGTGCGGAAAAAGCGCCGGGCGTGGCTTCGGCCTATGTTTGAGGCGCAATCCTTTTTAGCTCTACACACACTTACCCTGGGGCTGAAAGTTAACTTAGAAATTCCATAGGGTCTCTATGGCTCTTTAAATCTTCTCTGGAAGAAACCTGTTTCTTCCACTTGTCTCTTCAGGCCGCAGGTGGCGCGCGAAAACTTTCCGTTGGCCGCGCCATCCTCTTTGATTTAACACCAGATTGTTGCGGGCCGCGCACGTAGCGTCCTGCTTCTGCACGCTCTCGCGCCGCGCAGGCTCGCGCGAGTTGCCAGTAGTTAATTCTTAGACAGCGCAAAGATTCCCGAAGGAGGCTCCACCAATATGAAAAGGAAGAAGCAGCGCCGCTTCACTCGGAAGCGGAAGACTGAGCCGGGAGAAGTTCAGGAAAAGGATTCGACACTAGATGCAGCAATAGATGCGGGCGAGGAAACTCAAGCAGCAGCCGAGCAGAAGGAGGGCGTCAGCCGTCGCCGCTTCCTGCTCGGAGGAACGAGTCTGGCGGCTGCGGCCATCATCGCGGGAGACTCGCTT
The DNA here is from genome assembly GCA_035276685.1 of Pyrinomonadaceae bacterium. Classification (GTDB taxonomy): domain Bacteria; phylum Acidobacteriota; class Blastocatellia; order Pyrinomonadales; family Pyrinomonadaceae; genus JACVRN01. Next base: position 15,708 of record DATELK010000116.1, on the reverse strand, counting down.
GTAGAGGCGCAGAATAGAAGAAGGCGCGGCAGCGGGCAGGGTGGCGGCGGAGGCGGCCAGGGCGGAGGCGGAGGCCGTGGCGGCGGAGGCGGCGGAGGGAACGTCAGGCCGCGCGTGCCCAGCGCACTGAACTTCTCAACGTCCGCCACGTCGCCCTCCTTCGCAGAGCCGAAAGTAATCACGCCGCGAGTGGTGGACGGGCGCAGCACGCTCAGCATGACGCTGAACTGTGATATGACGAACTGGAGCTACCAGTGCGACGGTCAGACGGCTTACGCGTCCATACCCATCTACAATCAGGACGTGCCCGGGCCGACCATGATGATTGACCCCGGCACTACGCTGAACTTGGTGCTCAACAATAATCTTCCTACCAAGTCGGGCTTTGACGACCCCTGCGAGGCGGGCGGGATGCAGGGCATGAGCAAGCAGGTCGCCTCCAAGCCTTCCGAGACTCAGCCCGAGTGCTTCATGCACACGAACCTGCACACGCACGGGCTCTGGGTCTCGCCTTGCAGCCTGAATCAGGACGGCTCGACGCACTGCGGCCCCTACGCCGTTGACGGCAAGAACCCGCCGCTCAAGTCCTCTTCGGACGACGTGCTCTTGGACATCTTTCCGGGCCAGTCTAATAACTACTGCGTGGTGCTGCCGGACATGCACGACCCCGGCACCTACTGGTATCACTCGCACGTGCACGGCTCTTCGGCCTATCAGGTATCCAGCGGCATGGCCGGGGCCATCGTCATACGCGAGCCCGCGGGGCAGGAACTGGTGCCGCCCGAGCGAGACATGGTCTTTCTGATGCAGGAGATTATCTTCAACCCGCCGCCGCCGGCCCCGCCGCCTCCGAAGAACATCCCGCTGGTCTATCAGGAGAAGAGCACCACGGAAGGCTCCGCAGGTTTTCTCATCAACGGGCAGTGTAAGCCCACGCTTCAGATTAAGACGGGTCTGAACTATCGCTGGCGCTTCATCAACGGCACCGGCACGCCGAGGGGCTTGATGAAGCTGCGGCTCATCAAGGTGAGCGATAACCCGAGCGCGGTCATCCAGGACTCGGACATCCTTGACCAGGGGCAAGACCCTGTGGCTCCCGGCACCACCATCTTTCCCGTCAAGCAGAAGTGGAATAACAAGAACGCCCTCATGCACCTGATTGCCGTGGACGGTTTGACCTTCTACGGCTTCTCGCCTCAGCCCGTGCAGCGCCACCTGATAGCTCCGGGCAATCGCGCGGACTTCATCATCAACATCCCTAAGATTTGGCTAGGCGGAGTCGGCGGCCCCGGCAAGTACGCGCTGGTCAAGGACTGCTTTCCGAAAGACGGCGTGAACTTCAAGTTGCAGCCGTCGCTCGATTGCTCGGTTGCTAATCAGGAGGTGGTGAACCAGACGGTGCCAGCCTCTTTGAGAACCAACCAGGTCTTGGCTTACATAGAGGTGCAGCCTGGGCTCACGACCGAGCCGCTTCCGGCTCTGCCAAAGACGCGGCCCTTCAACTTGCAGCCGATTGCGACGGTTGACAGGAGTCGCACGGGCGCAAACGCCATAGCCTTTCAGGGCATAGGCGGCGGAGCTGCCGGCGGAGGCTCCGGCACGGGCGGCGGAAACTTCTTCATCAACTGCAAGGTCTACGACCCGCAGTCGCCGGGGATTGTCGCGCAGTTAAACACGGCCGAGGAGTGGGAGCTTCAGAACTACGGCGCGACGGATTTCCCGCACCCCTTCCACATTCACGTCAACCCGTTCCAGATAGTCGGGCGCACAGTAGACTTTGAGACCGACAATCCGACGCTAGACAAGAACAATCCCTGCAACTGGATTTGGCAGGACACCGTGGCCATCCCCGCCACAATCCCGCCTTTCACTCCGAAGGTCTGCCCGCCGCCGAGCCCGACGCCGACGCCAAGGCCGACGCCGACGCCGCAGCCCACGCCTACGCCCACGGCATCACCTACGCCCGTGCCATGTCCGACGCCGCCGCCGGAGTCTCTGGTGGGCAAGGTCAACATACGCACGCGCTTTCTGGTCTACCCGGGCGAGTACGTCATACACTGCCACATACTGATTCACGAGGACGTGGGCATGATGTCGAACGTCACCATAGAAGACCCCACAGGCACAGGCATAGGCCCGTGCAAGAGCGTGGCCGCGCCCACGCAGCAGTCGGTCGATTGCGTCAACAGGACAAAGCCGAAGACGAACTGTTAAGAGGTAGTTTTGGGAGCGCGGGCATCCCTGCCCGCGCTCCCAAACTGACCCACTGCTGATAAAAGAGGCCGCGTGAGACTCTCTCACGCGGCCTCTAATCTTTGGCATCCGAGAAAAAAGGCCCGACCTCCGGGCAAATTTCCCGGTCAATGAAGCTCTGAGCCCGGTCAGCGGAGAAAAAAGGTTCATCTCCCGACAAATTTTGTCGGTCAGCGGAGAAATTTTCCCGGTCGTCGAAGAAAATTTCTCGGTCAGCGGAGAAAATTTCTCCATCAATTGACAAATTTTGTCGGTCAACTGACAAAATTTGTCGGTCAACGAAGAAAAAAGCTCGGAGATTCAAGCTCTGAGCTCGACAGTTCGAGCTCAGAGCACGACCGGTCGTGCTCTGAGCCTCAATTATCCCGCTCGGAGCACGAAAACAGTACAATTTTTCGGCAATTACGCATCTTGCAAAACCGGCCCTGCTGCTGATAGCGTTGTCCGTGCCCATGACTACTATCACGATTGCATCCACAGACCAGCACTTTGAGGAGATTCTGGCGCTACAGAGGCTCTATCACACACGCACCCTTTCGGCCGAAGTTCAGTCGGTAGAGGGTTTTGTATACGCCGAGCACAATCTCCCCCTGCTCAGACGTATGGCGGCCGAGTCGCCTCAGGCCATAGCCCTGTCGGAAGGGCGCGTCGTGGGCTATTGCCTGTCGTTGCCGTTCTCTCTTCAGGAGGAAGTGCCCGCCCTCGTCCCTATGTTCGAGCAGTTCAAGCGGTGCGTTTATAGAGGCAGGCCGCTCTTGGATTATCGCCTGATTGTCGGCGGGCAGGTGTGCGTAGACCGCGAGTATCGTGGACAGGGTCTTCTGGCCCGCCTCTACGACCAGCTGCGTGTCTCTGTAGGGCAGACTCGCGACCTCTGCGTCACGGAGATTTCCACGCGCAACCAGGTGTCTGTTCGAGCCCACGAGAGAATGGGCTTCGAGATAATCAACACCTACAGCGACGCTGGCGAAGATTGGGTCATCGTCGCCTGGAACCTCTCACGAGCCTGAACACGTCAGGTTTGCAGGATACACAATCGCCGGTTTTTCAACTCAGAACCAGGTCTGCTTTCTTGAAGTCTGGTTCAGAGCGAGGCTTTCGGTTGCTAAAGCAGCCGTCTTGGCTTCCGGCGCAGCCGGTTGATGTCCCATCTGCTCTGCCCGAAGGCCCTGCTTCTCACGCGTAAACGATTGTGCCTACGTGCTCGCCTTCGAGCGCGGCGTTGATGCGCTCGGGATGCAGGCCGTTGACTATCTGGAACGAGCGCACGAGCCGCGCGTGCTCAAGCAGGTCTAAGAGAACGCGGTCGAAGGGAAGCGTCTCAAGGCGTCGCTCGCGCAGCTCTCCGCAGCTGACCTCTTTGATGAAATTCGCGCCCGTGTGCGTGCGCGGGTCTCTGTCATAGAGCCCGTCCACGTCCTTAACCAGCACCACCGAGCGGCAGCCGAAGCATTCCGCCAGCAGGAACGAGCCAGCATCCGTGCGGTGCGGCGGGATGCGCCCCACACTGGGCGGGTGCTCCCAGAGCGAATACGGAGGCACGCCGTTAAAGATGACGCCCGGCACGCTCTGTATAAAGAGCGGCAGCAGGTGGCCGAAGATTTCCGGCGGGATGGCTACTACACCGTGGGGCGAAAGAAGCGTGCCGAGGATGTGCGCGTTGCCCAGAGAGTCCGCCATAGCCAACTGGGCCAGCACGCCTACAGGCAGCCCCAAATCAATCCCTATGGAGAAGACGTGACGGCTGCGTATGCCGCCGCCCGTGCTTAAGATGAGCTTCTTCGTCTTCAGAGAGTCTGCCAGCGCGTCCACGACCGGATAGACCACGTCGCGCCCCGCGTCCATCACCGAGCGCCCGCCGATTTTGACGACGTACGCTTCCGGCAGCATACGCACGACGGGCGACTCTGTAGCCTTCTGCACGTCTTTATCCAGCAAGCTCTCGCGCATCAGCATGGACTCTATGTGATGACGGCCGTCCTTGTTCCTGATTGAGTCGGTCAATGAAGTAACTCTCCCTGTTTAGTCTGCGCTGATGATTGTGCCTACGTGCTCGCCTTCGAGCGCCCGCGTCAGAAGCCCCCGCTCAAGCCCGTTGATGACTTGAATCGAGCGGCGGTGCACGGCGTTCTTCATCATCTCAAGCACGCTGCGCTCTACGACCACGTCCTTCAAGTCAAGCTCTTCCAGCTCCGCTATTGTTATCTTCGGAATAAAGCGCGCGTGACGCTCCTTCTTAGGGTCTGCGGTGTAAAGGCCCCGCTCGTCCTTAACGTAAATCATGGCGCGCGTGCCGAAGACTTCGCTGACAAGATAGCTGCCCGTGTCCGTGCGGTGCGGCGGGATGCGGCCGACGTTAGGGTTCTGGTGCCAGAAGGTGTAGGGCGGCATGCCGAAGAAGATGACCGCGCCTCGCTCTGCCAGATAATGCGGAAGCTGGGCGAACTGCGCGGGCTCTATGAAGGGGATGCCGTACTTGGCCAGAAGGTAGTTGAGCATGCGCGCGTTCTGCATGCTGACGAAGGTGCCGAGCACGCTCAGCACGCCTGTAGGCAATCCAAGGTCAATGCCCACGCTGTAGGCGTGACGAGCGCGAGTGCCAGCGCCCGTGCCTATAATCATCTTGTGGCGTCCCAGGTTTTCGGCAATCTCTTCTATCAGCGGGAAGACGGCCGCGCGGCCACGGTCAATGAAGCTCTGCCCGCCAATCTTAATGACGTTGGCTTCCGGCAGTATCTGCACGGGCAAGGGCTCGCCCGTGCGCTCCATTAGCCGCTCGTCGTCCAGAGAGCCCGAGAGTAATGATTTTCCGAGTTCGGTTAAAAGTTCATCTTGCATCGAATCTGCGCTCGCTGTTCCTTCAGGATGTAATGCAACGAAAGGATAGAAAAAGCAGGAGTCAGAATTCAGGACTCAGGAGTCAGAATAAAAGCAAAGCTTCTCTTTCTTTATTCTGACTCCTGAATTCTGAGTTCTGAGCTCAGCTTTACGGGATAGAGCGTGTAGGTCTCAAGGGATTCAGACTCTCTATCCAGTGAGCCGAACGCCAGCGCGGCCCAGCCCTCAAGCTCCGCCAGAATCTCTTCGCGCACGCGTGCGGGCACGTCCACGCCGCCGAGGCTTGCGATGCTCCGCCAAGAGTCCAGCGAGCCCTGCGGGCTGGCCCTGACAGTCCAGCTCGCGACCTCCACCGGCTCTAAAGCACGCGCGCCCAGACGCGCCGACGCATCTAAAAGCTCACGGTTGCGCCCTTCGCCTCCGCGCCCCTCGAAGCCCCTTAGCCGCATGAGACGATTCATCTCTCGCGCCATGCGAGCCCTGACGCTCTCGCGCTCGCGCCTGACACGGCCTATGATGAAAGTCGCGCCATCTGCATTAGAGACGCGCAGCAGCTCGCGGGCCACGTGCTCTTCTTGCAGCAGGTGAGCGGCGCGCGAGCTGAAGACTACGCGAGCCGTGCCTGCCGCGAGCGGCCACGTTGATTGAGCGTCCGCCTGTATGAGAGCCATCCCTTCAACCTCGCCGTTAAGGTGCGCTCGAAACTCCCTGAGCATGCCTATGGAGAGGTCTATGCCTACGTAGCGCAGGTGCGCGCCGAACCAGCGGCCAATCTGTCCCGTTCCCGGCCCAAGCTCAACTACCAGGTCGCCCGCCCGCGCCTCTCCGATTTTCATCACGGCCCGCGCAATCAGCGGGGCCAGCTCTTCAGGCAAACCCGCGCGCCGCTCGAAGTTGTGCGCCTGATAGTCGAAGCTGCTCTTCAATTCCATAGAAGTGAGCCTGAAGTCTTATAACAAACGAATGAAGGCTCGAAAATGTAGCACGCCCGGCCCGAGTCGCACAATGATTAAAGAGAAAATTAACAGGGATGGACAGGATGAACAGGATAAGAAAGAGAAAAGAGTTGTCTTCTCTTTATCCTGTCTATCCTGTCCATCCCTGTTAATTTCTTCCTTCACTTTTATGTGTTATCTTGACGATTGATGAGGAACATAGACTGGTTTCCGCTCATGCTCTCTTTGAGAGTAGCGCTCGTGGCGACCGCTCTGGCGCTTCTTGCGGGCGTCTGTCTGGGATGGCTGCTGGCGCGGCGTCGCTTTCCGGGCCGTGAGGCGCTCGACGCTATCGTGACGCTGCCGCTCGTACTGCCTCCGACCGTGCTTGGTTATTATCTGCTGGTGCTGCTCGGCGCGAACAGTCCCGTGGGTCAGACAATCAAGGCCGTGACAGGCGGGCAGCTTGTCTTTACGTGGCGGGGTGCGGTCGTGGCGGCCATGCTCGGCGCGCTTCCTCTGGTGGTTAAAACTTCTCGCGCTGCCATCTCCACCGTCAGCGAGCAACTTGAAGACGCGGCGCGCACCTTTGGAAAGAGCGAGTGGCAAATCTTCTGGCGCGTGACGCTGCCGCTCTCTTCGCGCGGCATCATAGCCGCCGCCATGCTGGCCTTCGCCCGCTCGCTAGGAGACTTCGGCGCGACATTGATGGTCGCGGGCAACATTCCCGGTCGCACGCAGACGGCCGCGATTGCCATCTACGACGCGACGCAGGCCGGGCGCGACACGTACGCGCTGACGCTTGTCATCATCCTCTCCGTGATAGCGCTCACGCTGCTCTATGCTACGAACAGGCTGGTGGGCGACAGCACTCACAGCTAGAGCTTTGGAAGTGGGCCGAACTCGGCTCTTGCATCCGTTATGATTGCAGTCAGAATCAGAAAAGAGTTTGGCGAAAGAGCCGTGCCGCCGCTGCCGGAGAGCGAGGCGGTCGATGACAGGCGCGCAGGCTTTACCCTTGAAGCGGAGTTTAACGCGCCCGCAGGCATCACCATTCTCTTCGGCGCTTCTGGCTCGGGCAAGACCAGCACCATCAAAGCAATTGCCGGAATCATACGTCCCGACTCCGGCCTCATACGACTGAACGACCAGACGCTCTTCGATTCAGAGCGCCGCATAGACATGCCCATACGCGAGCGCGGCGTGGGGCTCGTCTTTCAGAACCTGGCGCTCTTTCCGCACATGACGGCGCTCGGCAACGTGGAGTTCGCGGCTAACGGTTTGGCTCGTCACGAGCGCCGCCGCCGCGCGCTTGAGCTGATGGAGCGGCTCAGAATCTCGCACACCGCGCCGCGAAGACCCCGCGACATCTCTGGCGGCGAGGCGCAGCGCGTAGCCCTCGCACGCGCTCTGGCCAGCCGCCCGCGCCTGCTGCTGCTGGATGAGCCGCTCTCGGCCATAGACGACGCCACGAAGCAGGAGATTATCTCCGACCTCAAGATGATTAACAAAGACTTGCGCCTGCCCGTCATCTACGTGACGCACAATCGAGATGAAGCAGTGAGCCTCGGCGATTATCTAGTGGCCTACGACGGCGGGCGGGTGGCGGCGCTCGGCGAGCCGCTTGAGATTCTGGGCGGAGCCGTTAGTGCAAGGGTCGCGCGCATCACGGGCGTAGAAAATATCTTCGACGGCGTTGTCGTTAAGAGAGACTCGGCCGCTGGCACCATGACGGTCGAGGCCAGAGACAGAAGCGGCACCTGCCATCTTGAAATCCCGTTGGGAAGAGAAAGCGAAGGCAAGCTGGTGCGGGTCGCCATACGTTCGGGAGACATACTGATTGCCACGGAAGAGCTGCACAGGACATCTGCCCGCAACATACTGCCCGGACACATCACCGCGATAGAAGAGCGCGGCGCGCAGTCAATCGTCAAAATCCAGAGCGGCATTGCCTGGACTGCCAGCGTCACGCGACAGGCCGTCAAGGAACTAGGCCTCGCGCCCGGGCAGAAAATCTGGATGGCGATTAAGACTCACTCCTGCTACCTGCTCGAAGCTCAGTGACAAGAAATTAACAGGGATGGACAGGATGTACAGGATAAAGAAAGAGAAGAGATTGTCTTTTCTTTCTTTATCCTGTACATCCTGTCCATCCCTGTTTGAATTCTTAGTACCTGCTCTCGAACTCTCGGAAATCTTTTTCCAGCTCCCATTGGAGGCGTGCCTTCTCGCTGGTGGCGAGGAACTGCTGGCAGCTTCCGGAGGCCGATTGGCCGGGCCTGTCGGCGGCGCACTGCGATACGGGGCGGAAGGTCTTGGCGTCGCCCCAGAGGCTAGGGCCGGGGATGAAGGCGAATTGCAGGCTCGTGCGCGCCATGGTCTTCAGTTGAAGGTAGCCAAGCTCCTGCTCTATGGCGGCCTTCAGGTACTCGCGCGAAATCTCTGAGCGCGCGACTCCTTCGTCGTCAGTGGCGAGCGCCACGGGCACGCCGAATTGTATGTAGGTCTGAAGCGGGTGATTCTTGCCGCTTATCCCTAGGATGACGTCGTTGCTCGTCAGGCATATCTCAACCATCACGTTGCGCCGCGCCATCTCCCTCAACAGCTCGTAAGGATTGACCTCGTGCATGATGCTTGCGCCGTGGCCTATCCTTTCCGCGTGTCCCGTCAGGACGGACGAGCGTATGTGAAAGAAGCCTTCGGGCGGCACCATGCCGGGCGCAAGCTCGCCCGCGTGCAGCGTGATGTGAGCAGACGGGTACTGGTTATGCAGGAAGTCCAGCATCTGCATTTGAAGGCTGAAATTCTGCATCGACGGCAGAGAGTCTTCCGGCTGAACAAGGTTGAGCGCGACTACCTTCGACTGCGGGTCGCTGGCCATCATGAAGCCCGCCACCATCTGCGCGTAGACAGTCCCAAGAGCCGCGCCGCGCGAGACCTGAAAGACGTAGCGCACGGTCACGTTGCAGCCGGGGTCTGCCTGCGCCGTCCCGCACTTGAGCAGCTGGTTCTTCTCCTGCTCGGCGCTCACTATATTCTGCGCGCCCTGCGCCGCGGCCTTGGCTATGCCAGCCGCCTTCAGCTTATCGAGCGTGCTTTGAAAGTTTCCGTCCCAGCCCACGGTCTGACCAATCTGGCCGGACATTCCGTTGTCGGGCGTGAGCATCAGCTCAAGATAAAGCACCTGCCCGCGCGCCGCCCGCGCAGTCTCTTCCGCCAGCATACGGCCGCCCTGGTCATAGGTGGCGGGGCCGAACTTGCCGAAGGTGTCGAAGAAGCGGTCGTGTCCGTTCTGGCCTGAGTACTGCCAGTTGCGCATAGACCACGCGTCTATTATCTGCCGGTACAGCACCGCGTTCGTCAGCGCCGTAGCCACTGGCACGAGCCCCGCCGCGTTCTGCTCGCACGGCGTCTGCGTCAGAGCGAAGGTGGTCGTGTTGACGCACAAGCCCTTCTCGGCCGCCCACAGTATGTAGCTCTCGGCGTAGATTGCGCCCGAGAGATGATTGTGAAGGTCTGCGCCCTTTGGCATCGCACGCAGGAAGGCGAACTGTTGCGGCGGCGACTTTCGCAGCGTCTCGAAAAGGGAGGCGGCGCGTTGCTCGGGCGTAGTGCCCCTGCTCGCGCCAGTCCCTTGCGCGAAGACGGCGGGCGCGGCGCACAAAAAGAGCAGCCAGAAGAGGCTGCTGAGACTCAGGGCAAAAGGTCTGTTGGAGTTTCTATTTAACAAAGGGGGCTTCTCCTCTCATCTTCTCAGACTGTTTCCAGAGCGCGCAGCGCGTCCCACGCCAGACGCGCGCAAGATTGACGGTGCGGGTAATCTCTCACGGATAGAAGCGGCTCAAGCGGCTCAAGCGCTTCGGGCAACGTTGCTTCGGCATCTGCCAGAACTTGCTGAAAGCAGCGCTCCAGCTCTGACACTTCCGAGAGAGTCAATCCCTTGAGCTGCTCGCTCAGCATGGAGGCGGACGCGGTGGAGATGGCGCAGCCTCTGACCCGAAAGCGCACCTCCCGAATCCTTTCACCGTCGAGCGCCACGTCTACCATTAGCTCGTCCCCGCACAGCGGATTGACCGCGTGAGCCCGCATGTCCGCTCGCTCAAGCCGTCCGGCGTTGCGCGGCCGCCTCGCGTGATCCATCAGTATGTCTTTATAGAGTTGTTCCAGCGGACGAGGCAACCTGAAGCGCTCCTTATTTTGAAAAACAGGTCGCTACCGCAGGCGGTTCTGACCTGCTCTGCCGTGAAAGCATGCCAGCACTTCACACATGATGCTCAGGGCAATCTCGGCAGGCGTTGTCGCGCCCAAATCAAGACCCGCTGGGGCTCTGAGTATCTTCAGCCGCGCGTCCCCGTGCAGAGAGTCTTCGAGCATGGCCCTGACGAGCCTTGAGCGATGAGCGCTCGTGACCAAGCCGACGTACCACGCGCCCGCCGCGACCGCTCGCTCGATTGCAAGGTGGTCGCCCTTGTGATGAGTGGCGACGACGACCGCCGTGTCGGCGCTCGCGGGCAGTTGGCTGAAGTCGGCGTCGTCTCGAACGATTCGGACTCCCTCCGGATAGCTCTCTTCCAGCGCCGTAGTGCTGTCAAGGATGACTCGCCAGCCGACTCTCGCGGCCATCCACGCAAGCTCTTCCGTGATGTTGCTGTGTCCTGCAATGACGAGCGTAGGCTGCGACACGCGCTCACTTGCCGACTCAAAAGCACCGAGCGGCTCGTCCGTCTTCATCTCCTGAAGGGGACGCGCGGACGCCTTGCGAACCGTGGCCAGCATCTCTGCCACGACGCTCAAAGCCGCCTCGGCCAGAGACGCGCCGCCAAGGTCAAGCCCGGTGCCTGCGCGCGCCTCAACCATGATTAAAGAGTCTCTTTCAACATCGGAGGCAGATGACGCGACGGCGAAGCCTATGCGCTCAAGTATCTCTGACGCGTGACGCGCCGCATCATTCTCGCCCGTGACCAGCACTCTGCGGCGAGGCATGACGGGCTCTATGAAAATCTCCATCACGCCGCCACACGGCAGGCCTACTCCCGAAAGCTCGTCCTCTAAATCCGCCGTCACGACGCGAGGGCTCGCTTCGGCAAGAGCCTCCTTCGCGGCAGAGCAGACGAACGACTCCACGCAGCCGCCCCCGACCCAGCCGAACACTGGCCGACCCTCCGCGTCAATAATGGACTTCGCGCCCGGCTTGGCCACGGCAGAGCCGCGCACCCTTATGACGGTGGCGACGACAAACGGCATCTCACGCCGCAGCATCCCCTCCATCCTCTCATGAAACTTCCTGTGCACGTCTTCCTCAAAAAACGGATTCTAACAGGGATGGACAGGATGCACAGGATAAAGAAGAAATAGTTGTTCTGCTTTTATCCTGACAATCGCTGTCCATCCCTGTTAATTTCTTCCTCTGCATTCTAGAGCCGTAGAGCGCTTTTATCTACGAGGCAGGCGCGCTGGATGCGTCCGACGCTGGCGGGCGTCTCCATCACGAACCAGCTCGTGTCTCCCTGGTCGCGCCGCGCGCTCATGATAGCGTGCTTGATGGCGAAGTAAACGGTCGTGGCCAGCACGAGCGGCGGCTCTCCGAGCGCGCGTGACGAAAGCACGGCTGCTCCCGCCTCCTGTTTGCTCATGCGGTTTCGCACGCTGGCGTTTAAGGCCACGCGAAAATCTATCGGGATGGATAGGCTCTGCGGCGGCTTGTAGTCCCACGTCCCGTTGGAATAGAGGCGGCCCGTCTCTTCATACATCAACTGCTCGGAGGTCATCATGCCCGCGCCCTGCACGAACGCTCCTTCGACCTGTCCCACGTCAAGGCACGGGTTCAAGCTCTTGCCCGCGTCAAAGAGTATGTCAGTGCGTAGGATGGTCGTCTCGCCCGTCAGCACGTCAATCTCAACTTCCGTGGCGGCCGCAGAGTAAGAGAAGTAGTAGAAGGCGTCGCCGTACGGGTGGTCGCCCGTGGTGTTGCCGAGATGCGGCGTGCGGAAGAGAGCTTCGCTCGTGAGGTCTACGCGGGCGTTGTAGGCTCCTGAGACTATCTCCTTCCACTTCATCTGCCAGTTCTTCCTCCAACCCTTGACCTTGTTCTCTTCGCAGTACTTCTCAAGCCGCTTGCGCAGTTTCTGGCACGCGAGCTGGACTGCCCCGCCGAAGAGGTCTGAGCCGGAAGAGGCCGCTGTCGCCGTGGCGTTCGGGCAGGTCTCCGTTGAAGACTCGGCTATGCGAATCCATTCCATGGGGATGCCTAAAGTCTCTGCGGCAATCTGAAGCATCTTGGTGTTGATGCCCTGACCGGAATCTATGCCGCCGTGTTGCAGCAGCACGGAGCCGTCCGAAGCGTAAGCGACGACGAGCGCCACGCCCTGATCCAGCGAGCGAGGCTGATAGCCTATGCCGTACTTGAGCGGAATCATGGAGATTCCGCGCTTGCGCCAGCGATTCTGGGAGTTGAAGCGCTCTACTTCCTGCTGCCTCTTCTCGAAGTCGGAAGACTCCCAGAGCGTGTCCCAGATTTGGCGTATGTAGCAGGGCTTGAGCGCCTGCATGTAAGGCGTGCGCTGGAACGAGCGCCCGCGACTCGTCTCGTACAGGTTCCTGTAGCGAACCTCTTCCGGCGTCATGCCAAGCTCGTGCGCCACGCGCTCTATAGCTTCCTCTCCTATGAGAATCGCCTGAACCGTGCCGAAGCTGCGGAAGGCCGTGTTGCTGGCGTTGTTGGTGCGCGCCACGTCGCCGCGCGTCTCGAACGTAGGCACGTAGTAGCTGTTGTCCACGTTCTGCATAGCCAAATCATGCACGGGGAAAGAGCAGTCGTAGGTGCAGCCGCCGTCCGAGGTCAGCTCGAACTTAAGGCCGTGCAGCATCCCCTTCTTATCGAACGCGACGCTGTACTTGCCCTTGAAGGGATGGCGCTTGCCTACGACCGCCATGTCCGTGTTGCGGTCAAGAGCGAGCCGCACGGGGCGATTCAAGACCCACGAAGCAACCGCCGCCATGGGAGCCACAATGCCCGCACGAAACTGCTTGCCGCCGAAGCCTCCGCCCAAGGGGCGCACGTAGACCTGCACGCTGCTTGAAGGAATGCCCAGAGCGCCTGAGATTGAGGATTGAACCTGAGCCGACTGCTGCGTGGAAGAGTAGACAATCATGTTGTCCTGCTCGCCGGGGATGGCCAGACAGGTCTGCGTCTCCATGTAGAAGTGTGCCTGCGGGCTCGTGCGCTGCTCGCCCGAGATGACCGCGCAGCCCTTCATTGGCTTGTCGGGATTCTTCAGCCACTTCTGGTCGCTGCCCGGACGCACTATGAGGGGTATGTGATTGTTCTCCGGCTGGTCTTTGAAGATGCCTTCATTGTCCGGCTCGGCCAGAGCCTCGTCAATCGTCAGCACGGGCTTCGCGACCTTCGGGTAGGTTATAAGCTCGTCCTGCACGTAGCGCGCGGCCGTTTGGGCCACCCACGGGTCGGACGCCACGACTATGCCTATAGCCTGCCCGTAATATATGACCTCCTTGTCTGCGAAGATGGGGTCGTCGCCTCCCAGGCCCGTCAGGTTGCTCGCTGGCACGTCCTCGCGGCTGATGTAGGCGCGCACGCCCGGAAACTTTTCCGCCAGATGCGCGCTGATGCCCTTAACGTCCCGTCGATAGCCAAAGGAGGCATTCGCCTTTGTGCTTAAGACCACCGCGGCTTCGAGCCCGTGCGGCGGGAGCGGCAAGTCCTGCGTGTACTTCATCTCGCCCGTGGCCTGCTGAAAGGCTGTCGTCCTCAGGATAGGCTCTCCGACGGGAGCCTCGTCCGGGTAGACCTCTACGTGCTGCGTGCCGCCCGAGAGAGGACGCTCGTAGATTTCGCCTCCCGAGCGATTCACCTTCTGCACCTCGTTGGGGAAGAGCTCGTCGGCTATGTTCAGGAAGAACTTGTAGAGAAGCGTCTCGGTCAGAGATTCGCGGTAGCCTGCGGGCAGGAACTGAACGCCCGGCATAGGCTTAATCCGCGCCGCCACTTCTTTCGCCAAGATATTGAGCGCGCCCGAGAGCGTCTCTTCGTCCCACTTGCGCCCCTTCATGTAATCTTCAGTCTTGGTCATACGCAGCGTCATGGGCGCGAGCCCGCCGTAGCAGACGACCATGTTCAGAATCTCGCCCTTACGGCCTATCGCCACGCGGAAGCCTGCGTTGACAATCGCGTGAGAGTTCTGGCTGCGCGCGGCAACCTTGTAGGTCTGAACGTACTCGTCCGAGCGCGTGAATGGAATGTGAAAGGAGACGGCCACGGCGTCCTTAGGCAAATCCTGCGGCGCGGGCAGCTCAAGTATCTCGAAGGTCTGACGGCCTCCCTTAAACTCGCGCGAGGCGAGCGTGATGGTCACGCCGAGCGTGGCGAACACCATGTAGATGTCGGAAGGGAAGGGCGAGTCGGTTTCGGCCTGCGCCCTCGTCATCATGATGTTTCCGGCGATGCTGCCCACGTTTCTGACCTGAAGGTTGGCCACGTCCAGAATGTGTCGGCGCATCGCCGTGAGCCCGCGCGTATGCTCAGGCTTCATACGCGCAATCGTCTTGTCCAGATACTCTATAAGCTCTTGCAGCGTGTTGGCCGCGCCCACCTGAAAGCCATCTTTGTCCTCGGAGAATCCGAGCAACTCGGGGATGGCAGAGACATCGACGAGGATGTGCGGGTTGCTCACGTCAATCTTGTAGATGCCTATGGAGGTGTTGCCCACTACGAGCTTGAAGTTCCCCTGTCCGTCGTCGTAGCGCTCCTTGAGCGACTGGACCTCGGCGAGCGTGAGCGGGCGAAACCACTTGTAGCCGTGCCCCTCGAAATAGAGCGGCCGGGGATTCTTCGCCTTCTCAAGCAAGGCTTTGGGGAAGACCACCTTTGATTCTTCGCCAGCCTCCCTGACGCCGTCCGCAGGCACGCAGGGATGATTCGTGTAGTAGGTGTTGTGCTCCTTGTAGTCGCGCGCAAAGCTCTTCATGGCTTGCAGTATCGGGCGAAAGCCCGTGCAGCGACAGATGTGCCCGTCGAAGCGATCCTCCACCTCTTTTTGAGTCGGCTTAGGCTCGTTGCGAAGCATGGTGAACATGTTCATCACGAAGCCGGGCGTGCAGAAGCCGCACTGCGAGCCGTTGTAGGCGGCTATGGCGTACTGCACGGGATCCATCTCCTGCTTCGTGCTGCCTATGCCTTCCGTGGTCGTGACCATCATGCCGTCGAGCGAGCAGACGGGGCGCAGGCAGGCGTTGATGGCCCGGTCTACCACCTCGCCGCGCTCCGCGTCGTAGCGCGAGAGCATCACGGTGCAGGCTCCGCAGCCGCCTTCGCCGCAGCTCAGCTTCGTCCCCGTCAGGCCAAGCGAGCCGTAACGCAGGAAGTCTATGAGAAGCTCCGTCGGCTCCGGGTTTTCAATCGTCACCTGCTCGTTGTTGACGTAGAAGGAGATGGAGCTGGAAGCGTTTTCCAGGGGGATTGAGTTGCCGTTATCGCTGCTGCTTTGAGTGGACTTCTGCTCTGCGCGGCCACGCCGTTTCTTGTCGCTCATAAGTGTTATCCTCTGCTTCGGGAATGGATGCCAGCCTTTGCCTGCTAAGTGAAGGTAAAGAATTATTGTTTGAGTTGAAGAAGGATTACGTCACCCGTGGCTCGTCGTTTATCCAATATACTATCAACTGATTG
>DATELK010000115.1:0-1064 GCA_035276685.1 Pyrinomonadaceae bacterium | reverse complement strand
ATGAAGACGTTGGTTTCGCCTCTCGCTTTGGCGTTGCGGTTGGAGGCGAAGACCAGTCGCTTGCCGTCTGGCGAGAACATGGGGAAGCCGTCAAAGGTCTCGTTGTAGGTGACGCGCCGCAGCCCCGTGCCGTCCACGTTTATCATGTAGAGGTCGAAGTTTCGCCCCTTGGGGTCGTTGACGTTAGAGGCGAAGATGATGCGCCTGCCGTCTGGGAAGAAGTAGGGCGCAAAGCTCGCCGCCTTGAGATTCGTCACCTGCCGCTTGTTAGTCCCGTCCGCGTTCATCACCCAAATCTCGAAAACATTCGGCTCAATCAGATTCTCCGCCAGCCGCTGTTTGTAGCGCGCAACCTCTGCCTCCGTCTTCGGATGAAAGGCTCTATAGACTATCTGCTTTCCGTCGCTTGAGAAGAAGGGGCCGCCGTCATAGCCAAGCTCCGTGGTCAACCGCCGCACGTTTTTGCCCGAAGCGTCCATGGTGTAGATGTCAAGGTCGCCGTCGCGCATAGAGGTGAACACAATCTTTCGCCCGTCCGTGGAGATGGTCGCCTCCGCGTCGTAGCCCTGCGCGGAGGTCAGCCTTTTTAAGTCCGTACCGTCGGGCCGCGATGTAAAGATGTCGTAAGACGGGTAGATGGCCCACACGTAGCCGCGCGAAAAGTCCGGCGCGGGCGGGCAACGTTCTCCGCCTTCGTGCGTGGACGAGTAAAGTATACGGTCGCGTTTGGGAAAGAAGTAGGAGCAGGTCGTGCGGCCCATGCCTGTCGAGACCATGCGCGTGCCCGAGCCGTCCGTGCGCATGGTGTAAATCTGGTCGCACTCGCGCCCGTCGCGCTTGGATTGAAAGATGAGCGACTGGCCGTCGCCGCTAAAGTAAGCCTCTGCGTTCTCGCCGCCGAAGGTCAGCTGTCGAATGTTCCGCAGGTTCGTCTCCGAAGCAAGCCTCAAAGGGTCTGCCGCATTTGAATCCTGCGCCATGACCACAAGAGCCATGAGGAGACAGGACAGTACCGCCTGCGGTAGCGGGCGGTTCTTAAGCTTAAGTAGAACCCGCCCGCTACC
>DATELK010000114.1:0-7050 GCA_035276685.1 Pyrinomonadaceae bacterium | reverse complement strand
GGCCACGTCCATCTTCGCGGCGCGGTGGTTCGGGTATCAGAGGGCCGATAATCGCCCATTGTTCATCAGTTAGCTCTTCGCCTCGTACATTAGCCATGCCCGATCGTAGCATGGCAGGGTATTTATGAGACTGCTTCTAGTAATAGTACCGTAATGACGGAAGCAGATGCGGGTTATAACAGCCTAAATGGTACTTACGGCCCAACAATCTGTGCTAACAAAGTCATTAAGGGAAACCAAGAGACATATGCAGGATACGACTTCGATTCTGGTTGTGACCCTGAGAAATATGATGAGTGCAGATCTAAGCCCGCCTCCCAGGGATAGGAGTGGGAGAAAGAGACTTGTGACTGTGTATGCAAGTTCGGAGACATTTGCTACCTTCCGACTCCTATCCTCATAGATATAGAAGGAGATGGGTTCGACCTGACAAACGCAGAGAGTGGCGTTAACTTTAATCTGGACGGAAATGGCACCGCTGAACGCCTATCATGGACTACTTCAAGTTCAGATGATGCTTGGCTAGCATTAGACCGTAGTGGTAACGGCCAAATTGACAATGGAAGCGAGTTGTTCGGCAACTTCTCTCCTCAATCGCCATCAGATTCACCTAACGGATTTCTTGCTCTGACAGAGTTCGATATGTCAGCCAAGGGTGGAAACGGAGATAGAGTAATAGATAATAAAGACTCCATCTTCTCTCAATTGCGTCTGTGGCAGGACGTTAATCACAACGGCATCTCAGAGGCCGGTGAGCTTCGTACTTTGCCAGAATTAGGTGTAGCTAAACTAGAGTTGGATTACAAGGAATCTAAGAAAACCGACCAGTACGGCAACCAGTTCAAGTACCGAGCGAAAGTCTGGGGTTCTAAAGGAGAACAACTGGGACGTTGGGCGTGGGATGTAATCTTAGTGCCAGGGCTATAATCCGCTACCTAAAACTACAAACAAAAACTGCTCGTAGGTCTTAATGGTTTACGGGCAGTTTTTGTTTTTCTACATAAATACTATTGACTCGACTCAAAACTTGCCTTATTTTCCAGTCACCTGTTGCTTCTATTTTATCGGGTGGGTATGAGAGAGATGGGCTCTGAGAGTTACAGGGGAGAGGCTTGGCGGGCGCAAGAGCCTTCGGGCGTCTACGACCTTCAGATTAGTCTGCCGAGCGCGCGTGACGAGAGCCGCCTCTTCGACCTGATTGGCAGGATAGACCACCGAGTTCTTCAGGGCCATTCCTTCTACATACAGATTCGCGGCACGGCCTACAAAATCCTGTACGGCGTCTACTGGCGCAGCATTTACTCGGACAAGCAGTTCTGGGGCCTGCGCTGCGAAGAGATAGAGCGAGGCATGTGGGCCGAAGACGATACGGACACCACCTGCATAGACCTCCCCATACGCTACACGGATGAAGGCTGGACTGTAGAGGAGCAGTCTCTACAGTTTCTTCTGACGCACTGAGCCGCGCCCTCTTCACTTTTCCACTTTTACTTTCTATCATTCGTCCTCTATGGGCACACTTAATATCGACCGCTACCATGCGGCTATGGGCGATGCTTCCTACAAGGAAGTAACTAGGCTGCGCGACAAATCCTTAAGCGAGGCCAAGGCCACCTTCTACGTCACGCAGCGCAAGCTGGCGTTCGCTCCATGCCTAGGCCACGAGCGCCTCGTGCGCTTTCTCATTGACAGCCAGATTGACCGACCGCGCCTGCGCTTCCTTGAGCAGGACAGGGGCGGCCTGACGCTGTTTGCCGACGCCATAGAAGACATGCTCTTTGTGGGAGCCGTGCGGGCTGTGCGCCCCGGCACAATCGTCTTCGCTAACGAGCCCTTCTCGGACATCACGGGCGCGTTCGGCTTAACACAAGCGCAGGAGATAAAGTTCGAGCACGCCTTTGACCTTCCGATGACGACCGCGAGCATTGCCATGCGGCTCAGGATGGCTGCGGGTGATAGGTGGCTCTCCGACTTCAGCCTCAGGCGCGACGGCGACGTTGAGCGCGCCGTGGAAGTCGCCACCTACGCTTTCATAGGCGGCTTCAACGACACCTCCAACATGGAGGCGGCGCACCGCTTGGACATCCCGGCCGTGGGCACGGAGGCCCACTACTGGCAGCAGGCTTACATAGAGTTCATGTACGAGCCCGAGATAGAGGAGCGCACCAATCGGCCCAAGCATTTCGAGCAGGTGGCGTTCGAGCGCTGGCTGGACGCCAACCCTAACGGCACTACTCTCCTGCTGGACACGATTGACGTTCACATGGGAGCCGTGCACGCGGCTATGGCTGCGACTTCTACGGAAGCGAGGCGTCGCGCCTTCAAGGGCTTTCGTGTTGACTCGGGCAATCTGGCAAAGCTCGGGCGCTGGTGCCTGAGCTTCTTCGAGGCCAACGGCCTCACGGGCCTGATGCCTATACTGACGGGCGACCTGGACGTGGATAAGCTCAAACAAATCGTCTCGGAGTTCCCGGAGGCAGCGGGCTTCGGCATAGGCACAAAGCTTTCGAGCGAGGTGCGCTCAATTGCGGGCGTCATCTTCAAGCAATGCCTGATTGAAGGCCGCCCCACTCTGAAGGCTTCCAACACGCCCGAGAAATCCACCCTGCCCGGACGCCTGCAACTCTTTCGCGGCGAGGACGCCCAAGGGCGCTTCGTAGGCGACCTGATAGCGCTTGACGATGAAGAGCCTGAGATTCAAGGGGCCGTCCGCGTCGAGCGACTGCTCGTTCCCTTCTGGGAGAACGGCTACTACGAGGCGATTCCCTCCATAGCCAAGCAGAAGGCGTTCGTCGAAGAGCAGCGCTCGCGCTTCACCGACATAGAAAACTATCCCGTCAAATTAAGCGAGCGCCTGCGAAGCCTCAGGGACGAATTGACCGCGCAGATGCGCGAGGACTCGTCCGGCTGGCAAGAGGTGCTTCAAATGCCCGAAGAGCTTCGCGGCGAGATAAAGAATTAGCAGGGATGGACAGGATAGACAAGATATTAAAGAGAAGAGCTTGCTTCTTCTTTATCCTGTTTATCCTGTCCATCCCTGCTAATTCCCTTCTCCTAATTTCACTATCCCCGGCCGGTTTGTGTATACTTCTTCTTCAGACAACAAAACTCTTCTCATACCAAAATTTGGAGTGATTATGAAAACGAAGCTCTTGAGCCTCTTGCTGCTTCTGCTTTGCCTGCCGCTGCTGGTTTCGGCGCAGGAAAAGGAGCGCAAGCTTTTTCCCTACAACTACACTGTCGATGACCTGCCGAATGGCCTCAGGCTGGTCACTATTCCGACGGACTATCCGAACCTGGTGGCCCTTTACATAGTCGTGCAGGCTGGCTCACGCAACGAGGTCGAGCCGGGCAAGAGCGGCTACGCTCACTTCTTCGAGCACATGATGTTTCGAGGCAGCGAGAACTACACGCCTGCCGAGCGCGACGCCATCCTGAAGCGCGCCGGGGCAGACCCGAACGCTTACACCACGTCCGACCGCACCGTCTATCACGAAGTCTTTTCCAAGGAAGACCTCGACGAAGTGATGAAGGTCGAGGCAGACCGCTTCCTGCGCCTGAAGTACGGGCAGGACGTTTTCAAGACGGAAGCGCTCGCGGTGCTAGGCGAGTACAACAAGAACTCCGCCAGCCCCTTCTCCAAGCTCTACGAGGTGCTGCGCGGCACTGCCTACAAGAAGCACACCTACGCGCACACGACCATGGGCTTTATCGAAGACATAAAGGACATGCCGAACCAGTACGAGTATAGCTGGGATTTCTACAAGCGATTCTACAGGCCCGAGTACACGACCGTCGTCATGGTCGGAGACGTGAATCGCCAGCGCGCTCTGGATTTGACGAAGAAGTATTTCGGCGAGTGGAAGCGAGGCGACTACACGGCGCAGATTCCCACGGAGCCCAAGCAAACGGAGGCCCGCACGGCGCAGATTGAGTGGTCGTCAAAGACGCTACCGCACATCGCGGTCGCCTTTCGCGGCCCGGCCTATTCGGACGAGAAGAAGGACAAGGCCGCGCTGGATTTGCTTGCGCCCATAGCCTTCGGCCCGAACTCCGAGCTTTACCAGCGTCTCTACCTGAAAGAGCAGAAGGTGGACACGCTCTTCCCTAGCTTCGGCAACCAGATGGATCCGGAGCTTTTCATAGTCTACGCGCGCGTTAAGGACGCGAAGGACGTGGACTACGTGCGCCAGCAGATTCTGGACACCTTCAAGCGTTACACGACCGAGACCATAGAGCAGTCGAAGCTCGACGCTACTCGCTCGCGCCTGCGCTATGGCTTCGCGCTCGGCATGAACAGCTCCGAGGCGATTGCCAACGCGGTCGCGCCTTACATAGCTTTGAGGCGCACGCCCGACACCATCAACAAGCTCTTCAGTTTGTATGAGCAGATTACGCCGCAGGATATACGCGCCATCGCGTCGCAGTACTTCACGGAGAATAACCGCACGACAGTCACGCTCATGACAAAGCAGGACGACAAGGCAGCGAACAAGGAGGCGAAGAACTGATGTCAAGAAGAATTAGCTCGATAGTTATGGCCTTTGCGCTCCTTGTGTCCGCGTGGCTTCCTGCGATGGCACAGGGCGGCACGACACCGGCAAGCAGTATTGCCACCGTGCTTCAGCCTAACAGCGCGCCGCTCGTCAATTTCCGCATACAATTTATGACGGGCTCCGCCTACGACCCGCCGGGCAAAGAGGGGCTGGCGGCGCTGACGGCGGCTATGCTGGCGCAGGGCGGCACGCGCTCGCAGACCTACGAGCAACTGGTCGCGGCCGTCTATCCAATGGGCCTGAGCGCTCCGCTGGGATGGCAGATAGATAAGGAGATGACGGTCTTCACGGGCGCGTCGCACGTAGACAACCTTGACCGCTATTACGGCCTCATGCGCGAGATGCTGCTTGACCCCGGCTTCAGGCCCGAGGACTTCAAGCGTCTCAAGGACGACGCCATAAACTTCCTCAGAGTCTCGCTCAGAGAGAGCAACGACGAGGAACTTGGCAAAGAGTACCTGTACAACATCCTCTACGCCGGACATCCTTACGCGCATCACAACATGGGGCGCGTCAGCTCGCTTGAAAAACTGACGGTCGAGGACGTGCGAGAGTTCTACCGCAGCCACTACACGCAGGCCAACCTCGTTATAGGTCTGGCCGGAGGATACCCCGCAGCCTTCTCCAGGAAGATTGAGACGGATTTCGGAAAGCTGCCCGCAGGTAAACAGGAGCGGCGCAGCTTTGAAGCTCCGAAGGTGGACGCGGGCACGCGCATAGAGATAATCCAGCGCGACACGCTCTCGACAGCCTTCTCGCTAGGCTTTCCCATAGAGGTCACGCGCGCTCACAAGGACTGGCCTGCGCTCGCCGTGGTCGCCTCATATCTGGGCCAGCACCGCTCGTCCAACAGCTATCTCTATCAACGCCTGCGCGAGGCGCGGGGCTTGAACTACGGCGACTACGCTTACATAGAGTACTTCCCGCGCGGGATGTTCCAGTTCACGCCAGACCCCAACCTCGGACGCCAGCAGCAAATCTTCCAGATTTGGATTCGCCCCGTAGAGCCGCAGAACGCGATGTTCACTTTGAGGGCCACGCTTTATGAGTATGACAGGCTCGTGCGAGAAGGTATGTCCAAAGAGACGTTCGAGGCGACGCGAGAGTTCCTGTCTAAATTCTCCAACATCCTGACGCAGACGCAGGACGCTAGGCTCGGTTACGCGCTCGATAGCCGCTACTACGGCACAGGCGATTTTAACACCCACATGAGAGAGCAGTTGGCGAAGCTGACGCTCGAAGATGTCAACCGGGCCATACAGCGCTACCTGAAATCCGACCGCATGCGAATCGTCGTCGTGACTAAAGATGCCGAGGGATTGCGTAGCGCCATACTCAAGGGCGCACCGTCTCCCATCACCTACAACTCTCCGAAGCCTAAGGAGATTACGGACGAGGACAAGGTGATTGAGGCTTACAAGGTGAACGTCCGTCCCGAATCGGTCGTCATCGTCCCCATAGACCGGGTCTTCCAGTAGAGAGCCGGGGAAAGCCTCGCGGGTCTAAAAAAAAGGAGCGCCCCGGAGGGGAGAGGGTAATTTTATTCTTCCCAACGGGCGCTCCTTTCGTTTAATCTTGCCGCTACAATGCAGAACAGATTCATAGGCAAGCCCGTGCCGCGCAAAGAGGGGCGTGAGAAGGTGACGGGCCGCGCCCGCTACGTTGACGACATCCAGATGGAAGGGATGCTCTACGGCGCGACTGTACGCAGCCCCGTCCCCCGTGGGCGCATAAAAGAGATACGCTACGACCCCGGAATCCCTTGGGACGAGTTCGCAATCGTCACGGCCGCAGACGTTCCCGGCTCGAATTACGTGGCGCTCATACTCAACGACCAGCCTTACTTGGCGGACGGCGTAGTCAATCACACGGAAGAGGCGGTAGTGCTTCTGGCCCACCCGGACAAGTATCTGCTGGAAGAGGCCCGCCGCTCCGTGCATCTTGAGATAGAGCCTCTGCCGCCCATCTTCACCCTGGACGAATCGCTTGAGAAGAAGGAGATAATCTGGGGCGAGGATAACGTCTTCAAATCCTTTCTGGTCGAGAAGGGCAACGTGGACGAGGTCTGGTCTGGCGCGGATTTCATCATCGAAGGCGAGTACCGCACGGGCGCGCAGGAGCAGCTTTACATAGAGACGAACGGAGTGATTGCGGTCGCCAACGCGGAAGACGGCGTCACCGTCTGGGGCTCCATGCAGTGCCCCTACTACGTTCACAAGGCGCTGATAAAGCTCTTCAATTTGCCGGAGGAGAAGATTCGCGTCGTGCAGGCCGAGACGGGCGGAGGCTTCGGCGGCAAGGAAGAGTACCCTTCCATGATTGCGGGGCACGCCGCGCTTCTGGCATGGAAGGCGAATCGTCCCGTCAAGATTATCTACGACCGTGCTGAAGACATGGCCGCGACTACTAAGCGGCATCCTTCGCGCACGCTCCATCGCACTGCCGTCTCGCGCGACGGGAAGCTTCTGGGCATGGAGATTGATTTCGCGGTTGA
>DATELK010000113.1:0-24073 GCA_035276685.1 Pyrinomonadaceae bacterium | reverse complement strand
GGCCACGTCCATCTTCGCGGCGCGGTGGTTCGGGTATCAGAGGGCCGATAATCGCCCATTGTTCATCAGTTAGCTCTTCGCCTCGTACATTAGCCATGCCCGATCGTAGCATGGCAGGGTATTTATGAGACTGCTTCTAGTTAGACCAGAGTCAGGATGTATGTTAGACCCGCCCGCTACCGCAGGCGGTACTGACCTGTTTGTCAATCGCAAGTCCCGGAGCTTTGCTTCGTTCTGTCGGCATGAGGTTGATAAGAGTGTTGCAGGGATTCTGTTGC
Source organism: Pyrinomonadaceae bacterium (assembly GCA_035276685.1). Taxonomy (GTDB): domain Bacteria; phylum Acidobacteriota; class Blastocatellia; order Pyrinomonadales; family Pyrinomonadaceae; genus JACVRN01. The sequence continues at coordinate 23,795 of DATELK010000113.1, read as the reverse complement.
CTCCTCGTTTTGCTCTCCTCTTTTAACGCAGCGTTCGGTCAGGAAGGTCGTGGACGTGCTCTCTTCGTCATGTGGGACGAGAGGGGGAAGTACGGCTTTATTGATGCCGGGGGCCGCGTTGTCATCAAGCCGCACTTCGACGCGGCTCTGCCCTTCACCGAAGGGCTCGCGGCCGTCAGCCTGGATAAGAAGTGGGGCTTTATAGATTCGTCGGGCAGGGTCGTCGTGCCGCTTGGCTATTACGGCGCGTCGCCCTTCTCGGACGGCGTGGCGGCTGTGTACATAAAGGATGGAGAGTCGCGCCCCTGCGGCTACATAGACCACTCGGGCCAGTTCGTCATCAAGCCGCAGAACAAGTTCACCTGCACGGCCTTCAACGAGGGCTTCGCGCAGATAGATGTCTACAGCGACCAGTGGCACGAGACCTTCGACGGCTACGTAAATAAGCGTGGAGAGCAGGCCTTGGGCGGCCCCTTCGTTCGCGCTGACGCTTTCTCCGAAGGGCTCGCGCTCGTCGTACCCTACGAGACGAGCGTCTTCATCAACAGTCAGGCCGAGACCGTTATTAATCTCAAAGGATACGCAGGCAACGATACCCTCGCCGACGAGTACGAGCCCGTTGGCTCTTTCTCCGAAGGGCTCGCGGAAGTTGGCATTAAGAGCACTTTCCGGGCAGGCTATTATCGCTACGGCTACGTGAACAAGGAGGGGCGGGTGGTCTTCAAGCTGCCCGAGAGCATAAGGCGCGTCTCTGCTTTCCGGCAGGGCCGCGCGCTCGTCTTTCAGGAGAAGACCGAAAAGGTCAGGGTCGAGATGGGCGACGGCGAGGTTATCACGATGAACGCGGACGTGTCCTCTTACGGCTACATTGACAAGACCGGCCGCCTAGTAATCCCCGCGCGCTTCAGCGACGCCGAGGACTTCTCGGACGGGCTGGCCGCAGTCAAAACGGGGAAGCCTCAGCCGTCAAACAGAAGAGACCTCAAAGGCTCCGCCGCAGAATCCTATTTCAAGGATGACGAAGGAAGCTGGAACTGCATCAACCTCGCGGGCAGCATCGTTATCAAAAGGTGCGGCGAGCCGCTGCCGGATAAAGAGCTAACAGAGAGATTTCCAAAGTTCGGCGCATCCTTCGGCAGGGGCTTCACAGGCGGCCTCTTCTTCAGCAAGACTTATGTAGGCGGCAACCGACCGGGCGAAGAGAGAAGGGCCGTCTACGGCTACATGAACCGGAGCGGCCGCTACGTCTGGATTCAGCCTTACGGGAAGAACGTCACGCCTCCCGTCTGGTGGCTCGACAATTACAGGTGACAGCGATGGTCTAAATCGCCTAAGCTCTCCGACGGAGCGCTTGCGATGGATACCTTCTGGAAAGAGATGCTGTGGCGGCAGTTCGGGGCCACTGTCGAGATGCTTGAGAACGGCGTGCGCGCCTGTCCCGATGAGCTGTGGCGCGACCGCGAGCACAAGCCGGAAGTCTGGTACATGGTCTATCACACGCTCTTCTTCCTTGACCTTTACCTGTCCGGCTCCGTAGAGGGATTCCAACCGCCCGCGCCTTACAACCTGGACGAGATGGACCCAGCGGGGATACTCCCGGAACGCGTCTATACGAAAGAGGAGCTTCTGAGTTACCTAGAGCATTGCTACAGAAAGTGCCGCGACGTGATAAACGGCCTGACGGTCGAGAAGGCGCAAGCGCCCTGCGGCATAGAGTGGCTGGACATGAGCTTTGCGGAGCTTCTGATTTACAACATGCGTCACGTACAGCACCACTCGGCGCAGCTGAACCTTATCCTGCGGCAGCGGATTGACTCCTCGCCCCGTTGGGTCGCACGCGCCAGGACAGGGCTCTGACCAGCGCTTTCAAATCTACACAATCACGCGAGTTTCTGTTAAGTTCCTTCCTGCTTAATTATCTATTCGAGCAAAGGGGAGATGAGATGAGTAGTCGTGAGACGGGGCCGGAGGTTTCCGAGGGAATGCAGTCGCTTCTGGACAGCAGCAAGTCCACATCGGAAGCGTTCTCAATCATTGCCACGGAGCTGATAGAGGTCAAAGCCATGCTCATGGCACTGATAGACCTACAGAAGTCCGCGCTCTACGCCAGCGGAGTCTCTGAGAGCGAGCTTGAGACGAACGTGCAGAGCCTCATAGAAGGTTACCGCAGCCGCTACCTGTCGGGCGTCATGACTCAGGTCAAGGAAGCGGCCGACAATCAGTAGCACGAAGGTTGCGCTCGAAAGTCCTTCCCCGAGGCGGCGCTTCTTTCAAGGAGACTTCCCCCATGAACCTTGCCATTAAGATTAGCCTCCTGGCTTCCGGCCTCTTCCTGCTGGCGGGGATGCTGATAGGCATACTGAAGTACCAGCGTATGCTGACCAGAGAGTCGCACACCGCGCCCGTCTACGTTGACTTCGCGCACCGCGCGGCCTTCCTCTACAGCTTCGCCATGCTGGTCATAGCGAAGCTTCTGGAATACAGTCCCTACTCCGAAAGGGTGCAGGTGGGTGCCGCAGGGATTGTGCTGCTCTTTCTGGCCCTGACGATTGGAGGGTATCTCGCGCACGGGCTCATGGAGGACACGGACAACCTCTTCCGCCATCGTAGCTTCACCACCACCTGGTACATGTACATGCTGATTGCCGGAGAGATTGGCGGCCTCTCCGTCATCGTCTGGGGCTTTATACGCACTCAATTCTTAGGTTGAGAGTGAGCCACTGGAAAGGAGTGAGCGATGAGAGATAATTCTGCGACGGAAGATAACCGGCAACTGATGCAGCGCTGGTTTGAAGAGGTCTGGAATAAGGGACGAGCCGACGCCATCGAAGAGATGTTCGCGGAAGACGGCATAGCGCACGGGCTGGGTGACGTAACGGGCGCGCCGCTTCGCGGGCCTTCCGCCTTCAGGGAGTTTCACAGCAAATTCAGAGGCGCTTTCCCAGACATCGTCGTGACCGTTGAAGACACCGTAGTCGAAGGCGATAAGGTGGCGGCGCGCTGCTCCGTGCGGGCCATGCACGAGGGCGACCATCTGGGGTTTGCCGCGACGCAAAGGCCCATGGAGATAACCGGCATAGCAATCGTGCGCGTGAGGGACGGCAAGATTGTGGAGGCCTGGAACAACTTCGACTTCATGAGCATGTTCCGTCAGCTTGGAGCGCTCTGATCTTCAAGGCCGAGCACCGCGGCACGCGCCTTTTCCAGCGCGTGCGCGTTATCCAGAACCGACATGATGCAGTCGTTAACCTCCTTGCGTGTGTGCGTGTCTGCTTCCGCGATTGTGGCTATGAGCTTGGGCGTGTAGCGAATGCCCTGCACCAGATAGAGCGCTATCTTCTCCGCCTCAAGGCGGTCTCGCCCCTCGCCCTGATAAAATTCCACCAGCTTGCGCCGCACGTCCTCGAACATATCAAATTCGAGACTGTTATCTTCAATCATCCTCTTGCCTCTTTTGTCTCTTCCTGACGAAGCCTACGCGAGGTGATTGCGTAAGTATCTCTCTCACTTCTTCGGAACGCTTCTGAACCTGACCTTGATGGTGAACTGTCCGCCGTTGTCCTGCGGCGCGTTGTCGTTGATGATGAACTCAAGCATGCCGCGCTCGTCCGGCAGGTTCTGCCAGTCGCCTCTTGCGCCCATCGCCACCATGTTGGAGAAGCGCCCGTCCGCGTAGCGAGTACGCATGATGAGCGCGCCCACAGGGAACTCTGGGAAGAGGCGGCGCGATTTGAACTTTGCGTCGCTGACGCCTCCGGCACGCACGCCCGTCTTCACGCCAGAGATGTCGACTATCCCGTCAACGGTCGTAGTGAACTGCTCAAGCGGGACGACGGCTATGTTGGACATCTGCCACGCTTCGTTGGCGTAGACGGTGAAGGAGCCTTCCTTGGTGGGAGTCGTCGGCGGCTCGAAGAGTTGCTGTCTAGGAGTGGGCGACGCCTCGGGCGAGCTTTCAGGGCTCGCGTTCGTGTTAGCCTCAGGCGTAGCCTTCTTGTCAGGGTCAAGTCCTCCCTGCCGGTTGCTGTTGTTGCCGTTGTTGACCGCTACGTCCCTGCTGTTCGAATAGTAGTAATAGCCACCTATGGCAGCGACGCTAAGGACTCCCAAAAGCAGCACGCCCGCGATGACGCCTACGATTAATCCAGTCTTGGACTTTGCGGGCGGAGGCGTCGCAGCCGCAGGCTCCGTAAAGGGCGGGGCCGTGTAGGGCGTGGTGGGCGCGCCGAACCCTACAGCCGTTTGCGGCGGCGCATTGAAGCTGATTGTCTCGGAGTTAGGGTCATAGCCGCCCGAGCTTCCTGCGCCGGACTGTCCGCCGCTCGCCTGTCCGCCAGCCGTCACGGGCGTCCCGCAGTTTGTACAGAAGCGCATCCCTTCCTCATTTTCCCTGCCGCATTTCCAACACCGAACCATAAAAACTCCTCTTAACTAAAAAACTTTATCGTGTACACAAAAGTAGCCGATGAAGCGCGCGGGTTCAAGCCTCGGATGCGCTTTACTTTCGGCGCGCGTCGGGCGCTCGCGCCTACTTCATCATTGCTTTTGTGTGTAGGGAGCTAACCGGCGGCGCAGCTCCTCGGGCACGGGAACGGTTTCGAAGGTGTCGCGGCGCACGGCTACCATGACGAAGTGCGCTTCGGCAAAGAGAGCCTCTTCGCCTTTGCGACGGACTTCAAAGTTCATGCGCAGGGATTTCGTGCCGATGCGGCCCACGTAGACGGAGACTTCCAGCAGGTCGTCCAGCTCAGCCGCGCGACGGAAATCGCATTCCAGATGAGCGCGCGGCAGCCACACGTCAAGCTCGTCGAAGATGCGGCTGTAGGGCAGGCCCACCGCGCGGAACAGCTCCGTCTCGGCAAACTCGAAGAAGCGTATGTAAGCGCCGTAAAAAATTATACGCGCCGCATCCACATCTCCCCAGCGCACGCGCTCTTCTATCGTATACTTTGAAAATTGATTCATTCTAAGGCTGTAGCGAATCCAGAAAGTCTCTGAGTGCGCGGTTGAACTCCTGCGGGCGCTCAAGGTTGGAGACGTGGCCCGCGCCTTCCATCACCTCAAGGCGCGAGCCGCGAATCTCTCTATGCATAAGCTCTGCGTCCTTCGGCGGAGTCAGCTGGTCTTCGCTTCCGACAATGACCAGGGTCGGGGCGAGTATGCGCGGCAGAAGATGAGTCTGGTCTACGCGCTCCATCATGCCGCGAAGCGCTGCCGCCGCGCCCCTTGGGTCTGTGCCGAGCATCATCGCGCGCAGCTCTTCCACAATCTCTTTCCGCTCATCGAACGTCTCAGCCGCGAGCAGTTTCGGCAGCATCCCTTCCACGATTGACTCCATGCCTTCTGAAAGAACCTGCCGCGCCTGCCGCTCGCGGTTCTCGCGCGCCTCGTCCGTGTCGGCCTGCGGGCGCGTGTCCGCGAGGATAAGGTTCCGCACGCGAAGGGGGAAGTAGCGATAGAAAGCGAACGCCACGTAGCCGCCCATAGAGAGCCCGCCCAGCGTGAAGCGCTCTATGCCAAGCTCGTCCATCAGCGCCGCCACGTCTTCTGCCATCTCGCGCATCGTCGCGGGCTGGTCGTCCACGGCTCCCGTCTCGCCAAAGCCGCGCAGGTCGGGCGTGATGACACGGTAGCGGTCTGAGAGAGCTTCGGCCTGCGCCCGCCACATAGTACGGTTAAAGGGAAAGCCGTGAAGAAGCAGAACCGCCTGCCCGCTTCCTACAGAGTCGTAAGCCATCTCTATTCCGCGTATGCGTGCGCGCTGCATCTCAAAAAAAACCTCTCGTCAATAAAAGAGTCTCATTCCACCCTCTTCACGTTAGCGGTCACCTGTTGAGCAAGCTGAGCATCAGCGGCTAAGCGGTGCGTAGTGTGTTCCGTAACGGACGAAGCGGCAAGCGCGGCCTGTATGCCTACGTTCAGCTCTTCGCGCCTCTTTGTGGCAATGCTCATGGCGCGCTCAACGTCCTCTCTGGCTTCGTTCAAAGAGCGCATGGAAGATTCTTTCGGCACCGTCAGCAGCAGCCCGTTCAGCACTATCCCCAGACCTATCAGGAACGTCGTCACACCCAGCATGACTATAAAGAAAGCATCCTGCTCCTTCATGCTCATGATGTAAAAGAAGAGCGTGGCTCCGAGCCCGCACATGGCCGTCACGACCCCTGCGCGTATTCTCCTCAGGCGGCGCTCCTCCGGCGTCTCGAAGAATTTCTCTATCTCCGGCAGCACGCACTCAAGCATCTTCAGGTCGTTCGCGTCCCTGACCTCACGGATGCGCGCGGCTATGGCGCGGCCAATCTCTTCACGCGCCGACGCGACCGATGCCATCACCGTCTCGGGCCTCTCACGCCCGTGGCGCACGGCGCGCATGTCTGTCCCGCACGAGCGGCAATACTGGCTCGATTGACGGTCTTCAAAGCCACAGTTAGGACAAAACATAAACACCTCACAAAAGAAGTGATGAGAGACGAGTACTGAGAGAAGAACTCGCTTTTACTCAGTACTCAGTACTTCTTTTTACGTCCGGTGACGTTTGATAGTTTCGGCCAATCCTTTTCAGCGCACGCGGCTGCGTCTTCGCTTCAGGAAATCAATCAGCACGAACTGCGAGAGGTTGTTCGGGTTGGCGAAGTAGGCGCGGCCCATAGTCATCGCCGTCATCTCTTTGACGAACTCCACGAGGTAATAGTCGCTCGCCAGCATGAAGGTGTTAATCATGATGCCTGCCTTGCGGCAGGCCTGCACTTCTCTCAGCGTGGCTGCCATCACGAACGGGTCAAGGCCCATGGGATTTTTGTAGAGCCTGCGCCCTTCGGCAGAGCCCACGCGGCTGCCCGGCCCGCGAGAGCCCATGCGTCCTGCGGGAGATGACGCGCTCTCGTCCAGAAAGCAGGCCGTGGGCTTGCCGTCCGTGACCATCACAATCTGCTTCATCTCCTTGCGCTGCGCTTGCAACAGCCTGCGCGCCAGCCTCAAGCCTTCGGCAGTGTTCGTGTGATACGGGCCGACCTGCGTCGTGGCCAGCTTCGCCATAGGAAGCTCTTCCGCCGAATCATGAAAGAGCACGATTTTCAGAGAGTCGCCCGGATACTGCGTGCGAATCAGGTGCGAGAGCGCGAGCGCAACCTTCTTGGCCGGTGTGAAGCGGTCTTCGCCGTATAGAATCATCGAGTGCGAGCAATCCAGCATGACAACGGTCGCGCACGACGACTGGTAATCGCACTGGTGAACGTGCAGGTCGCTGTATTCAAGATTAAGCGGCACGCCTAAGCCCTCGCGCTTGATTGCCGAGAGCAGAGTAGTGTTGACATCCATGTTGATGGTGTCGCCGAACTCGTACGGCTTAGAAGCTGCCGCGGCCTCCACGCCGGTTGATAGATGCTGCGTATCGTGACGGCCCGAAGAGCTTTTCCCCAGACTGCCCAGCAGATTCCTAAGCGTCTTGTAGCCCAGAAAGTCCAGCCCCTTCTCCGTCACCTCAAAGCGCACGTTGCGTGGCAAAGGCTCTCCGACCTGTCCGGGGCCCCCTTGCTTGCCGTCTCTCATCTGCTGCGGCTGCGGCTCTTCTTTAAGCTTCAGGTAGCCCTCTTCGACCAGCCGCTCTATCAACTGGTTCAGCAGCTCTTCCAGGAGAGACCCCTTGAACTTCCCCTCGTTCTCCGCGAGCATCTCCTTTACCTGCTGCTCGTCAATCAACCCCTGGTCAATCAAAGCCTGCAAGAGCGCACGCCTCAAAGCATCCAGCGACGTGTCCTGCTCCCTCTGCTGCCTTGTCCAGTAGTAATCGTCGTCAAACCCCGAATCCAGAATAGAGTCCGACAAAGACTCCATCAGGTCGCCCAGATTAACCGACGAAACATCAAAGCCCTTGAATTTTGAATAGCGTATGAACTTCATTTACTTCTTTTGCCCCGGCTCAGGAACCTGCAGTTGATTCACGATTTGCTTCAAGCACTAGTTCAATAGCTTCTTTCAGATTACCCCGTGCCTCTTCCAGAGTTTCGCCTTGAGTATTAGCGCCGGGTAACTCTTCAACGAAGCCTATATAGCCTTCCGGCACTTTGCGGTAAACAGCAGTCCAGATTGTTTCCATAAATCTTGCTCCTTAACTGTAACGGCTTGTCTCGGAGAGGTCGTCGTATATCATGCCGCGCCGGTCTTTGCGGGCCTTGGTGGCGGCGGTGTAGCCGCCCTCTTCGTTGCGGCTGATTTTGTTCTGGGCGTAGAGGCCTTCCAGCACGAACTCGCAGGCTGAGACTGTCAGGGCATCGTCCGAGCGCTTGAAGTCGAAGGGGATGAGCGCCGTGTCAATCAACTCCGGCACGGCATCGAGCAGGTTCATGCACTCGTAGGCGGAGGCCGTGTCTGCCAGTCGAAGCGAGTTGCCGGAATCGAACCAGCGCACGGCGTCCGTGAACTCTATGCCTACGAAGTAGCCCTCATAGATTTCTCCTGCGGCACGCTTAATCAGGTCGCGGGCTATTTTCGCAGCGCCCACCTGTTCGCCCTCGTACTCAAGCTCCATCTTGCCCGTCATGGAAGGCACGGCGGCGTAGATGTCCGAGATGCGAGGCACAATCTCTTCCTCTTCCGTGAGAAGCGAGCGGCGCTCGGCGTTTGAGATGATGGATTCCATGACGGTGATGGGAAGGCGCTGCGAGACGCCGGAGCGTTTATCAATACGCTGGTCGTCGCGCGCTTCAAAGGCTATCTGCTCTACAAGCTCGCGTATGAAATCGGGAACGTTCAGGCGTCCTTCCAAACCTTCTCGCTCTGTCCATGCCTCCTGCTTTGTAATCTCCACGCCAAGCTGCAAGTCGGAAGGATAGTGAGTGGTAATCTCCGTGCCTATGCGGTCTTTCAAGGGCGTGATTATCTTGCCGCGCGCGGTGTAGTCTTCAGGGTTGGCGGAGAAGACCAGCATCACGTCAAGCGGCAGGCGCACTGGGTAGCCCTTAATCTGCACATCGCCTTCCTGCATGATGTTGAAGAGTCCGACCTGAATCTTTCCCGCGAGGTCGGGCAGTTCGTTAATGGCGAAGATGCCTCGATTGGCGCGCGGCAGCAGCCCGTAGTGAATCGTCAGCTCGTCGCTTAAGAGGTGGCCGCCCTTGGCTGCTTTAATCGGGTCAACGTCGCCTATGATGTCGGCTATGGTCACGTCCGGCGTGGCTAGCTTTTCGACAAAGCGCGCGTCGCGCTCGACCCATTCTATGTGCGTCGCGTCGCCGTGAAGCTCAAGCTGCTGGCGTCCGTAAGCCGAGATTGGATGAAAGGGATTGTCGTTGATTTCAGAGCCCGCGATGATTGGGATGCTCTCGTCCAGCAGGTCTGTCAGCTGGCGTATGATGCGGCTCTTGGCCTGACCGCGCAGGCCCAGCAGAATGATGTTGTGACGCGCCAGAATCGCGTTGACAATCTGCGGCACGACCGTCTCGTCATAGCCGACTATGCCGGGAAAGAGGCGCTCGCCCGCGCGAAGCTTGCGGACGAGATTGCGACGCATCTCGTCCTTCACGGAAGTTATCTGATAGCCGCTCTCTTTCAGCTCGCCTAAAGTTTTAGCCAGTTCCATTTTGTATAATACCGTCCCTCTTGCTCTCGTTCTCATTAATTAAAGATGCCAGCGCCTCCGCCAGCGTTCGATGCGTTCGGAGGCTGGCGAAATCCACGCCGAGGCTTATGAGCGATTGCGCCGCATGAGCCTTGATGCCCGTGACGATGGCTTGCGCGCCTACGAGCCTGAGCGCCATCACAAGGTTCGTCAGGTTGGCGACCGCGTGCGTGTCCACGATTCGCGCGCCCGTGATGTCTATGATACATGCGCGAGCGCCCTTGCGCGTAACTTCGTCGAGCGCCGCCTCGGTTGCGCGCTGCATGCGCTCGGTGTCCAGAGAGCCTATGATTGGAAGCACTAGCACGCCGCGCCAGACCGGCACAATCGGCGTAGAGACCTCTTCAATCATGGCGGCGCGCTCTTCGTTGAGACGGGCGAGCGCCTCTTCGGCCTTCTTCTGTTCCTCTATGTCCGTGCAGGTTCCTACCCACTGCACGACGCGTCTCTGCGAGTCTCTCACCGGCACGGCACGCCCCAGGAACCAGCGGTACTCGTCGCGCGGGCGAGAATAAAAGCGATACTCAATCTCGTAAGGCTCGCCGTCTCGCCACGCGCGCGTCCACTCGTCCAGAGTGCGCGAGCGGTCTTCCGGGTGAAGGGCGTTGGCGAAGCCGAAGCCCATGGACTCTTCCTCTGACAAACCCGTGTACTCGTACCAGCGATAGTTGAAGTAGGTGTGAGAGCCTTTCGCGTCCGTGGCCCAGACTATCTGCGGCATGGCCTCGGACAAAGAGCGATAGCGCGCCTCGCTCTCCTGCAACTCTCTTTCGGCGCGCTTGCGCTTTATCCCTAAGGCCACGCCGTTCGTAACCGATGCCATCCCGTCAAGCACCACTTCCGTCAAGGTGTGGCGCGCGAACATGGCCATCACTCCCACGAGCGAGTTGTCTATGATGAGCGGGTAGCCCGCGAACGAGACCATGCCTTCTCGTTTGGCCCACTCCTGGTCGCCCACACGCGGGTCGCCGACGACAGAGTTAGTCAGGTGCGGCTTTCGCTCTTCGGCGATGAGGCCGATTTTGAACTTGCCCACGGGCACGCGCGAGTGCGCCCCGTCCAGGTGCGTGTAGAGCCCCGCGCTCGCCTGTAGCTCAAGCACCTGTTCCGCTTCGTTCAGAGTCCAGATGCGCGCAAAGGCCGCGTCCAGGTGCCTGACCAGGGCTTCGGCGCAGCGTTGCAGCATGTCGCGCTTTGTGTCGCTCTGGGTGAGAGCGACGCCTATGTCCGCCGTGAGCGCTGCGAGGCGCACGCGCTCTGCCTGCGTCTCCTCGTTGCGCCTGCGCTCAGAGATGTCGCGGACAATCCCTGTGAAGAAGCGACGACCGTTTTTGACGTACTCGCTGAACGAGACTTCGAGCGGGATTTCGTGCCCGTCTTTATGAAGACCGGGCAGCTCGTATCCCTCCCAGTTGATGTGCCGCTGGCCCGTCTCTATGTAGCGCCTGACTCCTTCGTCATGAAGACGGCGCAGGTACTCGGGCATGAGCATGGTCAGGTCAGCGCCCATCATCTCTTCCAGAGGATAGCCGAAGATGGTTTCGGCGGCGCGGTTGATAAAGACTACGCGGCTATCTTCGTTAATGGTTATGATGGCGTCCGAGGCCGTTTCGGCCAGCGTGCGAAAGCGGTCTTCGGACTGGCGCAAAGCTTCCTCGGCCTCTTTGCGCTCTATGAACTGGCCTATCTGGCTGCCGACCGTCTCCATCATCTGTATGAGGGCATTGTCCGGCTCGCGCACTTCCGGGCTGAAGAACTCAAGCACGCCTAAGGTTTCACCGGCCAGCAGAATCGGAAAAGCGAAGGCAGCGTGAAGACCCGCCTTCTTCGCTATGGCGGCGCGCGGGAAGTTTCCGTTCGCGGCCACGTCCGTAATCCACGCGGGCTGGCCGCTCTCCCAGACACGGCCTGGCAAGCCCTCGCCGCGCGCGAAGGCACGCTCTCGACTCGTCTCTTCAAACACTGGGACTTCCACGCCCGGCACGTGCCACGTCTCCACGCAGCGCAGCGTGTCCGTCTCTTCATCAACACGCCAGAGCGCGCCGAGCGACCAGCCTAGGCTTCTACAGACGGCTTCGAGCAGGCGAGGCGCGGCCTCCGCGAGCGTGGTCGAGTCAGCCAACGCTCGCGTGATGGCATACTGCGTCTCAAGCCTCAGCTCGGCCTGCCTGCGCTCGCTCTCATCCTTCATCCCTTTTTTCGTTCCTGCTTTCCCACCTTCCGCCGTCCGCGCGTGTGACCAGGTCGTCCGTTTCCAGTTTCTCAAGATGAGCAAGGACGGCGCGCTCCGCCATAGAGTGTGCTTTAGGGTGAACGTCTGTGTAGACGCGCTCGACAATCTCTTTCGGCGTGCCGCAGCCCTCGCGCACGGCCTTCAAAATATTCTTTTCGCGTTCGAGGCGGTGACTGATGTACTCGTCAATTTTAGCACGGGCGTTGCCGACCGCAGGCCCGTGCGCTCCGAAGAGAACCGTCAGGTGCGGAAGCGCCCTCATGCGCTCAAGGGATTCCAGATAATCGCGCATGTTGCCTTCGGGCGAGTCAATCAGCACGGAGCCTAGGCCCACTATGTTGTCGCCCGTGATGAGCGCGCCGGTCGCTTCTTCATAAAAGCAGAGGTGCCCGCGCGCGTGACCGGGCGTGTGCATGGCGCGAAGTCGCAGGTGCGGCTCACCATCTAAGTCAATCACCTCTCCGTCTTCTATCAGGCGGTCAACCGGGACTACGCCTTCCAGCGCTTTCGCCGTCAGTCGGTGCGCGGCCACGGGCACGCGGCCCCACAGGTGCTCTCTCAAAGCCTTAACGCCGCCCACGTGGTCTGGATGAAGGTGCGTCAGGATTATCTCTCTGATGTTGCGCCCCTCGGCTCGAAGCTCGTCAACGCAAGAGGCCAGCGCCTCCTGTTCCTCTTCATAAATTGAAGCAGGGTCTATGATGACTACGTCGCGCGAGCCTACTATGTAACAGTTTGTGTGCGTGGCCGGGGGCTTGGTCTGCGTGCGCACGGGAAAGCAGATGAAGCCGGGACGAAACTCTATGCGGCGCACAGGCAGCCCATGCGCCTGCGGGACGGAGAGAAAGCGCTCGACCAAATCTTCCGTCAAGCCTCGGCTGATTGTCTTTAGCGCGTGAAGCACAGGCGGCACGGTCAGGACTTCGGAGCGCTGCCAGCGAGCGACGGCCTCACTTGCACGCGTCCACTCGCCCGCTTCCAGTTCCGCATCGCCTGCAACTTTCGGCTCCTGCTTCGCGGGGCAGTGGGCCATGAAGAACCACGTATCGAAGCGCCTGGGACTAAACGGCGGCGTGACCCAGCGCCCCACGTACGTCCAGTCCTGAGCGTCCAGATGAAGACCGTAGTGATTAAGAAGCTGCGGCCACGACATGCGCTTTGATTCCAAATCATCAAGGAGCGAGGCGCGCTGGCCCACGGTTAGAGTTTGAGCGCCGCGAGCAAGGAGAACACCAAGCTCTTCAAAGACCTCTCGCGCGGCGCAGGCAATCATAGCCGCCTTTTCAGCATCGTCGCAGTTCGCCACCGGAGTCTCTTTGTCCGACTCGTCCAACTGCCCGCCCGGAAAAGCATGAAAGCCTCCTAGGAAGGCCAGGCGGTGGCTGCGCCTGACCCAGTAGACTTCAGGGTCTGCAAGCTCCGTCCCGTGCTTAAGGAGAATGACGGCCGCAGCGTCTTTAGGCGTCGCCGGGGGATTCGTCTTCGGCTTATCAGAGGATTGAGTCTGAGCGCTCAAGCTGCTTCCACCTTTCCGCGATTTCTGATGCCCGTGCTTGAGACCTCTTCCTTCTGCGCCGCTATGCGTTCGCGTGACTCTTCCGTCAGCTCTATCTCTGCTCTCTCGAACGACGCTTCTATAGACTGCGCGACTTCGCTCTTGATGGCGTCGCGAGTTGTGCGGCGCGGGTCGTACCAGAAGCGGCCTTCCAGAAGCGTTGAGTTGTCGGCCTCTCTGACTATGACGTGCGGCTCGGCGCGTCCAATCAGGGTCTCGTTCTGCTCCATGGCTTGCAGGAAAAGCTCTCGGGCCGTCTCAACGTCCGAGCCGGAAGAGATGGCGAGCGCGACCGAAGTTCTGACGAGACGGCCAGCGCGGGCCGTGTTGTTGACGACGACTTCAGTGATGAGCTTCGTGTTCGGGATGATGATGCTGCGACCGTCGTAGCTTCTGACAACAGTATCGCGCATGCGTATGGTCTTGATTGTGCCCTCGAACTCTCCCATCTTAATCTGGTCGCCTATGCGGAAGGGGCGATAGATGAGAAGCATGATGCCCGAGAGCAGGTTCGACAGCACGTCCTTCAAGGCAAAGCCTATGGCGAAGCCCGTCAGCCCGAGCCCCGTCACAAGCGCGCTCACGTTCATCCCAGTGGTGGAAAGAGCCGTGACGATGCCGAAGATGATTATGCTGTAGTAGTAGATGCGCGAGAGCAGAAGCACCACGCCCGTGTCTGCCTTCACGCGCGGCGCGGCGTAAACTATCAAACGGCACCCGACCCACGCTGCGGCCATGAAGATGAGGAAAACAATTGCGGCCGTAATCAGCCCCGGCAGCGCGGCCAGAGCGCGCTCATGCAAGCGAGCGAAGACTTCCCGCACGGACTGCGGCGCTGCCTGCTCCACCTGCAACAAAAACAGAAACACACCCACCATGACGCTCAAAGGGAATTGATTCAATGAACCGGTGAATCAATTCTTCAATCCTCTCCCTCTTCCTGCCAGCGGAAGCGCTCGCCGTCGCGCCCGTTCCAGGGAACGCCGCGCATGTGATAGCCGCCCTGCTCCCAGTAGCCCGGCTCATCCTCCGCCAGAAAATGAACGCCCTTGACCCACTTGGCCGACTTCCAGGCATAGAGCTGCGGGACAATCAATCGAACGGGGCCGCCGTGCTCCGGCGCAATGGGACGACCGTCGTGCGACCACGCGAAGAGCGAATCCTCCGACAGAAAATATTCTATCGGCAGATTAGTAGACCAGCCGTAATCGTATCCGAAGACGAGCACGAACTTCGCTTCAGGCTTGACGCCGAGGATGCGAGCCATCTCTTTCGCCTGCACGCCGCCCCAGACGTTGTCCAGCCGCGACCATCGCGTCACGCAATGAAAGTCCGCGTAGACCTTCACGGGCGGAAGCTGAAGAAACTCGTCCAGCGACCAGCTCTGCGGATTCTCCACCAGCCCGCCCGCCTCAAAGCGCCACGTGGCAAGGTCTACGTTCGGCGTGCCGTGCGCGTCCAGCACGGGCCACTTACGCGTCCTCACCTGTCCGGGCGGCATACGATTCTCGCGCCGCGTGTCCGGGCTGATGATGACCTCAGGCTCTTTGACCTCTTCGGGCCGCCTCGGCTCACCCGATTGATAGAGCGGGTCGTTGAACAGCTTATCTAAGAAACTCATAACGGCAGTTCACTGTTTTTTCGTCGCTCGTTCTGCCAGTCGCATCAGGTCTTCGGGCATCCACTTGCCTACGCCTTTCCTGAGCGGCTCGTCTATGCCCACGGTTCGGTCATGCCAGTCGTCTCTGGCTCCGGGCGCGCCGGTCTGCTTCTCGTAGTTCTCTGTCTGCTCAAGGCTGAGCATGATGCCGTTCATTATCTCTTCCCAGTTCTGTTGCTGTATGCCGCGCAGCATCAATGGAAGCCCGGCAGACCAGTCTTCTTCCGGCGCACGCGCGTCCTGCTCTGGGATAGCCAGACGATTCGCGGGCGGAAAAGCCGCTCCCTTATATTCGCTCAACAGAAGCTGTTTTATCTCCTTGTAGGAGCTTTGCGGGCGCTCTCGCCTCAAGCTCTGAGCGCGGCGAAAGATGTCCGCGACGGTCGGTTGCTCATTAGCCATAATAGAGGCTCTTTGGCGACCTCCTCTTCAAATTTTGACGTTTGTGTAGTCTCTACCGGATACCTTACAGCCCTTTGCCCCAAAAGCACAACTCACAAAAGAGTGACGTTTTCGGCGCACTTTATCTATCTTCTGTTGCTATGTTATCGGTTTCGCGTATCATCAAAAATCGGTACTATCTGAAGTAAACTTTTTATAGAGAGAAAAGAAGCAAGGATTTATGTCTGATGCAATTATTTCAACGGAGCCAACGGAGCTACATTCTGACAAGGCTGCGGGCAAGCCTATCTGCCCGGTGTGCGGGCGCGAGTCGCCCGACGGCCTGATTCCATTTGAAGCCATAAGCGATGACTTGAAGGTCATGATTGCCGCCAACGCTCCGGGCGGCGCACTGGTCTCGACCATCTGCCCTCGCTGCATACAGCTTTTCGAGCGGGCGCGCATGCACCTGGAAGCACACGCGGCGGTCTTCGAGCAGGGCGGCAACGTCCTCTCAACACCGCTTCGCATGGACGCCGACGAGCGCTTCACAGGGCGCGGCGTGACGATGGCCTTCCTTGACTCGGGCTTTTACCCGCACCCGGATTTGACCAAGCCCGACAACCGCATACTCGCCTACCACAGCATCGTCGCAGCCGAAGGCGACAAGACCACGCTTGAGTCTCCTGACCCGGCCAGTTGGCACGGCATGATGACATCCGTCGTGGCCGCAGGGAACGGCGGGCTCTCGAACGGCTTCTATCGCGGCATAGCGCCGGACGCGCGACTCGTCCTCGTCAAAGTCGGCAAGGGGCGCATCAGCGAAGAGAACATAGAGCGCGGGCTTCGTTGGGTCA
The DNA here is from genome assembly GCA_035276685.1 of Pyrinomonadaceae bacterium. Taxonomy (GTDB): domain Bacteria; phylum Acidobacteriota; class Blastocatellia; order Pyrinomonadales; family Pyrinomonadaceae; genus JACVRN01. The sequence goes on along the minus strand of DATELK010000113.1, from coordinate 7,496 downwards.
TGCGCTACCGCCACAAGTTCAACATTCGCGTCGTCAACATCTCGGCCGGAGGCGACGACGAAGAGACTTATCTTACTAACTCTCTGGCACAGACGGTCGAGGAAGCTGTCAAGAGCGGCCTTGTCATAGTCTGCGCCGTAGGTAACGCGGGCCACATGCCGGGCCATCCCGTCCTGCCGCCAGCGAGCGCGCCTTCGGCCATAGCCGTCGGCGGCCTTGACGACCAGAACTCCCTTGACCGCACGCGCTTCGGCATGTACCGCTCGTCCTACGGGCCTACGGTTGACGGCTTCCAGAAGCCGGAAGTGATAGCGCCCGGCATATGGGTGCCAGCGCCTATACTGCCGCACACGCCCACGGCCGAGCAGGTAGAGCTTCTCGCGTTACTGGATAACGCGCCCGACGAGAAGCTTCATGAAATCATCGCTGAGCATGAGGGCGTTGACCAATCGCTGGACGAAGCGCGTGAGACGGGCCTGCCCTCTTACCTGCTGCGACAGTTGATTATGATTAAGCTCAGGGAAGAGAACGTCATCACGCGACACTACAAGTACGTGGACGGAACCTCTTTCGCGTCTCCTATCGTCGCTTCAATCTGCGCCGCGATGCTCGAAGCCAACCCGGATTTGACGCCGCAGCAGGTCAAGCGGATTCTGATTGAGACGGCGGAGCGTCTTCCCGGCATAGAGGTCGACCGTCAGGGCTGGGGCGTAGTCTCGGCACGCCGCGCCATAGAGTTTGCGTTCGGCCTGCGGAAGATAGCCAAGACACAGTGAGGTGGACACGCGTGCCGGGCGTGTGACAAAATTCAGAGCGATTCCAGCAAGAGCAAGCAGCGGAAAGATTCCGAAGAAGAGGAGAAGTTTCGTATACGCATGGCAGAAAATGAAGAGAACGTGTCGGAAGAGGCTCAAAGCGCAGGCGAGGCGGAAGCTGCGCAGCCTACCGAAGAGATTACCTATCACGCCGTAGAGAAGGACGGGCAGGTGACTGCCATCTGGGAGATGCAGGGACGCAAGCACCTGCGCACCATAGACCCGCGCTCACGACAGGGACAGGAAATCCTTCGCCTCTACGAACATCACGAAGAATAAGAGCAGTTTCCAGTAATCAGTTTTCAGTTTTCAGTCAAAGAGCTTGTCTGCTTTTAACTGAAAACTGAAAACTGAAAACTGTTTTTTTTACCTGACCAGATTTACAGGCTCGCCGCGCACGAAGGCTTCTATATTCTCTATGAGCTGGTCTGCCAGAGCCTGCATCGCTTCGCGGCTCGCCCAGGCGTTGTGCGGCGTGAGTATGAAGTTCGGCAGGTGAAGCTTAAGCAGCGGATTGCCTTCGCGCGGCGGCTCTTTTGTCAGCACGTCAAATCCTGCGCCCGCTATCTGCCCCGTCTCAAGCGCCCATGCAAGCGCTCTTTCATCTACCAGCCCTCCGCGCGCAGTGTTAATCAGAATCGCGTCAGGCTTCATCATGGAAAGCTCCATTCTGCCTATCATGTTTCGCGTCTCAGGCCTTAGCGGAGCGTGAAGCGTCACGATGTCGCTCGTCCTCAGCACCTCTTCAAACCCGGCTCGCCCATCTCTAATTTTTGTAGCGCCTTTATGCTCAGCCACGAGCACGCGCATGCCGAAGGCCAGGGCAAGGCGCTCGACCGCCTGACCTAACACGCCGTAGCCTACGATGCCTAAAGTAGAGCCGTGCAGGTCGTGAATCGGATGATTGAAGAGGCAGAAGGCCCTTGCGCGCTCCCACTCTCCCGCCTGCACGTCTCGCCTGTAGCTCAACAGGTTCCGACGCAGCGTGAGCATGAGCATCAGCGCGTGCTCCGGCACGGTGTGGCCCGCGTAGTTGCGTATGTTCGAGACGGCCACGCCGCGACGCCTGCAATAGTCAAGGTCGATGATGTCTACGCCCGTGGCCGCGACGGCTATCAGGCGGAGCGAATCTAGCTGACGCAGCTCGGCTTCGCGCAAAGGCACCTTGTTGGTGACGGCTATGGTCGCGCCTCTGAGCCTCTCTACAAGCTCTGAGCCTTCTGTCTCGTCATAGTCGACCCACTCGTGCCGAAAATCGGGTCGGCGTATCTCTGCTTCGAGCGTGTTCCTGTCCAGAAAGATGATTCGTTCCATACTCTGTTTCTTTACGGCTAAAGCCTAAGGCTCGGTACGCTGGCAAACATTCCAACACGCCGCGCAAGCCTTTGTCCACATGAAGAGGTGTATCCAAAAAATCGTAGAAAAACTGGAATTTATGTATGAAGGGTTACCTGCCCCGCGCTCAAAGGGTTTTTAGCGCCCGGTTAAAGCCAAGAGAATGAATTTCTTAAAAATTTCTGCCTGATTCCCAATACCGGGGTATATTTCTTGCATCGCAAAGAAGCGCAAGCTTTCCATCAGGTAGCACCAAGTCAGCAAGACCATCGCCAAGAAGTAGCCAAAAGACAACCGAATAAGCCCCAATCCCTTAAGGAGGAACCGTTATGCGAAGCGTTCTACGCTTAGTCTCAAGCGGGTGGCTCATCTCCTTTGTGCTTATTACCCTCGCCTTTTCCCAAGGAGCTCAAACCGGAGGTATCACGGGCACTATCACTGACCCGCAAGGAGCGGTTGTGGCCGGTGCCACAGTCTTAGTTATCCACGAAAGAACGGGCAACACGGAGCGCACCATCACCACCAGTGAGGACGGCAGCTTCATCGCCACTCTTTTACCCCCCGGACTTTATCGTCTGGAAATCACCTCTAAGAACTTCAAGAAAGCTACGATTAAAGATGTGCAGGTGCGCATCAACGAAACCACCAGGCAGGACATGGAGCTTGAGGTGGGCGCTGTCACGGAGAGCGTAGTCGTACAGGCTGCGCCGTCCCTGATTAACGCCACGAGCGCCGTCACGGGCCAGCCCATCGACTCCGTGACGCTCAGGCAATTGCCACTGGCCGCGCCCAACTTCCTCTTCCTCCTCTCGCTCTCGTCGGGCACGGCGGGCGAGCCTACGGACGTGAGGACGGCGGGTCGCGGAACGGCGGACGTTAACGTCAACGGCCAGCGCACCTCAAACAACAGCATCCAGCTCGAAGGCGTCAACGTCAACGACTTCAACCTGGCGCACTTCGATACTGTGCCTCTGCCGAACCCGAACACGATTCAGGAGATGAAGGTCGCGACTTCGCTCTACGATGCTTCATCTGGAAGCAAGGGCGGCGGAGCGCTCGCGCTCGTGCTGCGCTCTGGGTCAAAGGACTGGCACTTTGACGGCTACTGGCAGCACCGCAACGATGCCTTGAACGCCAACGAATGGTTCCGCAACGCCAACGGCTTGAAGAAGCGTGCGCGTCTATTGCAGAACGTTTTCGGCTTTTCCGGGAGCGGCCCCGTGCCCGCGGCGGGCGGCTTCTGGTTCTTCAACTATCAGGGCGTGCGCGCACGAAACGGCCTCGACCCTACAGGCTCAAGCGTGAGCCCGATTGTTCAGGCATTCCCGACCAACGCGGACGGAACGACCACGGCCGCCCTGCTCGCCGGAGCCTTCGGCCTGACGCCAGCGCAGATTGACCCCATCGCGGTCAACATACTGAACGTCAAAGACACGCGCTACGGCGGACAGTTCCTGGTACCGCGCCCCGGCCAGACGGGCTGCGGCGCTATCACAGGCGGAGCCACAGGCACCTTCAACTGCGTCTTCTCGGCCATAGCTCCAATCACGGACAACCAGTACATGATTAGCTACGACCGCTTCTGGCGCGACGGCAAAGAGAAGCTTTCGGGGCGCTGGTTCTGGGACAACGGCGCGACCGCGAAGCCCTACGGGACGGACACGACGCTCGCGTTCCCGCGTGCAGACCTACAGAGGAATCGTTTCGTCTCCTTGAGCTACACGCACGTCTTCAGCCCGACGGTCGTCAACGAGCTACGAGCAGGCTACAGCCGCTACATCTCTGCCTTCAGTCCTACAGACCCCGTGGCTCTGGGAGACATAGGAGCGGTGCGCGGCAATTCCGCACAGTTCCCCGGCATCTATCGCGTCAGCGTGACGGGCTCGTTCTCGCTCGGCACGGGCGTCAACGACGAGCGCGGGACGGTCTCCAACCAGTACAATCTGGTGAACACGCTCTCGTGGATTAAAGACCAGCACAGCCTGCGCTTCGGCGTGGAAGGCGTGCAGTACCAGTTGAACCGCTTCAACAATTTCGCCGTGCGCGGCTCGCTTGGCTTTGCGGCCACGACCGGCACGGGCTTCGCTTTCACAGCCTTCCAGAACTTCCTGCAAGGCCGTGTCACTTCAATTCAATCCGCGTTCGGCGACCCGGCGCGCAACTTCATCGCGACGGACTACGCCGCCTTCGTGCAGGACGACTGGCGCATCACGCCGCGCCTGACTATGAACCTCGGCCTGCGCTGGGAAGGCATGAGCTTCGGCAAGGACAAGCTCTACAGAGCGGGCATCTACGATTTTGGTCTCGCGGCAGCGGGCCAGAATCCTTTCCTCTTCCCTGAGAAGGTCAATCTGGCCGGCTTCGTGGGCACGCCGGGCGTCAAGGACTGCGCGCTCAATGACTGCTTTGACGGAGACAACTTCGCCCCGCGCATAGGGTTCGCGTGGGACGTGAAGGGAGACCAGAAGACTGTGGTGCGCGCGGGCTACGGCATCTATTACCAGCGACTCTCCAACCAGAACATCTTGCAGAACTCGCTGGCCGCGCCCTTCACAGTGCAGCCGCTTTCAAGCACGACGACGCCCGTCTCCTTCCAGCTTGCCAATCCGTTCGCGGGCTCGCCGCCGCCGTCAGCCATCGCGGCGGCCTACATCCCTTCGGCCACCTTCTTCGCGGGACTGCGCCGCACGAGTGGAACAGGCCCGCTCGACCCGAACGACCCGAACGTGGCCCCAATCTTCGTCAACTCGGCAGGGCAAGCCTGCCTGAACTACGGAGGGACGGCCACCAACTGCTCCATTAACCTGGCGTCGTTCACGACCGCACCGACCACCGCTTACACTCCCTGGACGCAGCAGTACAACCTGACCATACAGCGCGAGCTGTGGTGGGGCTGGGCCATAGAGTTCGGTTACGTCGGCGCGAAGTACAAGGGCGGTTTGGGAATTTACACGCCGTTCATAGCGCGGCTTGCGAGCCCTACCAACCCCATCACGGTGACGGACACGAGCGGAAAGGTCTACACGATTACCACTAACACGCCCGCCAACGAAGAGCTGCGTCACCAAATTCTGGGCCTCTCGCGCAGGCGCGGCGCACGCCTTTCCGGCAACATAGGCCAGGGCAGCTACAACTCGCTGCAAGTCACGCTGTCTCGCCGCATGACCACAGGCATGTACTTTCAGGCCGCTTACACCTACTCGAAGAACATAGACAACGTGAGCGGCTCTCTTAGCACGGACGAGCTGAACGCGACGCGCAACGGGCAGAACGGTGCGAACCTTTACAACGACCAGTCTGACCCGAAGCAGAACCGCGCCATCAGCGACTTCGACCGCCCGCACAGGCTGGTGGTCTCTTACGCCTACGACCTGCCCTTCGGGCGCGGCCAGCGCTTCCTGAGCGGCGTTGACGGCGTCGCAGATAAGCTCCTGAGCAACTGGGCCATCAGCGGCATCGTCACCTACCAGAGCGGCCTGCCCTTCTCCGTCACAGACTCTACGAGCGGCGGAGCATACGCCGCGGCTCTAGGCACCGCGCGCTTCATCTGCAACGGCGCGGAGGCGGCTTACACCCAAGGGTCAACGGCGGCGATTGTCGCCAACTACCTGAACCCGGCCTGCTTCACCACCGTGCCCGTAGTTCCCTTCGGCACGGCTGGCGCGACCGGCTGGGGCAACAGCCCGCGCAATGCTTTCCGTGGGCCGTTCCAGCAGAACTGGGACTTCTCTCTCATGAAGCGCATCAACGTGACGGAGCGGCAAGCGCTTGAGCTTCGCATGGATGTCTTCAATCTCTTTAACCATCCGGTCTTCCGTATCCCGTCTGCGAGCACTTCCGTCAACGTCGGAAGCGGCTCACCTACGACCTTTACGCGCATCACGGAAACGGCAGTCCCGGCACGTCTCATTCAGTTCGGTCTGAGATATAGCTACTGAGGCGTGACGTAATTCAAGCAGGGATAGAAAGGCAAGTCAGAATGCAGAGTGCAGAATGATGAATAAGAAGAAGCTCTTCATTCATCATTCTGCACTCTGCGCTTTGCGTTGCTCTCCTATCCCTGTTAATTTCTTCAAACCCTGATTCCATGAGGTCGGCAATATGTCTCGCCTTTACCGCCCGCTCCCAGCGCTTTGCCTTCTCCTCGCAGCCGCAGCCGTAGCTTTCGCTCAGAGAGACCGCGACACCTATACCGGAGGGATAACGGTTGAGGTCAGCGGCATAGTGCGAATGGTGGATAAGAGCGAGCCTGCGCGCGGCGTGCAGGTCAGGCTGGAAAGACTCGGCGGCGGCATCGTTGACCAGATAGCCACGGACGTTAACGGCAAGTTTCGCTTTCAGGGATTGCAGCGCGGCTACTACACGGTCATCATCAACGCCAAAGGCTACAACACGATTCAGCAGCAGGCGGACGTGAACGTGGTGCTTCGCGCCTATCTGGTCGTGGAGCTGACGCCCGACAAGGCAACCGTTTTAGGTGTGCAGCAGCCTCTGGTTGTAGATGCGCGCGTGCCGCTCGAAGCGCAGGACGAGTTTGAGAAGGGACGCGGCGCGCTGGCCCTGAAGGACACGAAGGAGGCGCTCTCGCATCTTGAGCGTGCCGTCGCGCTCTACCCTGATTTCTTCGAGGCGCAGCTTCTGCTGGGAACGACCTACGCCAACGAGCGCAGGCTGAAGGAGGCGGAAACGGCACTCAACCGCGCGCTTGAGGTAAAGCCTGAGTCTGCTGCGGCGCTCTTTGCTTTGGGCGATGTTTACCGGCGCGAGAAGCGATACGAAGAGGCGGAGAAGGCGCTCGAAAAAGGGCTCAGGCTGGACGAGACCTCTTGGCAGGGCTATTTCACACAGGCGCGGCTCTACTGGGAGATGAATGATATTAAGCGTGCCGCCCCAGCCATCGGACACACGCTTCAGCTCAAACCGGACTTCGCGGAAGCGCACCTCCTGGCGGGCAACATACTACTCAGGCTCAACGTCCCCGAGCGCGCCCTCATAGAGTACGAAGAGTACCTGAAGCTTTCGCCCAGGGGCGAGTTCGCCGACGAGACACGCCAGCTCGTTCTAAAGCTGAAGAAGAGTGTGAAAAGCAAGTAGGAAGAGTTTGTAGCCCTAAAGAGTAAAGGCGTGATTGTTCAATTCAAACAATCACGCCTTTCTTATTGTAAGCAGCGCATACGGGGCTCGAACCCGTGGTCTCAGCCTTGAGAGGGCTGCGTGTTAACCAACTACACCAATGCGCCCCAAATCACGGAAGACATTATAAAAGCTCGGGTGCGGGCTTGCAAGCTGATATGCGATAAGTCAATTTGGAAAGAGCAGGTCAGAACCGCCTGCGGTAGCGGGCGG
>DATELK010000112.1:0-30504 GCA_035276685.1 Pyrinomonadaceae bacterium | reverse complement strand
CCTGCGGTAGCGGGCGGGTATTAGCTAAAGTAGAGTCGTGATGGAAGGCAAAGACCCGCCCGCTACCGCAGGCGGTACTGACCCGTATAAAAAATCTTGCATCTGTTCAGGTCATGCCGTAATCTGCGCTTCGGACACCTTACGCTCTTATTGGCCTCGCATCTATAAACTTGCCTTAACCTCAAGGAGACTGCTATGGCAAAAGTCAAACTCAACCTCAGGGAGCTTTCCATTCCCGAAAAGATTGCACGCGCGCGACAGATAGTTAACGCCATGAGTTCCAACCCTAACTTCCCTACTCCGCAACCTGCGCTCGCACAGGTCACAGGAGTAATCAACGACCTCGAAGCCACGCACTCGGCACAACAGTCTATCAAGCAACAGGCGAAAGCTCTCACGACCGCTGTTAATGAGAAAGAGGAAGCCGCCGACCGCATACTCAATCAGCTTGCCGCTTATGTTGAGAGCACAAGCGGCGGCGATGAGCAGACCATTCAAAGCGCAGGCATGGACGTGCGCGCAGAGAGAACTCCCACGGGCACACTTCCCGCGCCCGACAGCCTCAACCCCACGCTGGGTGACATGGAAGGAGAGATAGACCTTTCATGGGACAAGGTAGACCGCGCACGCTCCTACGTCATAGAACAAAGTGTAGACCCCGTGACGGCAACTTCATGGCACCACGCAGCGGTCTCCACTAAATCACAAACAACCATAGACGGCTTAACCACAGGAACAAAGTACTGGTTCAGAGTCGCGGCCGTAGGCCCGCAAGGCCAAGGCCCGTGGAGCAACCCCGCATTCAAAATAGCTCCATAGAGACAGTCTCTACACACAGGCACGACGGCCCGGCTGCCGTGCCTGCAATCTACAACATAGACTCCTTCACCGAACGGCGCACACGCCGCTCAACAGGCGAAGCTCGCCCTCAATGAATAGAAGACAGCCGCGCCCTTTTTCGTTCGATGAAATTATGCCTGGCCCGACGGTAATTGCAGCCTTATCCCCTACTAGCAGTAATCTCAAAACGGATATAAACTTGTTGCCCGGAGGTGCTTAATATGAGTGTATCCAAAGAGCAGTTTGTCGTGGATGAAAGCGGGAATCGTACAGCAGTGCTGCTTGATATAGAACGTTATTTTGAATTGCTGGAAGCGCAGGAAGAACTTGAATCCATCCGTGCTTTTGATGAGGCCAAAGCTGCTGGTGATGAGGCTATTCCTTTTTCCCAAGCCATAGCGGAGATTGAGGGCGCGGGTGAATGAGCTACGAAGTATTCATCTTGCGTCGTGCTCAGAAAGAATTGGCTAATTTACCCAAAACAGATTATGAGCGAATGCGTGATGCTGTAAAAGCATTAGCAGAAAATCCGAGAAGGGCGTGAAGGCTGGCGCATTCGTTCTGGAGATTATCGTGCTATCTATGAGGTAGACGATGCTCAAAAGAGAGTTACAGTTCTGCATATCGGCAATCGTCGAGATGTATATTCATAAGCGCTTCTGAGGCACCCGCGCGCCGCCTAACAACCCATTCGAGCGGAGCGGAAATTAGCTTGTCTTTTATCATCCAATCTTGATTGCCGCCCGGTTAATTCTGGCGTTAGGCTCTATCTCTTCAAAGGATTCTTATATGCGATATATAGAAACGGTTAAGTCATTAATGCTTGTCTTAAGCCTGGCAGGCTTATTTTTCGTACTCACGTCGCAAGAGGCTATGGCCTGTAGTTGTTCTGCTCAGGATGATTTGCGGGAGATTGGTAAAGGCAGAAAGCCCAGGTGACAATCGGCAGCCCAACAACTCATGGAGAATAAGCTATGGAGACTAAGGATGTCATCACCGTCGCAATCAGCGTATTGGCTCTCATCATCTCAACCGTGGCAACGACTATCTCGATAATCAGAGGTCAAAAAGAGAAACAGCGTACTGTCAGAAACCAGATTACAGAGGTGCTGAGTCGAATCGTCGCGGGTAATATCGAGAACGCAAAGCTCTATCACGAAACCGCACAGGCCAACCCTGAATACTTTCAAGCCATCTCCAGTATCCTGAATCAGCAGAACGCTTTTCTTTTGAATCAGGCGATATACTTAACCGACCAGGTTCCGGAATTGGTGACGGCCGTTGAGTACAATACTCTGGCCACGGCGAACGCTAACGCGGGCGACCTCATTATGGCAGAGAAGTATTATCGAAAAGCCGTGGCCGTTTCTCCCAACGATTACTTCAGAGCACTGGCAAAGCGAAGCTTCGGGGCATTTCTCTTTGCCCAACGCAGATTTGAAGAGGGCCGGGAAGAATTCAGAAAGGCCGTCAGTTTATTAAAGGGCGGAGATAACATGGTTCGTCATACTAACGGTTTCACATATCAAATGTGGGCCTGGAACGAACTGAATAATGCTCGCTCTGTCCAGCGCGCTCAGGAGCTTGTGGAAAGCGCGGCGAATGAATTTAAGGGGATTGACAATGAGGGAGTTCGTAGAGACGCTCTGATAGGCCTAAAGGCAGCTATAAAGCTTCCCTTTGAAAACCAGCAGGTAATAAAAGGATGATAAGCGAGTTGAGCATATGGTGTCTTGGAAACACCATATGGGACACGTTTTGGGAGGCTCTCGCCTTGTCTCTCACGCTTCATTCTTGCAATTCGATTGTGAATATCTTGTTGGGCAGAAAAATAGGCTGAAATTATAGATAATGAGGATGGTCGTCGGAGGATAAGCGTGCGGGCCTGCGAGGTGTAGCTTCCGGGGAACGCTGTTTGCCATTAGAGGCGACGGGTCATTTATAACTAAGATTTTCCGAAGGAGATTCCGAGATGGTATTCGATAATAAGAGGGTTATATCAATCGCTCTGGCGACGGCCCTGCTTGGCGGGACGGTAGGGGCTTTTGTTTCCCGCTCGGGCAAGACTGCTGAGACGGCTCAGGTTCAGACGGCCGGTGCTGTTTCTCCGGCCACGGCTCAGACGACTGCGCCGCAGACCACTACAGACCAGGTGGCAGAGAACACTACGCCTGAAGCTTATCGTGAAGGCTTCGCCGACGGCGTTCGCATGGCGCTGGACGGCGACAAGTCGGAGACGAACACGGCCACAGAGCGCCAGTCGGCTCCGCGCGTGGTTTATCGCAACGCCCGTCGCGGCTCAAGCGCTTCGACGGCTCGCTACGACAACAGCCGACGCGTCTACTACGACTACGAGCAGCAGCCGCGCAAGCGCTCCTTCTGGTCTAAGCACAGGGATAAGCTGACGGTCGCGGCCGGTGCTGGCGGCGGCGCTATCATAGGCGGCCTCATAGGCGGCAAGAAGGGCGCGGCTATCGGCGCTCTCGCGGGCGGCGGCGGCTCGGCTCTATACACCTACAAGCTGCGTAAGCGCAGCCGCAACTACTAAGCGAAACCCTTTTTGAGAGAGAGGTCGCGATGAAAGGCTCTCTGAAGAGCATGGCTTTCGTCGTCGCTTCGTCGCTCGTCTTCGCACTCGGTTTACAGGTTTGGGCAGTCCCCCTCGACGGGGCTGCCCATCTTTATGCCGCAGAGAGGACTGGCCGCGAGGCGCGCGAAAGTGTAAGTGAAGAGACTTCGAGCAGCGCTCAAGCTAACGCTTCCGGCTCTCTTCCCTTCGCCGCTCGCTTTCGACTCGTGGAAGGCCGTGGCCTGCTGGTCAACGCATGGATAAACGGCGCTGGCCCCTTCAGGCTTGCCATAGACACTGGCGCGGGCGCGACGCTTCTCTCCGAGCGAGTGGCACAGGCGGCCCGGGTAAGCTACAGCACTGGACGCCGCACGACCATAGGCGGCTTGAGCGGTAAGACCACAGGCGCGGGCCGCGAGGCGAAGCTTGAGAGTCTTGCCATAGGCGACAAAAACAACTTCCTTCCGGCGCAATCGAGCGTCGTCGTCACCAATAGCTTGCCGCCGGATGTGGACGGCCTGCTTGACCCTACGGAAAGCTACCGGCCGCTAGGCTACACGATTGATTTTCCTCAAGGCACCATCTCAGCCTTCGACCCTCGCACCGCTCCTTTAAGAGCCGGAGACGCGTCCGCAGGCGGGGCAGTCGTTCCGTGGCTGTTCACAGGCGCGTCGCGCCGCCCCTTCGTCAGCATAGAGAATGGTCGCAGGGCTTTGATTGATACTGGCTCGGGGCTCGGGCTGGCCCTGGGCGAGGCGGAGGCGCAGGCGATGGGAATCATCCCGCGCGCTCGCGGCAGAAGACCAAGCGAGTTAAGCGACCTCGGCGGCGGGCGAGTCTCGGCCCACAGGATTGCACCCGTGACCGTTCGCGTAGGCTCCATGTCGCTGCGTAACGTGCCGACAGACCTGCTCTACGGCGCTGAAGCCGGAGCGCCCATCATACTCGGGCGCGACGCGCTCTATCCCTTCAAGCTCTCCTTCGATCCGCTCAACCGCCTCATACGCATAGAGCCGCGCTGAGCCGGAAAAGCTCCGCGTCGTCCCACCCGCAATTTAATTTCCCTAGTGTTCATTTTCGTACATACAAACGGGGCAATCATGGGCTATTATTGCCGCGTTTTAGGTCACTAGAGCGGGGATGGAATAACTCACCGGCGCGACTAATCCATCTTCCGTAATCCATAACAATTTTCTGCACAGTCCCCCGACTGAAATTTCCATGATGAGCTACTCTTTTTTTCGGGAGTCCCCCATGCCTGAACAAACGCGGCGAATCCTCTGCGTCGACGACAACGAGGACAACAGCTCTATGCTGACGGTGCTGCTAGGGCTTTCAAGCTATGAAGCGGTGGCCGCAGGCTCCGTGGAGGAAGCGCTGCGGCTGGCCAAGAGCCAAAGCTTCGACCTCTTCATCCTGGACAAGCGCTTTCCGGACGGCACGGGCTTCGCGCTCTGCCAGGAGATTCGACAGCTTCACCCGGACACGCCCGTCATCTTCTATTCCGGCGACGCCTACTCGTCAGACCGGCAGGAAGGCTTGAGCGCAGGCGCGCAGGATTACGTGGCCAAGCCCGACATAGACAAGCTGCTCGACACGGTCAACCATTTCCTGGCGGCCTGAAGTCCCGCAGGAGAGCCTTACCGTCAAGCTACTTACCCTTTAACTTTCCACGGCCCAAAAAAAAGAGGGCCGTAGGCGAGAAGGTAGCATTCCCGCCTACGGCAATTTTCCTGAGTCCAACGCTTTTCCTCTCAGGAGGTTGGTAAGACTATGCCACGAACTCCTCCCGGCTTTGGTTGCAGTTTTATTGCAGTTTGATTTTGCTCGCTTGTCGAAGAAGAAGAAATTAACAGGGATAGACAGGATGAACAGGATAAAGAAAAGACAATCGCTTCTCTTTTATCCTGCTTATCCTGTCCATCCTGTTAAATTCTTTCTCTTCATATGAGGACTGGCGCGTCGCCTAAGACACATACTACAATGGCCTTGCCTGCGATAAATCTTGAGAGCATCATGGCCCGGTCGGGCATGCCCAGCGCCCACGGTCGAAGACTGCCCCTAATGCCAATCGGTGAAGGCACTTTTGTAGGTCGCTACGAGATTCGTTCCCTGCTCGGTACAGGCGGGATGGGCGAAGTCTATCTGGCCCAGGACACACAGCTCGACCGCGTGGTCGCGCTCAAGATTCTCCCGCTTGATTTGGCGCGCGACCAGTTGCGCATGCGCCGCTTCATACAGGAAGCGAAGTCCGCTTCCGCCTTGAATCATCCGAACATCATCACCATCTACGAAGTCGGCGAGGCCGACGACACTCACTTTATCGCCACGGAGTTCGTAGACGGCGAGACTCTGCGCCAGCGCATAGGCGGCGAACAGCTCCCCGTGGACGACTCGCTTGAGATAGCCATACAGGTTGCTTCGGCCCTGCAAGCCGCGCACGAGGCAGGCATCATCCACCGCGACATAAAGCCCGACAACATCATGCTCAGGCGGGACGGCTACGTGAAGGTGCTGGACTTCGGCCTCGCCAAGCTGACGGAGAAATCAAACGAGAGATTATTGTCCGCGCCCGAAGCCATGACGCTCGTCAACACGGAGCCGGGGCTTGTCGTGGGCACCGTCAGCTACATGTCGCCGGAGCAGGCGCGAGGCCTCGTGGTAGACACGCGCTCAGACATATGGAGCCTCGGCGTAGTCATATACCAGATGCTCACGGGCCACGAGCCCTTCGAGGCGCAGACGCCCACAGACCAGATTGTCTCAATCCTTGAGCGCCAGCCGCCGCCCATCTCCTTCTACACGGAAGGCGTGCCCGCAGAGGTGGAGCGCATAGTGCTTCACTCGCTTGCGAAGGACAGGGGCGACCGTTACCAGACGATAGAAGAGATGCTGGACGCGCTCAGGCAGGCGCGCAAGCGGCTGGCGTTTCAGACAGAGCTTAACCGCTCCATGTCCGCGGGCGAGCTTAATCTCGCTCATCTCGCTTCCGGCTCGTCCGCGCAGCACGTCACGCTCTCCGATTCAGACCAGCAGCAGGGAGCGCACGCAGGTGCTAAGCCCGCAAGCTCTATCTCAAAGCGCAGGCGACCGCGAAAGAAGGTCATAGACTCCATAGCCATCCTGCCGCTCACGAACATAGGCGGCGACCCTAACACCGAATACCTGTCGGACGGAATCACGGAGAGCATCATCAACAGCCTCTCGCGGCTGCCGCGCCTGCGTGTGATGGCGCGCTCGACCGTCTTTCGCTACAAGGGCAGGCACGCAGACCCGCGCGAGGTTGGAGAAGAGCTTCGCGTGCGAGCGGTGCTGACAGGCAGGCTACAGCTCTTCGGAGACAGGCTGATGATAGCGACCGAGCTGGTGGACGCCTTCGACGGCGCTCAACTCTGGGGCGAGCAGTACAACCAGAAGCTCTCCGACATCTTCGAGGTGCAGGAACAGATTGCCAACGAGATTTCAGAGAAGCTGCAACTGAAACTGACGGGCGAAGAGAAGCGCCGCTTGACCAAGCGCTACACGGACGACACGGAGGCTTATCACCTTTACCTGAAGGGGCGCTACTTCTGGAACAAGCGCTCGCGCGAATCGCTGGAAAAGGGTCTGGAATTTTTCAAGCAGGCGATAGAAGCGGACGCAACCTACGCGCTGGCCTACTCGGGGCTCGCGGACTCATACGCTCTGCTAGGTGTAGCGCTTCCGCCGCGCGACGCCTTCCCTCGCGCCATAGCCGCCTCGCTCAAGGCGCTTGAGATAGACGACACGGTGGCAGAGGCTCACACCTCTTTCGCCTTCGCTCGCATGTTCTTCGAGTGGGACTGGGCGGGCGCGGAAGGCGAGTTCAAGCGGGCCATAGAGCTTAATCCGAACTACGCCACGGCCTACCAGTGGTACGGGCGGCTCCTGTCTGTCCTGGGGCGTCACAACGAATCAATCGTCAATCTACAGATGGCGCAGGCGCTTGACCCGCTGTCGCTCTCAATCAACACGGGCGTAGGCGTCTCTTACTACTTGGCCGGGCGCTACGAGGACGCGATTGAGCAGTACCGAAAGGCTCTTGAGGTAAGCGACCGCTTCACGCTCGCGCACGAGCATCTGGGCTCTGCGCTCCTGCAAGTGGGAAGGCCGGAGGAAGGAGTCGCGGAGTTCCAGCGCGCCGTAGCGCTGGACGAAAGCGACCTCGGTCTTCACTCGTCGCTCGGGCACGCCTGCGCCGTGGCGGGCAGAAGAGAGGAGGCGTCAAAGATTCTCTCGGAGCTAAAGGAAGCGGCGAGAGAGCGCTACGTCTCGCCCTATTTCATGGTAGAGCTGCTGGCCGGGCTCGGACAAACGGACGAAGCCTTCGAGTGGCTTGAGCGCTGCTACAGAGACCGCTCGCCGCACCTGATATTCCTGAACGTCGAGCCTAAGCTCAGCGCCCTCAAAGCAGACCCGCGCTTCGACAACCTGCTCAAGAGAATGAACCTGAAATAACACCTGCTCTTCTATTCCCCGCCGTATCTTATCTCCATGCGTCGGATTCTGACGCTGGCGACCGCGAGGACACTCAGGGTAAAGATAATCAGGCCGGGGATGGCTATCCAAGCGGGCGTAGGCTCGGCTATGACCGCGAATGGGCCTTCCGACATCGGGATAGGCGTCAGCGATTGCAGGTAATGTATGACGCTTATCTTCTTCAGCACGGGCGGGAGCAGAAAGTTTATGAACTCCCAGCCATAGACTACGAGCGCCGGAACAATCGGATTGCGGAAGAACAGCCCTATGGCCATGAAGACCGCGCCGTAGCCCACGCACGCCAGCACAGTTATCCCCACGTAAGTGAAGACCTGTCCGAGCCCCGGCCCGTTCATCAAAAACTGCGTGCTCGCTGGATACCCCGCAAGGTAGAAGAAGAAGATGGAGCCTATGGTCGTCAGAAGGAAAAGCAGTATGGCCGAGACGAGCCCCGAAATATACTTCCCTACCACCAGCACCTCTCTTCGGACGGGACAGAGAAAGTAGTAGTGCAGGCTGCGGTCAACGACTTCGCCTCGGAACAGGTTCATGAACATCCACGCGCAGCCGAAAAACACCACCGTCCTCAGAATCAATCCCTGGAAGATGGCCGAAAAGACTTCGTTGGCCTCGTTGAAGTTGGCGCGTATGTCTGCGTTTTCCACCATCGCCAGCAGCGCCATCAACAGCACGGGAAAGAGCGCCAGCAGGTAAAGCAGTATGGCGCGCTTGCCGAATAAGTTCTTCCTCAATTCGAGGCGGAAGATAGCGCCCACCTGCCTGAGCCAGAGCGCCCAGGGCCTTGACGCTTCCGTCTTCTTTTCCACAGCAGCCACGTTCATAGCGGAACTCATCAGCTTGCTCCCTCCGAGCCAATCAGGTATTGATAGACGGCGTTCAAATCATCATCTGCGGGCGCGACAGACTCTACGCTGAGCTTCTCTTCCAGCACAATCTTGTTCAGCAGCACGTAGAACTTGTCCGCATCCCTCGTCTTGATAAAGAGGCCGCCACGGTCTTCGTGCAGGCGAGCCTCGACTATGTGGTCATGCTCGAAGAGTCGCGCGGCCAGCCGCGAAGGCTTGTCGCAGCGCACGAGAATCTGCATGGGATGCTCTTCCATCTCGTCGCGCACGCCGTGTATGTCACCCTCCGCGACGATGTAGCCGTTGTTGATGAGCACCACGCTGTCCGACATCATGTCGACTTCGTGCAGTATGTGGCTTGAGAGAATCAGGTGCAGCCCCTCTGCCGCCAGTTGACGAAAGAGTCTAATCGTCTCCGCACGCGCCATA
Organism: Pyrinomonadaceae bacterium; assembly: GCA_035276685.1. Taxonomy (GTDB): domain Bacteria; phylum Acidobacteriota; class Blastocatellia; order Pyrinomonadales; family Pyrinomonadaceae; genus JACVRN01. The sequence goes on along the minus strand of DATELK010000112.1, from coordinate 21,303 downwards.
GGGTCGAGGCCGTTCAAGGGCTCGTCCAGTATAAGCACTGACGGGTTGTGCGCGATTGACTGGCCCAGACGTATGCGCTGGCGCATTCCCTTGCTGTAGCCTCCGACCTTTCTGTCGGCAGCGTATTGAAGCCCCACACGCTCAAGCGCACGCTCCGTCAGCTCGTCCGCTTCCTTTCGCTCGTAGCCGTGAACGGAGAGATAGTTGCGTATGAAGCTGCGGCCGGTTGTGCCGCGCGGGAAAGAGTCGAACTGCGCGCAGTAGCCCACGCGCTTAAAGAGCCTCTCCGGGTCGTTCGTGCTCACGCCCTGAATGCTTATGCGCCCGCGCGTAGGGCGAAGCAGCCCCGTCATCAGGTTCATGAGCGTAGTCTTGCCGGAGCCGTTCGGCCCGACGAGACTGGTGATGCCGGGCGCAATCGCCAGATTCACACGGTTGACGCCCAGTATGTCGCCGTAAAACTTCGAGACATCCTCGAAGATAATCATCTGCTCAGGTGTGCGCGGCGTCTCCATCATTTGACCACCTCGTAGGCTCTGACCTTTCTGTAGAGCAGGAACAGGCAACCCACACAGATGAGCCCGAGCATGAGCCACGAGCTCCAGAGCGGCGGGTCATACAAAGTAAGAGCAGTGATGCGCCCGCCGCCCGCGCGCACGCGAATGTCTCTGGGGTTGCGGTCAAACGTCCCGAACAGCCCCTGCCACACGGCCTGAATCAGATATGAGAGGTTAACCAGATTGCCTATGCGCGTCCTGAAAAGCTCGTTGATAATCACGCCGAAGATTGACGGGATGAAGAAGAGCGCGAAGAGCGCGGCGCTCGCCGCCAGCCGCCACTTGACCCACGCCGAGATAGAGAGCGACAGCAGAGCCAGCAGAAATATCCAAATCCAGCTTCCTATGAAGATGGCCCCGGCCACGTGCAGGTTAGACGTGAACCAGCCCGCGCCCTCAAGATAAGCCTGAAAGAAGAAGAGCAGCAGCCCCGGAATCCAGGTGATAAGAGAGAGCAGTATGAACAGGATGGACATCTTGCCTATCACATACTCGGACTGCGTAAAGGGACGCGCCAGATAGAGCGGCAGCGCGTTGTTCGCCACGTCGCGCGAGATGAGCGGCGGCCCCACCAGCAGGTTCAGGTAGAAGGCGAACTGCCCCTGCACGAACATGTAATAGAAGAAGAAGGTGGCGTCAATCGGGAGCAGGTCGGCCACCTGTACCTGAAAGATGCCGAGCGCCTGCGTGTTGTGATGCAGGTAGATGAGTATGGCCGCCACCAGCGGATATAACATGCAGATGACGAAGAAGCCCGTGAACAGCTTTGACTGAAAGACGCTGCGGAAAGCGTGGCGCGGGATGATAAGGAACCTTGACCACTCGGGCGTCAGCTCTCCTCCAAACGGCCTGTAACTGTGCTCATAAACAGCCATCGAAATTCTCCATCCGTTACGATTCCATTGCTTTCAGGAAGATGTCTTCCAGCGAATCCTTCTTGTAGTTGAGGCGGCGAATCTGCACCTGCTGCTCCGCGGCTATGCGATAGAGGTCTGCTATCTCTATGCCTTCGTTGAGGACGAGCTTGATGCGCCGCTCGCCCACTAAGGCGTACTCGCAGCCCAAACGGCCGATGGCTTCCGCGAACGCGCCGTCTCCGCCGCGCACTTCCATCTCAAGGAACTTGCGGTTGGCGCGTCGCTCCTCTTCCAGATTGCAGTAGGTCGCAATGCGACCGTCCTTCAAGACCAGTATCTCTTCGCAGCACTCTTCCACGTCGCGCAAGAGGTGCGACGACAGCAGTATGTTCGCCTGCCCGCCGTCCCTGATTTCGCGTATCAGTCGAATCATGCGCTGGCGAGTCGGCGGGTCAAGACCGTTAGTGGGCTCGTCCAGAATAATCAGCCTGGGCCCGTGGACAATCGCCTGGGCCAGCTTCGCCAGCTGCTTCATGCCAAGCGAATAGGTCTCAAGCGCGCGGTAGCGAGCTTCGCCAAGGCCCACATAAAAGAGAGCCTCGTGCGCCCTCTCAAGCGCGGCCTCCGAAGGCAGGCCCGATAGCTCCGCCATCAAACGCACGAACTGCACGCAGGACATCTTGGCTATGAAGGCGTCGCGCTCGGGCATGTAGCCTATGAGCGCGCGAATCTCTTTCGCCTCGGCACGTATGTCGCGGCCGAAGATGTGCGCCGTCCCGCTAGACGGCGCGTGAAACCCAAGGAGAGTGTGAATGAGCGTCGTCTTGCCCGCGCCGTTCGGCCCCAAGAGACCTATGGCGCGGCCGCGCAGCTCGCCCTGTAGGTTAGAGAGAATGTCGCGCGCACCGAAGCGCACGCTCAAGCCGTCGAGATCAATTACAGGATTTGTCATTGAATCTTGTTCCATAGGAACCCTGCTTTGCCTGAAGCCCTTTTCGGAAAGTTCAAACTCGGTGAAGAGAACGAATCAAGTCTGCTTATTGTTTCCGCAAACTGCTATCGAAAACATTACAAATTTATGTGCCGACTGCTTCATCAGTCTAAGACGAAGAGTCGCGCCGTCGGCACGTAATGTTCTATCAGTAAGACGAGCGGCAGGCAAGAGGACAGACGATAGCATAGGTGGTCAGGACACCACTTGAAAGACGCTCGAAACGCGTGAAAGCGCGGCCCGCATAGTGAGCCGCGCCCGCACCGAAGATGTTAAGTCGAAAGAAGCTGCCTAAAGCTCGCTCTTTATTTCATAGCGACCACTGCGGCCTCTTTCTTGTTGATGAAAACCTTCTCGTCCTTGACTTCTATTGCGTCGCCCTTGGCGAGCGTTCCGTACTTCCTGCCGTTGACCGTCAGCTCGTCGTTTCTGATTTCAACCTTGGTGCGGTCGCCGCACCCGAAGACGTGCTGGCGGTCTTTAGGCGTGTCCGACTCCGTGCGCGTGTAGCTGTTGCGGCAGGGCTTGATGACTACCTGATGGCCGTCAATCTCTGTCTCCGCCTTGTTGCGAACCATCGTCTCCACGTCGGAGCAGCCCTGAATGAATAAGACCAGAAAGAGAGACGAGATGAAGATGCCGCTTTTGATAGTGCGAGACTTCATTATGCTTATGGATGACATTAGCGCTTTACTCCTTTGGTCAAATCCCGAAAGCCTGGCCGCTTCCTTTGTTGCTGGCATTAGAAGCGGCCAGGCTTTCGGGTTAGTCGCTTCCCGCTTAGTCCTTGCCGGATTTCTTGCCCATGCCTTCCATAAGGATGTGCTGTAGGGCAAAAGAGTTCGGCAGACCAAGTATGCTCGCGGGACTGAGGCCGAAGGGGCCGCCGTCCGTGTTGGAAGCGAGCGTGATGCGGTCGCCCTGCGCGTATGCATAAGCGAGCGTAGGCTGTCCGTCGCCTGCCATCGCGCGCAGCGCTTCCTGACCTTCCTTGGGCAGGTTGCCGTTCTGCACGCTGCTCGGCAGAGACTTCAGGAGCGGTGCCAGGTCGTGATAGAAGACGGCCGAGAAGTTGGTGTTGCCGTCAGTGGGCAGCCCCGCGCGGAAGCGAGCGCTCTGCAACAGGGTCTGGCCCGACTGCCTGTAGCGTATCGCGCGGTCAACGAGAGCGCGCGACGCTGCGGCCACCATGTAGCCGTTGACGTAGGCGTAATGAAGCTCAAGGCCGAAGTCAACGCTTCTCAGCGTGTAGAAGGTCTGCCCGCCGGAGGTTTCGCTCTCAAGCACAAGGCCGTTCTTGCCTTCCTTCGCGGCCTCCTTGTTGACCTCTTCGACTATGCGTCCCAGGGTCTGCTGCAACTTCGCCTGGTCGTAGACTTCTACAATCATCTTCCATGAAGGAGTCGGCAGCACGGGGCCGTCTATAGTGAAGGCGTACTCTCCGCCTAAGGGCGCGGCGATGTCGCTACGCAGGTTCAGCTTGTGCTCCGTCTCAAGCTCCTTGAGCTTCGCCTGAAGGCCGGGCGATGCCGTCTCAAGATAGCCTAGCAGGTCGTCTACGAGCGAGACAGGCTCCTTGACTACGAAGGCCGCGACGATGTTCGCCTCGGGCGAGATGAACTCAAGCGAGCCCATGGGCCCGGGCTGCGCGAGCCACGACGCGATGCCTTTGCGCTGCTCGTTGAAGGTCAGCGCGGCCTGACTGTAGGTGCGGCTCTCCTTCTCCTTCTGCTCGACAACGAAGTGCTTGAGGTCGAGCAGTCCGAGCTGACGATAGAGCGTCGTGCGCTTTTCGCCTTCGGGAGTGTTGGCGTCCTTCTGCACGAGCTGCGCGATTATCTTCTGCAAGTCGGCTGCGACAATCAGCCCGGCTCCGTCAGCGTAAACTTCGCTGATGCGAGCGTAGAAGGGCGACTGCGTGAAGGCGTTTGCCTGCGGCGCTTTCATCGTCGCGGCCAGCTGCTGCAACTGCTCAAGGCGCGGCGCGGCGGCGAAGAAGTCCTGATTAATCCAGATGAGAATCTCAGTCGGAGCCTTGCCGTCCGTCTGCTGCGCGGACTGCGTAGCCGTCGCTGGGTCGTCTATGATTCGCACCTGCGGCGAGCCCTTGTCCGCGCCCTTAAGCTCCGCAATCTGCTTTTCGAGGAAGGGGCGGAAGCCTGCGGCGTTCTTCAAGTCGCCTAGCACTATCACGTCGCCCGGCTCGCCCTTCGCGTTCATCTGAGCGCCTACAGCAATCTCTTCGCCAAGGTACTCGCCGAACTCCCGGACGCGCTCCATAATCTGGCTCGTGGTGGCCCTGTCCTTCGCGGACGAAGAGTTCTCTTTATCCCACCACTCCCTGAGCGCGGGGTTCTGCTTGATGCGCTCCTGCATGATGCGGTTCGACTCGGAAAGCGTCGTGGCGAGGTTCGGAAGCGCGGCGTAAAGCACCGTGCCTTCGGGCAGGAGGTTCAGGAAGCGAGATGAGTAACGCACGCCCGGTCGCGGTGCGCGCTCCGTTACTTCCTTGCGAAGCGCCGCGAGGCTCGTCACCATCTGGCCGTACTTCTGCGCGTTGCGGCTCCACGCGATTTCATTCTTGACGGGGACGCGCTCGACCGCCGCGTTCGTCGTCGTCTGGTCGCCGGGGCGCAGCACGTCTTCGACGCCCGCGTAGTTCACGTGGACTTCGCCCTCTACTACAGAGACGCGTGTGCCCTTCGTGCCGTTGTTGACGGAGAAGACGGTGCCGACGACGGAGGTCAAGCTGTCGTTTGTGGCGACGTAAAGATGCTTGCCGTCCTTCTGCTTGGCGGCTTCTATGATGACGTTGCCGCGCGCCAGGTTCAGCGTCGTGCCCGAAGAGTTTTCAGAGACGAAGAACTCCGAGCGCTCGCGCATCTCCACCTGCGAGCCGTCGTTGAGCGTGACGAAGGCCGTGGAGTCGCGCGCAGTCCTGATGCGGTCGCCGCGGTCTATGACATCGCCCGGCTTAAGCATGGCGAGCGAAGAATCGGTCACGCGATAGGCAGAGCCGTTGACGGCCTGCACTGTGCCGCGCCCGTTGCCGCTTCCGAAGAAGCGCTGGAAGAAGGCGAAGAAGCCGAAGCCCAAAGCCATCACGAGCGTCGCCGCAATCGCCCATCTCCAAACGGGCGTCACGGTCTTGACGGGCCTCTTCAATTCCGCCACGCGCGAAGTTCTGGGCTCTGCCTTAACGACTTCGCCCGCACGCGCGGCCTTCATTGCCTTGCGGCAGGGGATGCATTCCTGCGTGTGGTCTTCGAGCAGGAGCGCACGCGCGCCCGATAGCTCGCCCTTCAGATAGGCGGGCATCAGCGATTGAAAATCTTCGCACCCGCGAATCTCGTCCACAGCCTTTGATTCCAGAGCGACGGGGGAACTCGTCTCAGCCTTCATTTCCGTGGCAAGGCGAGCCCAGACGCGCTCTGCTGCGCCGTCTACGACCGAACGGTCAATATCTTCTCGCATAATTCCGTCAGTCACTTTGTCCAAGATGTTTTCCAGTTCTACAGATTTACGCTTCATTGTACTTCTCCAGATACTCGCCAATCTCTTTTCTCATGCGGCTGCGTGCGCGATGTAAAGTTACGGCCACGACCATCTGCGAGGTGCCGAGCATCTCTGCTATCTCGCGGTTGTCGTAGCCCTCGAAATACCGCAGTATGAAGACTTCAGCCGCCCGCTCGCCGAGGCGCGACACCGCCTCCTGTATCAGCTTGCGAAGCTCCTTGTCTTCCGCGTTCGTCTCCGGGCTCACGCCCGCGCCCGCCGTCAGGTCATGCTCGACATCTTCTATGGCAACGGATTTAGAGCGGGTGTGGCTTCGCATGAGGTCTAGGGAGGCGTTGACGGCGGCGCGCAGAAGGTAGCCCTTCTGGCTTTGGGCCTGGTCAATCCCCTCGCTGGACTTTATGAGCCGCAGGAAGACTGTTTGCAGCACGTCTTCGGCGTCCGAGGCCGAGCCGGTAATGCGGTAGGCCGTGCGAAAGACGTGTTCATAATTCTCTCGAAAGAGGCTCTCCAGTTCTCTGGGTTGTGGCGTCGCTTCTGGGAGCACTTTCGGTCGCGTGGCAAAAGCAGTAGCTTGCACGACTTCCTCCTTTAGGGTTTCTCCACTAATAAAACGACCCTCCCCCAGATTTATTAACGCCGCAGGCTATTTTTTTTAAGGAAAGACAGGAAAGGCGGATTCTAACAGGGATGGACAGGATAGACAGGATAAAAGAGAAAGTATTTCTGCTTCTTTATCCTGTCTATCCTGTACATCCCTGTTAATTTAGCCTTTTAGAATGCGCTTGAGGGTGACGAGGACGCCCAGGTGGTAGGCGTTGTGGTCTGCTACGAGCAGGGCTTCGCGGAGGATTGTCTGGCCGGTGCCGTGCTCTATCCTGGCGAAGAGGTCTGTGGAGGGGTCTTCTACGAGTCTTTTTATGGCCTCAAGGTCTGAGCGAAACTGTGCGACGCTCTTTTTCCACGCGGCCTCGTCTGCCTCCGCGTCGCTCTGCGGCCAGTAGCCTTCGGGCCACGGCGGCGAGACGTGCGCCGCGCTGATTGAGAATTGAAGTATGTCCCACTGCCCGATTCTCATGTGCTCCAACACATGCCAGGGCGTGTATGGCACGTGCTCCGCCCTCTGGTTTATTATCTCGGGCGGGAAATCCTTCACGACGGTCTCGAAATCTACGTGCGCGCCGCCCCCGTCCAGAAGATAAAGCAGATGCTCCCTGAGAGCCTTGTCCGTGCTCATGGCTTTTCCCCTTTCGTCAGCCCTCTTTGGAGAGGTGCGCCCTGACTCTCTCCGTCTGCGCCTCGCCCCATTCCAGTTGTCTTTCGACAAAGCGCCTCATCTCGTTTCCCTCTTCCGGGGAGTCCGAGGCAGGGGCTTCGTCGGCTCTGGACTGGGGCGATTCCGGGTGATTTTTCCAGAACTCTATAAACTCTTCGAGCGCGGCCAGAGCGCGCTGCCCAAGCTCCGCGTAATTCGGCTCCAATCTTTCGACCGCGTCGTCAAACTCCTGAAGGCTGCGCTGCGCCCTCATCTGCAACTCGTCGTCTCTCATTATCCTCGCTCCAAAGCTGACTGGAATGACGCCAATTCAAGCTTGAATTGCTCCGATTCAAACAAGTATTGGCCTAAAACAGACTTGTCCAGCTCTAATACTAACTTGAATTGCTCCAATTCAAGTCTGAATTACTCCAAAGCAGACTTGCATAGCTCCGATTCAAGCTTGAATTGCTCCTATGCAGACTTGAATTGGAGCAATTCAAGTTTGCTTTGCTTCTATACAAGCTTGAATTAGAGCTATGCAGACTTGAATTGCTCCTATGCAGACCTGAATTAGAGCAATTCAAGTCTGCACTGGCGCTCCGCTTAATAGCATAACCCTAAATATTTCTTACTTTAAGTCTCGAAAGGCTTGTTTTGCGGAAAATCAGGCCAGACCTTTCGCTATCTCCGCAATCCGGTCGGATTCAAAGCGATTTACTCCGGCCGGATTTTCCGTCGCAACTCTTATCATGGCCGCCGCCACGTCGCGCGCGTGAACCGGGCGGTACTTTTTCAGCGGGCCTGCCAGCAGAAACGAGAAGAGTTTCATGCCCTTTTCGGCCACGCGCTCTCCCGCACGAAACTCCCTGCGCTCGCCAAGCAGCAGCGAGGGGCGAAAAATCTGCACGCCGTGGAAAGGAAGCCTCGCCACAGCCTCTTCGACTTCTCCCTTCGTGCGGTTGTAAAAGATGCGCGAGCCGGAGTCTGCGCCAAGGGCCGAGACCAGCAGGAACTGCGCCGTCCCGTTCTCCGAAGCGAGACGCGCAGACTCGACAGGGTAATTGAAATCAACCTGCCGGAAAGCCGCCTGCGACCCTGCCTTCTTTATAGTTGTCCCCAAGCAGCAGAAGAGGTCGTCGCCGCGAAAGAGATGCGCGGAGTCGTACAGATGCTCGAAATCAACCACATGCTCTTCCAGCTTAGAGCCCTCGCGCCCGCTCCCTCTTCTTCCGAGCGACACGACACGCGAGTAAGCTTCGCTTTCAAGCAGAAGCTCAAGACAGTGTCCGCCCACAAGCCCCGTCGCCCCCAGCAGAATTGCTGTCCGCCCGCTCTCCATATTCTGTGCCGGAACCTTACGGGAGAAGGACAATCTTGCCGTGAGCGCCGGGCTCCATGACGGCCCCGTGGGCTGCGGCGGCGTCCGCGAGCGCCATCTCGCGCCCCACCACCGGGCGCAAGGTTCCGTTTTCAAGCCCCGCGACGAGCGCGGCGTGGATGCTCGAAAGCTCTCCGCGAGTGGCGTTGACGAGCGACATGCCCAGTATGCTTGCGTCGCGAGTCATGGTAAAGCGCGGGTTAATCTCCACAGGCCCGCGACTGCCTATGACCACGACCCGGCCCCTCTTTGCCACAATCTCAAGGTCGCGGTTCAGGTTCATGTTCGCCAGCATCTCAAGCACCACGTCCGGCCCCTGCCCGCCCGTCAATTCAGATAGCTGTTCCAGATAGCTCTCGCCGCGATGGTCCAGAACCGCGTGCGCGCCTTCTCTCAGGGCAAGCAGCCTTCCCTCTTCCGTCCCGCCCGTCCCTATCACTCGCATCCCTGCGGCACGCGCAAGCTGCACGGCCGCGAGCCCCACTCCGCCCGTAGCCCCATGCACGAAGACCGTCTCTCCCGGCATCGCGTGAGCGCGAAGAAAGAGCGCGCGGTAGGCCGTCGCATAAGGCACGCCCATGCCCGCTCCCTGACTGAAGGAGAGCTGAGACGGTAGATGATGCACCTGATATTCGTCGCAGAGCGCCAGCTCGGCGTAGGTTCCAGACAAAGAGCCCGCGACGTACACCCTGTCGCCCGCCAGAAAACGCGTGACGCCTTCGCCCACAGCCTCCACCACGCCCGCGCCGTCCATGCCGGGCGTGTAAGGCAAAGGCGGCTTGACGGCGTGATTGCCCGTGCGTATGTAGACATCAACCGGATTGACGCCCACAGCACTAAGCCTCACCAGCACCTGTCCCGCAGCAGGGCTCGGGTCTGAAACATCTTCGAGCCTCAACTGCTCCGGCCCGCCGAACTCGTGAACGCGTATGGCCTTCATCTCACTGGCTCCTTATCTTGAATCTGTAATGCGCGTCTCCCTGCTCGCCGTCTTTCCGCCCAAAGGTGCGCTCTATGAAAGTGACCTCGCCCTGACGATTGAAGAGCAAGACCGTGGAAGAGCGCGTGCCGTAAACCTGGCTCTCTATGAAGAGCGGCGAGAGCATGCGCTCAAGCTCAAGGCCCACGCCCGTCTCAGGAAGAATGTCGTCCTCTGCGCGAGCGTCGTCCGCCAGAATCCTGAACACCTCTTCTATGGAAAGCGAGCCGCCTTCAACAAGCTCAGACAGCGCCTTCCTGCCCCGCTCCACCTTCGGCCACGGCGTGTCCAGGAGGTGATTGCTGAGTCCATGCACGCCCGGCTCTATTTCCTGCGGGCCGCCGCCCCTGTTTGAAAAGTAGTGAAGCCTGCCGCCTGCGCCTACTATCAGATTAAATCCGTTGTAGAGATGCGCCCGCTCCGAGAGCTTTGCCAGGTACTCTTCCGCGCTCTCGTCGCTCGCCAGAAACCCGCTCACCAGATGGCCGCGCGAAGGCGCGTCCGCTATCTTCACGCCCGGCTCGCGGTAATTCGTGACGGCCGCCACGCGCCCGCCACGCGTCACGCCGAGCCACGTCCCTCCACGCTCCATGTCTCTGCCCGCCAGAGTGTCCGCGTCGTCCGCCCAGAAAGCGGCCCGCGCCGTCCGGCGCTCGTAAAACTCATCGCGGTTGGCAGCCAGAATCAAAGGATACTCAGCATGAGCCCCGTGAGCCAGAAGAATGACACACATAACTATGAAGGCAGAAGGCAGAGTGCAGAATGCAGAAGTAAAGAATTATTCAACTTGAATCTTTCTCTTCATTCATCATTCTGCACTCTGCCTTCTGCATTAGCTTTGATTGGCGTGCTTCTCCATCATGCGCGAGAGGGCGTCGCGGCTGACCGCGCCTAAGACTCTCTCCTCTTCCCTACCGTTCTTAAAGAGAATCAGCGTAGGCATGCCGCGTATCCCGTAGCGATTCGTCACAGACGGATTCTCGTCCACGTTGATTTTGACGACGCGCGCCGTGCCTTCGTACTTCTGGGCCAGCGCCTCAATCGTAGGCGTGAGCGCGATGCAGGGCGCGCACCAGACGGCCCAGAAATCCACCAGCACAGGTTTGTCCGAGCTCAATACCTCCGTCTCAAAATTGCTGTCGGTTATCTCAGAAACGAGTTTGCTCATAATTCCCTTTCCTTCTTTCCTACACTTCGATTTTCAGCCCGCGCGACCGGAGCAGCTCTGCGCCCCCGGCGCGGCTCTATGGACTTCAAGACCTTCTCAATCGTGATTTTCTCAAGCACTCGCTCCACTCCCTGCTCTACTTCGTGAAGTATCGAGTCGAGCGCCCCTTCTATGTTCATCCCCACGGGACACTTGGCATTGGGCGGCTGCGGGTGCAGGGCGAAAACATCGCCCGCGTCCACCGCGCGATAAACTTCGAGCAGCGTGATGCGGCTGGGCTTGAGCGCAAGACGCGAGCCGCCCGAAGCGCCCGTCTGCGAGATAACCAGCCCCGCTTTTGAGAGCGCGCACAGGATGCGGCGTATGACTACGGGATTGGTATTGACGCTGCAAGCGACCTCGTCGGACTTCAGAGGCTCGTCGCCCGCGCGTGCCATGAGTGTCAGTATGTGAACGGCTATGGCGAAACGGCTGTTGGCTGGCATTCGTACCTAAGGCTCTCTCTTATTTGCGGCTTCAGTATTAGTAACAATTATCGTTACAGATGGGTGATTGTCAAGCCGCGCCGGATGAGTCTCGGCGTCGGCTTCAGAGCTTCTCGAAGAATAGCTCGTCAACGTAGCACCAGCCCCATTCCTCGCCCGGCTCAAAGGATTTGATTATAGGGTGGCGGGTGGCGTGAAAGTGCTTCGTGGCGTGCTTGTTCTTTGAAGAGTCGCAGCAGCCGACGTGGCCGCAGGTTTCACAGAGCCTCAGGTGCATCCACCTGTCGCCCATCTTCATGCATTCCTCGCACCCTTCGGGCGTGCGCGGCTCTACGTGCTCCATCTCGTCAAGATGCTTGCATTCCTTGCTCATTTCGTCTTCCCCCTCGCGCGGAAACTTTCCGCAGAGTGTAACCCGAGAAACTTTTTCAGGACAAAGCGCGGGCAATCTGCGCCGCCACGCGCGCGTTGTTCTCCAAGAGAGCTATGTTGGCGCGAAGCGTCGCGCCCTCACTTCGCTCGCTCATGCGCGAGAGCAGAAAGGGCGTTAGCTCGCGGCCCCTTACGCCCGCACGCTCCGCCTCATTAATCGCTTCGTCCAGCACTTCTTCCAGAAGCTCTGACGATACTTCCGCCTCTTCCGGCACCGGCACCGTGACGAGAATCGCGCTTTCCGTCTTAAGCGAGCTTTGCGCGCGGGCTATCTCGGCAACCTCGTCGGGCGAGTCAACGCGTGCGTCTACACGCAGGCCGCTCGCGCGAGAATAGAAGGCTGGCATCTCTTCCACGCCGTAGCCCAGAAGCGTCACGCCGTAGGTCTCAAGCCACTCGCGCGTGGCCGGAAGGTCTAGCACGACTTTAGCGCCGGAGCAGACGACTATCATGGGCGTGCGGGATAATTCCGGCAGGTCTGCCGAGACATCCGGCAAAGAGCCGCGATGCACGCCGCCTATGCCTCCCGTGGCGAAGACACGAATCCCTGCCCTGTGCGCAATCCACATGGTAGAGGCCACGGTCGTCGCCGCGTCCCACCTGTTTGCCACGGCCAGCGAAAGGTCTCTCAAGCTTATCTTCTTCACGTCCGTGCTTTCCGCGACGTGACGGACTTCCTCTTCTGCCAGACCAACGGTCGCGACGCCTTTCAGGACTGCTATGGTAGCGGGCACAGCGCCAGCCTCGCGCACAATCGCTTCGAGCCTGAGCGCCGTCTCAAGATTAAGAGGACGCGGCAGCCCATGAGCTATCACGGTAGATTCAAGCGCGACCACTGCGCGGCCGTCCCGCAGAGCCTCTTTGACTTGGCTATTGATACGAAACAGATTCGATTCCCTCATAAGTATTCTTTCCAAAACAAGTCAGTACCGCCTGCGGTAGCGGGCGGGTCTGCGACATCCGTCTTGACTCTAGCTTAGATAATAACCTGCCCGCTACCGCAGGCGGTACTGACCTGTGCTCCCGGCTGGCTTAACGCCGGGCCACGGTCTGCTATAAAATATCCTTCGGGCCGGACGCCATAGCTCACGGCCCCGCGTTTCATATACCTGTCATTATTGCGAGCAGCAAATTGCTACGCATCATTTAGTCCCTGTTAGAGGGCGTGCTCGTCGCCACCAGCATCCCCTGAAAATTAAGGCCGCCCATGCGTGCTCTGTACAGACCGCTTTAAGGAATTTAAGCGTGCAGCGAGAGTTCTACGAAATTCTTATCAACAGCAGCGTGGACGGCATACTGGCCTTCGACGGCGATTGCCGCTACATACTGTGGAACCCCGCCATGGAGAGCATCTCCGGCATGAAGCAGGAAGAGGTGCTGGGCCGGAGCGCCTTCGAGATATTTCCTTTCCTTGTCGAAACGGGCGAGGACAGATTCTTTCTGGAAGCCCTTGAAGGCCGCAGCAATGTGACGCACAACCGCCGCTACTCCGTCGCGCAGACTGGAAGAGAAGGCTTCTACGAAGGCCACTACTCGCCGCTCTACGACCACGCCGGAGAGATAATAGGCGGCTTTGCCATCGTGCGCGAAGTCACTGAGCAGTTAAGCACGGAAGTTCGGCTCAGGGCGGGCGAGAAGCGTTACAGAGACCTGGTGGAGAACAGCCTCGGTCTAATGTCCACGCACGACATGCAGGGAGTGCTGCTGTCAGTCAACCCCGCCGCAGCGAAGCTACTGGGCTACACGCCGGAAGAGATGGTGGGTCGTAACTTCACTGAGTTCATAGCGCCTTCCATGCGCCCGCGCATACAGCATTACCTCTCGGAGCTCAGGCACGAGCGCTCGGGCCAGGGCCTCATGCGCGTCGTCACGCGCTCTGGCGAAGAGCGCATATGGATATATCGCAACACGCGTTATGACGAAGAGGGACGAGACTCTTACGTGATAGGCCACGCGCAGGACATCACGGAGCGCGTGCGTGCCGAAGAAGCCCTGCGCCGCGCGCACGACGGGTTGGAGCAGCGCGTCACGGAGCGCACGGCCGAGCTAAGAGAAGCCAACAGAATATTGAAAGAGCAGATAAGCGAGCGGCAGCGCGTGGAAGAGGCGCTCCGCCGGTTGGCAGACCGTTTGACCACGGCGCAGGAGGACGAGCATAGACGCATCTCGCGCAGCCTTCATGACGAAGCGGGGCAGGCTTTGACGGCTCTCTCCGTCCGGCTGCATCGCCTTGAGAAGAGATTCGCGGAGAGGAATGGAGAGGACAGTCACGTTCGCGCGGAGCTTGCGGAGCTAAGACAGATAGCCGAGTCAACCCACGAAGGCTTACGCAACATGGCGCGCACTCTTCATCCATCCGTGCTTGAGCACTTCGGACTGACGGAGGCCGTGCGCGGCTTTCTTCAGGACGCGGGCCTTGATTCTAACGTGGAGATGAAGGCGGACGTGTCCGAAGGCTTCCCGCGCTTTTCCGCTACGGCGGAAACCATCGTCTATAGAATTATTCAGGAGGCGGTCACGAACGCCCTGCGCCACGCCAGGGCCAGGCGAATCCGCGTGGACTTTCGCGGCAGGGAGGGCACGGCCGTTATCAGTATAGAAGACGACGGGCGCGGCTTTGATACAAAAAGCACGGAGGCGCTCGGCAGCATAGGACTTGTCAGCATGCGCGAGCGCGCGGAGATGATTGGCGGGCAGCTGCTCATCTCATCCGACGCAGGCAAAGGCACCAGCATAACTTTAAGCATCCCCGTCTCAGTGTGAACTTTCGAGCGATGAGGACAAGAATAATTCTCGCGGACGACCACGAGCTTGTGCGAAAGAGCATAGCGGCGCTCCTGCGCGACGAGCCGGACTTCGAGGTCGTGGCGGAATGCTCGAACGGGCGTGAGCTTTTAGATTTAGTCGCGCGCGTCAAGCCGTCTGTCGCCCTGATAGATGTCGCCATGCCGGAGCTGAACGGCGTAGAGGCCACGCGCCGCATACGTGAGCTTAGCCCTATGACGCGCGTCATAGTGCTGTCGAACTACGCCGACGCGACCTACGTCAGGGAGACGCTGAAGGCCGGGGCGGTCGGCTACATAGTCAAAAGCGGGGCGGCCCAGGACTTGATTGAAGCCGTACGCACGGGCACGCGCTCTCACATCTACTTAAGCGACGCCGTCTCTGCCATAGCAATCGCCGCCAAAGAGCCAGTCACGCGCGGGAGCAGTGATGGAGGCACGCGTCCTCTCTCGGCCAGAGAGAGAGAAGTCCTGCAACTCATAGCCGAAGGGCGCACCTCGAAAGAGGTCGCGAGCCTCTTAGGCATCAGCGCCACGACCGTCAAAAGCCACCGCAATCACATCATGGAAAAGCTGGACATACACGACAAGGCGGGCCTCACACGCTACGCCATACGCATCGGGCTGATAAGGATAGAGTAAAGCAGCAGTCAGAATTCAGGACTCAGGAGTCAGAATAAAAGCGTCTTCATTCTGACTCCTGAGTCCTGAATTCTGTCTTATCTGCTTTTCTTCTTCTTCCCTTTCTTCTCGTTCTCGTCGGGGGCTTTTTCGCCGCGCTCTTTGGCGTCGGGGGCTCCCTTTTCGGCGGCGGCGTTCTCTATCTCGGAATTAATCTCGCCGCCTATGAGGATGGCCAGGCCCGTCAGGTAGAACCAGAGCATCAGTATGATGACCGCGCCGAGCGAGCCGTAGGTGGCGCTGTAGGAGTCGAAGAACTCAAGGTAGATGCGGAAGAGGAATGAGACCAGCAGCCAGAGCCCAACGCCTATCATGGAGCCGGGCGTGACCCACTTCCAGTCCTGGTCTTTCAAATCCGGCGCGAAGAAGTATATGAGACTGAAGGAGAGCAGTATAAAGAAGAGTACAATCGGCCATTGCAGAATCTTCCACGCCACTGTGAAGACTGTGTCGAAGCCGTAGCTGGCCGCGACCTTCTCGGCAATCGTCCCGCCGTAGAGTATCAACACGAGCGCCGTCATGGTCAGGAGAGCAATCGCTACCGTCAGCGCGATGGTAACAAGCCGCGCTTTCCAGTAGGGCCGCGTCTCCTTCACGTTATATGCCGCGTTGAGCGATTCACTGATTGCGCCCATGCCGTTCGACGCGGCCCAGAGCGCCGCCAGTATGCCGAAGGAAATCTTGCCGCCTCCGCTGGACTGGCTCACCTCGTACATGGTGTCGTCCACCAGCTTGAAGGCGGAGGGCGGCATGACCTGCGCCAGGTAGTTAAAGAGGCTGTGACGAATCCCCGTGCCCGAGCCCATGACGATGCCCAGAATGGAGGTCAGGAAAATCAGCAGCGGAAAGAGCGCCAGCAGGAAGTAGTATGAAAGCTGCGCGGCGCGGCCCCAGATGTCGTCCTCGGTCATCTGCTGCCAGAGGCGCTTGCCAAGCTCTTTCCACGACAGGCCGCCGAGCGACCACATGGACTTCAAGCCCTTCTTCTCTCTCTCAAGCGACATGGTCGGGTTTCCCTCTCAAAAGCGAGTCAATAGTAAATAGCAGAACCGCTCTTTCTATTTACCCTTTACGGCTTTTCTTTCTCCTTTTCTTCGCTTTTCTATTTTTCAAGTGTGAAGAAGCTGCGTATGCGTTTTAAGAGGTCTCCCTGCGCGTGTTGAAGGCGCTGGCGCTTGGCCTCTTCGTTGAGGCCTAGGCGGACGGCTTCCAGTTCTACGCGGCGGCGTGCCAGGACGTGCGAGATGTCTTCCGCGATTTCCGGACGCCGACGGATTATCTCGTTAAAAGAGTCTTTGTCCACGCGGTAACACTCTACGCCCGTGAGCGCGACGATGGTGGCCGCGCGCGGCTCTCCCGTCATCAAGCCCATCTCGCCGAAAAAATCTCCTTCGTGAAGCGTCGCGACCTTCTTGGAGAGATTGCCGTCGATGGCCACGCGCACCTCGGCCTCGCCCTTCGTCATGATGTAGAGCCAGTGGGCTGCGGCTCCCTGCCGGGTGATGGCTTCGCCGCGAGCGAAGGGCGCGACGCTCAGGCCTGCGGCCAACTCCCTTCTCTCCTCGTCCGTCAGGGCGCGGAAAAGCTCTACGCTTGAGAGCGTGTTAAAGCGGTCTTCTGTCTCCGCGTCGCGCTTGCGCTCGCGCCTTCCTTCATCCTCTTCCGTGATGAAGAGCGAGCGCGCAGGGATGGAGAGCGGGATGCCTGCGCGCCTGAGCGCGAAGTATATGCGCGAGCGCACTACGGAATCAGTCGGGTCGTTGACCGCCATGTCTGTCAGCCAGTAACGCACGGCATATCGCGCGTAAGAGTCCAGAAAATCCATCACTATGCAGTTGGGCGCGGGCTCCCTAGCGATGTTCGGAATCGGCTCCGCCTGAAGCGCCTTCTCCACGGCTTCGATGACATCCACGGGCGAGTAGCGAAAGTCCACGTTGAAGTAGACCCACTGGCGATGCTGGCGAGGGCTGCCGGTGCGACGCCCGAGCAGAGTCACCTGCCCCTTCATCAGCACGCTGTTCGGGATGACAATCGTGTCCCAGTTGCGCGTCTCAATGGAGGTCTGTCGCCAGCGTATCTCCTTGACCATCCCCTCCTGCTGGTCTATGCGAACCCAGTCGCCCACGCCTATGGTGCGCTCCATCTGAAGCGCCATGCCGCCCATGATGTTCCCCAGTGTGTCCTGAAGGGAAAAGCCTATGACGGCCGTGATGACGGCAGAGGTGGCGACGATGCCTGTCAGGTCAACGCCGCTCTGAGAGAGCAAGGTGATGGCGGCTATGATGTAGGTGAAGGCCACCAGCAGGTCTCGCATGATGCGCGGCGGCTTCAGGCGAACCTTATCGAGCAGCACGTCGAAGAGGAAGACGGCCGTCAAATTTATGACGGCGACCGCTTCTATAAAACGCGAGAGCCACGTCACCCAGCGTAAAGCAGTATCGAGAGACTCCTTGCCCCCTTCGCTCGCCCCGTATGAGATGAGCACGCCGCCCACCAGCATCCCCAGAAAAGAGATAGCGAACAGTATGACGCTGCCGCGCACGCGCACGCGCTCGGCGGGCACGAAGGCAAAGAGCGCGAAGGCCGCCAACAGGAAGCCCAGCACGACCCAGAAGTAAAAGCCCTGCATGCCCGCCGCCTGCTGAACGTTCAACCAGAAATTCATAGAAGACAAGTTTTGCTGTGTGGAATGATGAATAGCCGCGCTACATGAGCGGAGGCGAATCTTAACATGAGATGAAGCCAGCCCGACACGGAAATATTAAGAGCGCGCCATCCTTGATAGGTGACGCGCTCTGAGCTTTAGATAATAAGAAGAATGCTTGCCGAGGCTTCCGCTAACTCTTTACTTGACCATGGTGCCTGTGCGGCCCCAGCGGGTGTTGGTGAAGAAGGCGGAGATTTTGTCCATGACGCCGTCTCCCACGGGCGCGCTCTCGTCGTAAGACCAGTAGACGAACATGGCCCGGCCTATGACGTACTCTCGCTTGACGACTCCCCACTCGCGGCTGTCGGCAGAGTTGTTGCGGTTGTCGCCCATGACGAAGTAGGAGTCCGAGGGAACGTTGAAGGGCTGGCCGTTGACCGCGTAGTTAAAGCCCGAAAAGGAAGAGGGGTCTTCGCCTCCGTCGCGCGTGATGGGGTCGTAAAAGACCGTGTAGGGGCCTGAGCCCGAAGGCGCGGGGTCGTTCTTTATCTCAAGCGGCGCGTTGTGGCCGGGGTCTTCCGCCGTCAGCCGTCGCTCGTCCAGAAGCTGGCCGTTGATGTAGACGTGCTCGCCGCGCACCTCCACGCGGTCGCCCGGAAGCCCTATGACGCGCTTGACGTAGTTGGTCTTGAAGGGCTGGTTATCGGGCCGGTTGTCGCCCATGCGGTTGTTCGGATTGCCAGGGTACTTGAAGACTATGATGTCGCCGCGACGTATCTCTCGCTGCGGCAGGAAGGGCAGCGTCGGGCCGGGGGCAAAGATGAACTTGTTGACGAGCAGGTGGTCGCCTATGAGAATAGTGTTCTGCATGGAGCCCGTGGGAACTTTGACGGCCTGCACTATGAAGGTCATGCCGAAGAGCGCCATGATGACGGTCACCACGGCCGATTCGAAATATTCCCGCCAGATGCTCTTGGGAGGCCCCTTGCGGACAGTCTCAGGCTGCTGCTTCGCAGCGCCTTCACGCCCGTTTCGTCCGGCAGCGTCACGCTCGGCACGGACTCGCTCCGCCGCTCCGCCCGTCTCCGTCTCTGCGGGCGGCTCTGCGACGGCTCCCCTTGTCGAATAATCCTTGTTCATAAAAATCATCCTAGACGCGCACGAGTAGAGTGGTCAAGCTCCGCAGGAAATACGCAGGCGGCGCACTTTTGTTTCCGTCTCTCTCAAATTGATTACGCTCTAACGGGCAGCCTCCGCCTCCGCTCCTTCGCCCATTCTTTCCAGCGCCAGCCGCGCTGCCTCCGTCTCAGCGGCCTTGATGGTTCGGCCCGTGGCGCGCACGCTCTCACCCTCCCAGCTTACCTCTACGTGAAAGATGCGGCGGTGCGGCGGGCCTTCCGTCTCCACCACGTCGTAGTGCGGCGCAGTGTGCAACTCGGCCTGAAGCCGCTCCTGCAAGAGCGTCTTGTAGTCTGCGGCTGCCGCCTCCAAAGGGTCTGCGTGCTCAAGCCGGGTTCCGAGGGCGCGCATGACGAAGTTGGTGGCGGCCTCCAACCCTCCGTCCAGAAAGATTGCGCCGAGCACCGCTTCGAAAGAGTCTGCGAGAAGAGCCTTCTTCGTGCGCCCGCCCGTCTTCTCTTCGCCCACGCCGAGGCGCAGGTATTCGCCGAGCCCCATCTCCTTGGCCACGCTTGCAAGGGTGGAAGCGCTCACGAGCCTGTGCTTCATGCGCGACAGCTCGCCTTCGGTAGTGTTCGGATTGACGAGGAAGAGATGGTTGGCAACGACTAAGCCGAGGACGGAGTCGCCTATGAACTCAAGGGCCTCGTTGTGAAGACGGCGCGCTTCCTCTTCGGAGCCGGGCGCGACCTGCTCGTGCGCCCAGGAGCGGTGCGTGATGGCGCGCTCAAGCAAGGAACGGTCGTCGAACTCGTAAGCGAGGATTTCTTCCAGCTCCTGAAGGTCGGGGTCGGCTGCTTTGCGTCTCTTCACAACGCATCGGATTGTAGCACGAGAAGGCCGCGCCCGAAGAGCTTGATGTAATCCGTCAAAGCTCTCGGGGCGCGGCCCTCTTTATAGCTCAGGCTGCTCCCTGATAGGAGAGAGAAGCGCGCTTAGCGCTGTCTTGGAGGCTTGCTGCCCGTGTTAGTCGTAGAAGCCGGAGTCGTGGTGGTCGTCGCACCAGTGGTCGTTCCGGTCGTTGTTCCGGTGGCGTTGGTCGTGCCGGTCGTCTGCGATGTCGCCGGAGGCGGAGTCGCCGTGGTGATTGCGCCCGACGGCAGAGGCTTCGCCAAGATGCCCGCGATGAGCTCAGTCAAGCCCGTATCGGTGTTCTCGTGACGGAACTTGTAGAAGGCCGTCAGGTCTTTCATCACGTCCGTCTTCAGCGTCGCGTACTTCGGGTCGGTGGCGAGCGCGACGGCGCGTGCGTAAGCGTCAATCATGCGGTCAACCACCGCGTTGAGCCTGTCGGAAAGGGCTTTGCAGTCGGGCGTCGCCTGCTGCTCGCCAGTCGAGCAGCGCGTCTTGAAATCGGCAGCCAGCTTCGTGTACTCGGCGTTGCGATAAGCCTCTGCGAGCAGCACGTAGGTCTGCGGGTCTTTCTTGGTCGCGCCCTCAAATCCGGCGGCCTTGACGTAAAAGTTTATAGCCTCGGACGGGTTCGTCTTCAGCGAGAAGAAGCCTAGCGCCGCGTTCAGCCAGCCGAGCGTCTCGTCCTTCTTATCGAAGGACTGGCTGCCCTGTATAAGCTGTATGGACTTGCGCGCGTAGTTCATGGCCTCGCCCGTGTAGGCGTCGTTGCGGGCATAGAGCGCCGCGAAGACAGCGTTGTTGAGCATGGCAATGTCATTAGGCTCTTCGCCCAGGATGACCTTCGCCGCGTTGAAAGCCTCGGCGTACTTCTGCTGGCGCAGCATATCCACGACGGCAGTCTTGCGGGCCTCTTTCTCCTTGGCCTCGTAAGCCGTAATCCACTTCTTCAGGTAGGCCGTCTGCTCGCTCTCGGCAGGAAACTTCTCCAAATACTGTTTGGCGGTTGCGTAGGCGGCCTTCGGGTCTGTCTTGTAATTTTTCAGGAACTCATTATAGAGCGCGGCCTTGGCTTCCTCGTCCTGAGGGGCCACAGCCGAAGTCTCAGCAAGCGATAGTGTGTTGCTCGCCAGCGCTGGCAACCAAAGGGTAGCAATGAGAGCGCTGAGGGCAATTATTTGAACCAACTTTTTCATCGGGCGCATATCCTCCAAGCCGTTTTCTTCTCTCTCTCTTAAATTTTCCAACGGGGGTTCTCTTGAAACCGAGCGGGCCTTATTAACTTCAGCTTCACGCCAAATCATCAGATGCTATGGCTGTGCAGCCGGTTGCCGCTTCAGCCTTCCAGCCTAGACTGCTCCGGTCGAAAGGGGTGGCATCCTGGGATTATGCCACGAAAACTCGCTTTGATGGCTGAAGCAAACCAAAAATTCAGGATGCGCAATAATCCTGCAACATTCGCCCCTCTGTCAAGCCTCCCAACTTATCAGTATGAGCCGCAGAATAAAAGTCAGTACCGCCTGCGTAAGCCGGGCGGGTC
>DATELK010000111.1:0-4479 GCA_035276685.1 Pyrinomonadaceae bacterium | reverse complement strand
ATGGGCTACTGTTATTACGCCCCTTTTAGGGGCTACAGATATTCAGTCCTCGCTGAACGCTTTAGACATTCAGTTACTTATTTTCTACGGTCAGGCTTCTGACGAAGCCCCAGTCGCCGCTTCCGTCCAGCTTGATGTTGCCAACGGTCTTGCGCGCTATGACCATGTTGGCCGGATACCAGAGCGGGAGCATCGGCAGGTCTCGGCTGATTATCTCCTGCGCCTGCTTATAAAGCGTAGTCGCCCTCTGCTTGTCCGTAGTGTTGACGGCCTCTTCCAGCATCTTGTCCAGCTCAGGGTTGCCGTAGCGGCTGCGGTTGCGGCCCGCGCGCTCCTGCGTGGGGATTTCTGTCGAGGCGAAGAGGTCTCTGAGGAACATTGGGTCTTGATTGCCGCCTACCCATCGAGAGGTAGTCATCTGAAACTGCCCGCGCCTTAGCTGTTCCAGAAGAGAGTTGAACTCAAGCGTCTCAATCTCCACGGGCAGGCCAATCTCTTTAAGCGAGTTCTGCATGACGGTCGCGTACTGTCGCGTGGCTATGCTGCCGGAAGAGATTTTGAAAACAATCGGAGCGGAAAAGCGCATCTGCGGCCCATCGCCGTCAGGGTCTTTGAAGCCTGCGTCGTCCAGAATCTTTTTCGCGCGGGCCGGGTCATAAGAATAGGTCTGGCCCGGCGTGTAGGCCCATGACTCTTCAGGCAGGATGGAGTGGGCCAGCTTCGCCTGTCCAAGCTGTAGCTCTTTTATCAATCGCTCGCGGTCGATGCCGTAAGCTATGGCCTGTCGCACGGCAGCCTTGTCGAGCGGCGCGCTCTGGCAGTTGAATCCCAGATAGACGATGTTGGAGCCCGGGAACTGCTCTACCTTCAGGTTGGCGTCCTGTCCCAGAGATTGAATCGCGTCTGGCGTCAGGTTGGTGGGCAGAGGCACGAGGTCTACGCGGCCGCTCTTTAGCTCGGCCTGAAGAGCGTTGGCGTCGGAGATGACGCGCACGCGAAGCTGCTTGATGTTGGGCGCTCCCTCCCAGTACTCGTTGTTGGCCTCAAGGTCTAAGACCTGCTGGTTCTTGTCGAAGCTCTTGAAGCGATAGGGGCCTGTGCCGACAGGAGTCGTGGCCTGCTGTGCGGCGCTGCCCTGCGGAATGATTCCAATCGTGACAAGGTTGGGAAAGAGCTGCGGCATGTGCTTCCTGAGCTTGATGATGACGGTGCGCGCGTCAGGCGCTTCTACGCCAGTGATGTAGCCTTGCTTCGCCGCGCCTGAGCCTTCAAAGAAGCTCGCGGCCTTGCCCGAGTTGGAAGCGAGCATGGTGTCCAGAGTGTACTTGACATCGGCAGAGGTCAGGGGCCGCCCGTCGTGAAACTTCACGTTGTCGCGCAAGGTGAAGGTGAAGGCCAGATTGTCTTCCGAGGCTTTCGGCATCTCCGAGGCAAGGTCGTTGACGTACTCGAACTTCTCGTTCTTTCGCATGAGCGAGTTGAACATCAGCACGCGCACGCGCTCGGAGGCTGCGTCCACCGTGGGCGAGCCCACAGGGTCGAGCGTAGAGATGTTGTCCGACTGCACTATGACGAAGGTGCTGGAATCCCTGCCGCGACAGCCCGCGAAGGAGAGCGAGAGCAACGCCAGAGCCAGAAGAATCGAGACGATGGAACGAGCGGGCATCAGATTGTGCCTCCGTACGTGTAGTTGAGCTTACTGTTGAGTGCTTCTATCTCATCCGAAAGCGCGCGAAGCCTCTCCGAGTCGAAGGGAAGAGGCGGCTGCACCAGTGATTTGAAGTCGGCTATGTTCTTCAGGGACGCGCGTATTCTTTCCGCAGACACTTCGCCTTCGCGCGCTGCCTGAAGCAGCCGGTCGTAGCCGAGCCTGATTAGCTCCGGACGAGAGCAGATGAGCAGCATGTCCTGACCCGCGTCGAATGCGCGCCTCACGGCTGACTCAATCGGCGCGTGCTTGGCGATAGCTCCCATCTCAAGGTCATCCGTCACGACCAGATGCGCGTAGCCAAGCTCTTCTCTCAAGAGCTTGGTCACGATGCTGTGATTAAGAGAGGCGGGCTCTATGCGGCCGCCCGCGACGCCGTGGCGTATGTCTATCTTGGGAAAGCCGCCGTGGCTCACCATGACTGCGCGCACGCGGTCGTCCTCGCGCTGGAAAAGCTCCACGTAAGGCGCAAGGTCTTGGGCCATCAGGTCGTCGTGCGAGAGATGCACGAGCGGCATCTCTTCGTGCGAGTCCACCTCGCCCGCGCCAATGCCGGGAAAATGCTTGAGACAACCCATGCAGCCTCCGCTCTGAAGCGCGCGAAGATAGACCATGGTGTAGCCAAGGACTTCGCCCGGAGAGCGACCGAACGAGCGTGAGTAGAGGCCGTTCGAGAGCAGGTCTCGCTCGTCCGTCATGATGGACATGACGGGCGCAAAGTTCATGTTGAAGCCAAGCCTGCGTAGCGTCTCGGCCGTGATGCGCCCCAAAGCGCGAGCGCCCGCGAGGTCGCCGTGCTGCCGTATGGTGCGCGCCGACGGCATGGGCGTCATGACGCGGCGCAGCCGGTCTACTAGGCCGCCCTCCTGGTCTATGCCGAAGAGCGGCTCGACTTTGACAACGCCTCGTATATCGTCCAAAAGCTTTCTGAGCTGCTCGGGCGAGGCGACGTTGCGGCCGAAGATGATGATGCCGCCGGGCTGAATGTGCTCGACCAGAGAGCGCGTCTCGGCGTCAAGCTCCGTTCCGGGCAGCCCTATGTAGAAGAATTGTCCTACCTGTTGTTCCAGCGGGAGAGATAGTAAAGAATCTAGCATGAAAGGATAATGAAAAACCGTGTCTCAGATAATCCTCTTACGCAGGCCCTCAAGAAGAGCGAGCGCTTCATCAGGTGACAGCGCATCTACATTAACTTCTCTTAGCTCATCAAGCAAGCCTTGATTTGTAGCGTCAAAGAGAGTCGCCTGCGCGGCGATGCGGCGGCTGCGAGCGCGCCTCGCCGCAGACTTCAATCCCGTCTCAATAGCGCCCGTTTCTTCATCACCATTCTTCTCGTGAGGCGCGGCCGCTTCCGGCTTTGCCTCTTCGGCGAAGACATCAAGCTCGTAACGCTCAAGCCGCTCCAAAACCTCTCGCGCACGCGAGAGCACCGAAGGCGGCAAACCGGCGAGACGCGCCACCTCTATGCCGTAGGATTTAGAGGCGCGGCCCTTCTCAAGCTTATGAAGAAAGATGACCTCGCCCTCTCGCTCCATGGCCATGATTTGATAGTTCTGCGCGCCGGGCAATCGCTCGGCCAGTTCCGTCAGCTCGTGGTAGTGAGTGGCGAAGAGGGTCTTGGCGGCGTGCTCCGGCGAATCGTGCAGGTGCTCGACGACAGCCCACGCTATGGAGAGGCCGTCGAAGGTGGCAGTGCCCCTGCCTATCTCGTCTAGCAGGACGAGCGAGCGCGGGCTGGCGTTGTGAAGAATCGCCGCCGTCTCAGTCATCTCCACCATGAAGGTAGAGCGGCCGCGCGCCAGGTCGTCGCTTGCTCCGACGCGAGTCCAGACGCGGTCGAGTATGGGAAGCCGCGCACGCTCCGCAGGAACGAACGAGCCCATCTGCGCGAGGATGGAGATGATAGCCGTCTGCCTCAGCACAGTGGACTTGCCTCCCATGTTCGGCCCCGTGATGACCAGCATGCGGTCTGTGGAGTTGTTCATGTAGAGGTCGTTCGGGATGAACGGCTCGTGGCTCATGGACTCTATGACGGGATGGCGGCCCGCGACTATCTCTATCTCATCGGCGTCGTGCATCACGGGCCGCGTGTAACGACGCTCTACGGCCGTCTCTGCCAGAGCGGCGAGCGCGTCCAGCATGGCGAGAGCGCGTGCCGTGGTCTGTATGCGGCGAGTCTCGGCCGCAACCCGCGAGCAGATGTCTGAAAAAATCTCCGTCTCAAGCTGGCGTATGCGGTCGTCTGCCCCTAGCACGCGCGTCTCCCACGCTTTAAGCTCAGGCGTGGTGAATCTTTCGGCGTTGCTGAGAGTCTGCCTGCGCTCGTAATCAGAGGGGACGCGCGCGGCTGCGGCCTTAGAGACCTCTATGAAGTAACCGAAGACGTTGTTGTAGCGCACGCGTAGGGAGTTGATGCCGGAGCGCGTGCGCTCTCTGGCTTCCAACGTGGCGATGGTCTGCTTGGCGTTGCGGCTCACGGCGCGAAGCTCGTCCAGCTCCGCGGAGTAACCGTCTCGCACGGCGTCACCGTCGCCAAGCTTCGCGGGCGCGTCCTCGTTCATGGCCGAAGCGATGAGGCCGCGCACGTCCTCCAACTCGTCAGCGTTCTCGAAGAGAATCTGTAGCAGCGAGGATTCCGAATCGGAGAGCAGTTGTCGTACTCGCGGAACCTGCGCGAGCGAAGAGTTGAGAGAGCAAAGGTCGCGCGGGCCAGCCTGTCCCATGTTTAGGCGTGCCGTCAGGCGCTCAAGGTCAGAGACTTTTTTCAGGAG
>DATELK010000110.1:0-3456 GCA_035276685.1 Pyrinomonadaceae bacterium | reverse complement strand
GAATCAGTTTAGAAGTCATTCACCGCAGAGACTAGAGAGAGAGCGCTCTTAAATTAAGAGCTGAGCCCTTCCTTCTGCTTTCCACTTTTCACATTTGCCTTTATTATTCCCCTCATGCGACGGGCAATCTATCCAGGCTCATTCGACCCGGTGACGAACGGCCACCTGGACATCATAGAGCGCGGCTGCAAGCTCTTCGACGAAATAATCATAGCCATACTGGTCAATCCGGATAAGCGGCCCCTCTTTACCATGGAGGAGCGTCGAGAGATGCTGCTTGAGGTCATTGAGACCATCAGCACGGGAAACTGCCGCCTGCTGGTCGAAGACTTTCAGGGCCTGCTGGTTCACTATGCGGTTCAGAGAGAGGCGGACGCGATTGTGCGCGGCATACGCGCCATCTCGGATTACGAGTACGAGCTACAGATGGCGCTCATGAATCGCAGGCTTGAGCCGCGCATTGAGACAGTCTTCATGATGCCAGCGGAGGTTTATTCATACGTCAGCTCTCGCCTCGTGAAAGAGGTCTATCAACTCGGCGCGACCATAGAGGGCCTCGTCCCGCCCTCTGTCGAAGCGCGCATGTCCGAGAAGCTGAAGAGAGGCTAGGGCTTCCAGACTTGGCTCTGACCTCTCCGTTGTCTCCCCCGGCGTGTTATACTCACGCCTTGAGTTCATAGGCTTCCCTCGCATGCAGGCAGAGCGTTTTCCATTCAGAAGTGGGGCGGCTCCAAGAAAGGCTCTTCCAAAAAAGGCGGCTCTAAGAAGGGCGGCAAGAAGTCTTCCCGTAAAGGCGGAAGAAAATAGAAATCTTTAGCGAAGGAGTGGCGCGAGCAAGCGTTAAGTTTTGAATATGACCGGCGTCGCGCCGCCTTCCTCTCTTTTTTGAATACATGGCAACCAAACAGGCAAACGAGGCTTTCCCCGTCTCTGAAAACGTAGCGCAGATGCACCCGTCTTCAACCCTGGCAGCGATGCAGGCCGCAGAGGCCATGCGCGCGGAAGGGCTGGACGTAGTTGACCTCGGGCCGGGCGAGCCGGACTTTGACACGCCTGAGAACATAAAGCGCGCGGCTTCGGAGGCTATGCAGGCGGGCGCGACCAAGTACACGCCCACGGCAGGCACGCGCGAGCTGCAAAGCGCCATCATAAACTTTTACGAGCGAGAGTTTGGCGTTTCCTTCAGTCCCAAAGAGGTGATGGCGACGGCGGGCGGCAAGCAGGCGCTCTTCAACGCTATAGTCTCTCTCGTCAATCCCGGCGACGAAGTGCTTATAGCCAAGCCCTACTGGGTCACGTTCCCAGAGATAGTCAAATTTGCGCGAGCCACGCCCGTCTTCATAGAGACGGAAGAGTCGGACTTCGTGCTGACGGCCGAAGAAGTGAGCCGCCACATCACGCCTAAGACGAAGCTCATCATACTGAACTCGCCATCGAATCCTTCGGGGCGCGTGATTCCGCCCGCAGAGTTCGAGCGCATCATGCAGCTTGTCTACGAGCGCGGGCTCTACGCCATCTCTGATGAATGCTACCTGCGCTTTGTCTATCCTCCGGCCGAAGTTTACTCTGCCGCCAGACTTCCCGAAGAGCTTCGCTCGCGTCTCTGCATCGCTGGCTCTTTCTCCAAGACCTATGCCATGACGGGCTGGCGCATAGGCTATTCGATTGCGCGGCCCGAATGGACGCGGGCCATGCTCAACGTGCAGGGCCACTCTACCAGCAACCCCAACTCGATAGCTCAGCGCGCCGCCATAGAAGCCCTGAACGGCCCGCAGGAGTCTGTCTCAATTATGCTTGAGGAATACACGAAGCGGCGCAACTGGATGATTAAAGCGATTCAGGATGTTCCGGGCTTTCGCTGCATAGAGCCCGAGGGCGCGTTCTATGCTTTCCCGGAAGTGCGTGGGCTTTTGAAGGGTGAAGTGAAATCTTCGGCGGAGTTCGCCGAGCGTCTTCTTAAAGAAGAGCAGACCGTGGTGACGGACGGCGCGGGCTTCGGGGCGGACGGCTACATACGCATCTCTTACGCGACGACTCTTGAGCGCTTGCAGGAAGGAGTCAACCGCATACGGCGGCTGGCGGAAAAGCTCGCGGGCTAAAACTGAACATGATGTAAAAGCGAAAGCGGCGTTGAGTGTTTAAGCTCAACGCCGCTTTTTCTTATAGGCCGGGATGCTTTCAGCGCAGTCCGTTAGTAGAGATTGAAGTTGTACTCAATCTGGATGTACTGGCTGACGTTTCTGCCGTCCTTCTGAGCAGGCACAAACTTTATCTGCCTCGCAGCAGCTATCGCCTTCTCAGTCAACCCGTCAGGCAATCCCTTCACAGCCTTGATGTTCGTCACAGACCCACCGGCAGAGAAGACTGCTCTGAGGACTACTGTCCCCGTGACCTGATTCCGACGAGCTTCTTCCGTATACTGAGGCTCAGGCCTGGACAGTATCCTAGCCTTGCTCGTCACGTCCTTGGTCGTGTAGACGCGGTTCGGGTCATCGCCGCCACCGCCGCCGCCACCGGCTCCGCCGCCGCCGAGGTTAGTGTCTCCGCCGCCCGTGTTATAGCCGCGACCGGGGCCGTAGCCTGCGCCTTCACCACGGCCTACGCCAGTGCCGGAGCCTCCACCATATCCCTCGCCGCTGCCGGAGCCTCTGGACAACTCCGTGCTCTTGGAATTAGGCATGCCGTAAGGCAGGTTACGCGTGTCGGGCGGAAACAGCGTCGGGTCTGCGCGCATGGTCGGCTCCACGGGTAAAAGGGCCTGTTTGGGTGGAGGAGGCTCGGGACGAGGCACTACAATCTGAGGCTCAAGGCTCGCCGTGGGCAGTTTGCCCGCGCTCGCCTGACGAGTCTCTGCTTCGTCACCGCCGCCGCCACCGCCGCCAGCCTTCTCCTGCTTAGGCTTGATGCCGCCGCCGCTTCCCTTGTTAGTTCCGGCAGTTCCCTTATCCAGCTCTTCTTCCTCTTGAGGGATGTCTACCATCTCAACAGTCATCTGCTCCTGCTGAGCCTTAGCCATCTGCTCCTGCTTAATCCTTCTATACCTGTCTATCCCGTAGAATCCGCCTACCAGAAACAGTATGAAAGCGAAGGCTGCGACTCCCGCCAGGGCCATGTTCTTCGTCTCCGTCGTCTCTTCCGTCGAGAGAGAACGGTAACGATTCGGCAAAGACGATGCAATTATTCCAGCCAGCACTAAGAAGACTACGCCCAGGGCCACCATCACTACTTTAGTAGCTATGGTGGACTGGCTGCGCTCCAGTAGAACTATGCCTGAGCCTATGACCAGCATCACAAGGATGGCTGAAATCAGCGCTATGGCGACGTTCGGGCGCGTGACGAACTTCCAGACAAGAACGCCGCTCGCGGTGATGCCACGGCGAGTAAATCCAATGGGGTCTCGCTTGAACTCTGGCCACGAGAGCTGAGCGTCGTGTGCGAACTCTCGTATTTCTTCCG
>DATELK010000109.1:0-23941 GCA_035276685.1 Pyrinomonadaceae bacterium | reverse complement strand
GAAAAGAAGTCAGGCGAAGGCCAGCCCAAGGCCACCTAAGCCGCAAGTCGATTCAAACAGGGATGGGAAGGCAAGTCAGAAGGCAGAGTGCCGCAATGATGAATGAAGAGAAAGAGCTTCTTTAATTCATCATTCTGCACTCTGCCTTCTGCATTGTTTCTCGTCCCTGTTAATTTCTCCTGCGTGTAGGCCATCGTTGCGCTCGCTTCGGAACGGTCGTTATAATGACGCAATCTTGAAAGAGCAGAATCAAACAGACGTGCACCACAATTCTTCGACGCGCGCACTGGCCGAGAGCCTGCGCGGTATTCTCATCCCGTTTACGACTCCGTTTGATGAAGGCGGCGAGGTTGACTTGCGCGGCCTCGCCTCGAATCTGGATAAGTGGAGGGCCGCAGGCGCTAGCGGCTTCGTGGCGCTCGGCTCAACCGGCGAGCGCGTTCACCTGACAGAGCGCGAGTGTCTACAGGTGATAGAGACGGCGCGCTCTCACGCTCCGGACTCCTTCCCGCTCATAGTGGGCGCGGGGCAGCAGGGCACGCGCCTCACCATCGAAGAGGTGAAGCGCTGGGCCTCGGCAGGTGCAAGCGCGGTGCTGCTGATAACTCCCGGCTACTACCGCGCGGAGATGACGCAGGCCGCTCTCAAGGGCTTCTACAGGGAGGTGGCGGATGCTTCCCGTGTGCCCGTCGTGCTCTACAACATACCGCAGCTGACGGGCATCACGCTTGCGCCTGAGACGGTGGCGGAGCTGGCAGGGCACGAAAACATCATAGGCATCAAGGACAGCTCCGGCGACATGGTCGCGCTCGGAGAAACGCTGCGGCTCGTGCCGGAAGGCTTCTCCGTGCTGACGGGGCACGGCTCTGCGCTGATGGCTGCGCTCAGCATAGGCGCGGCCGGCGCAATCCTTGCCGTCGGCTGCTTCGCGCCTCACGCCTGCGTGGAGCTTTACAGGGCAGTTCACGCGGGAGATTATGAGCGTGCGCGGAGCCTGCAAAGACGGCTTGCCCTGCTTGTGAAAGGTGTGATGAGCCGTTACGGCATAGGCGGCATCAAGGCCGCTATGTCAGAGCTCGGGCTTGAGGGAGGATGGGTGCGCCCGCCTCTTTCGATGCCTGCCGATGGCGCGCGTGAAGAGATTGCGGGGCTTCTCAAGGAGTCCGGGCTCTTCGGTGAAGGGAGGCGCGAGCCTCAGCGAGACGAGGGAGTCGGAGCAGGAGCGAAATGAGTCGCACATTACCAGCATGTTTCAGCACACCCGAAGAGGCGGCGCTTCGCATAGAGCCGTTGCCCTTCGAGAATATCCCGCACCAGACTCGACTGTTTCTGGACTACTTGAGAGGCGAGCCCGAACTGCTGCGCTTTTATCCTTCGGCCGTGGGCTTTCACCAGGACGTGTCGCGACGCGCGCCGGAAGTCTTAGCCGCGCACAAGACCGACCGCAGAGAGCTTTGCGACGCGCTCGAAGATTTGAATAGAGGCTGGGGCGCACGCGAGAAGACCATAGAGTCAATCGCGCGGCTCAGGGAAGCGGACACCGTGGCAGTCGTGACGGGCCAGCAGGCGGGGCTCTTCACGGGCCCGCTCTACACCATCTACAAGGCGCTCTCTGCCGTGAAGCTCTCGGAGTGTCTGACCGACAGAGGCACCAAGGCCGTGCCCGTCTTCTGGATTGCCACGGAAGACCACGACTTTGAGGAAGTCGCCACGGCCGAGTTCATAGGTTGTGACTGTCGCCTCGCGGATGTATCCGTCTCGCCCGAGATGCATCGCGAGGGCCATCCGGTCGGAAGCGTTCGACTAGATGATTCAATCAGCGAGACCGTCAAGCGCATCCTTGAAGTTCTGCCCGAGACGGAGTTCACGCCGGAGGTGCGTGCCATGCTGGTTGATTCGTGGTCTGCCGGCCGTGGCTACGGCGAAGCCTTCGCCCGCATGATGACGCACCTCATGACAGATTACGGGCTCATCTTTCTCGACCCGCTGGACGAGAGGTTAAAGAGGCTCGCCGCGCCGCTCTACTCGGAAGCCGCCGCACGCGCTTCCGAGATTGCGGGTGCCGTCGAGGCGCGAAGCCGCGAGCTTGTAGAAGCGGGCTACCACGCGCAGGTGGTGGCGACCGCGGACTCTTTCCCGCTCTTCCTGCACACGGGGGAAGGCTCGCGCCACTCCGTCACGCGCACGGAGCGCGGCACCTATCGCGCCAAAGAAGCGGACGCGGAATACTCCTCGGAAGAGCTTGCAGAGATGGCGCGTCGTGAGCCCGCGCGCTTTAGCCCGAACGTCACCTTGCGCGCAGTGGTTCAGGACTACCTGCTGCCGACCGTAGTCTATCTTGGGGGCGCTGCCGAGATAGCCTACTTCGCGCAGACCACGGAGGTTTACAGGGTGCTTGGCCGTCCGCAGACGCCTATCCTGCCGCGCGCCAGCATGACGATTGTGGAGCATCGCACGGGCCGCACGCTCTCGCGCTACAATCTGAGCCTGAGCGACTTCTTCGCGGGGCTTGAGAGCGTGCTGGCTCGCGTAGTCGAAGAGCATCTTGGGACGGAGGCCGCGCAGAGCTTTGACGAAGCCGAGCAGGCGGTAGAGCGTGAGCTGGACAAGCTCAAGGAGCAGCTAAAGAGCGTTGACCCGACCCTTGCGGACGCGCTTGAGACGGGAAGAAGAAAGATAGAGTACCAGTTGACGGGACTCCGCACGCGCTTTCATCGCGCGCAGATGAACAGAGACCGCGCGGCGCACCGCCAGCTTGAGCGCGCGGCCGCGCAGCTCTACCCGCACAAGACTCTACAGGAGCGGCACATCAACATCACGTCGCTTTTGGCGCGGCACGGCCGCTACTGCATCAACTGGATTTACGACGCCATCAACCTGGCCTCTCACGACCATCAGGTAGTTTATCTTTGAGAACTCAGAATTCAGGACTCAGGAGTCAGCATAAAAGCGACTGTCTTTATTCTGACTCCTGAGTCCTGAATTCTGACTCCTGCTTTTTATGTCCAAGATTCGCGTTCTCTCTGACCAGTTGATTAACCAGATTGCTGCGGGCGAGGTGGTGGAGCGGCCCGCTTCGGTCGTGAAGGAGTTGGTGGAGAATGCTATTGACGCTGGCGCGCGTCGCATCGGCGTTGACGTGGAGGGCGGGGGCCGCCGCTTGCTTCGCGTCGCGGACGACGGCGAGGGCATGACGACGGATGACGCTCTGCTGGCTTTCGAGCGTCACGCCACGTCCAAGATAACTAGCAGCGACGACCTCTTTGCCATCTCTACGCTCGGGTTTCGCGGCGAGGCTCTGGCTTCCATAGCTTCCGTCGCGCGCGTGGAGCTTCTGACGAAGAGGGAAGACGCGCAGGCGGCGACGCGCGTCATGATAGAAGGCGGTCGCATAAGGGACGTGAAGGACGCGGCGCACCCTAAGGGGACAACGTTCAGCGTGCGCGACCTGTTCTTCAACGTTCCCGCGCGCAGAAAGTTTCTGCGCTCTGAAGCGACAGAGAGCTTTCACCTGACGAACCTGGTCACACACTACGCGCTGGCCCACCCTGAGATAGCCTTTACCCTGACGAACAACGGGCGCGAGACCTTGCGGGCCGCGCCTGCCAGGGACTTGCGCGAGCGTGCCTTTCAGATTTTCGGTGAAAGGTTCATAGCAAATCTGCTGGAAGTTTCGGGCGGGCTGGAAGGCGTGGCGCGCGTGCATGGATTTGTCTCCGCTCCGCGCGAGCGGCGCACGTCTCGCGACGCGCAGTATCTCTTCATCAACGGCCGTTACGTGCGAGACACGCTTATCTCGCGCGCCCTCTCGGACGGCTATCGCACGATTCTGCCTCAGGGAGTCTATCCGGCGGCGCTGCTCTTTCTGGAAGTGCCGCTCGAAGAGGTGGACGTGAACGTTCATCCGGCGAAGACCGAGGTGCGTTTTCGTCGCGCGGCGGCTGTGGCGGACGCTGTGCGCGAAGCCGTGCGGCGCTCCCTCGCAAGCGCAGGCTACTCGCGCGCGAGCGAGCAGGCGGAAGAAGAAGCAGCAGCTTCAGGGCCAAGCGTCGCTGCAAAGCTTGAAGAGAGCCCTCGTGTTGAGGCGCGAGCGACAGACGATAGAGGCGAAGAGGCCGTTAGCTCTTCCTACAAAACTGAAGAGCAGGACTCTCCGCGCCCCGCAGCCGCCGTGAGCCCGCTCAAGCTGGTGTCGCCTGTCGTTCAGAACCGCATAGAATTTGAGACGAGCGAGCGCGTCATTGAAAGAGGCGCGGCCGAGGTAAGAGAAGAGAGCGTCGAGCAGGCTACGGTCACTCGTCCTGTCTCGACGGAAGCCGCCGCAAAGTCAACTCCCTTCGACAACCCTAAGACGCAGGCCGCGAGCGTGGAAAGCAAGCTGCCGCATCTTTCGTCACTGTCGGGCATTGTGCGAGAGCTGCCAGCGGAATCGGTCGGCACAAACATACGCCCGCTAGGACAGCTCGAAGCCAGCTTCATCATAGCGACGGACGACGAAGGGCTTCTCTTGATTGACCAGCACAAGGCGCACGAGCGCATACTCTTTGACCAGTACAGCGCGCGGGAGCGGCGCACGGCGGAATCACAGAACCTGCTCATGCCTGAGACCTTCGACCTGACGCCCGCGCAGGCCACCGCCTTCGAAGCCGTGAGCGAAGATTTGGAGACGTACGGCTTCGGCTTGATGCGACTTTCGGGGCGCACCGTCGCCGTGCGAGCAGTTCCGGCAGACCTCGCTTCGGGCGAGGCGCGCTCGCTCCTGGCAGAGCTTCTGGATTCGATTGAAGCCGACAAACGAACGTTGACACGCGCGGCCCTGACGGAGCGCATCAGCCTGGCGCTGGCACAAAGCGCCGCCATCAAATACAACTCGGTGCTTGCGCCTGAGAAGATGCGCTGGCTCGTTGACCGCCTTCTTCTGACCTCAAGCCCCACGACCTGCCCGCACGGGCGTCCCATAGTCCTGCGCCTTGCGACGCGCGACATAGAGAAGAGCTTTCGTCGAACATGAACGGGAAGCTTCGGCAGCCTATGAGCAACGCGAGCGATAAAAAAGTAGAGACGGCGGAGGCGCAGGGCGAGTTTGTAGTGGTGCGGCTCGAAGACGAGTATTTCGCTTTCGACGTGCGGGACGTGGCGGAAGTCCTGCCCTACTCCGAGCCTGTCAGGATGCCTCGCGCAGCGCGCTTTCTCATAGGGCTGGTTGACGTGCGCGGCGTCATGCTGCCAGTGGTAGACCTAAGGCTGCGCGCGGAGCTAAGCAATGCTCAAAGGCCGCGACACATCCTCGCCGTACGCCTGGGCGAGCGCTTCATAGGCGCGGTCGTTGACGAAGTTTGCGAGGTCTACTCCGCCGAAGAAACGGCGGTCGAAAGCCTTGCCTCGCTCGGAGACAAGATTGACGCGCAGTTTGTGAGCCGCGCACTACGATGGGGCCAGCGACTGGTGCCCGTCATGGACGCCGTGCGTCTTCTGACCACGGACGAGACCCTGCGCCTCAAACGCCTCCGCTCCCCGCGAAGAAGAAAGGGAGAAAGATAATTTAACAGGGATGGACAGAATGAACAGGATAAAAAAGGAAAGCATTTATTCTTTATCCTGTCTATCCTGTCCATTCCTGTTAATTTTTTACAAGCTATCGAAGGTCTTCAAGACCAGTTCTGTATCGGAGAGGTCTGGGAGGAAGGCTTCGGGTAGGTGCGCCAGCAGGTCTTCGTGTGAGTACATGCGGCCCGTGCCAACGGCCACCGCAGACATCTGCCCGTGACGCGCACAGAGGATGTCGTTGGGCGTGTCGCCTATGACTATGAACTGTCGCGGCGAAAGATTAAGTCCCAGATGACGATTGATGCGCTCGACGGCGAGCGCCGGAAGGTCTCTGCGGTCATGGGAGTCGTCGCCGAACGCGCCCGGCAGTTGAAAGAACTCAGAGAGCCCCACGACGCGCATCTTCAGGTGCGCTGCTGGTTCTATGTTGCCTGTGAGAAGCGAGTTCAGGTAGCGTGGATGCCTGTCTGTCGCTTCCAGAGCCTCTCGCACGCCGGGCAGAAGATGAAAGCCCTGCGCACCCCCGCTCGTCGCGCGCTCCATCTCCCTCATGTAGTGAGTGCGTAAATCCTCTACGCGCTCTCGCACCTGTTCCGGCGTGAAGCCCTCTTCGCGCAAAGCCTCCACGACAATCTGCAAGTCCGTCATGCCGGAGACAGTCATCTCTCTGAGCCGTCCGGCCGTGCCGAAAACATTCTCCAGCACAGGCACAGTGTAATCCTTGTAAGCATCCCTGCGAGAAGAGCGCATGAGCGTCCCGTCAATGTCCCAGAGCAAGACGCGCAGGTCTTCGTGATTAGAGTCGGCTGTGTTGTTGAAGGCTTCGGTCATAAAACGGATTGCTGCTCTTTCATGAAGCGTCTATTCGATGACGGCAAGGACATCTCCGGCGTTGACGGTTGCGCCCGCCTTCGTGTTGATGGAGGCGACGGTTCCAGCCTTTGGCGACTTCATCTCGTTCTGCATCTTCATGGCTTCGACCACGAGGATAGGGTCGCCCGCTTCGACCTGTGCGCCGGCTTCGACTTGAACGCGCACGACCTTGCCGGGCATCTGCGCGACAATCTGCGCCGAGCCGTCCGCGTGCGCCGCAGAGCTTGCAGAGGCGCGAAGCCGCTTAGGGTCGGAGAGCGCGACTGAGTAAACGCGGCCTCGCACGCGCACCTCCTGTCTCTCAGGCTGCGCCGCGCTCGGACTAACGTGCGCTACGTAGACGCGGCCGTCCCTGATTAAAAGATAGCTGCCGTCCGCGCCTTCTCTGACCTCCATCTCCACGGCGCGACCGTCAATCTCGGCGAAGACCCGCCCCGCCTCGCGCCTGACGCGAACGTCCAGCTTTTCGCCATCTATGTCTGCAAGAAGTTTCATGCTTAAAACAGGTCAGTACCGCCTGCGATAGCGGGCGGGTTTTACTTAAGCTAGAGTCAAGATTAATACTTGAGACCCGCCCGCTACCGCAGGCGGTACTGATCTGCGTTCTCCTACGTTCTTGAGTTAAAGAGAGCGGCGCGGCCAGCCATGCGCCAGCGGCTCTGCTGCTCCGTGGTAGCGGGCGCGTGATTAGCTTCAGACTGTTTCTGTCTTCGCGCGTAATCGAGCGCGGCCGCGATGAGAGCCGCGTCGCGCTCCTCCAGGGCTTCCTTGCTCGTCTCTTCCTGCTGTTCCGTCGCTAGCGCCTGCCGCTCGTTAAAGCGCGGGATAAAGCCTGTGTCTAGGCGTCCCTCTATGAACTCTTCGTCGCGCACTATGGCGCGGAAGAAGGGCAGGGTCGTCTTGATGCCGTCAACGTTGTACTCGTCGAGCGCCCGCCTCAAACGGTCAATCGCTTCCCTGCGGTCACGCCCCCACGCGGCGAGCTTTGAAATCATGGGGTCGTAGTAGATGGAGACTTCCGTGCCCTCTGTGACTCCGCCGTCGTCGCGTATGCCTGGGCCTGCCGGGACGCTCAGAAAGTTGATGCGGCCGGGCGAGGGAAGAAAGTTGTTCTCGGGGTCTTCGGCGTAGACGCGGCACTCTATGGCGTGGCCCTGCCAGCGAACATCGCTTTGCGAGAAAGAGAGCGGCTCTCCTTCCGCGACTCTTATCTGCTCGCGCACGAGGTCAAAGCCGGTGACAAGCTCTGTGACGGGGTGCTCCACCTGAAGGCGCGTGTTCATCTCAAGAAAGTAGAAGTCGCGCGTCACGTCCGAGACCAGAAACTCCACAGTGCCTGCGCCCAGGTAGTCTGCGCGGCGTGTGATGTTAACGGCGGCCTCTCCCATGCGCTCGCGCAAACTCGTGTCGCCAATCGGGGAAGGGCATTCTTCTATCACCTTCTGATGGCGGCGCTGAATGGAGCACTCGCGCTCGCCCAGGTGCAACACGTTGCCGTGAGCGTCGGCGAAGACCTGAATCTCTATGTGGCGCGGGCGCTCCACGGCCTTTTCCAGATAGACCTCGGAGTTGCCGAAAGCGGCTGCGGCCTCCGATTGCGCCGTCTCAAGAGCGGAGCGCAGCTCGTCCTCGCTAGCAACAAGGCGCATGCCCTTTCCGCCTCCTCCCGCAGAAGCCTTGAGCATCACTGGATAGCCAAGACCGGCAGCGACTTCACGCGCCTCTTCGTATGAGTCGAGCGGCTCCGTGGTTCCGGGCACGACTGGCGCGCCCGCTTCGATGGCCACGCGGCGCGCGTTGACCTTAGAGCCCATCAAGTCCATGGCTTCCGGCGATGGGCCTATGAAGACTAGCCCCGCTTCCGTGACTGCGCGAGCGAAGCCTGCGTTCTCGGCCAGAAAGCCGTAGCCGGGATGTATGGCTTCTGAGCCTGAGCGGCGCGCGGCATCCAGAATCCTGTCTATGCGAAGGTAGCTCTCTATGGAAGGCGCAGGGCCTATCAGGTAAGCCTCGTCCGCGAGTCGAACGTGAAGGGCGTCCGCGTCCGTCTCGGAATAGACGGCGACGGGAGAGATGTCCAGGTCACGGCAGGCGCGAATGATGCGAACGGCAATCTCGCCCCGGTTGGCAATCAGGATTTTGCGAAACATAAAAATAGTGACAAGTGAAAAGTGACGAGCAAGAAGAGTTTATCTTGTCGCTCGTCACTTGTCACTTATCACTGCTCTCAAACTACAACGGAATTCGTAGGGTGGCGCGGGTCGTAGCGGACGGTGATGCTTGAGCCGGGCTTGTATTCTTCCTGTCGGCGGCGCTGGTCGTAGTTGAGCGTCTGCGATGATTCGTAATCCACGCCGCTGATGTTGTAGCTGTAGAAGATGAAGACTGCGCCCGACTCGTCCGTCTGCGTGTCGAAAATCATGCCGTCCGCGATGCGCCCCGTCAGCAGCAGCCGCGCGCGGCGCATCACTTCATCGTTTCCATCTTTCTTTCGCCGGAAGCGGTCAAGCAATGACATGGCGTTCGGGGGAAGTTGCCGAAGGGCTACACAAGCGCCTCGCGTCTTAATCCACTTTGCGGACGGATGGCCGCGCCTCCTGCTCGTCCGCGTCCTGCTTGAAGGCCGAAGGCTTCAGTATGACGCCGTCGCGCATGAGCCAGTCGTCTTCCGTATTCAGCAGCTTGTCCTCGCCCGGAAGCCGCAGCTCGTAGTTGGTAAAGGAGACCTTCTCGTCCGCCGTCGCGCCGTCCGTGGTGGAATCCAGCGCCGCGCGACGAATCTGCGCGGGACGGCCCCTGCGCGTCTTGGCCTTCGTCGGCAGAGTCGAGGCGAGGTCTGCTCGCGGAGTGTAGCCGCGCGAGTCAACCGCGTTAAGAGCGGCGGCGAGCCTGCCGTCCGGGTCAGGCAATCGCTCGCGCAAGTCCTTCATGTCCGTGGGGTACGTCCCGTAACGCGCTCTGTATTCCAGAAGCGCCCTCTGAATCGTGTAGCCTTCGGCGTAGATTCCAGCATCAATCCCTCGCTGGCGCTGCCTGAGGCGCTCCGGCACTGTGACGCCTATGAAAGTCAACATCATCAGAGCCACCAGAGCAGAGAAGCCAAGCCCCACGTGCGCCGCACGCGAGCCCATGAACCTCTGCGGCTCGCGCCTGATGGAGCGGCAGAGCGCAACTCCCATCCAGACAGAGAGCAGCGCCAGCGGCAGCACCACTGCCTTCAGCCTCCACGCCGCCGTCTCAGATGCCGAGACCACAGACCAGAAGGCCAGCGAAAAAGTATCCTGCTCGTAGAGCGCGAAAGCGGTGGCGGCAAGGAAGGTCAGTAGAAGGAGCGCGCCGGATACGGTGGCCAGCACCGCGCGGCCGTAGGCCGGAAGCTCGCGCTCGGGGCGCGCAAGCGGTGGGCCAACGGCTCGTGCGCCGCAGCCCGTGCAGCCTTCGCGTAAATCGCCTTCAAACTTCAGTCCGCAACAAGGGCAGATTATCAATCGGGTTTACCTCGAACACTTGAATGAGAGAGCGTACATTTCTTGCGCCTTCAACCGAAAGCGGCCCCAAAGGCTCGGCTCCCCTTGTAAATTATTGCTTCAGGCTTTATCCCTGCCGCGCGAAATCAGGCTCCGGGTGTCTTTTCTCCGGCCCGGCTTTAGATGCTTTCTCCGCCTCTAAAGCTGCCGCAGCCGTCTCTGCCTCGACCCGGTTGACCTCCCGCCACGTGTGGTACATGCGGTGAGCGAAAGTCCAGTAGGAGCCTACGGCCAGCACCCACAGCACTGCGGGCATGCGGTTAAAGAACGGGTTGCGCGAGGACGGATGAGTCGTCAGAGCGCCTATAATCAGCAGCACGACTCTCTCGGGACGCCTCAGAAAGCCAACGTCGCATTTCGGAATCAGGCTTTCCGCACGGGCGCTCGTGTAGCTGACCATGACGGAGCCCATCATCGCGGCACCGGCCAGAAAGACGTTCAGGGTGGAATGAAATTGCGTGTCGCGCGCGTAAAAGATCATCAGCCCGACGAAGACCACCATGTCCGAGAGACGATCCAGAGAGGAATCCAGAAAGCCGCCGAAGCGCGTCACCCTTCCCGTGAGTCGCGCCACCTGCCCGTCCAGCATGTCAAAGAGGTTGGCTACAATCAGTATGACGCCGGCCCAGAAGAAGTTGCCGAAGCCGAAGAGCATGCCGCAGCCGACGTTGATAGCTACGCCGATGACGGTCAGTATGTTCGGATTGATGTGACCGTAGGCCAGCCCGCGCACCATCGTGTTGATGATGCGCTGCGCGCCCCGCCCGATACTCGCCCCAAACACCTAATCGCTCTCCTCTAAGCCCAACCTAACCTATACAGGCGTAAATCGCCCGCCTTTCCAAACCGAGCATCATACAGTGATGCGTGACGACTGACAAGCAAGAACACAGGTCAGTACCGCCTGCGGTAGCGGGCGGGTATTAGTTTGTCTAGAGTCAAGATTAATGTTAGACCCGCCCGCTACCGCAGGCGGTACTGACCTGTTATTCGTCATGAATCGTCTTCAGGCTTCTAATCTCGAAGTTTCGAGCCCCGGCAGGCGTGCGCACCAGAACTTCGTCCCCCTCTTCCTTGCCCATGAGGCTGCGGCCCACGGGCGAGGTCGTCGAGATTAAGCCTTCCTGCGGGTTGCTCTCTTCGGCTGTCACGAGGCGGTAGGTCACCTCCTCGTCGCGCTCCGAGTCGTAGAGCAAGACGGTCGAGCCGTAGGCCACTCGGTCGTGCGGCACACGCGATTTGTCTATAGAAGAGATTTCGCTCAGCCTCTGGCGAAGCTGCGCTATACGAGCCTTGACCACGTTCTGGCGATCCAGAGCGGCGCGGTACTCCGCGTTCTCTCTGAGGTCGCCGAATTCCAGCGCGCGTTTTATCTCCTTGGGAAGATGAACGCGCAGCTCCGTCTCAAGCTCATCCAGCTCCTTCTGCAATTTATCTTTTATCTCTTGTGTCAATTTATCTCTTTCCCCGCCCGGCCTTTAATTCAGTCCGAAATTATATATGCGCTCACAACGGTTAGGGAAGCCTATTGTGAAGAAGTGGCGGTAGCGTTCTCGTGCCGCCCGGCGTGATGCTGGTGCTCGTCCGGCGAGCCGAAAGAGATGCCGGTGTCGCGCGCGGTGCGTACAAGCTGGCCGTCCTGCGGGACAGTCTTAATCTGCGCGATGGCTTCCGAGAGCGGCACCGTCACTATGTCAGCGGCCTGAAGCGCCACCATCCTGCCGTACTCTCCGGCGACAAAGGCGCGCACGGCGCAGGCACCGAAGTTGGTCGCAAGCATCCTGTCAAAGGCATTGGGTCGGCCCCCGCGCTGCAAGTGGCCCAGCACGACCGAGCGCGTCTCTTTGCCCGTGAGCCGCTCCAGCTCCTGGCAGCAGAAGTTGGCTATGCCGCCTAGGCGCGGCGCGCGGTCAACGCTGCCCGTGTCCTGATAGATGGCCTCGCCGCCCGCGAGCCTCGCCCCTTCCGAGGCGACTATGATGCAGAACTGCGCGTCGCTCCTTTCGCGCTCTATGACCTTCTGGGCCACCATCTCCATGTCGAAGGGAATCTCCGGAATCAGTATCACGTCCGCGCCGCCAGCCACACCCGAATGCAGCGCAATCCAGCCGCTATGACGCCCCATGACTTCCAGTATCATCACGCGGTCGTGCGACTCCGCCGTCGTGTGAAGACGGTCTAGCGCTTCCGTGGCAATGTCGAGCGCCGTCATAAAGCCGAAGGTCAGCTCCGTCGCAGCCAAATCGTTGTCAATCGTCTTCGGCACGCCCACGACGGGAAAGCCGTAGCGGTCGAACTCGGCAGCGATGGTGAGCGTGCCGTCGCCGCCCAGCACAATCAGCCCGTCAATCCCGAGCCGCTCAAGATTACTCAGAGCCTCCCGGTAGATATGCTCCGGCAGATGGCTTCGCCCGTCCGGGCCGCGCTCTACGAAGCGGCCGCGATTCCGCGCGCCGAGGATTGTGCCTCCGCGCGGCAGGAGTCCACGCACGTCCTTGGGCAACAGCTCCCGCGTGTGCATCACTTCCAACAGCCCCTCAAAGCTGTCCTCAATCCCTATGACCCTCATGCCGTACTCGCCGACGGCCGTCTTCACCACGGCCCTCAGCACGGCATTCAAACCCGGCGCATCGCCTCCACCTGTCACAACCCCGATTGTCTTCATAACAACAGTGACGCTTTTCAGCTCCTTACCTTCGGCGGCTCGTACTGCTCGCCGTATTCCGGATATTCTATGGTAACAACTTGTCCCGGCCTGGTGTTCTCGGTCAGGAGATTCAGCGCGTCCATCAGAACCTTTCGCTCCAAGTCTCTCATGCCGGGACGGCCCAGGCTGTTGCCAATCTTGAAGCCCTTCGGATAAAGCGCTCTGGGCGGGCGCATCTGCGCAGAGACTTCCGGGCTCACAGTGATAAGCACCGTCGGGATGCCTTTCAACTCTATCTCTCTTTGAACCGCAACGACCGTGCGGTGGCAGACGTTCGGTCAGCCGCCCGTGAGAATGACCGCGTCGGCGCGCGAGCCCCTGTCAATCTCGTTGGCTATCTGCGGAGCGGTGCCTTCGTACATGGCCTTGAGCTGCATGGTGTAGCCCATGTAGCCGACGTGCTTGCGCGCCACGTCTCCAATCACGCCGTCCGCCTTCAAATCCCTGAGCACGTCCAGCGGAAAGACCACGTTGATGTCTTCGTCCGCGTCCGTGTGGTCGTAGTGATGATGCGTGACCATAAGCTCGGAGGTGTCCGCCTCGTGCGTGATGACCCTGTAGCCCAAGTCGCCGAGCTCGTCCGCTATGTTAAAGGGCTCCTGCTCTTTGAGGTGAACGCCGCCCGCCGTGACAATCGCCACAGTCGCTCGTCGCATGTCGCCTTCAAAGGGCGTGAAGGGCACGCATTTTCTGGAAATCGCCATAATGGAAAACCCCTTGATTCAAGTAAACCGGGCTGAGCCGCGAGAAAGTGGCTTCCTGAAAAGCGTTTCTAGCGGCCCAGCCCGCTGACCGAGCAGAGGGGACAGTACTCAAAGCCCCGTGCTAATCGTCTATTCCAGTTTGCGAAGCACCTCGAAGAGGTCTTCGTTGTCGGGCTGATCGCCTATGTTGTGTATGTCCTTGTAGGCAATCTTGCCATCCTTGTCTACGATGAAGAGCGCGCGTTCTGAAATGCCGTCGGCCGTGCGATACGCTCCGAATGCGCGTGCCACTTCGCCCTTCGGCTCGAAGTCGCTCAACAGGTCGTAAGAAAGATTGCCGAGGCTTTTGGCCCAGGCCACGTTGCACGGGACGCTGTCAACAGATATGCCCAGAACCTGGGCATCATAGCCTTCGAAGCGCTCAAGGTCTGCTTCGTAGGCCGGCATCTGCGCCGTTCAGACAGGCGTCCACGCCAGAGGGTAAAACGCCAGAACCACGTTCTTCTGGCCGCGAAAATCCGAGAGCTTAACCTTCTTGTCTTTCGCAAGATGGCTCTTCAACTCGAAGTCCGGGGCCATGTCGCCAACTTCAGGCATGGATAATCCTCCTTATAAATAATTTTAAGTCGTGCAAAGAACTGTTCGGAAAATCTTACAAGCAAGCTTACTCTCCGCACCAGCCGTTTTCAAGCTTTCTCTCCGAAAGGCACAAAGAGAGAAAGAAAATTACAGGGAATCACAACCGGCTGCCCGAAGTGATGACGCGAGCTTTATGTTAAATTCAGGGCCAGCCGTAGATTCCAGGGCTTTACGCGATGCAGGAAATCATCGTCACAAAACGAGGGGCGGCGCGAGTGCGCTCGGGCCACCTGTGGATTTACAAATCGGACGTGGCCGATACACGAGAGGCTGCGGGCGGCTCGGTCGTGAGGGTGCTAGATGAGCGCGGGCGCTTCGTGGGCCGGGCGCTTTACAGTGACCGCTCTGAAATCTCGTTGCGTCTTCTGACGACCGAAGATGAAGAGATTAATCGTGAGTGGTGGCGCAGGCGATTAAGAGAGGCCATAGGCAGGCGTCGCGCAGAGTTGACGCCGGAGACGAACGCCTGCCGACTCATCTACTCCGAAGGCGACCTGCTGCCCTCGCTCATAGTGGATGCTTACGGCGACGTGCTGGTCTTGCAGACTCTTTCGCAGGGGACTGAAAGCGTCAAGGCGATGCTGGTAGAGCTGCTGGTAGAAGAGCTAAACCCGCGCGCCGTAGTGGAGCGCAACGACGTGCGCGTGCGACAGCTTGAAGGGCTGGAGATGCGCGTCGGCACCGTTTACGGCGACGAGCCCGGCGAGCTTGAGATAATACAGCACGGCATACGCTTCCTGGTGCAGCCGCTGGGCGGACAAAAGACAGGCTCGTTCCTTGACCAGCGCGAGAATCGCCTCGCCGCGCGCTCACACGCATGGGGGCACGCGCTGGATTGCTTCACCTTCAACGGCGCTTTCGCGCTTCATCTTGCTCAAAAGTGCGAGAGCGTGCTGGGGCTCGATATCTCTGCCGACGCCGTACAGGCCGCGCGCCGGAATGCAGAATTGAACGGTATGACAAATGTTACTTTCAGCGAGGCCAACGTCTTCGACGCCCTGCGAGAGATGGAACAGGAAGGACACCGCTTCGGGACAATCGTGCTAGACCCTCCGGCCTTTGCCAAGAATCGCGGGAGCGTGCGCGCGGCCTCTCGCGGCTACAAGGAGATAAACCTGCGCGCCGTGAAGATGCTGGAGCCGGGAGGCGTCCTCGTCACCTGCACCTGCTCTTATCACATGTCGGAAGAGATGTTTCTTGAGATTGTCGCTGCGGCCGCCGTGGACGCGCGCCGCCGACTACAGCTAATAGAAAAGCGGGCGCAGTCGAGCGACCATCCCATACTCTTCGGCATGCCCGAGACCTACTACCTGAAATGCGTCATCGCGCGCGTCATTGACTGAAAGAAATTAACAGGGATGGACAGGATGTACAGGATAAAAGAGAAGAGCTTGCTTCTTTATCCTGTTCATCCTGTCTATCCCTGTTTGAGTCCCGCTTAAGAACAGGGCGCGGAGGCCGTGACGTTGAGCGCGTTCATGATGCGGCTGGCGACTTCGAGGCTGGCTTGAATCAATATGTAGTCGTCGCGGCTTATGCCAGGATA
This sequence comes from Pyrinomonadaceae bacterium, assembly GCA_035276685.1. GTDB lineage: Bacteria > Acidobacteriota > Blastocatellia > Pyrinomonadales > Pyrinomonadaceae > JACVRN01. Next base: position 8,398 of record DATELK010000109.1, on the reverse strand, counting down.
ACAGACTGGCAGGCCCTGCCCGCGACCTATGCCGCCTATGATGCCCCTGCTGTCCTTCATGTAGACAACGCCCGAAGACTGCGCCTTTCCCGTCACGGGCGCGTAGAGATAATAGTTGATTCTCATGTCGTCGTAGCTCGGGCGAGCGGAGCCGGGAGTGGTGGTGTAATAGCCCATCTGGTCAATCTGTAGGAAAACGACGAAGCCTTCCTTCAGGGCTTTGGCGCGGTTGATGGCATCTTTGCGCGAACTGCTGTCGCCTTCATTCACGGAGAGAGCGGAAGCGTCTCTCAGGCGCTTGCCGACCCAACGGGTGATGCGCTCGGGCGAGGCGATTGCAAAATTTATGTTCTGCGAGATGTCGCTCAGGATGAGCAGCGAGATTTGAGGCTCTGTGGGTGCTTTGGTCTTCGCGGGCTCAGGCTGCGGCGTGGGCGCTGGCACGGACGGGCTCACAGGCTTCGGAGCGCGCCTGCCCGATTGTGCCTGTATACCATCAGCCGCCAGCAACAGCAGAAGAGAAGCAACAACAAGAAGCCCTGAGCTTCTAAGCTTAATCAGCAGCATACAGCGTCTCTCCTTCCAAAAGCCTTGGCCCCAAGCATCTCACAAAAAAGAGAAAGGGAAAAGATAATTGCCGTCATCAAGCATTTGCTCTCGCCCCGAGCCGCAGGACGGCGTCGCGCAGCCTTTGATGCTTCCGCAGGAGGCTGAGATAGCGCGTCTCCTGCCGCCCGGCTTTGGCCCTCACTATCTCAACAAGAGCATCCCTTTCGTCATCGCTCCAGCCGGAAAGTCCGGGGATGAGCGAGAGGATGAGCGACCAGTTGCTAAAGGCGCGCTCTTCATCTTCGTTAAGACTTTCCGGGCGAAGATTGAGCGCGTGTGAGACCTCTCTGATACATGCACGGCGCATCAGTGAAGCGTCGCCCTTGAAGCGCTCGCCCATCCGTCGCTGAACGGCCAAGCCAAGGTTGCGTATGTGAAAGCCGTCCCACACGCGCTCATCACTACGTTCGCGCCCGTGGTCGTAAAGCACGTGGCCGCTCGCCAGTCTTCGCAGAGTCACGCTGGGCGTGCGATAACCTTCGCGCCGCTTGATGCGTCCTTCTTCCGCCAGCACGAGCTTTAAAAGCTCAGGCTCTACGGGACGAAAGCCAAGCTTGCGATAGAACCAGAAAGCGCCCGACGCTATCCCTTCTTCGTTGTGAAAGCCAAGCTGGTAAGGGTCTATGGAGAAGGCCGTCACACCCAGAAGCTGTCTGAAGAGCCTGAGCAGCCGCGCGTATATCCACGCGGACTCGCCCTCGCGGAACGTGTAGAAGAGGTTGAGGCCAACTTCAGAGCGCTCGAAGAGCGAGAGCGCTTCGGCATAGCCGTGCGGCACGCCGTTCTTCAAAATAAGCGCCGCGTGATAGCCCAGAGTCGGCAGTCGATGCTCCGGCCCGACGCCCCAGACCAGAAACTCCACGCCGCGCCCGGCCTCGGCGCGCACGAAGCTTCCCGCGTCTCCGAAAGTAAATCCATGAAGCTCCCTGTAACGCGCCGCCATCGTCGCGCGCCCCATGTCCAGCAACCTCTGCCCCTCGCTGCGCTTCAGTTTACTGACCGGCAGAGGCGCTGACTCAAGCTCTCGCTCAAGCGAAACGTCGCGGCGCTCTATTAAGGCTGAGTCGTGATAGAAAATCTTTCGCACGTTCGTCTTCATCAACGTGCGCGAGCGGGTGCTCCGGCGAAACTCCCAATGCAGCCAGAGCTTCAGCGAGCTAAAGAGCGAGGACTTCTCCTCGTCGCGCGCGTCCATCTGCTCAAAGCGCTTTAAGAGCCACGCCAATTCTCTTTCGCCACGGGGACGCGCCGCCCTCAGCCATTCCGGAAAGGGAAAGCGCGGCTCGACGTAAGCGTTCTCTTCCACGAGCGGCAGAAACCTTCTGGCGACCATCGCGAAGCGCTCGAACTCCTCGTAGCCCTCCCAGTCAATAGAGGTCTCGGAAGGGAAGAGACGCGCAATCTCTCGCACGACCTCGTAGCTGAAAAGCGCAGAGAACGCAGTGCCGACAATGCCCGACACGTCCGGCTCTGTGAAGGGCGTCATGTCCGCGCCGGAATCACGAAGCCGGTCTACACGTTGTTTGAAGGAAGAGAGCAGCCGGTTTGTCGCTCGCAGGTGACGCGCGCCCTGCGGGTAGGCGCGCATGAAAAGCAGGCTCTCGTGAAAGCGTATGAGCAAGTGCGCGTCCACCAAGCTCCGACGCTCAATCGTAGCGAGCACCCTCAGCAGGCGCAGAGAGTCCTCTGTCACGCCGCCCGGGCGTTTCAATTCTTCAAGCCTCTCTAAAAGGCGTTCGAGCGATTCGGAAGGCAAAGGCCGCCGCTCACAGTCGGGATGTGTTAAGTGCTTTAAATCGTCTCTAAACTTTTAGCTTAGCGTTGCGCCGTTGCGTATGCTTTCTGCGAGGCGCTTGGCGTCGGGTAGAAGCTCTATGGCGCGCAGCACCTGCGGGTCGCTTTCGAGCAGCACGCGGCTGCCCGCGTCCGTAGAGTAGGCGGCTGTGATTATCTCGTCGCGCACGCGCAGGCGCACGAAGTCCAGCTCTTCGTCGACCTGTGCGGCCTGGACGCCGAGCGTAGGGTCTTTGCGAAGGAAGGCGCGGAAGGCTTCGAGCACCTTGTCCGTCACAGGGTAGTCCGTGGAGCGTAAGACGTGGCCGTACTCAGTCTTCTCTACCTTGTAGGATTCGAGGCCGGGCATTTGTCCCGCGACCAGCTGGCGCGTGAACTGGAACGCTGCCTCAGCTATGCGCCCGCGAAGCGGCGTGGCATTGAGCGGCTTGACTTCAACGTCGGGCGTGATGCCGCCGCCGCCGTAGAAGATGCGCCCGCCGGCAGTCTTGACCGCAGGCCCGGGGGGCGGTGTCGGCTGAGGCGTAGGCTGAGCGTTTGGCGAAGGCACGGCCTGAGCATTCGCGTTAGCATTGTTGTCATCATCGTCCGCGCCGTGCCGCGTGTAGTAATCATAGAGCGAGCCGCTTGAGTAGCTGCGCTGTATGGAGCGGCCGTAGGGCGTGTAGTACTTGGCCGTGGTCAAGGTCAGCCCTGCGCCCAGAGGCAATTGATAGACGCGCTGCACGAGCGCCTTGCCGAAGCTAGTCTCGCCCACCACCAGCCCGCGCCCATGATCCTGAATCGCGCCCGCTACTATCTCGGAAGCAGAAGCGGAGTTGCGGTTAATCAGCACGACGATGGGAAACTCCTCCGGGTCTGTGCCCTTAGAGTTATACTTAATCGGCTGCTCGTACTCGCGCCCGCGCACGGAGACTACGACCTGCCCGCGCGGCAGAAACTCGCTCGCCACGTCGATGGCCTGATCCAGCAGCCCGCCGGGATTGTTCCTGAGGTCAAGCACAAGCTGGCGCATGCCCTGCCCCTTCAAATTCCTGATTGAGTTGTTAAGCTCTTCGCCGGTGGTGTGCTGGAAGCCCCGCGTCAGGCCTATGTAGCCGACGCCGGGGCGTATCATAAAAGTGTTGCCGATGGAGGGGAGCGGAACGGCGTCGCGCACTATGGTGAAGGTCAGGGGCTCGCTTGAGCCTGCGCGCTCGACCTTGATGCGAACCGGCTCGCCACGGTCGCCGCGCACGTTCTTCGATACCTGCTCGCTAGTCCACTCGCGAGCGTCCTTGCCGTCCACCTCAAGGATGCGGTCGCCGTAGCGCAGGCCCGCTCGCTCGGCCGGTGTGCCTTTGACGGCCGACTGCACGTAAACTCCGTCGCGGTGCTGAAGGATGGTGACGCCTATGCCGTAGAAGCGCGAGTCCTGGTCTTCCTTGAGCTTCTTAAATTCGTTGCGCGTGAAATACATCGAGTGCGGGTCAAGAGTCGAGAGCATGCCCTGTATGGAAGCCTGCGTGGCTTTTTCGTAGTCAACCTCCCCGGCATAGTTCTGGCCCACTACGCCTATGGCCTCCTGGTAATCGCCTTCAATCTGCTCTGCCGTGGAGGCTGCGCCCTTGGCCGGGGCGTTGAAGTGGCGCGCGTTTGTGCCGAGCGCGCCGCCCAGTAGTGTGGCCGTGATGAAGATAGCTGCTGCGACTATGAGAAACTGCTTGCTCATGGTATGCTCCGAAACCCTACGGGCGTCCCGTGCTTTCTGCCGTGGAGAGCAGAGGGGCGCAATCCCAAATATAACAGAGGTGAATAGTAAATGGTAAATGGCGAATGGACGAGCCGGTTCCTTTCTACTCATCGTCTGTCATTTACTACTCACTAACTAAAGATGGCTCCTTCTCTCTCCATAATCGTTCCGGCTTTCAACGAGGCGGCGCGAATCGGCGCAACCCTACACACAATCCTTGATTACCTGAACGAGCACGTCCCCGACGGCGAATTGATAGTGGTGGACGACGGCTCAAGCGACCACACTTCGGAGGTCGCGGAGCAGAGCTTCGCACATCGCGGGCAGGTCGCGGCGCGCTGCATCAGGTACGAGCCGAATCGCGGCAAAGGCTACGCGGTTCGCACGGGGCTACTGGCGGCAGAGGCTCCCATAGCTCTCTTCTCCGACGCAGACCTCTCTACGCCTATCACTGAGACTCCGAAGCTTGTCCGCCCGATAGAGCAGGGCGAGCGCGACGTGACCTTCGGCTCCCGCGCTCTCGACCGCAGCCTGATAGGTGTGCACCAGCCGTGGCGGCGCGAGCAGGGAGGGAAAGTCTTTAACCTCATTGTGCGACTCGCGACGGGCATGCCCTTCTGGGATACGCAGTGCGGCTTCAAGGCTTTTCGCATGAGCGCCTGCCGCTCGATAGTCGAAGCCGCTCGCATAGACCGCTTCGGCTTCGACGTTGAGCTGCTCTACGTGGCGCAGCTCGCGGGCCTAAGATTGGAAGAGATTCCAGTGCGCTGGGATCACAACGAGGGCAGCAAGATAAGCGTGGCGCGCGACAGCCTTCGCATGTTCAACGAAGTGCGCGACATACGCCGCGCGGCCAAGCGAGGCGTCTACGGTGAAGCCATCAGGCGCGCACAGGAAGCCATAGATTCCGGCAAGGAAGAGCGGGCTTCCGAGATGGCTTTGAAGTGAGCGGATGATGACAGCGCGGCTCAACGTTAACATAGACCACGTGGCTACGGTTCGAGAGGCTAGGCGTGCGCCCGAGCCGAGCGTGATAGCCGCTGCCGTCGCCTGCGAGCAGGCGGGCGCGGAGGGCATCACCGTGCACCTCAGGTCTGACCGCAGGCACATACAGGACGCAGACCTTCATCAACTTCGAGGCGTCGTCACCACCTACCTCAACGTAGAGATGGCTGCCACGGAAGAGATGATGAAAATCGCGCTCGAAGTTAAGCCGGACGCGGTGACGCTGGTGCCTGAGACGCCGGACGAAGTGACTACGGAGGGCGGCATGGACGTGCGCGCGAATCTCTCCATGGTGCGCGCCGCCATCAGCCGGCTACGGCAGGGAGGCATCACGGCCAGCCTCTTCATAGACCCGGAGCCGCACCAGATAGAGGCCGCTCACGAAGTCGCGGCTCAGCAGGTGGAGCTTTGCACTTCGGAGTACTCGGACGCTACCTTGGGCGCGCGTGCCTTCCACACCGAAGGCGCTTTGAGAGCCGCGCAGGAGCTTCGACGCTTAAGGGAAGCTGCCACGCTAGCCTCTCAGTACGGCCTGAAGGTCGCCGCCGGTCACGGCCTCACGCGCCGCAACGTCGGAGCGGTCGCGGCCATAGAAGAGATTACGGAATTCAACATAGGCCACCACATCATCTCGCGCGCAATCTTCAAGGGGCTGGAAGCGGCCGTCGGCGAGATGCTCGAAGCCATCAGGGCGGGAAGCAAGAGCTGAAAAGCTTCTGACCGTCAGGCCTCTAATAAAATAAACAGTAATGGTTCAGTTTGGGAAGATTCAAACAGGATGGACAGGATAAGCAGGATAAAAGAGAAACTATTTCTTCTTTATCCTGTTCATCCTGTCCATCCCTGTTAATTCTCTTCTTCTTCAAACTGAGCCACTACCAAATAAACACCGGGGCTGGCAAGGGTAGAAACGGCTCCCGATCCGCTTCCACCACTTGACCGCCCCGGTTCTTTTCGGCCAGTCAAAATTGCCGACCGAAACCCTTGTGACTCTCTCTCTAGCTTGCGAGCACGCCCTGCTCAGGCTTCGGGCGCGCGATGCCCATGTGCTTGTAGGCTGCGCGCGTCACGACTCGACCGCGAGGCGTGCGGTTGAGAAAGCCTATCTGAATAAGGTAAGGCTCTATTATCTCTTCGATTGACTCGCGCTCTTCGCTCAAGCTGGCGGAGATGGTGCCCACACCCACGGGGCCTCCGTCGAACTTCTCTATGATGATGCTCAGCAGCTTGCGGTCAATCTCGTCCAGCCCGTAACGGTCTACTTCCATCTCGTCCAGAGCGCGCTTTGCTATAGCTTGCGTGATGCGCCCGTCGCTCAGGACTTCTGCGTAATCGCGTACACGCCTGAGCAGACGGTTGGCTATGCGCGGGGTGCCGCGTGCGCGTCTGGCTATCTCGCTTGCGCCCGTCGCTTCAATCTCCACGTTCAGAATCTCGGCCGAGCGATGCACTATGATTTCAAGCTCCTGCTGCGTGTAGAAGTCCAGGTGATGAACTATCCCGAAGCGGCCTCGCAAGGGAGCTGTGATGAGACCTGCTCTCGTAGTAGCGCCTACCAGAGTGAACTTCGGCAGCTCTAACTTGATGGAGCGAGCGGCCGTGCCCTGTCCTATCATGATGTCGAGGTGATAGTCCTCCATCGCCGGGTACAGGACTTCCTCAATCTGCGGCTTGAGGCGATGAATCTCGTCAATGAAGAGCACGTCGCCCTCCTGAAGATTCGTCAGGATGGCCGCGAGGTCTCCGCCGCGCTCAATCGAAGGCGCTCCGACGCACTTTAATTCCGCCTGCATCTCGGCCGCTATGATGTTGGCAAGCGTTGTCTTCCCCAGACCCGGCGGGCCTGAAAAAAGGACGTGGTCGAGCGCTTCGCGACGCCCACGCGCGGCCTTCAAAAAGATTTTGAGATTGTTCGTGACCCTAGCCTGGCCTATGTACTCGGCGAGGCGTCGCGGGCGCAAAGAAGGCTCTGCCTCCGCATCCTCCGGCGTGGCCTCGCCCGCCACCGCGCGCACCTCTTCATCCTTAATAACTGTTTCCTTGCTCTCTGGCATGACTCGCTTGAAACCCTTCCGTGAACCACTTAATCCGCCACTTAAGACGAAACGCATTATACCGCGTCCGGGCCATTGTTTCAAGCATGAAACAGAAAAAGAGTAGGACAGTACCGCCTGCGGTAGCGGGCGGGTATTAGATAAGCTAGAGTCATGATGGATGTTAGACCCGCCCACTACCGCAGGCGGTACTGTCCTGTTTCCGAAAGAGCAAGGTCGCCGCGACCGTTCTCCCAAACGTCACGGCGACCCTGCCCCTGACCGCACAGCCAGCACCTCATCTAACCAACTGTGCGGTCTGAGAGGGGAGCGACTACGCCAAGCCCCTTTCTCCCCTCAAGCTTTAGATATGCAAGAACCTTTTGCTAATATGTCTCTGTTCTAGTCTTTGAAAAGGTAACGGCCAATGCGCGGCTCACTCCCACAATAGAGAATGAGCATCGCCGTCCTGAATGAAAGGTTCATTCTTACGGCGAAATCTCTAGGGAGCAGCAGTCTACGCGTATTTACGCGTAAAAGCAAGTCCACAGGAGGAAACTCCTGATGGGCAGGAAACCGCGCCTGCGACCAGAACGCCTGGCTGAAAAGTTATTTCAACTTAGAGAGTCTTTAGGGCTATCTCAAACGGAGATGCTTAGAAGGCTGGGCTATGAAGACTATATTCATTACTCTAGAATCTCAGAATATGAACTCGGAAAGAACGAGCCGCCTTATCCCATTCTCCTGCAATATGCCCGCGCGGCAGGCATCAGCACGGACGTTTTGATTGATGATGAGCTAGACCTGCCGGACAAAATGCTGAGCAAGTCCAAGGCCCGGCGCAAGTGATTATTGCGACTTTCTTCCTTTATTTGGCGTTTCATGACTCAAAAAGTTTGACTGGGGGGTGTTAAGGAAAGATAATCGGGGCCGCGAAAATTGCCTGACCTTTGATAGACAGAGTTTGAGAGGTGAATGATGAGAGCTTTAAGAACCCCGCGCCGCTATTTATTGTTAGCAGCCGTTACGATTGCCCTGCTGGTCTCTGCCATGAGTATAGTGGCTGCGCGCCGCGCTCAGGCGCTGACGCCCGCCGACTGCGCCTCGGACTGCCGCGAGCAGCGCGACAAGAAGCACGGGAAGTGCGACGAGCTGCCGGAAGCCGTGCGCGACAAGTGCAAGGAGAACGCCAACAAGCAGTACGACAAGTGTATAGAGAGGTGCA
>DATELK010000108.1:0-8606 GCA_035276685.1 Pyrinomonadaceae bacterium | reverse complement strand
CGTTGCCAAGAACCGTAGCCACGCCGCTCCTGTCGCCGAGCGCTTTCATGAGCGCCAGCGCCTGCTTCAGATATTCGAGCGCTTTCTGGCCTTCGCCGAGAATGTTGTAGAGGTTTCCTATGTTGTTGAGCGCGGCGGCCTCGCCGTTTCTGTCCTTAATCTCCTGCCTGATGACCAGAGATTTCATGTAATAGTCAAGAGCCTTCTGCGAATCGCCCATGCTGTGATAGACCATGCCTATGTTGTTGAGCGTGGTCGCTTCGCCGTCGCGGTTGCCAGTCTCGCGCGCAATCGTCTGCGCCACGAGGTACGCGTCCAATGCCTTCTGCTTATCGCCAAGAATGTCCTGCGCGTTGGCAAGGTCATTCATAATACCGGCTTCAAGGTTGCGGTCTTTGGCCTCTCTCGCTTTCGGCAGTGCCTGCTCCTGGTAGCTGATGGCCTTGCTCATGTCGCCGAGCGCGTAATAGACCTCGCCCGTCATGGAGAGCACCAGGGCTTCCGTTCTCACGTCCGAGACTTCGCGCGCGAGCGGCAGGGCGCGCGTTAGATAATCGAGCGCGCTCTGTCTCTCGTTAGCCCACATGTAGACGATGCCTATGTTGGTCAGAGTCTTCGCCTCGAATTTACGGTCGCCCATCTCTTTGTAGATTGAGAGCGCCTGCTCGAACTTCTTTATAGACTGGTTGTAGGCTTCCATAGTGCCTTCGTTGGCGGTCTGCTTGGCCTCCGCCACCAGCTTCTCCGCGGCAGAGCGTTTTTCCTGCTCGCTCTGCGCGAAGGCCGTCAGGGTTAAGAGTGAGAGAGTTGTCAGCAGCAGAAGCGTGCGCCGTAGGAAGAGTAGCGTTCGGTGCATAACTTGACCTCCGGGTTAGGCGATTCGGTTTGAGCGCGAGAGCTAGAGCGGCTCCCTTCAGGCCGGAGGAACTGGAAAAATGATGGATGGTGCAGGGTTCCTCGACGGTCTCGCAATCCTCCACCAAGGCGCGAGCGGGTGTCAAGGTTTAGGAAGCAGAAAATTAACAGGGATAGACAGGATAGACAGGATGAAGAAGAAGCAATCTTTTCTTTCTTATCCTGTTCATCCTGTCTATCCTTGTTAATTGCTTATTACTTTCCGACCTTGAGCTTGACCTGAAGCCAGTCGGCAATCGCGCGGAGCACGTCGTCACCGAGGCTATAAGTCTCAAGGTTGGTGTATTCGGTTTCCGCTCCGCTCTTGGCTGGCAGGAACAGGTGGTTAAGGTTTGGGAAGACGCGCATGGTCACGTCGCGGTTCCCGCCTCGACGCGCGGCCTCCTCAAGCATGCGCGCCTGCTCGGCCGTCACCTGACGGTCAAGCGCGCCCTGCAAGATGAGTATGGGCTGGCGCACCTTTCTTATAGTCGTCAGAGGGTCGTAGGCGAGAAAGGCTCTGCCCCAGGGGCTGCTCAGCCCGCGCAGCAACGCAGGGTATTTTGAAACGTCCCCGTTCTCCTTAATCGCGCGAATAAAGCCTTCGCTCTCGGCGCGCTTTTTCGCTTTCTCTGCTTCCGTCAATTTGGGATTGTTCTCGGCCGCGTAGTTCAGTTGAAAGCGCAGCACCTCTTCGCCCGGCTTGCCGGTTCCGGCCATGAGGATTATGCCCGCGAGCTTTGGGTCGGAAGCGGCTACAAGCGGCGCTATAATTCCGCCTTCGCTGTGGCCTATGACGACTATGCGCGCAGGGTCTATGTCGGAGCGTGCTCGCAGGTAGGCTATTTGAGCGCGCACGTCATCCGCGAAGTCGAAGGTCGTGACCGCGTCAAGCGTATTGAGCCCGCCGGAGCTGCCCACGCCACGGTCGTCTGCGCGAAGCACGGCTATGCCGCGCGACGCAAGGTACTCCGCAATCTCTCTAAAGGGCCTGTAGCCCTTGAGGCCCGCGATGTTGCTGTCGCGCTCCTGCTGTCCTGACCCTGTGCTCATCACGACTGCCGGAAAGGGACGCTTGCCAGTCTTAGGCAGAAGCAGCGTTGCAGCCAGCTTGAAGCCCTTGGCCTCTACGCTGACATCTTCGGCCGTGAAGGGAGCCGTGGCGGGCGCGCTGTAATCCGGCACGATGCCTTTCACGTTCGCCAGCGCGCCCAGCAGCGGCGCAGAGAATGCCGCGTACTCTTCGCGCAGGGCCAGAAACTTTTGCGACGGGACGTAAACGGCCGCCAGCCGCCCATCCATGTCCGTCCACCACACGAAGCTCACCGCGCCAGCCAGATTAAAGGAGTAGCGGTCGAAGTAGACGGGCTTAGCCGTCATGGCAACATTGGCCGCGCTCACTTCGTCGCGCCCGGTGCGCTCCATCTGCGCGTTGAGGTTTGGAAACAGCGGAATCTCCTGCGGGCCGCCGCGCGCCACATCGTAACGCGCGCCTACGAATTGCATCAGGTAGGTGACGGCGTTGACGAAGACCGCCGCTCGGTTGGTGTAAGGAGCCTCGCGCGTCTCGCCGCCTATGGTCGTAGCGGCCTTTCCATCCTTGAAAACGGTAGACTGCTCGAAAGCTGTTCCGGCGACGCTGCCCCTGGCGGACAGGCTTCTGGGCACGCCCTCTTTGTCCACTTCAATCGCTGTGTCCTGGCTGAGCGTGCCGTTAGGAAGCTTCAAGGTAGTATTGCCCGACGCGCGGTAGCCGTCCGCGCCGCACTGAATCTCAAAGCTCTCGCGCCCCATCGTCTCTGTTCCCAGAGAGACCAGGAACACTCCCTTGCCGCAGATTTTCGTAGAGAGAAAGGGCGCGGGCTTTGGCAGAGCTTGCTGCTGTGCAGGCTGCTGTCCGGCCGCGACCACGGCCAGCGACATAACTATTAGGAACAGGCGAAGGACTGTTTTCATAATCTCTCTCCGATTGACTCAGGCAATAGAAAAAGCTCACTCGACCCGGCTCACTTCATCAGTCCCCAGCTCATGACGAGCGGAGGCAGAATCATGTAGGCCAGGTAGACGTAGAACCAGCGGTTTGCCAGGTTGAAGGTGTAGCCGAATCCGACCAGCTTCTCCACGAAGAGCGCAGGGTCGTCCGGGTTGTAATAGAAGAGCCCGCCCGCGTACCACCGGGCAGCGTCGCGCCCGCGCTGAACGTAAACACGCCCGACCGACCTTTTCAATTTTCGGTCAAGCGTCACCAGCCTGACCAAAAAGTAGACGCAAACCGCTATCATCAGCAGCGTGCTCGCGGCGTCTACGACGATCACTACCTTCGTCAGGTGTCTGAGATGCTCTACACTGCCGAAGACTATGTTGAGCAGTAGCGCGCTCAGCATCAGAGACACCAGCGCCCTCACCCAGTCCATCATCCTCATCACCATCCTGAGGAACTGCTCCTTGCCCTTCATGTACTCTTCCGCGCCGTCCGCCGGAAGCGTCATCTTCACCGTCAGCAGCCCGTGCTTGATTAGAAGGAAGAGGCCCTGAAGATAGACCAGCAGCATCGAGAGCGCGAAGACAGAGCCGAAGGACTTGCGCGCCCATCCGTCCGGCTCCCCCTTCCAGTTCCAATGCACGGGGATTCGCTCCGGCAGGTGCGGGTAGTAGTAGATGAGAAAGAGCGAAGGCACGACCATCAGAAGAAGCACCGCCGCCTCAAGGTACAGGTTCGTGTACTCGCTCAGATGCCTGCGCCTCATGGCGGAGGCGAACCGCCCCTCGTCCTGCGCGTCGGCGTTGGGCTTCACCTGACGATAAAAGAGTATGTAGAGGATGGAGGCCGGAAGGACTATGAGCGGGAGCGAAGCCACGCGCGCCAGCGGAAGCTCCGCCCTGAAGAGCGAGACCAGTATGCCTATCGCCTCTATCTCCACAAAGAGCATCAGCAGCCAGAACCTGTAGCGGCGCAGGATGTCCCGGCCCTCTCTACTGTAAAACTCCCGCGAGACTCTCACGCCGAAGAAAGCCTCTTCGCCGCGCAGCACAGGCATCCAGACAAAGCCCGCCATCACGAGCGCGTCCACCACCAGCCATATAAGTATCGTCGTCAGCATAGCTTTTATCCTCGCTTAGCTCCTTTCATAAGAGCGCGCAGCTCTTCTGCCACCATGCCCATAATCTCCGTGCGCGCCCTCCCCGCCAGCACAAGCTGCGTCAGTGCAGTCCTCAAGGGTTTTCTTAGCTCCTCGTCCGCCCTCTCAATCGCCCTCGACGAAGCCACCACAGCGCCCGACCCGTGCCTCACATTTATCAGCCCTTCCGCCTGAAGCTCCCTGTAAGCGGTCGCAATCGTGTTCAGATTCACGCCGAGGTCTGCGGCCAACTGTCGCACTGGCGGAAGCTGCGCCCCCTCGCGCAACTCGCCCCCGGCAATCAGCGCGCTGATGCCGTCGGCCACCTGCCGGTAAATCGGGCGACTATCGTTTTCATCCACGACTATGAACATTCACGCATCCCCGGGCCAAGATGAATTGTATAGTAACTCTATACAATTTCCGCGTCAAGAGAAATCTTGAAGAAGGGAATTAACAGGGATGGACAGGATGCACAGGATAAAGAAAGAACTGCTTCTTCTTTTATCCTGTGCATCCTGTCCATCCCTGTTAGAATCCGTCTTTACTTCAAGTCCCGGCGGCTTGAGAAATCTCTTGCGGGTTGCGTAGGATGGGACTACAATTCGGAGCATTCCTTTCTCTCCCTGAGTTGAAACGCTTCCGAGTAAGAGGAGAACCCTATCATGAACAGAATGTTTCGCTCTGTATCGAGCTTTCTTGCTCTATTGGCGTGTGTGCTCACGGTCGGCGTGACGAGCGCCGCCTATGCTCAGACCAGGGACAAGTATTTAATCTCCGCGAAGGCGGGAGGGGTCAACCTTGTAGAGGGCAATGCTACGGTCATTCGCAAGGGGCAGAGCGGGCAGCAGGAGTTGACGGCCGATGACAATCTTGAGAGCGGCGACGTGGTGACGACAGGGACGGACGGGCGCGTTGAAGTGCTGCTCAATCCGGGCTCGTACCTGCGCGTGGGCGAAAACTCGGAGTTCGAGTTGTCGGACACCTCGCTTGAGAATCTGCGAATCAAGCTCTTAAAGGGAAGCGCCATCATAGAGGCTGTCGGCGGAAACGGAACGGAAGTGCGGCTCTCGGTAGAGACGCCGCAGACCTCAGCCGTCATAGTCAGGCACGGAATCTATCGCTTCAATGTGCTGCCGACGGAGCAGACGGAGATTCTGGTTTTGAAAGGGCGCGTGCAGCTGGCCTCGCTCGCGGAGCTTGTTAAGGGCGACAGGAAGGTGATTGTCAGAGGCGGGCGGGCAGAGGTCGCCAAGCTGGACAAGAAGAGCAGGGACTCCTTTGACCTTTGGAGCCGCGAGCGCGCGGAGTATCTGGCCTCTCTCAACCGTTCGTTGCCGAGCTACGCAATCAACTCGTCCTTCAACAGCTTCGGCAACGACCTGCTGTTCGGCTTCGGCTTAAGACGACCCGACGGCATCTGGTTCCGTTCAGGCAACTGCTACGTCTTCGTGCCGACTTACTACGGCGGCTGGTCATCTCCGTACGGCTTCTCTTATCCGTCCGGCTATCAACGCTGCTGCGGGCGTAACGGCTACGGAAACAACGGGCAGCCGCAAAGTGAGCCCGGCCAGGTGGGCGGCTACGAAAATCCGGGCAGGCAGACGCCGCCCCCGCAGAACAATCCCGGCGGCGGTGGTGGTAGCGGAGGCGGCGGCTACGTCCCTCAGCCGAGGCCGGAGCCCGCATCTCCGCCCAGGTCTGAGCCGCCAGCTTCGTCTCCGCCTCCTTCTCAGCCGATGCCTTCGATTGAAAGGCCCACGCCCGTAGACCGCTCGGAGCCAGTCAGGATTGAGCCCGCGCGCACGCGCGAGAACCCTTGAGGGCGGAGGACAGAGGCTAGAGGATAGTAATTGAGTCCGTGAAACATTGTCTTTAGTCCCATCAGGGACTCTTGATAATAGCCCAGCACTTTAGTGCTGGGTATAATTGCGAGATAAAAAGAGAGTCCCGTAGGGACGGCTGAAAGATATGCTCAGTCGTCCCTACGGGACTCTACTTTTTGTCCCTGCCCTGTTCCCAGCACTAAAGTGCTGGGCTATTATCACGCCGTCCCTGATGGGACTGAAGAGGGCTTTCTTTCGACTCAACTTCTAACCTCTGTCCTCTGCCTTTTTACTTTCCCCGTGGGGCGATTTCGTTGGCGGCGATGAGGGCGGATTGGGTGACTCCGGCCACGCCTTGGCCGGGAAAGACCGTGTCGCCCACCATGTATAGGTTCGGAATCATGGTGCGGTGCGTGAAAGAGCTCATGCCGAAGACATCAAGTGACTGGCCCAGTCCGCCTACCATGCCTAGGCGGCGGCGAGTGTAATCATAGAAGGAGCGCGGCGTGGCCGTCTCTATCACTTCAACGCCCGCTCCCAGCTCGGGCATCAGACGGTGTATGCGCTCCCACCATCTTTCCAGCATCTCCTGATCCTGGGCCTCGTGCGCCGTCTCGTCTTCGTGAAAAGAGAACCACTGCTCTGCGTCCGTGAAGGTAGAGACCGTCACGGCACGCTTTCCCTCGGGCGCACGCGCGTCCCACTCGGGCGCAACGCCGAACATGAACTGCGTCTCTTCCGGCGTGTAGTCCTTCCCCTCCTGCCAGTCCGTGAGCGCAAGCACATGCTCGGCAGGCAGACGGTGAGCCGCCTCTTCGTCAAGGCCAAGGTATAGAAGATAAGCGCCCCAGCCGCGCAAGGCTTTGATGCGCCGCCTTATCTGGTCGGGCGTGCGGCTCGTCCCCGCGAGCTTGCCGTAGGTGTCCCAGACGGTCAGGTTGCTGATGACGGCGCGGCTCGCTTCGACTCTTTCGCCGTTTAAGAGGTCAACGCCCGTGGCCCGTCCCTCTGAATCATACGCGAGCCGCAGCACGGGCGAGTTGAACCTGAGCCGCCCGCCGCTCTTCTCTATACTCTCGGCCAGAGCGTCCGATAGACCCGAAGCTCCGCCGCGAATCGCGTACATGCCCTGTCGCGGCAGATTGAGCGCGACGGCAGCATAGAGATAGGCGCAATCAAGGCTCGCGCGCTGCGAGAAGATTTCCAGTTGAACGTCTATGAAGCGACGAAAGCGCTCGGAGACTTTCGTCAGATGCACCGCTGCGGTCTCTTTCATCCCGCGCATGACGCGACGCGCCACGCGAAGCTCAGGCATCGCGGCACGCGCACGCCTCAATGCAGAGGCCGTGCGTAAATCCGGCACGCGGCGCGCGACACGCGTGAGCGCTTCGCCCACAGGCTTTATCTCACGATAAAAGCGCACGGCACTGTCAGCACATTCGGGAAAGCTGCGGCGCAAAGCCTCTTCAAACTCTTCATCGTTCTCAAGGATGGGAACGTCCGTGCAATCAGGCAGACGCACCACGTAAGAAGGAGTCGCGAGACGCACTTCGGGCGCAGGGACGGGAAGCTCCGCGAAGACTCGCTCGTGAATCTCGCCCGGCTGCCAAGAGGCGTAGAGGCTCGCGCCCGCTTCAAAGCGATAGCCGAAGCGCTCGAAGGTGACGGCGCAGCCTCCACCTCGCGGCTCTTTCTCAAGCAGGCACACGTCCACGCCTCGCGCGGCCAGAAGCGCGGCCACGGTCAGCCCGCCTATGCCGCCGCCGACGACCAACACCTCGTGCGACATAAGCTACATGAGGCCCGCGCCCAAGATGTGGCCGACGATGACGACGCCCGTCTTCTGTGTCGGCGCGGCCTCCGGGCCAGTGATGTAGGGATGAAAGATTATGTAGAGCGATTGCAGGCCGTTGAAGACCAGGTGAATGATGAAGCAGGGAAGCAGGCTCTTCGTGTAAGCGCGAACCAGCGTCAGCGCAAGGCTCAGGACTCCTATGGCCGCAATCACGCTGATGTTGTTGTAATACTGCGCTATGTGAACGGCCATGAAGAGGATGGAGACGGCCACCACGGCCCAGGCTACGCCAATGGCCCTTTGCAGCGCAGGATAGAGTATGCCTCGATAGACAATCTCTTCCACGAGCGGGGCGGTCGCCGTCGCCAGAAAAGCCAAGACCAGACGAGAGGCCGCCGAGCTATTGATAATCTGGTCTATGTCCGTGGGGTCGCCGCCGTAGCGACGGGTCAACTCCGCGCCGAAGGCCAGAAGTCCGACGGCCATCATTACGCTCAGGAGAGGCTCCCACCAGTTGTTGAATCTCCAGCCGAGCGTGCGCCAGAAGGGGCGCTTACCCCTGTTCGTAATCACGAACCACACGAGCACGAGCGTGAGCAGGTGAACGGGAATGACGCCTGAGACCTGTATGAGCACGGCCAGCTTGTCGCTCATTATCAACCGCGTCAGCTCTTCGCCCTTCACGCTCCCGTAGGTTGATAAGACGTAAAGCAGGGCTATGATGGAGCTGAACATGCTGATGCCGAGCAGCAGTCCCACGCTTCCAAGCCAGGTCAGAAACGCCGTCTTCAAGCCCCAGGGCGGATTGTCCGGGTCAGGCCCGGTCTGAGACGGAAGTCCAGGCGCTGTTCCGGCCACGGCGCTGTAGCTCTCGGCCGGAATCGAACTCATAGGCGACTGTATCTCTTCAGGTGTGCGCACGAATACGAGTGTAAGAGACTTCCACAAATAAGGCAAAAAAAACAGGTCAGA
>DATELK010000107.1:0-18843 GCA_035276685.1 Pyrinomonadaceae bacterium | reverse complement strand
GACCTGCTTTTCTATGCATCTTTCAAGATTAGCCGATTCTGCCTTGCCTGACTCCTTGAATGCAAATTCTGTTAGTGCTTATCGGGCGGTTTCGTCGTATGCTATTGGGCATGAGTAGACCTGTACCACAACCCGACCTGGACGACGAAGTGATAGACATAGGGCCGCCCTCGCGCCGCAGGTGGCGACGCTGGCTGATTCTGGCGGCGGTAATTTTAATCTTCATGCTGCTGCGCTCGGTCTCCATCTACGTAGAGGCGCTGTGGTTCGAATCTGTCGGCTATGCCTCCGTCTACTGGTACACCTTCCGTCTCAAGCTGGTGCTCTTCGTAGTCTTTCTGCTGCTGACGCTGGTCATACTGCGCGGGGCGTTCTGGCTGCTTGAGCGGGTCTTTGCGGCGACCGCTATGGAGCGGCGCACCGTCATGATTAACAACCAGAATGTGACGATAGACCCGGGACGTTTCATACGGCCCGTGGCGTGGCTCGTCTCTATTCTCATAGCTTTTATCACTGCCCTCTCCATGAGCGCGGAGTGGGAGCAGTTTGCGCTCTACGCGAACCAGCCCGCGACGGCTGTTTCGGACCCGATTTTTCATAAGCCGCTCGGGTTTTATCTCTTCACGCTGCCGGTCTACAAGTCGGTCGCGTCGTGGCTCATGTTTCTGGCGTTCGTCATCCTCTGCGCCTCATTGGCCTTCACGCTGCTCTCTATTCCGCAGAAGATAAGGAACACTCGTGGCACGCCGGAAGGGATGCGACGGGCCGGTTACGCGGCCGTGTCAGGCGCTCTCTTTCTCTTTCTGCTCGGCCTGGCGTGGCGCATATATCTTTCGCGCTACAATTACCTGTGGCAGGACCACCAGTCCTTTTCCGGCGTCACCTACGCGGAAGACAACTATCTTCTGCCGGGGCTGACCATCACGGTCATAGTCATACTCGTCTCATGCGCGCTACTCATGCTGAACGCCCTGACAGAGCGGCGCATGCGGCTTATCCTCGCGGCGCTCGCGCTGCCGCTCGTCGTCTATCTCTTCGCGGCGCTGCTCATCCCCGCTTACGTGACGAGCTTCATAGTCAAGCCGAACCAGCTTGGCCGCGAAACGCCTTACATAGAGCACAATATCGCCGGGACGCGTAGAGCTTTCGGGCTCGACCGCATAAAGATGAACGACTACGAGGCGCAGACGACCATTGCCGCCTTTGAGCGCGACGCCAACCGCTCGACCTTCGAGAACATAAGGCTCTGGGACGTGTACGCGCTTCAGGACACGCTCCGGCAGATTCAGGAGATTCGCACCTACTATGATTTCCGCGACGTGGACGTTGACCGCTACGTGATTAACGGCGAGATAAGGCAGATGATGATTGCCGCGCGCGAGATTGACGACCAGAAGCTGCCCGAGCAGTCGCGCAACTGGGTCAACGAGCGGCTCATATACACGCACGGCTACGGCGTGACGATGAACACGGCCAACGGCTTTACGCCGGAAGGCATGCCTGTCTTCGCGCTCTCGAACATGCCTATTGAATCGAGCGTGCCGGAGATTAAGGTCACGCGCCCCGAAATCTACTTCGGCCAGAACACGGACACTGACGTTTACGTGAAGACGCGCCAGAAGGAGTTCAATTACCCGCAGGGCGAAGACAACAACTACTCCACCTATGAAGGCACTGGCGGCATCACTATCGGCAACGGCTTTCGCCGCATGCTGCTGGCGTGGGTGATGGACGACCTCTCCAAGCTTCCCTTCTCGGACGACGTGACGCCGGAGAGCCGCGTTCTCATCTACAGAAACATCATGGAGCGCGCACAAAAGCTCGCGCCCTTTCTAGTCTATGATGGAGACCCTTACATCGTCGTAAGTCAGGATGGCCGTCTCTTCTGGATGATTGACGCCTTCACGGAATCGGACAACTATCCTTACTCGCGCCACTACGTCGCGGGCAAGCGGCGCGTCAACTACATACGCAACAGCGTCAAGGTCGTGATTGATGCTTATAACGGCACGACCACCTTCTACGTCTTCGACCCGGAAGACCCAATCATCAACGCCTACAGGAATGCTTTCCCGGCGCTCTTTAGAAATAGCTCGGAGATGCCTGAAGACCTGCGCGCTCACGTCCGCTATCCTGACCTGCTTATCAAGACGCAGGGCGAGGTCTTCGGCCTCTATCACACGCAGAACCCAAAGGTCTTCTTCCAGCGCGAGGATGTATGGAGCGTGGCGCAGCAGCTTGGCATGACCAGCGAAGGGAAGCAGGAGAGACTGCCTATTGACCCTTACTACGTGGTGATGCAGTTGCCGGGCCAGCCGCAGCGCAACGAGTTCGTGGGCATACTTCCCTTCACTCCTTCGAATCGCAACAACATGATTGGCTGGATGGCGGCGCGCTCGGACGGAGAAAACTACGGCTCGCTGCTCGTCTATGATTTTCCAAAATCGCGCCTGATAGACGGGCCGCTTCAGATTGAAGCGCGCATAGACCAGAACGCGCAGCTCTCTAGCCAGTTCTCGCTCTGGAATCAACAGGGCTCCAAGGTCAGGCGCGGCAACCTGCTGGTCATCCCCATAGGAAGCGGGCTGCTCTACGTCAAGCCAATCTACCTACAGGCGGCGCAGAGTCCCATGCCGGAGCTGCGGCTGGTGGTCTTGGCTACACAGGAGCGCCTCGCCTACGGCACAAACTTTGAAGAAGCGCTCAGGAATCTCTTCGGAGATGCCGCAAGCGGGCAGGGCCAGCCGCAGGTAGCAGATAACAGGCAGAATCAGGGCAAACAGCAGACGACAGAGAACACACAGGGCTCTTCGCAGAACGCGCAGCAGCAACAGCAGGCGCAGCCGCCCGCCAACACTCAACAGCTAATCAAAAAGGCTGCGGACGATTTGGCCGAATACCAGAGGCTCACGGCCGAAGGGAAACTTGGCGAGGCGGGCCAGCGTCTCGAATCACTCAAGCGGACGCTGGAAGAGCTGAAGAGGGCGCAGAATATTCAATGAGCGCGCAAGGTGCGGAGCGCATACTGATTGTTGAGGACGACGCGGAGCGCTGCGACTGGTTCAACCGGAAATTTTCGGGCCGCGTGCTTGATGTCACCTGCGATGTGTCTGAGGCCATCAGTTGGCTCACAGAGCGCGACTACTCGTTAATCCTGCTCGACCACGACCTTGCGGAAGAGCATTACGTCTCGAACGAGCCGGACGACGAGCGCACGGGCTACGCAGTGGCCCTGTGGCTCTCACAACACCCCGACAGCCAGCGCGACGCGACCATCCTCATACACTCGCTCAACTACGTGGGCGCGCAGCGCATGCTCGCGGCCCTTCTGGACGCGGGCCGGGATGCCGAGCACGTTCCCTTTCCCTACCTTAAAATGGGGCTGAAGATGTAGCGCGCGTCAGACCAGTATGAAGGACGCTATAAAGCCCGCCATGTTGACGGCCATGAACAGCAGCACCTCGCAGACGAAGAGCACCACTGCCTTTAGCGCAGTCTTCCCCCAAGACTCCTTGTAAACTCTTCGCAGGGCGAACAGCAGGTAAACAAAAGCCACAGGATAGAAGAGGTCTAGCAAGCGCCCCGGAAGCTTAACGTGCGCGGCTGACGCGCCCACAATCACGAGGGCAAAGAGCGTCTTGCACAGGAAGTCGAAGGAGTAGAAGTAGAGCGAAAAAATCAGATGCTCGACGTAATACTTTTTCATCCCGAAGTAAAGAACCGAGAGAAAGAGTCCCGAGACGAGAACGCTCGCGAACCTTAATGCCGCAGAATACTTCTCCGCCTTCTGAAAAATCTTATCGACCACGACTTGGGGGTCAACGTTCTTCTTCTTAGCGATGGCTACGACGCGCGCCGGTCTGAAGGACTCCCTTGGCACGCCCCTGAAATCCAGCAGCGCGCCCCACGCGAAGAGAAAATAGATGGCGCTGAAGGTCAGGTAGACTCTTATGGGATTGATGTAGCGGCCCTTTCGCCCGGCCAGATACTCTTCGGCAAGAAGCCCCGGCTTGAACACTAGGTCGCGCAGTGTCTTGAGAATCTTGTTCGAGTCCAGATGAGTGATTTCGTGCAGCAGGTGGCCGAAGAAGTGTTTGACGGAAAACTCGTGCTTGTGAATCCTCTTCTGGCCGCAGCGGTGGCAGTACTCGCCGCTTAAAGGAGCGCCGCAGTTCAAACACGGCTCAGTCAGAGCAGCGGCCTGCGGTGCCTCAATCGTCTCAACCTGCGTTGCCATTTCTTCAAGTCACCTCACTCGACGCTGTTCTCAAGTCTTCACAAGTGCATTAACGAATAAACGCGTGGCGGAGTTTCAGCCTGCGCCGCTCTTATGACGCACAAGCGAGGCTCTGGCTCTCTCGTCATCGGGCGCGCGTCTTTCCCAGATGTGGCCGCAGACGCGACAGCGATACAGGTCTTTATCCGTCGCTCCCGCCTCCGGCTCAAGAAAAGCCTTGATGTAGGCAGGCACACTCGCACCTTCCAGACGTTCAAAGGAGGCGCAGGAGCATTTAGCTTGACTCATAAGGGAATCATTGCGGGCTGAGACAGAAGGTTCCGACTCAGACCTTCTTCATCAACTCTTTGGCCTTGGCCACGGCGTCCGCGTGCTCGGGCAGGTAGTTAGGGTCGGGCTGCATGTTGAGGATTGTCTCAAGCTGCTTGCGCGCGTCCTCGTTACGCTTCGTCTTCAGGTAGGCTTGCGCCAGATAGTAGCGCAGGAGCGTATTGTTCTCGCCGAGCTTTAATCCCTTCTCAAGAAGCTCGACCGCACGCTTCGGGTCGCCTCCCATCACGGGCGGCGTCTCAAGGTCTATGCGCGCCAGCACCATGTAGGCAGAGCCGTGCATGTAGCCCTCGTCTAATTTGATGACCGTCTCCATCTCGCGCCTGATGTCAGGCGCGGCCGCGAGTCCCGTCAGGGCCGAATGCTCGGCCTGTCCGCCTAAGTTCGCGCCCAGCCAGAAGTGGCCGTCCGCCTTGTTCGCGTTCAGCTTGATGGCCTCTTTCGCGGCAGCCTCGCCGTCGCTGAAAGCCTTGTCGCGCTCTGAGCTATCCTGCGTGTGCTCGCCCAGAAAATAGTTCATTCGGGCGAGCCGCCACGCCGCCTCGTAGTTGCCCGGCTCGACCGTGCGCGCCTGCCTGAGAGCTATCAAACCCTCGCGCACCTTCTGTAGGTCTACGCGCTCGTTGTAGAGCTGGTCTGCGCGTGCGATTAACTCGGCTGCTGTGCCGGAGGGCGGCGGCCCAGTCCTTTCGGCTGTGGAGCTGGCGCAAGCTGCGGCAGAGACTGTAATGATGATGAAAAGCAGGAAGCGGGGGATTAATTTTTTCTTCATGTGATTAACTTTCCGTTCACGCCGGAAAGCCCGTGAAATCCTTATATTTCACTAGATAAGCTTCCCTGTGGATGCTCATTTTACACGACCGCTTACCTAAAAGCATCCGTTTAGGGTATATTTCACCGACTACATCCATGCGCCAAATGAGTCTTGAAGGCGCAGCCCGTACCAAAATTTTGCCCGCGAGGGAGGAGATGAGAGTTTGGCGGCGGCTGCTTTTTACGATTTAGAAGGAACACTTGTAAGTACGAACCTGGTTCACACGCTGGGCTTCTACGCGCGCAACCAGCAGAGCCTCTTAAAGAGCATACGCAAGAGCGCGACCACGCTGATGAGCATCCCGCTCTTTGCCGTCACCGACGCCTACAGCCGGAAGGTCTTCAACGACCTCTTCTTCAAGCGCTACAAGGGAGAGTCGGAAGACCGCCTGAGGTTCTTTGCCGAAGAGCTTTACGAAGAGGTGCTGAAGCCCGCAGTCTTTCCCGGCGCATACGAGCTGATTGAAAAGTCGCGCAGCCTCGGGCTACGGCAGGTCGTCGTCACGGGCGCGCTCGATTGGTCTGTAGAGCCTTTGATGAAGCATCTCGGTATAGAAGATTACGTGGCGAACCGGCTTGAGTTCGTCAACGGCATAGCCACTGGACGACTGCTCCCGCCCGTGCTGGCGGCGGCTACGAAGGCGTCTTGGATTAGACAGTTCGCCGAGCGCGAAGGCATAAGCCTCAGCGACTCCTACGCCTACTCGGACAGCATGTCTGACTTGCCCATGCTCTCCATAGTGGGCCACCCGGCGGCAGTCAACCCGGACATGAGACTCCGCCAGACGGCGCTTCATCACGACTGGCCCATATTGAACCTGAAATAATTTTGGATTTTAGATTTTGGATTTTGGATTGAAAGAAAGCACGCAGCTTTAATTATCTTTCAACCCTTAATCCAAAATCTAAAATCCAAAATCCAAAATTGATATGAGTTTGCAGCTTAGACGAAAAACACACGAGTCCGTCATCTACATCGACCGCGACAGCGCGCCGCGCATCATGCCTTCGGGCGAGGACTTCATCCTCGAAGATTTGCCCATTGGCACGCGCGTCATCTATCCCAATCCGCCCGTTAAGGGATTGCCCAACCGGGAGGCGGCCATACGCTACGCCCTGAATCGCCCCTTGGGCTGCGACCCACTCTTCGCGCAGCTTTATCCGGGCATGAAGGTCACGATTTGTGTTGACGACATCTCTTTGCCCTTGCCGCCTATGGCCACGCCGGACATACGACAGTCCGTGCTGGAAATCGTGCTCGACATGCTGGCGGGCCACGGCGTGGACGACGTTCACATAGTCATAGCCAACTCGCTTCACAGGAAGATGACCGAGTGGGAGATGAAGCGAATGGTCGGCGCGGAGATTTTCGAAGAGTTCTATCCGGAGCGCTACTATAACCACGACGCGGAAGACCCGGACGGCATGGTCGTCCTAGGCGAGACGCGCCACAAGGAGCCTCTTCGCATCAACCGCCGCTGCTCCGAGAGCGACCTTGTCATCTACGTCAACATCAACCTTGTGCCTATGGACGGCGGCCATAAGTCCGTGGCCGTAGGGCTCTGCGACTACGAATCCCTGCGCGCACACCACGAGCCGCAGACCATCAGGGATTCCGACAGCTACATGGATCCTAAGCGCTCTGCGCTGAATCACAAGGTAGAGAGACTGGGCAAGCTGGTTGACGAGCACATGAACGTCTTTCACATAGAGACGGCCCTGAACAATCGCATGTACAAGGGCGACATGGATTTTCTGCTGAAGAACGAGGACGACTTTTCGGCCTTCGACCGTATGAAGTTCGAGGCGATGCGCTACACCATGTCCAAGCTGCCGAGGGCTGCGCGCCGGAAGCTTCTGCATTCCCGCCCGTCGCAGTACGAGATGATTGCCTGCTACGCCGGGCGCACGGAAGAGGTGCATGAAAAAATCCTTGAGAAGAATTTCCAGCAGTACGCCATCCCGGTGCGCGGCCAGTGCGACATATTGATTACGGGCATCCCGGACATTTCGCCTTATAATGTCTACTCGATTTTGAATCCGCTCTTGGTGCAGGTGATGGCGCTCGGTTATCACTTCAACTTCTATCGCAACAAGCCGCTTCTTAAAAAAGGCGGCGTGCTGATTCTTCATCATCCCTGTTATGATGAGTTCGACCACGATTTTCACCCGAGCTACATAGAGTTCTTTAACCGCCTGCTGCCGGAGACGCGAGACGCGGACGTGCTGCGCGACAAGTACGAGCGAGAGTTTGCCTCGAACCCCAGCTACGTTGAGATGTACCGTCGAGGCAACGCCTATCACGGCGCGCATCCCTTCTTCATGTGGTACTGGGGCGAGAACGGACGCCAGCACGTCGGACGCGTCATAGCCGCCGGGGCCGAGAACGCGCACGTCCCCGCCATGCTCGGCTGGGAGCGCGCAGACACCCTGACGGAAGCGATAGCCATGGCCCGCAGCTACATGGGCCGCTCCGCAGAGATTACAATGCTGCACCAGCCAATGATTGGCATAGCCGATATGGAGTAGCATATTTAAAGATTGAAATCACTACAGCCCCCTGCCGGGGGCGAAATAACAGTAGCCCATGGCGTCAGCCGTGGGGACGCCCAAGCGCCAAGCGTCCGAAGCCCCGGAGGGGCGACATACATATGGCGCATACATTCTCAAGCCTGCTGACCCACATCATTTTCAGCACCAAGGGACGCACGGCTTGTATAGATATTGAATTCAGGTCAGAGTTATTCGCTTACATGGGCGGACTTGTACGAGAAATGAAGGGCAAAGCCTTTGCTATTAACGGCACAGCCGACCACGTTCATTTGCTCGTCAGCTTGCCGCCGACGGTTTCAACTTCCGAAGCCATGCGAATGCTGAAGGCCAACTCGTCAAAGTGGGTTCATGAAAAATGGTCGACTCATAAGCTCTTTGGTTGGCAAACGGGTTATGGAGCCTTCAGCGTCAGCCGCTCAAATGTGCCTGACGTGATAAAGTACATTAACAATCAAGAGACGCATCATCAAAAAATTACCTTTCAGCATGAGTTTGTAGCTTTTCTAAAGAAGCATGGGATTGAATTTGAAAGCGGCAATCTTTGGGAATAATATGTCGCCCTTACAGGGCTTTGATAGCTTCTTCTGACTTTCCCCACGGCTTCTCGCCGTGGGCTACTGTTATTTCGCCCCCGGCAGGGGCTAAGTCATATTTCGCAGCTATATTACTTTGAGCCGAAGCATGAAACTTTCACCAACTGAAATCTACAAAGACCGGAATATTTTTATCATCGGCTCGACCGGCTTTCTGGGCAAGGTCACGCTCTCGATGCTCCTGCATCGCTTTCCTAATGTGGGGCGCGTTTACGTCACCGTGCGCGCTCGCTCTCAGGAAGAGTCTGAGACGCGGTTCTGGAACAACGTCATCACTGCCCCGCCCTTCGACCCTTTGCGAGAATTGTACGGCGGCGCGTTCGAGGGCTTTATACGCGACAAGGTGGTCGTAGTCGGCGGCGACATTGGCGAAGACAATCTTGGCTACACGGAGGAAGAGGCGCAGAGGATTGCCGACGACATTGACGTTGTTCTGAACTCTGCCGGAAACGTCACCTTTAACCCAACGCTTGAGAGCGCGCTCAGAACTAACGTCGTGGGCACGCAGAACGTCATCAAGTTCGCGCGCCGCATGAAGCGCCCCGCGCTCATACACGTCTCCACCTGCTTCGTGGCGGGCAACCGCACTGGGCCAGTCTGGGAGTCTGACCCGGTCATTGGCTACTACCCGCGCCGCGAAGAGCCGGAGATGGCGGGCGTGGAGTTTTCGGCAGAGCACGAGATACGCGACTGCGCTAAGTTAGCGGAGCGCGTGCGCGAAGAGGCCAGAGATGCAATGATGGCCGCTCGCTTCCGCGAGCTGGCGCGCAAGCGTCTGATTGAAGAGGGGCGCGACCCGGACGACCTTGACGCGATGGGACTGGCCGTCGCGCGCGAGCGAAAGGTATGGACTAGGACTCGCCTGACGGATTTGGGGATTGAGCGCGCTGCCTACTGGGGCTGGCCCAACATCTACACTTACACGAAGAGTCTGGGCGAGCAGCTCGTAGCGGCGCAGGACGACATTGTTCGCTCTATCGTGCGCCCGTCGATTGTGGAATCGGCGCTCTCTTATCCTTTCCCCGGCTGGAACGAAGGCTTCACGACGACCGCGCCGATTATCTTCATCACGCTCAAGGGCCAGACGAAAATCCCCGCGAACGAGAAGCTAATCCTTGACATCACGCCCGTAGACCAGGTGGCTGCCGTGATGCTGGCCGTCTCTGCTCAAGCCTGCGTTGAAGAGCCGCGCCTGGTGCATCAGGCCGCGACGGGTGATTCTAATCCGAACGACATGCGCCGCATCATAGGGCTCGTCGGGCTCTACAAGCGCAAGCACTTTCAGGAGAAAGAGACGGGCTTCAAGTTCGTCAACGAGATAGTCGCACGCACTGAGGCTCGTCCCGTCACGCCGCAGTGGTACGACCAATCCTCCACGCCCATGATTAACGCGGCGTCTAAGAAGGTCTCTTCTCTTCTCGACCGCGTACGTCCGCGCTGGGGCGGCGGTCGTGTAACGGACGTGATTGACCGCGCGAAGGAGCGCATGGACAGGCTCGAAGAGGTGACGCGCGAGACCGTCGAAGCCTTCGACATGTTCCATCCCTTCACGGTCGAGAACGCATACATCTTTCGCGCGGACAACGTGCGCTCGCTCTTTTCGCGCATACGAAAGGACGAGCAGTCGCTGCTGCTCTGGAACCCAGAGAAGTACGACTGGTACGATTACTGGATACACACGCACCTGCCGGGCCTGAAGAAGTGGGTCTTCCCGACGCTCGAAGACGAGATGAGGGAGAAGCCTAAGCGCGTCTACACCTACCGCGACCTGCTTGAGCTTTTTGAGACGACCACCAAGCGACACGCCACCCGCGTAGCCATGCGTATAGAGCGCGACGGTCGAAAGGAGCAGTACACCTACGCAGACCTGCGCGAGCTATCTTTGCGTGCGGCGGCTTTTCTGGCGAGCGAAGGCGTGCGTCCCGGCGACCGCGTGATGCTGCTGAGCCACAACGCGCCCGAATGGGGCATGACCTACTTCGGCATTCTGAAGGCGGGAGCCACCTGCATCCCCGTCGACCCCACAAGCTCTACGGAAGAGGTCGTGCGTGTCGCGGGCGCAGGAGATGCTGCGGGCCTTGTCATCAGTGAAGAGATGAGCCGCGAGCATCCTGAGCTTGCCGAGATGATGAAGGAGGCCGGGCTTGAGGCGTTGAAGCTCTGGCAATACGAAGAGGTCTTCGCGCTCCCGGACCAGCAGACGGAAGACGAGCGCCTTGCTCTGCTGCCGCAGAAGATTCAGGCGCAGGCGACCGCTTCTCTCATCTTCACTTCCGGCACGACGGGCCAGCCCAAGGGCGTCATGCTCTCGCATAGAAATTTCACGAGCATGGTCTCCATGCTCTCGTCCATCTTCGACATGTCCACGAGCGACGGCGTGCTTTCGGTGCTTCCGCTCCATCACACGTTCGAGTTCTCTACGGGATTCTTAACACCGCTCAGTCGCGGCGCGCAGATTACCTACCTTGACGAGCTTTCGGGCGAGGCGCTTGCTCGCGCCATCAAGAACGGTCACGTCACGGGAATGGTGGGCGTGCCCGCGCTCTGGGAGATGCTGCACCGCCGCATCAAGAATCGGCTGTCGGAGCGTAATGCATGGGTAGGCTCAATCGCAGACCTGCTTATTCGCGGCAACGCGTGGCTGCGCGACAAGACTCCGCTCAACCTCGGCCAGCTTGTCTTCTATCCGATTCACGAAGGCATGGGAGGCCGCATACGCTACCTGATAAGCGGCGGAAGCGCGCTCTCCGACAAAATCCAGAGAGACCTTCACGGACTTGGCTTCACAGTGCTGGAAGGCTATGGCCTGACGGAAGCGTCGCCCGTGCTGACCGTCACGCGCCCGCAGAACCAGCTACTCATAGGCAGCGTCGGCAAGCCCCTTCCCGGCGTTGAAGTTCGCATAGCAGACCCTGACTCCACGGGCGTTGGCGAAGTCCTCGCGCGCGGCCCCAACATCATGACCGGCTACTTCGAGAACGAAGAGGCCACGCGCGCCACCATTCGTAACCGCTGGCTGCACACGGGCGACCTTGGACGCATGGACGAAGACGGCAATCTTTATCTGGTCGGGCGCTCTAAGGACATCATCGTTGACACCAACGGCAAGAACGTCTACCCGGACGAGATAGAAGAGCTTTACAACACTTCGCCTCTCATCAAAGAGCTGAGCGTGGTCGGACTGCCGGACGGCCTTGGCGAGAAGGTGGCCTGCATGGTCGTGCCGGATTATGACTACGACATAGCGCTCTCGCGTGAAGAGGTGCGACGGCAGGTGGAAGAGCACTTCCGCGAAGTCTCTTCCTCGATTCCCTTCTTCAAGCGCGTCAAGGTGCTGCACTTCTGGGACGGAGACTTGCCGCGCACTGCGACGCGAAAGGTCAAGCGGCGCGAGGTCGTGGAAGCCATGCAGGTGCTTGAAGAGAGCGCGCGTTCGGCTTCTCGTCTCGGGCCGAGGCCCGCAGCGACGGGCGACGCCTCCTGGCTGCTCGACGTGGTTGCGACCGTCTCTAACCGCCCGCGCTCCGGCATCACCTTCAACACGCGGCTCGCAGACCTTGGCTTCGACAGCCTCATGTACGTGGAGCTTGCCACGGCGATTGAGAACGCTGGCGGCCATTTAAGCTCACCCGATACGTTGACCGAAGTGCAGGACTTGCGCGAGCTGGCGCAGGTCGTGACGCGCAAGACCAGGGCGCAGGCAGAGCGTCGCGCGCAACAACAGGCCGAGCAACAGCCTTCAGCGCGCGAAGAGGAGATTTACATTCCTTCGCTTGTGCGGACGGTCGGCAACAAGGGGCTGGATGTGCTACAGCGCCTCTTCTACGAGCGCTTCATGCACGCGCGCTACGAGGGGACGGGGAACATTCCGCCTCACACCAACTTCATCGTCGCGCCGAATCACGTCTCGCACCTGGATATGGGGCTCGCGAAGATGGCACTCGGAGAAGCTGGCCGAGAGATGGTAGCCCTCGCTGCCGCAGATTACTTCTTCGACAACAAGTACAAGCGTGCCTACATGGACAACTTCACGAACCTTGTGCCGATGGAGCGTAGCGGCTCTCTGCGCCAATCCTTGCGCCACGCCAAGTGGTATCTTGACCAGGGCTACAACGCGCTCATCTTCCCCGAAGGCACGCGCTCGCTTTCGGGCGAGATGGCTGACTTCAAGCCCGTCATAGGCTACCTTGCGCTCGCCTCGCGCGTAGGCATACTTCCCGTTTACTTGTGGGGAACCTACGAGGCCATGCCGAAGGGCTCCAACATCATACGCAGCCGGGAGGTCGGAGCGCGCATTGGCCGCTATCTCTCCATAGAAGAGCTGGAAGAGATGACTAAGGGCATGGCGCGTGCGGAAGCGTACCGCCTGATTGCCGCGCTTGTGCGTCACGAGGTAGAGAATTTAAGAGACGGCACGCGGCACAAGTTCGACGCGCCCGCTTTGAAGAAGCGCATGCGTAGCGAGCGCCGCGCGGCACACTCTGCGGAGCGCGACGCAGACGCGCAAGCAACAGAGCGACTGGTTTCAACCGGTGATTAACAGGTGACAATCTAATCGTCTAAGATGAAGATTCAACTGCAAGGCCCGGAAGCCGGGCCCATCTACGCCCAGATTCGCACACAGATAGAAGCGCTCATACAGCACAAGCAGGTAGGCTCAGGCGAAGTGCTGCCCTCGCCCGCCTCTCTGGCGCAGCAGCTTTCCGTTGACCGTGGCGAGATTCAACGCGCCTATTTCGAGTTGGAGCAATCCGGCTTAGTCGTTAAGAAGACGGGCAAAGATTTTCTAGGCAACAGTAAAGTGAGTTATACGGTTAAGTAAATTCAAACAGGGATGGACAGGATGCACAGGATAAAAGAGAAAGCATTTATTCTTTATCCTGTGCATCCTGTCCATCCCTGTTAATTCTCTTATCTATTCATGGCAACTACTAAGACTAAGCGCGGGGCGCGCAAAGCTGCGACAAAAGCTGCTGCTAAAAAGAGCGTTTCGATTGCGCGCAGGGCAAAGCCTGTGACGCTCGTGACGGGCGGGACGGGTTTTCTTGGCGCGCATCTGGTGCGGCAGCTTGTAGAGGACGGCGTGAAGCCCCTGCGCGTGATGGCGACTACCGCTCCCGCGTGGCTCGCGGAGCTTGGCGTGGAAACCGTCGAAGGCTCCATCACTGACCCCGAGGCCGTGGCACGCGCCGTCGAAGGCGTCGCGGAAGTCTATCACCTGGCGGGCCGCGTCTCGCGCGAAGACTCTGACAGGCGCGAGATGTACAGGCTGCACGTTGACGGCACGCGAATGCTCTGCGAAGCGGCGAGAGAGCGAGGCGTGCGCTCCATCGTCATGGCTTCCACGAGCGGCACGATTGCCGTCACGGAAGACGGCGAAGGGTTGCCCAACGAAGAATGGCCCACTCCGCTAGACATAGTCTCTCGCTGGCCCTACTACGCCAGCAAGGTCTATCAGGAACGAGTCGCGCTTGAGCATTTTCAGGGCAAGGGCCTGCGCCTCGTCACACTCAATCCGAGCCTGCTCTTAGGCCCCGGCGACGAGCGCTTAAGCTCAACGAAAGTGATACTGGATTTCCTCGCGCGCAAGATAAGCGCCACTCCGCGCGGGGGCCTGAGCTTCGTTGACGCGCGCGACGTGGCCACGGCCTTCCGGGCCGCCATGTCGGACGGGAAAAACGGCGAGCGTTATCTTCTGGGCGCGGCCAACTGGACGTTCGAAAAATTCTTCTCGCGCCTTGAACGCCTGACGAAGACGCCCGCCCCTCGTCTCTCACTTCCAACGAGGCTGGCGGTCGCGGGCTCGCAGGCCATCAGCGCCCTCTACAAGCACTGGAAGCTCTCCCCGCCCGTCGAAGCCGAAAGCATAGAGATGGCCGAATACTACTGGTATCTCGACGCCACCAAGGCGACCGAAGACTTGGGCTTCACGCCCCGCGACCCGCAGGAGACACTCATTGATACCGTAAACTACGTTCGAGCAAACTTCCTGGGCAACGACGCCTTCGTTTAATGAGACAGAAACAGGTTACAGCGGACAGGACAGTACCGCCTGCGTAAGCCGGGCGGGTCTCTAGTCTGGATATAACCCGCCCGCTACCGCAGGCGGTACTGTCCTGCTCTCTCTTATTTTTGCCTGAAATGAATTGTTATGCGGCGCAGACTTTGGCGAGGGTGTCAGCCCACTTGCTGGTGACGGGCTTGCCGTACATCAGCTCCTCTTTCTGGCGGCGTATGGCGCAGGCGCGGCGGAAGGCCCCGGCCTCGCCGTACTTCTTGATGGAGACGGAGGTGCGGCCCCTCTTCTCGCGCCCGGCGTTCCAGGAGACCTCGTAGACTTCGTTTAAGTGAACCTGCCCGTCCTTGCCTATGTATTTCTTTGTGGCGCGGCGAACGCCCACGACACCGCTATTATTGCGTGGATTCTCTCCGACTATGACCCAATCTGTGCGTGGTTTCCCCAGCTCTTTTTCCAGCTGGTTGCGGCACTCTACGGCCTTCTTCAAGCCCTCTTCCTTGCCGCCGTGTTTGCTATCAGAGATGAACTTTGACTTGGTGACCTTCTTTAACCTGACCCTGACATACCAGCCGACAGTTTTCCGCTCCGGGCAATCAATGCGGCTTATGCCCTTATGACCGCTATTTGGCATTAAGTTTTAACGTCTCTCCTTGAAATTATTTGTGGGAGGAAGGTAGAAGGTATCTCTTTATGGCCCAACTGTCAAAGCAGGAAGAGAATTAACAGGGATGGACAGGATAAAGAGAAAGCAATAGTTCTCTTTTTTTATCCTGTGTATCCTGTCCATCCCTGTTTGAATCCCCGTTTATTTCGGCGGCGCGGGCGGAGGATTGAACTGCGCGTCGTTTAAGGGAACGTTGGCCCTGATTTCCGTGAACCTTCGCGTAGAGTCGTTGCGCGCGTCCACGGAGGACTGTCGAACGGTGAAGGGCAGCTTGATGCCTTCCACGTCTCGGTAGTCCTCGAAATCAACCTGCGACGGGATAGGAGCCAGCGCCGTGCTCATGTAGGTAATGACGCGCACGAGCAGCCCCGTCTGCGCGTCGAAGTAGAGCTTCTGAGTGCGGCGCTCGTCTATCGGCCACAGCACCACTAAAGTCTCTCGCTCCCCTAGACGCTCTCGCCCTAAGACTTTCATGTTCGCGGCTGCTTCCCTGACCTGTACGGGGTCAAAGGTCTGCGCCACGGAGCGGAAGCGCGCAATCTCAGGCCCGCGAAGCTCTCGCTGCTCTCTGGGGCTCTTTATCCAGCCCTTGTCGCCCACCAGCGCTTGCGTGATTGTCCCCTGCGGGCCTGTGATGATGACCATGGCTTTGTCAGGCGACTGAAGCTGTACTTCAAACGGCATCGCTTTGCCGTCCGCGCCCGCGAAGGTGCCTTTCATCACTCGCGTCTTGAGTCGCTCGGCCGCCGCGCGGCCTCCGATTGCCTGTAAGTATTTGTCCACGACCTGCGCGGCCGTGGGAAGCGGCTCCGTGGCGGCGGCGGCTGGTCTTGCGCCGCCTTCCGTCGCGGCCGGTATAGGAAGAGGCGGAATGTTCACGGGGTCTGTGGAGCCCCTGTGACAGGTGAAGCAGGAGACGCTTGCGCCGCCGAAGACATCACGGTTCCCCTTGTTGATGTCGAAGGTCATCTGAATCATGCGACGCGCGGTCTGCTTCGTGGGCTTATCGTCCTTCTCAAACTCCCAGTTGCCGTTGTTGTTGACGTGGCAGTGAGCGCAGTTGACGCCCAGCGAAGAAGAGATGAACTGCATGGTGGGCACGACCTGCGATTGCGGCATCCCTTTAAGAACCTGAATATTCTTGTAACGCTGCTCTGCTGGCACGTCTCCCTGCAGCTGCTGCGCCGATGTCTTACGATTGACCGCGAAGAACAGGAAAGGCAGCGCCAGCGCAACCACCGCCAGCCCCAGAACGTTGCGTCTACGTTTTCTCATTAACTCATTCTCCGGCAATAAAGTCTCAGTGCCTCAGTTTAACGCGGATTCTAACAGGATGGACAGGATAAATGATAATGCAGAAGGCAGAGTGCAGAATGATGAATGAGAAGAATTATTCAAGTTGAATGCTTTCTTTAATTCATCATTCTGCACTCTGCCTTCTGCATTGCCTTTCCATCCCTGTTAAGTCTCTTCCTATTCCGGGCAGCGCACGCGCAGGGCTTCCCGGATGATTTCAAACGTGGCGGGCAGATGGCCCGGCAATTCCCCGTCAACTTCAAGCGCCACGCGCTCGTCCGCTCGCGTAGGATGAAGCGTGACGCGGCGCGCGTAAGCGTGATAGACCTGCTCAAGGTTCAGGTGCGTGCCTGTGTAGAGTTTGTACCCGTTCGCGAGAATGTCGGCCGCGCTCAAGTCGCCTATCACCACGCAGTCAAAGCGGCCGTCGTTGAGTTTGGCGTCGGGCGCTATCTTCATGCCGCCTCCGAAATAGCGAGCGTTCGCAACGCAGAAGTTCGCCACCTTCAGCCGTCGCTCCGGGCCGTCATCCAGCCGGATGCGAAGCTCTGTGTTCTCTGCCGAAAGAGTCGTGCGAAGAGTGGCGGCGGCGAACGAGAGCTTGCCGCCTAGCTGATAGGAGCGAAGGCGCGGCAGCCAGGCGCTCTTCTCCTTCTTCACCTCTTCTATGACCTTGCCACTCAGGCCGCAGGACGCGACGCCCAGAAAAAAGCGGCTCTCGGTCTCGCCCTTGTGGTTAAGGTACGTCACGCGGCCCGCGTCAATCAGTCGCGTCCTTCCCCTTCGGAGCAGCCGCGCCGCATCGCTCGCCCTGGAAGGAATACGAAGCGTGCGGCGGAAGTCTCCGCCCGTGCCGCTCGGCAGTATGCCAAGCTCCGCTGTCTCAACGCCCGCGCCCAAAATTCCGTTAGCCACTTCCGAGACTGTCCCGTCGCCGCCGCAGGCTATGATGAAGCGGCGACCCGCGCGAGCCTCTCTTTCGGCAATCGCAGAGCCCCCGCCTGCCCTCGTCGTAAACGCGCAGTTGAAGGCCCCGAAGTGAGTTGCCAGAGCGTGAGCAAGCGCGGGCCACTCGCGACCCGTGGCTCCGCCAGCCGAAGCCGGATTGATAATGACAAGAGGCAGGCTCTGCATCAGGACGTTCGCTCGCGCGTGGCGCTGTTCTTGACGTATTTAGGGGCGGCTTGCCTTGCTTCCGCCAGCTCTCCCGGCGGCACGCGCGCGTACAGCGCCCTGTCCTGCTCGCCAAGCTCCGCTATCTTCGTCATCACGAAATCGGCAATCTCCTTAAAGGTACGCAGCTGGTCTTTCTTTGACAGGTAAGGCTCCAAATCAAGCGGCTGGCCGAAGTGTACGCGAATCGGCTCGCCTCCTCTCCAGTTTGACTTGACCTGCTGCGCGAGGTTGTTGCCAAGACCCGCTATGAAGACAGGCACGACCTGCGGGCGCGCGTCCTTGATGAGCTTTCCCACGCCTGGCTGCGCGCGTAGATAAGTGTAAGGGTCGCTGTTTCGGTTGCGCGTGCCTTCCGGGTGAAAGCCTACGATGTTGCCGCCGCCTTCGCGCGCAAGCTCCGCGAGCCTTCGCATAGAGAATTTATCAAACTCTCTTTTCTCAACCAGCGGATTCTCGCCGCCGGAGAAGAAGGGCGGATACATAGACCACCATCCCATGAAGAGATTGACCAGCACTCCCGGAAGCGAGTCGTAGAAGAAGCGCCCGCGCACGGGAAAGAAGAGGCGGATTGACCTCTCTGTCCGCCGGAAGAGAATGGTCGAGACCACGTACATGTCGAAGAAGGAGCGATGGTTGGCTACCAATAGCACCGGGCGTTCAGGGGATGCGGCCTCGAAATTCTCAAGGCCGTAGACGCGCAGCAGGTTGTAAGTCGACACCTGAATCCACGTTGCGCCCAGATACCTCTGGCACATAGTCCAGAAGGTCTTCCAGCGCCCGCAATTCATCCTGTGAGCAAGGCTGAAGACAACTCTCTCTGTGCGAGAGAGCACGGCGAGTTCTTCCGTCGTGGGGTTCGATGAAAGTCCCAAGTTTCGCGCGTCCAAAGTCCAAAGTCCAAAGTCTCTTTCCACTGACTTTGAATTCGGGACTACTCTATGGAGAAATACTTTGCCTCCTCGTGATGCACGATAATAGCCGAGGTTGATTGCTCCGGGTCAAGCTGAAATTCTTCCGTCAGCTCAACGTCAATCCTTGAAGGGTCAATCAGCTCGAAGAGCTTCGTCTGGTCTTCCAGGCTCGGGCACGCCGGGTACCCGAACGAGAATCGAGAGCCCTGATATCCCTGATGGAAGAGCTTCGTCAACTCCTTCGCGTCGCG
>DATELK010000106.1:0-2694 GCA_035276685.1 Pyrinomonadaceae bacterium | reverse complement strand
CAACCGAGGCTATCACCCCGCTGCGTCAGCGTATGATCGAAGACATGAACGCGCGCAAGCTGTGCGCGGGTACGCAGAGAGGCCACATTCGCGCCTGCAAGCGGTTTGCCGCGTTTCTCAAGCGATCGCCTGATACAGCTATGCTTGACGATATCCGGCGCTTTCAGCTGCATCTGGCCGACACAGGCGTGAGCATATGCACGCGCAACTGCATCATGACCGGGCTGCGGTTCCTGTTTCGCGTGACGCTGCGGCGGTTGGACCTGGCGGAAGAGATCTATCACCTCCGCGAGCCACAGAAGCTTCCGCTTGTGATGAGTGTCGACGAGATGAAGCGACTGCTGGCAGTGGTGGGCAACCTCAAGACGCGCGTTCTTCTCAGCCTGGGCTATGGCTGCGGATTGCGGGCAAGCGAGATCGTGCGGCTCAAGGTCAAGCATATTGAGACAGAACAGAAAATCATTCGCATCGAGCAGTCGAAAGGCCGTAAGGACCGCTATGTGAAGTTGCCCGATGAGATGCGCGGCTTGCTGCGGCAATGGTGGAAGGCTCGTCCTTCGCGACACGACCCGGGAACACCCCTGCAGGAACGTTGGCTGTTTCCCAGCAGAAAGTCTGCAGACAGACCGATCACCACTCGCCATCTCAATCGTCTATTCCATGAAGCGGCAGACGCCGCCGGGATCAAGAAGGGCGTGACGCTGCATACGTTGCGCCACAGCTTCGCCACCCACCTGCTCGAGGACAAAAAGGATATCAGGGTCATCCAGGCGCTGTTGGGCCACACCAAGTTAGAGACTACCGCGCGCTACGCGCACGTCGCCGTCGGCATGATCTCTGCTGTCGAGAGCCCGCTCGATCGACTGGCAGGGCCAAAGCACAAGAAGGCCAGGAAAGCTCACAACAGCAGCAAGGAAGTCCAGCCGTCGGCCTAACCGCCTGCGGCTGTGCGCCGTCCGGCGCTGGAGGTCGCGGATATCTTCCGTGACCACGGGGCGGCATGGCGTTCTGCCAATGCCGGCCATGTCAGCCTCGAGCAGTTAAAGGTGATGTCAGCCATCGAGCGCTGCCGCACAGCAGCGCTCGGCGGCCATGTCGCGCGCTGCGAGGACTGCGCGCACACCCTCATCGCCTACAACTCCTGCCGCAACCGACACTGCCCCAAGTGCCAGGGCGGTGCAGCCCGCGAGTGGCTCGCCGAGCGCGAGACCGAGCTGTTGCCGGTGCCGTACTTCCACGTCGTATTCACGCTGCCGGCCGCGCTCCGCAACATCGCCTATCAGAACAAAGCCGTAGTCTACGATCTACTGTTCAAGGCCTCGGCCGAGACCCTGATCACGATTGCGACCGATCCCAAGCATCTGGGCGCCCGCATCGGCTTTATCTCGGTGCTGCATACCTGGGGCTCGACGCTTATCCACCATCCGCATGTGCACATGATCGTGCCGGGTGGCGGCTTTGCGCCGGACGGCTCGAAGTGGATCCCTTGCCGACCGCGTTACTTCTTGACGGTGAAGGTCCTCTCCGCGCTCTTCCGCCGACTGTTCCTGCAAATGCTGCTCGCCGCGCACGAGGCCGGGCGGCTGCAGTTCTTCGGCGATTTTGCAGCGCTTGCCAACAAACCTGCTTTCGATCGCTGTCTAAAACAGCTGTGGAAGAGCAAGTGGGTGGTCTACTGCAAAAAACCGTTCGCCGGTCCCAAGCAAGTCTTGCGCTATCTGTCGCGCTACACCCACCGCGTCGCTATCTCCAATCGCCGCCTCATCTCCGCCGAGAATGGCGTCACCTTCAGGTACAAGGACTATCGGCTCGATGGGTCTGCCCGTTACAAGAGAATGACCCTCCCAACCAACGAGTTCATCCGCCGCTTCCTCGTCCACGTTCTGCCCAAGGGCTTTCACCGCATCCGGCACTACGGGCTGCTTGCCAAAGCCAACTGTGCTGCCAACATCGCGCGAGCGCGCCAGTTGCTCGCCGCGCCACCCTCCGCAAAAGAGTCTCAACCGTCCGCAGCCACCGCGACCGATGAGCAGCGCGTGCTGCCGCGTCCTTGTCTTTGCTGCGGCGGCCGCATGATCATCATCGAGACCTTCGCGCGCGGGTGCGAGCCCAAATACTGTTCCACACCCGCAGCGCAGGAGTTCAGGATCGACAGCTCATGACTTCGGCAATCCACTCGCTACGGAAATGGCCGTCAACATTCTTGCTGGTGCGCCACCCGCAACGACGGTACTCGTCACATCTTTGTAGATTCGCACTCACTCGCGCT
Source organism: Pyrinomonadaceae bacterium (assembly GCA_035276685.1). Lineage (GTDB taxonomy): Bacteria > Acidobacteriota > Blastocatellia > Pyrinomonadales > Pyrinomonadaceae > JACVRN01. Next base: position 425 of record DATELK010000106.1, on the reverse strand, counting down.
GCAAATGATGGCATGCACTCTCCAGGTGGCCACTTCTTCGCTGCATGCTCACCGAATACTCGGAGCAAAACGATCGGCCTTCTCACCACATGCTAAGCTGCGCCGCGGCTAAATCCCCATAGCTCGCTGCACTGCCTCCGCATTACCTCCCGCCGCGATTTCGTGCCTTGGCGCTTTTCAGCCGCCGGCCGCCTGAGCGCGTCGCAAGTTCTATGATTGCCGGCAGCCGAAAACCTGCACACTTCCGGACTCATGCAGTGCAGCAAAATCCGATCATTCGATAATATCATCAGCGCGCGTAAGCAGTGTCGCCGGCAGTTCGAGGCCGAGCGCCTCGGCGGTCTTGAGGTTGATGAATAGCTCAATTTTTGTGGACTGCTGGACGGGCAAATTGGCCAGCTTCTCATCCTTTAGAACCCGGCCGG
>DATELK010000105.1:0-26497 GCA_035276685.1 Pyrinomonadaceae bacterium | reverse complement strand
CGCTCCGAAATATTTCAGAAAATCGAGCGTGGCCGCGCACGGCTGCTCCAAGTATTTCGCCATCACTCCGTAAGCGAAGAGCCTAGAGCGCAAACCACGAGTGAAGTTCGCGCGCGAAGGCTCGCGCCCCTCGTGGCCCTTCACGTTTTTTCCGTCTTCACCCTTCATCGCAACTCTGTTTCCCGTCCCCTTCACATGATGTTTGCGTCGAGCGCTATCTCAGCCTGCGCGGATTGAAGCGCGCGTGCAGCACGCTCTGCGCGCGGACTCCCGTCGGGCTCAAGCTCAAGCACTCTCTGAAACTCTCTCGCGGCTTCCCTGTTCAAGCCCTTCCCCTTGCAGGCAAAGCCAAGGTTGAAATGCAGGACGGGCTGCCCCTCGTGCATCTCGATAAGTTCCTGAAAGAGACTGATGGCCTCGTCGAATCTCTGAACGCTCGTGTACATCACGCCCAGGTTGCTCGCGGCCTGAAGATGATGCGGCTCAGCCGCGCGCACGCGCTCGAACTCGGCTATAGCTCGCTCAGCGTCGCCACGCGCAAAGTGGCACAGCCCGAGGTTGTAACGCGCCAGAGTCCAGTCCGCGTCTATGCTCAAAGCCTGCTCGAAATAGCTGGCGGCTTTCGCGTGCTCGCCCCGCTCCAGCCATATCAGGCCCAGGTTGTTGAGCGCCTTCGCAAACTGCGGATTGCAACCGATTGCCTTCTCGTACTCCTCAACTGCCTCGTCCACCCTCCCGCTCTTTTCCAGCGCCACGCCCAGATTAAAGCGCGCGTCCGCGTCCTCTGCGTCGTCGGAAGCAAGCTCGAAATATCTCCTGTACTCTTCAATCGACTCGTCCAGCCGTCCCATCAGATAACTCAAGAGCGCAAGGTTCCTGTGCGGCATCGGGTAGGTCTTGTCCGCGACCACGGCCAGCCGGTATTGCGCCGCCGCTTCCGTCAAATCGCCCAGATTCAGGTGGACGTTGCCCAGGTTGTTGTAAGCGAGGGCGTAGTCCGGCCTAAGCTCAAATACGCGCCGAAAGAGCGCCGCCGCTTCCCTGTTCAAACCGAGCTGCGTCAGCACGTAGCCGAGGTTGTTCAAGGTGTATACGTCGTCCGGGCTGAGCAAAAGAGCCTCTTCGTATTCGGCGCGCGCCTCTTCCCAATTCACCTGCATACGTGTACCTTCCTCGCCCGTCGTTTTCGTCCTCGCCTGCGGCATCAAGCGACCTCCTAAACTTTCTCGCCCGCGTTCCTGTTTCGTCACGACGACAGCTTCAAGAGCTGCCCCTGAGGTAATTCGTAAAAGACCGCCTGGCACAGCGGGATGACTCTCTTAATCAGCGGCGTGAAATTTTGCGTAGACAAGTCGCCCTGCCAGCCGATAATGCTGTCCAGCAAATTTTCCAGCCCACGGTCGAAGTAGAAGCGATATTTCATCATGTCCTCTTGCGCGCCGCGCGCCGCGACCAGGAGAGTGACGCATTCTTCCGCCGCCAGATATTCCAGAACCAGATGCGCCGCTTCGTTCGTGTATTCCGCCCTGCCTTCCGGTCGTACATCGAACAAGTCCGTCTCAAAAAGCTCGGCCCACCCGGCGACATCCCACCCGGCGGCTGTCACCTTTTCCATGAAAAGATTTCTCTCCGCCATCTGCTTGCTGCTCATGTCCCGTTTGTACATCGCGCGCCAATAGCCCTATCGCTTGTTCGCCTCGCGCATCTTGCGGCGGTTCTCCAGTTCCGCTTTGACGTTGCGCAGCTGATTTTCAAGCTGTGCCTTACCCTCAAGGTTCTGGTTGATGAGATCGTCGCTAATCTTTTGCAGGATTGGGTCGGACTGCTCCTGCTTAATAATCGCCCAGATGTCCCAGACCTCTACGGGTATGCCTGCCTCCACCAAATCGGCCAGATGCTTCACGGTCGTGATGATTATCGGCAGCTCGCCCTCTCCCTTGCTCCTGGCGTAAGGGGCGGTCGGCATCACCACTATCTCGACACCCTTATTCGAGGGTTTGGCCTTTTCCGCTGACAATTTCGTGATGCAGGACGGGCACGGGGCGCGATTGAGTCGCAACACGAAACGAAGCGGTTTTTCCGGGTCATCTTTCCTGAACTGCCTTACGTACCCGGGCAGTTTGCCGAGGAAGAACTCTTCGGCATGGATGCCGCCGATGTTCTTGTCGCCGCCCATGTTTTCTTCGGTCGTCACAGAGCCGTCGGGCATGTCCACGAAGAGGAAAGTCTTTTCCGAGAACATGTCCAGCTTCAGCCTGAATGCCCTCAGCCCGACAATCTTCCTCAGGAAGTGCGCGACCTTGGCCGACAGGCTCGCCTCGGCCATCACGTCGTACTCGCCCGGCGTGCCCTTGTTTGGATTAACCGTGAGCGACTTCAGCCCATCGGGCTTATACTTCTGGAAGACGGCCGAGAGGATTGAATCCAACTCGTCAACACTATCGACATCGCCCCCGAGTTTTTCCGACAAGTCCTGTGCGACTTTGGATTTGACCTGCGCGCTCTTGGCCGCAGGGTCTGATGGCTCTTCTCCGTCCTTCTTTTTGGGGTCGGGCTGGTCGCCGGGCTTGCCTGTCGCGCCTTTACCCTGCTTGGTCGGGTCGGTCTTGTCCTTGCCGGGGTCTGTCTGGCCAGCCTGTGTCTTGGCCTGGGGCGAGCCCGCGGTCTGAGGTGTCGGGCCCTTCTCGCCTGCTTCGGCCTGCTTGCCCTGCGCGTCGCCTGCGTTGAAGCCGCCTTTGTCGGGGACGGCGGGCTTCGGGGGCGCGGGCACGGGCGAGCCGGACTCCGGCATCACGTCTTTAATAAGTTTCTCGGGGTCAACCTCCGGCGTCTCGAAGTTGATTTCCGGCGCGAAGTCTTCTCCGAGCGTGTAGTTGATAGTCGCCCTGAGATTGATTGGCAGAGGCGCGTTCCATGCCCACTCGGCCAGAGTCCAATCCTTGCGCCAGACCGTTCCCTTGAAGAGCCAGACGCCCACGTCAATCTTGGCAAAGGCGTTGATGCTGAACTTGGCCTGTGCCACTCCCATCAGCTCTGCCACGCCGCCTATGCTGTACTTGCCGCCCGCGTACTGGAACTGCGGCCGCACCGAAAGAGCCGTGTAGACTCCCGCCACGCCCACGGCCTCTATGCCGCCCGTGATGTCGGCTATGGCGAGGCCCAGGCCAATGCCGCCGCCCGCGTTGATGACTATCTCGGCCCCCGCTGGCACGAAGAACTCTCCGCCCAGTCCGAACTCCGTAGCCGCCTCAGGGTCTGTTCCGAACTCGCCCGTCAAGGCTATGTCGCGCAGCACGCCGGGGCCGAACTTGGCGCGAAAGCCCGCGCCCGCGTGAATCTCTGCGAAGAGCCCCACGTTCACGTCTATGACGGGGATGGTGATGCCCCAGAGCGGGAACTTCTTCTCGAAGGAGAAGAAGCTCTTCTCCATCTTCTTCTCAGGGAACAGCTCTATCTCGCCGGGGAGGGAGACCTTGCCCTTGACCTGTATGTCGCGCTTCTCGTCAACGGCAACGTCAACCTCTCCGCGCAAGCCCTTGAACAACTCCATCTCAAGCTTGCCGCTGCCGCTGATTTTTCCCGCCTCGGAGAGGACGATTTCTATGTCGCCCTTGAGCTTCGAGCCCTCGTACTTGGCCGTGCCCTTGCCCGAGTGCTGTTTGTTCTCGTATTTGTAGCTGAGCGTGCCAGTGACGTGCGGCAGGTCGTACTCAAGGGTCGCGTCCACCTTGAAGTCCTCTTTGCTGATGCTGGCGTCAACCGTCGTCTCCTTGATGCCGGGCGTGCGCTTGCTGCTGAAAGTCAGGTGAGCCGTGCCGGAAGCGTTGCCGTTCTTGTCCACCGTCAGGGTGCCTGTGCCCTGAAGCATCTCCATCTTGACTTCGAGGTCTATGCTCGCGCCTTTGATAGCCTTACTCTCGTCGAAGTCAAGGCCCGCGCCCGTCGCTTTGAAGCCCGGCAGGGAGAGGTATTTCAGGTAGCTGGAAGGTACAGGAAGGCGGCCGCCCGGCAGAGCCTTGTCAATTAAGGCCGCGGTCGGAAGCACTATGGTCGTGCCCGCCACGTTAATCGGAAAGTCGCCAGCGCGAGCGGGCGCTCCGCCGCCGACCTGCCCGCCCGTGGTAGTGCCGCCTCCCTGCGGAGCGCCTCCGCCTCCGCCACTGTTTCTGCTTGCCTGCCTGCTGATGACCGGAACCGTGGAAGATGTCAGGGGCGGAAACACCTCGCCTTGCATGACGGCACGGCTGGCCGCGTCCGCCTGCTGCTCCAACTCGTCGCCCGGCTCGCTGACGTGAAAGCCTTGCGCGCTTCTAGCGGCTGCGCCGCTGTCCTGCTGAACGACGTGGGCCAGCTCGTGCGCCAGCAGCCCCTGGCCCGAAGGCGTGGCAGGCTGGTACGCGCCCTGGCTGAAGTAGATGTCGCGTCCCGTAGTGAAGGCTTCGGCGCTCAAGGCATTGGCCGCTTCGTGCGCGTGCGAGTCGTCGTGTACGCGCACGCCGTCGAAGTCGTGGCCGAAGCGAGACTCCATGAACTGCTTCGTGTCGTCGCCCAAGACATTCCCGTGGCTCTGCTCAATCTGCGGCGTCACGGAAGCAGCCGTAAAAGATGTATGACCACCGCCGCCTTCATCCTCGTGCCGGAAAATTTGCATGGGCGGAGCCGTGTCCGCCAACTTAACGTCTGCGCCGGGCGCAAGCACTCTCTGCACGTAACGGTTGCCGTACTGCTCCTGCAACGCGCCCAGCACGCGCGCCCTCTGCCCGTCGTTAACTGGATGCGAGAACTCTGCCCTGCGGAAGATGGGAAAGAATTTTTCGGGCGGCGGCTCCTGCCCTGCGCTGGACGCAGCAATCTCCTTGAAGCTCGCGTAGACGCCGCCGTCCTCACTCGCGGCGCGCACGCTCTGCTCGGGCGCGGCCTGAGCGGGAGGCGCGGCCTCTCTTGCCGCCTCGGGCGTGCTCTGTTTTTCCACGGCTGCGTCGGCCATGTCTGTAGTCTTCTCCGGCTAGTTCGAGACGGGAGCCTGCATGACGCTTGTGACGTGCGCGTCGTTCCTGTTACGCGTCAACTGGTACAGGGCCGCAGGTCTGCCTTCCGTGGGATTGTTCTCTTCACCTGCGCTCTCTGCGGGGAACAGCTTCTGAAGGTCAGGGCTCACGACCTTGTTCTCGAAGTCCGCCCAGATGCGCGTGTCTTTGCGGCAGTCGTAGGCGCGGCAGATGACGGGGCGGCCGTCGTATATCTGGCAGCGCTTCGTCTCGCGCTCGACGTGATGACAGTACCCGTCCTCGTCGTGGCGAATCATGTAGGGCCGCGCAAAATTCCACTTGACCTTTCCCTCTTCCAAGTCCTGCACGGTCAGCGCAAAGCTCAACCGGCAGCAGGCTCCGCGACAAAGATGAAGGCGATTCTCGCAGTCAATCTCGACGCTGCCTTCATAAGCGTACTTGTCGCGGTCGTCGTCCGTGAGCGCCACGCCCATGCCCTTCTCAGTGAACTTCTCTACAAGGCGCTCGCCCACCTTCCGCTTGCGCTCGTCCAGCTCTTCGACAGTGATAAGGCCGCGCTCCATCAAAAGCTCAATCAGCGCGTAGGAGAAGGAAGCGACCTCAAGCACCTTGCTCGTGTTGGCGTTGGCGCGGCTGTGCAGGTACATCAAGCCTTCTGCCAGCTCGTCTCGCAGCTGCTCCTGCGTAAGCGGCTCTTCGCCCTGCACGAGCGGCGCAGCTTCCATCTCACTTGTCTCATCAGCCACAGGCATCATCAGATGCTCGTCCGGCGGTGCGACCGCTCTCGCGTCCAAGCTGCTTTGAATTACCTGACTCATCGTCTTTCTCCTTTACGGTTCGAGTCGCCTTCATTGAGAGTTAAAACTGAAATTCTATGGTGAAGCTCACGGTTCCCTGCCTGAAGACAACGTCTATGATTGGCGTCCCACCTGACGTGCGCAGCGACAGCAGAATGGAGACCTCCTGCTTGTCGCGTGTGACAATCGGATTGCTGGTCGAGACGGCACCGACGTTCTGCACGGGTATCGGCGTCAAAGACATGGCTTGCGGCAAGTTTAGTCTGATGTACGCGGAGGTCGCGGGTGCGCCGGGCCTGAAGTTGGTGCTGAAATGAACCGGCCCCACGTCGCCGCTCTGCCTTGAGCGCAGCATGACGACCGTGAAATTCGCGACGCTGGCGGGAGGCGCTGGCGCGGCGGGCCTCTGTTGTCCGGGCGCTGCCTGCCTCTGAAAGGCCGGGGCGGCGCTGCCTCTCTCCCTGACATCGGCGCGCTCGCCGCGCATGATGGCGGAAGCGTTGCGCTCGGCCTCCCGCTCAAAAGCGTCTCCCACCTCGTTGACGCTCGCGCTCTGCGAGCCGCCGCGCTGCTGAACGACGTGCGTCAGCTCGTGCGCCAAAAGCTCACGGCCTTCACGAGTCGCGGGGCTGTACTCGCCCGCGTCGAAGTAGATGTCGCGCCCGCGTGTGACGGCACGCGCGCCCAGCTCTTCATTCATCTTCTCGGCTTCCGCGCCCGTGTGAACGCGAACGTCATGGAAGCTCTCGCCAAAGGCCGACTCCATCTCGGTCTTAACGCTGTCGTCCAGTGTCTGCCCCGTGCTGGTGGGAGCTTCCACCGCTGGCTTCTGCTCGTTCATCCCGGAGACGACCTGCTGCACGTAGGCGTTGCCGTGGCTCTGCTGTAGGTCGCTTAAAATGCCCGCCAGTTTCCCGGCGTTGGCAGGATGAGATAAAGCCCCGCCCTGAAGAATGGCGGGCGGGTCTGTGTGCTCCGCGTCCGTCTTCGCGGAAGAGACGGCACTTTGCGCGGCTGCTTCTGCCGTGCCCGTCTCCCTGGGCCTGAGGGCGAGCTTCTTCTGCGGAGCGCTCTCCGAATCCGCGCCCGGCCTCTCTCTGTCGTAGTCTTTCATCGCAGCACCTCCTCTTCCTGCGCGATGACCAGCTCGTAGTACTGCTCAAAATCCGCTTTGACGCAGAGCCGTCCAGTCTTCTGAAACTCCCTCTTGACGGCAGAGATAATCTGCTTCATGCCTATGTGGCCGGAGTTGTTGGCCGCGAGGAACGCCGAGCCGAGCGCGATGTTCTTGATGCTGCCGCCCGTGAGCCTCATCTTCCGTGAAAGGAAGTCCCAGTCCAGTTCAGGGTCAAGAGGAATGCCGGGCGGGAACATGTTCTGCCAGATGCGTCGGCGGTGGTCTGCTTCGGGAAACGGGAACTCTATGATGAAGCGCAGGCGGCGCGTGAAAGACTCGTCTATGTTCTTCTGGAAGTTGCTGGCGAGGATGATTGTGCCCTCGTAATCTTCCATGCGCTGCAAGAGGTAGTTGACCTCTATGTTGGCGTAGCGGTCGTGCGAGTCTTTCACCTCGGAGCGCTTGCCGAAGATGGCGTCCGCTTCGTCGAAGAAGAGCACGGCGTTGCTCTCTTCGGCCGCCGCGAAGATGCGGCTCAGGTTCTTTTCCGTCTCGCCTATGTACTTGCTGACCATGCAGGAGAGGTCAATCTTGTAAAGGTCTAGCTTCAGCTCGCCCGCGATAATCTCAGCCGCCATGGTCTTGCCCGTGCCGCTCTCTCCGACGAAGAGGACGCTCAGGCCCCGCCCGCGAGAGATTTTTCTGTTAAAGCCCCACTCTTCGAAGACGCGCTGGTGATGAAGCGCGTGCGCGCAGACTTCCCTTAGCTGCACCATGCGGTCTGCGGGCAGGATGATGTCCTCCCACTTGTAGAGCGGCGTGATTTTTCTGGCGAGCGTGGCGAGCTTCTGGCCGCCCTGCGCGCGTGCCGCCGCGTAGAGGTCGTCCGAAGAAATCTCCACGCGCTCGGGCGAGCGAAGACGCGCCTGATGCTTCGCCTCCGTGATGGTCTGGCGGATTCTTCCGGCGGTGAACTTGAACCTCGCGGCCAGTCCTTCAATCTCAATGTCGGGCGCTAAGCTAGCCTCAGATTGTTCAAGCAGCGCGAGCCACAGCGTGCGCCGCTCTGTGAAGCCGGGCACGGGCAGAGAGATTTTAATGGCGCGGTCGGAGTCGAAATTCAACTGCTCTTCAAGGGCACGCGCAGAGCCTATGAAGGTCGTAACCTCGCTCCCTTCAAAGGCGCTCAGGATGGTGCGACGCGCGCAGACTGCCTGCTCGTTCTCTTCCAGCAGCGCTTCCGAGTTATCAAGGTAGAGGGCCGCGCCTATCATGCGCGCCTCGCGAAAGAGCCGCGTGATTCTGGACTCGATAAGAGTGGGCGCGGCGAGAAGCAGGGCGGCGTCCGCTACCAACAGCTTCAGCCCCGCCTGCTGGCAGAGAGCCTCTGCCAGAAACTTTTTCCCCACGCCGCCAGCGCCTTCAAAAAGGAGCGCACGCTCGCCCATTGAGTAGCCCGCTTGCGGCCCACGTTCGCTTCGCCCAAGAAAGTCTGCCAGCCTCTCTTTCATCTCCGTGGGCAGAAGCGAATCGGCAAGATTCACGCGCGGCTCTATCAGTCGCGTGAAGCCCGAGAGCTGCTCGTCCCGTCCGTCTATGCCGAGGATGAAGTTGAAGACACGGCTATCGAGCTTCACGAATTTCGAGAGCAGCGACTGCTCTTCGCGCTGCGCGTCCGTGGCGAAGACGAGTAGGTCGTGGCGCAGAAGCGGCGCTTCCTTTGTCAGTCGCGAGCGCGCCTTCACCTTCTCGTCCAGCGAGCGGCAGAAGAGGTTCAGTATCAAATCTATGCTCGGCTTCTTGCGCGTCACGTCGTTCTGTAGATAGGCGTAGAGCTTCTCGTACTTAACATCCAGCTCCGGCGCGAGACACAGGAGCAGCACGTCCAAATCGAACGGCGCGAGCTGAAAAAGCTCCGCCAGATTCAGCAGCGAGAGCTGTCGGCCCGCGCGCAAAGTCGCCGTAGTCCTCATAGCAATGCTGCGCTCCATCTGCTCTATGGCCTCAGCGAGCGCATTCAATTCCGCCTCATGCTGGCCGTTCCGGCTCGCGTCCAAATCGGCGTCCCGCCCTTTGCGCCCCGTGATGAAGTCCACCTCGTCTTCCGTGATGAAGAGGCCGCGAAACTCGTTGAACCCTGCGAAGGATGGGTCCTGACGCTGGCGCGCGACGCGCAGGTTGAGCATCAAGTCCAGACGGCGCAGCTCGTCAAACAGGTGCTCGCGGCTGTCGGCGTAGGGCTCGCCCTGCGGTGCGTGGCGCGCTGTCTGCTCTTCTCTGTTGATGGCGCTTTCTGGCTGCATCCCTTTTTCTCTTTCGGCTCCCTGTCTACATCTGCTCGGTCAATACCTGCTGCTCTAGCACGCGCCGCGCGCCGCGCTCTATCAGCGAATCAATCAGCACCATGCGAACCTGATAGACGACCGACAGCCGGTACGCCTTACCGAGCGCGCTCCAGATTTGCGTCAACTGCTCCATGCTGGAGCGCACGAGGTCAACCTTCAGCTCTTCGGCAGAATTCTCAAGCGTCCCCTTGAGCGCGGCCGCGTCTATAATCGAGTTGTCGTGAAAGACGCGCATGGCCTCGCCAAAGATGCGCTGCTCGTCCAGCTTGTCCTCTATGTAAGGCGTCATCACGTAAAAGAGGTTGAGCGCGAGCGGCGGATAGCGCAGCGTGTCCGCGCCCACCGGCTGCCAGTCTCCGCCCCGCGTGAACTCGCTCTCTATGACGTGAAACAGGAAGAGGTTAATCTTGGGCTTCATGGGCTCTACAATCTCGTCCGCCGGGGACTTCAAAGAGACGGCGAAAAGCCCTGCCGGGCTCTGCTCATCCTTCAGCAGTTCCTGAAGCGTCAGGGTGACATCTCCTATGACGGTCGAGCTGCTCATCAGTCAATCAATCCGCTGCTCTATAGAGAGAAGGCGCTTTACGTTTGAATCCCTTCGTGCGCCAGCTCAAGAGTCTCTATGGCAATCTCGTTGGCCGTGGCTTTGAACTCCGGCCCCGTCCACTTGACGGGCATGACCCTTATCAGGCTCCAACGCTTGACCTCGTCCCCCTTGTTGTTCATCAAAATGATTGCTATGTCGGGGCGGCTGTCGCGCTTATTCGTGCCGAAGGTTCCGTTAACGATTTCCAGCTGCCAGTTGATAAGGTCGTTGGCCTTGGTAATCCCTCGCTTGAGCACCACGTTGGAGTAGGTGGTGGACTCCGCGAACTTCAGCGTCGTGGAGTTGTTGCCGCCTTCCTTGAACTCGAAGACCTTTGTCTCCATCCCGAGGCCTGTGCATTCGGCAAAGCCCGCGACCTCAACGCTGCCAAGCTCAAGCCTGAACCTGTAATTGCCGTATGGGTCTTTGTCTCTCGGCGGCATCTCTCTCTAAGCCCTCCCTACTTCCTTGACCGTCACTGATTCGGCGGTGCGCTTGATGGTGACCAGAATGAACTCGGCCGGTCGTGCCGGGGCGAAGCCTATGAGCGTCACCACCTCGCCGCGCTCAATCACTTCGGGCGGATTCGTCTCTTCGTCGCACTTGACGAAGAAAGCCTGCTCGGGCCGCTCGCCTGCCAGCGCGTTACTTTGAAACAGGCCGTTCATGAAGAGGTTGAGCGTGGCGCGTATGCTGTTCCAGAGCCTCACGTCATTCGGCTCAAACACCGTCCATTGCAGGTTGATTAAGATTTGCTTGATGATGGCAAGCGCGAGGCGTCGCACGTTAACGTAACGCCAGATGGGGTCTATGCTGAGCGTGCGTGCGCCCCAGACGCGTTGGCCGCGACCGGGAAAACTTCGCAGGCAATTAACGCCGCGTGGGTTGAGCACGCTCTGCTCCGTGTCCGAGAGACAGCGCTCGAACTCGACTATGCCGTTCAGCAGCTCGTTGGCAGGGGCCTGGCCCACTCCGCGTGCACTCTCGGCGCGAGCATAGATGCCAGCGACGTGTCCGCTCGGCGGGATGAACAGGTTCCTTTGCGCGAAGTCGCTCGCACGCTCGCGCACCCAGGGGTAATAGAGCGCGCAGTTCTTCGCTCCCTGAGTCAACTGAAAGAGGCCAGCCCAGTCTTCTATCTTGTTCGCGCCCTTTCCCGTCTCGGCCCCGCGCGGCGAATCGAAGAGCGCGAAGCGGTCTTTCATAGTTTCGCAGTGTCGCAGCATCTCTCGCTGCCCCTGCTTCAGATTGTCGAAGTTTTTTACGGAAGCCTGCGCCTTGGCAAAGATGATGCCCTCTTTGGGAATCTGCGTCGGCACGATTCCGGCATAAAAGTCCGGGATGTGAAGGTCTGGAATGGTGACGAGCCCTATCTCAGGCACAAGCTCGAAGGCGGCCATGCCGAAGTACTGCTCCTTAATCTTCTTAACAGTGTCGGCATCTGCGCCCGGCGGGACGGGACGAAAATAGGCTCCATTCGTGTAGCCCGTCAGGTGCTCCGTCTTTATCTTAGAGGGGTCGTCGCTGCCGCCCTCAAACTGCTTAACTTCGGCGGCGGCGGGGCGCGGGCACTCGCCGCCCATAGTCACGCACAAATCCTTCACGTGCGCCAGAATCGAGTTGCCCTGCTTCATCCTCTTCACGTAGTCGGGCGATTCAGGCTCGCCGTTGATGACCTTAACGAAGTAACGCTCGTGCGCGGGATTCATGGAGAGGTTGTCGAAGACCTCTTCACGAACCAGCACGCCCTCGGGACGATACTGAATGGTGAGCTTGAAGCCTTTGCCTATGACGCCGCTTCCGGCGCGAAAGCCCGCGGGACTTGTCACGGGCGACTTGAACTTAACCTCGCGCGTGGCATAGTCGATAGAGGCTATGGTCAGCTCTTCCTGCACCGGGTTGCGCTCGTCCTGAAGCACGACGCGGTCTGCGCGTGCAGCGCCCACGAGGTCTGCGCCCAGAAGCCCGGCCACGGACTTGAACGTGGCAGTGCTCTGGCCCATAGGAAGGTCTTTCTCAAGCGAGGTCAGAATCAGGTCGCGCGTCGAAGCCTCTTCCACGGTCAGGTAAAGCTCGCTGCCCCAGTTGCCCGCGTTCGCGGCCGTGACATCTGCTATGACTTCGCCGACGCTTGCCTCGGCGTTGATGGCAGGGATTGGAACAGGATTGCCGCCCGCGTCCACTTCGACCGTCTCAAAGTCAAAAGCATCCTGGGATGAAGAGATGCTTTTGACGCGGACGCGCGCCGTGCTGAAGCCGTCGTCAATCAGGACTTGCATGCTCGCGCGCAGGTGCTTCGCGCTCGCGACGTGGGCCTGGTTCGCCCCGGCCGCAATCGGAGAGGTGACGGTCGTAGAGATGCCGCTCAGGATGAAGGAGCTTGAGGCCTGCGCTGTCTCGTGCGAGACGCGCACGACGTAGCAGCGCTCGCCGCCGTTCAGGAAGAATCCGAAGACACAGTAAGGAAGATAGGCGTAGCCTACGAAGTCTCCAAAGATGTCACGGTACTGCCCCCAGCTGTTTATCTGCTGCGGATAGTTCAGGGGCCCGCGCTCCGCCTGGCCGACAAACCCCGTGACGCTCATGCGTATGAGGCGGGGTTGTGCGACCTCGGTCTCGCGTAGATGCACGCCTGGTGTAGTCAAGCTCATCATAGCTCTTTGAAGACATCTGCGGTGGTCGTCGCTTCAGAGTCGTTTATCTCTTGATTGATGCGCGAAATCTCCCTGACCCAGCCGTGCCGCTCCAGATGAGACAGCTGCATGATTTCATCTCTGGGCCAATGGAAGTGATAGGCGATGTAGGCTACCTCCTGGCTCAACTGCTCCAGGGGGTAGCGCGTTACCCCTCCGGCGCTTCACCGCCGGTCAGCACCTCCTCGGCCACCTCGAAGTCGTTCTCGCAGACGGGACAGGTGAGCTTCACGAGCGAGTGGCCGTTCGAGTTGATTCGCCGGTAAAGGTCTTGCAGGTAGGCCAGGTCTGCCGAGAAGAGATTTTCTATGACCGCCGGATTGATGTCCGCCACTTCGCCCAGCCTCGTGACGACGCGCGACAACAGTATGACAACGAGGTAAGCCTTGTTGCGCTGGACGCGCGGGTCTTGCAGGGGCGCTATCTCGTCCTTGGCGTTCGCAAGCCGCATGATGCCTTCGCGGTGAAGGTTCCCGTCCCGGTCTATAAAACCCTTCGGCAGCGTGAAAGCGTATTCGGTCTGCAACATCAGCCGCGCACCACCCCTTCGTGTGTAATCTCTACGGTCTCGATGGCGATTTCGTTAGCGTTGGCCTTCAGGTCGGGAACCGCCATCTTGCTTATCCAGGCGTTGAAGACGTTCCAGCGCGCGACTTCGTCGTGCTTCTCGTTCTGAAGCACAATCGAGAGGTTCTTGCGCGTGATGTCGCCGTCGACGACCGTCTTGCGCCACTCGTAGAGCTGCTTGTCCACGCTCATGCCGCGCTTCAGGGTCAGGTTGGCGAACTTGTTAAGGCCCGGCAGCTTGCGCGGCGTAATCGGCTCGTCGCCCTCGCGGTAGTCTATGACGTTCGATTCCGAGTTGAGGCCGGTCACTTCGGAGAAACCGGCTATGGTGATGCCTTCAATCTCAAGCTTGAAGTTGAAGGACGCTAACGGGTCTGGTGGTCTTCTTGGCATAGTTAGTCTCCTTACTGGCGCGGCCAGCCTCTTTTAGCCTCGCCCTGCTTTTAACGAACCTACTCCGACACGTCTCCGCCCGCGCGAGTCTGCTTGATTCTGAAGATGACGAACTCGGCAGGCTTGGACGGCGCGACGCCTATGATGGTGATGACGCGGCCCAAATCTACCGACTCGGGCGGGTTGGTCTCCTCGTCGCACTTGACGAAGAAAGCCTTCTCGGGCTTGTCACCAACGAGCTTTCCTTCCGACCACTGTATGCGCAGGAAGGCGCTCACGTCCCTGATGATGCGCTTCCAGAGCGAGCGGTCGTTCGGCTCAAAGACGACGCCCTGCGTGCCCTTCAGGATTGACTCTTCGAGGAAGTTGAAGAGGCGGCGCACGTTGACATACTTCCACTCAGGGTCGCTCGAAACGGTGCGTGCACCCCAGATGACGATGCCCGCGTCGGCGAACTTCCTGATGACGTTGACGCCCGCAGGGTTCAGTATGTCCTGCTCGCCCGTGGTGACGATGCGCTCTATGTCCACGGCCGAGTTCAGGTAGCCGTCGTCAATCCCCGCAGGTGCCTTGTGCACGCCCACGCGCGCGTCCGAATAGGCGTAAGCTCCGGCGACAGCGCCCGAAGGCGGACTCAATTTGGCTTTGCCCGTAATCGGGTCTGTGACGAAAATCCAGGGGTAATAGAGCGCGGCGAACTTGGACGTGAAGGCGTTGCCTGTAAAGGGCGAGAGGGCGCGCTTGAAGTTGAGCGCGTCCTGCGGGCTCAGGCCGCTTCTGGTGTCGGCGACGTAGAAGCAGTCCTTGCGCTTCTCACAGTAGCTCATGCCCGCGTTGATGGCCGCGCGAGTGTCTGCGGCCGCGAAGGCCGGAAGCACCAGGTCGGGTATAGCCACTATGTTGATGTCGTCAACGGCGTCGAAGGCGAAGATACCGCTCGCGGGCGCGGTGGAGCTTGCGACTGCGCCTATCAGGTCGTTCGGCACGATGTTGCTGGCAGCGGTCGTGCCCGGCGACATGCCGTTGCCTCCGCCCGTGAGCTTCTTCGGGTTGGTAGTGAAAGCGGGCGGGGTTATCGTCGCGGCGTTGGTGCTGGCGTCAACGACGAAGATATATTTCGAGACGCCGTTGATGCGCCGCTCCACGTGATCCGGATTCGGGAAGAGGCCCGTCGAGTCGAACTCGGCCATCGAGAGCCCCTCAAAGGTCTCTACCACAACGTCGTTGCCCGTGGCGGAGTCCTTCACGAAGACCGTCAGGTTGAACTTGTTCGGGTCTGGTGGAAAGGTGACGGCCGACGCCTTGACAGAGACGCTGTCGCCCCACTTGCCCGGGCTGGCGGCGAACACGGTCATGACGATGGTGCTCACGAGGTCGTCCGCCGTTCGCAGCTCGAACTTGGACACGTCGGCGTTAGGCGTGTTGGCCGAGGGCTTGAAAACGCGCGTCACGTAGCAGCGAGTCCCGCCTTCGGTGAAGAACTGCTGCACGCCGTAGGCCAGAAAAGCGAACGGTAGAAAGCCGCCGAACGTGTCCTGGAATTGCGTCATGTTGGTGATGAGTTGCGGGGAGTTGACCGGCCCCTTCTCTGCGATGCCGACAAAGGCCCCGGTCGAAGTGCCGACCCCTTCTATGGGCTTCGGCCCCGGCAGTTCCTCTATGTAAACTCCGGGCGATAGGTACTCTGGCATGACCCGTTAACCTCCATTCACTGATTTGATTTTGGTGGTTTGTCCTTCTTGGCGGCAGGCGGGGCGTCTGCGGACGACGACCCTTCGGCAGCAGCCTGAGGCTGCCCTTCGCTCTTGGGGATGACGAAGAGCGTCCCTTCCCGCAACTGCCTCTGTACGTCGGGCGAATCGGCGTCGTCAATCGATATGTCCTTGGATTCGCGCGGCCCCAGTGTAATGCTGCTCTCGCCCAACTCGACGGTCAGCATCCCGTAGGACAGATTCTTAATTGTAGGCATAACTGTTTCTCCTCACACTTTGAGCATTTCAAAGTCTGCGCGGTGACGTGCTTTCGGGGTAATAGCGATGGTCTTGGCGGCCGTTTGCAGCCCGGCCCGCGAGGCTTCCAGCGTGACGCCTGTGATGTCCGGCTGGTTGAAGTAGAGATTGTAGTCGCCGTTATGGTTACTCAGCGTCTCTGTATCCCTCAGAGAGCCCATCACAACCGTCTTTCCACTTATCTGCGCGGTGACAATCTGCGCGCCCGCCACATTCGTGACCGTCACGGCCGCCCCGTTGACTTCCGTGAGTCGAACCAGCACGCCTTCGAGCGCGCGGTCGGGCGGCCCCTTAAAAACAGTCTTTCCGATGACGCGTGTAAAGTCTGGCGGAAGCTCGCCGTATGGGCCGTAGCGCAGCCGTATCGATTTGTCTCGAATGATGCGCACTATGTCTCCGACAGAGAGGCCCGTCAGGCTGTTGAGCTTCGCCGCCGTCACCTTTCCCGCGTCGAGCGGGGCCGCAAGCGTCCCGGTGAAACCGGACGAGACGACTTGGCTCCCGGCCTTGAAGGGCTTCGGAAGCACCACGGCGTCGAAGGTGATTTTGGTGGCAGCGTTGTCCAGGCTCTTAATCACGACCGCAAGCTCGTCGTCGCCGGGCGCGTCCAGAAAGAGCGGCGAGAAGGGCAGCGTGACGGCGAACTCTTCCGTCCGAAACTGCTCGCCGGAGATACGCACGGTGTAGTCGCCTGCGAGCAGGTCTGTGAAGACAAAAAAGCCGCCCTGCCTGTGCTGGGCCAGCCGCGTCTTCGGGCCGAATATCTCGGCTATGAAATTGCTCTGGCTCAGGCTGTCGAAACTCTGATCCTCTATCACGTGGCCTAACAGCGAGACCGCCTGTACGATTTGGTCAACCATTGCGCACTTATTCGCTGACGGGAACTATCTCTTTGACCGGCACTATGACGGGCTGCTTTATCCCCTCTACTTCTATGACGGCGAAAACGTCCTCCTGCGGGCCGCTGTCGGACAGGTCTATCACGCGCCCTTTGAGCAGGTCATCGGCATGCAGCTCCCAGAGCAGGGCTCTGGGGTCTGGGATGAAGATGTTACAGACTTTGAACTGCACGAATTGGTCTCTTAAACTCACGACGCTCCTGGGCCAGCATGCGGCTTTATCATGACGAAGGCAGCAGCCTGCAACGCGCGTTCCAACCCGCGAGGCGGAAACAGCCGCAGGCTAAATCCCCCAGAATTAGCGGGCATCTGTTATTAGCGGTTATCAGGTTGAGAGAGGACGTGGACAGAGCTTTCCGGTTTTCGCCCGGAGTTTGCCGGAAAGAGCTTTCCTGTAGGTGTAGCTTCGGCGGGTCAGTGCAGATGGTGCTTACGCATCTTGTTGTAGACGCTTCTGGGCGTGATGCTCAGCAGGCGTGCCGTCTGCGACTGGTTGCCGTGCGTGTAATCGAGCACGGCTTCCAGCAGCAGGCGCTCGCACTGCTCAAGCGACTCGGGCAGATTCCAGTTGTTATGCTGCAAGAGGCTGAGCAGATGAGACTGCACGTCATGCTCAGGGGGCCACGCCCCGCCGCCGGAAGGCTCCGCGCAGGCAGCGGGCTGGCCCTCTTGCTCTACCTCGTGCGTTCCCCTTCTGCTCTGCTCGAACAACTCCTGCCAGATGGCTGGCGGCAGGTCGCTCAGGTTAAGAGGCGAGTCGTCGCTCTTGTTGGCAAGCGCCTGCCGTATGATGTTGTCCAGTTGTCTTGCATTGCCGGGCAGCTCTACCTGCATGAGCGCTTCTACGAACTCGGCGGCGACGGCGCACGTGCCCGTAGGATAAGCGGCCCTGTACTTTTTGACGAAGTGCTCCGTCAGGGGCTTCAAGTCCGCGAGCCTTTCCCTGAGAGGCGGGATGTGCGCCGACAGTATGTTGAGACGATAGTAGAGGTCTGCGCGAAACTTTCCCTTTGCCACCAGCTCTTCCAGGTTCCTGTTCGTGGCCGCCAGCACCCTGACGTTAACGCGCACCTCTTGGTCTGCGCCGACTCCTAAGACACGATTTTCCTGTAGGACGCGGAGCAGCTTCGCCTGAAGGTGGTCGTCCAAATCGCCTATCTCGTCAAGGAAGAGGATGCCGTTCTCGGCTGAGCGGAAGAGCCCTTTGCGGTCGCGCTCCGCGCCCGTGAACGCGCCGCGACGATGGCCGAAGAGCTCGCTCTCCGCCACACCCGCGTTGAGCGCGCTGCAATTAAGGGCTATGAAGGGGCCGCCCGAGCGCTTCTCATCGAGCCTTGAAATCACGCGTATGAGGACTTCTTTTCCGGTTCCCGTCTCGCCCGTAATCAGGGCCGGAAGGTCTGAGAGCTTGCTGGCGCGCACGGCCCAGCCGAAGAGCGCCAGCATGGGCTGGCTGACGCCTATGAGCCCTAGCTCAGCCATCGCATGGATAAGCCGCGTCTCTTCATTCTGCCGCTCTGTCTCGGCGCGCACGGAGTCCGAGAGCAGGCGCAGCAGGGCCTGAGAGAAATCGGGACGCGCGCTGTCAAGCACGTTCAGCGCCCCGGCAAGCAGCACCTCGCAGCGCTCGCCTATCGGGCGCGTCCCTATACTGTCCTCGTAGCAGATGACCTTGAAATTGTTCTGCTTGAGAGAGCGCACGCGCTCAAGCTCTCGTGTGGAGTGGCCCGGCTCAAGCCCCACGATGGCGATGCCCGGACGCTTCTCAAGGTGGTCGCCGCGCCGCTTCTGACTGTTTTCCAGAGGGATGGGACGCGCGCCGCAGCCCTGAATAACAGCCTTGACAGACTGAAGGCGTGCGCTCTGCGCGTCGTGCACGTAGACGGTCAGGCCGTCACTGCAAGCTGTTGCCGTAGAAACGAAAGAGACACCGGGGTCTGTAACTACTGAGGACGGATTAGCCATGACCTTTACCTGTTCGCGGCAGGTCTTATATCAATCGAGATGCCTGGATTAGCGAGGGACAGAAAGCACGCCTCTTAAGCCTAAAGAGAGACACCAAACCCTTGTGAGACTATAGTTGAACCGACGTGGTATTCAATGATTCGCTATACGTAGCCGCTTATATATTGCGCGGGCAGCTTTTGTCAATAGGCTTTTAGAGATAGTCGCCGATTTTTTCCGGGCGGGAAAAAGCCGGATAAACCGGCTCAATCTTGTGTTGAAACTTCGCGGGATTAAATTGTGGATAAAGGCTTAGCTGCGGCGGCGGCCTAGCATGTCGAAGCCCACGGCGGCGACAAGCACCGCGCCCTTGATGATTGACTGCACGTACGGCTCTACGCTCTTCAGAGACATGCCGTTATCTAGGCTCGCCATGATAAGCGCGCCGAGGCACGCGCCGTAAACCGTGCCGCGCCCGCCCATCAGGCTCGTCCCGCCGATGACGCAGGCGGCAATCGCGTCCAGCTCAAGGAGATTTCCCGCGTCGGGCGAAGCGCTCGCCACGCGCGCCGTGTAGATGATGGAAGCCACCCCGGCGAGCGCTCCCATCAAACAGAAGACCGACAATATGTGCTTACGCAGGCTTATCCCTGAGAGCCTCGCGGCGTCCGGGTTTCCCCCGATGGCGTAGAGGTAGCGGCCGAAAGTCGTGTTCTGCGTGATGAACCATCCGGCCAGAGCGACCACTAGCAGAATCATGACGGGGATGGGAACGCCCGCGTATGAGTTGAGCACGTAGACGAAGACGAGTATGGCTGCCGAAGGGATGACTATCATGAGCGTGAGGCTCGCCGCGCTGGAAGTCTCAAGGCCGTAGCGTGCGCGTGCGCGGTTGCGCGCGAGGGCGAGCCACGCGACTAAAGCCACCGCGAGCCCCGCCAGAACCCATCCGGCGTAAGGAGCTACGAAGCACTGGCCTATAGACCTGTACAACTGCTGCGAGATTGGTATGGTCTGCCCCTTGCTGATGCCAAGGATGACGCCGCGCCACGCGAGCAAACCTCCGAGTGTGACTATGAAGGCGGGAATGTTCGCGTAAGCCACAAGTGCTCCCTGTAGCGCTCCAATCATAAGCCCTATGAGAATGGCTGCGGCGAGCGAAGGCACAAGTCCCCACCCGAGCCACGTCAGCACGACCGCCGAAATCCCGCCCGTCAGCCCGACCATTGAGCCCACTGACAGGTCAATCTGTCCGGCGACGATGACCATCAGCATTCCGACCGCCAGCACTCCGGTCACGGCCGTCTGCAACATCAGGTTAGAGAAGTTACGCGCGCTCAGGAAGACGCCGCCCGTGCTGTAATGAAAGTAGAGCCAGATGGCCACGAGCGCAAACAGCATGGTGTAGGCTCGCAGCTCTGCTGCCCTGTCCTTGAGACGCTTGTTCTGAACCTGCGGCGGCGCAACGTCCGCCGTCACAGGCGGTCGGCTCACATCTGGCTCGTTGGGTGGTCGGCTCATCTTTCGGCTCGCTTTAAGATTCGGATTTTCAATTAATGAGAGCGTTCCTTCTGCTGCGCGTGGCCGGTCGCGCAGGACATGACGGCCTCGGGCGTAGCCTCCGTGCGCGTGAACTCGCCCATCGCACGCCCTTCGTGCAGCACCAGCACGCGGTCGGAGAGGCCCAAGACTTCCGGCAGCTCCGAAGAGACAAGCACTATGGCGAGCCCCTCTTTCGCCAGCCTGTTAATCTGGGCATAGATTTCCTGCTTCGCTCCTATGTCTATGCCGCGCGTGGGCTCGTCCAGAAAAAGCACTCGCGGCTTCGTCAAAAGCCACTTGGCCAGCACTACCTTCTGCTGGTTGCCGCCCGAGAGCGTGCCCGCTATGGTAAAGACGTTGCGCGCCTTTATGCGAAGGTCTGCGGCCGAGCGCACGCCCACAGCCGCCTCAGCATCCCTGTCGGTCACAAACCTTCCGGAGACTTTCGGCAAGCTCGCCAGCGTCATGTTGTTAAGAATCGTCTGCTCAAGCACGAGGCCGTATCTCTTTCTGTCTTCCGTGACGTAGCCTATGCCATGCTCTATGGCTTCGGCCGGGCTCGTGATGCGCACGCGCTCGCCCTCAATAAAAAGCTGTCCCGAGACTTTGCCCGTGTGAGCGCCGAAGATTGCTGTCAGTAGCTCGCTGCGGCCCGCGCCCATGAGCCCCGCGATGCCGAGTATCTCTCCGCGCTTCACGTTGAAGGTCACGTTATCTACCAAAAGCTTCCCCGGAACGTTAGGGTCTTCGACAGTGACGTTGCGCGCCTCAAAGACCGGCTCGCCCAGCGTGTGCTCGGGCTTTGGAAAGATGTCGCTCACCTCTCGACCGACCATCAGCGAGATGACGCGCGCCTGCGTTAGCTCCTGAGTCGGGTAGGTGCCTACGGTTCGCCCGTCGCGCAGGACAGTGACGCGCTGCGAGAGGCGGAAGACCTCTTCGAGCTTGTGCGAGATGTAAATCATGCCTATGCCGCGCCCGCGAAGCTCACTGAGAATCCGCACGAGCGTCTCCACCTCCGTCTCTGTGAGCGCGGCTGTGGGCTCGTCCAGCACGAGTATGCGCGCTCTGTGCGAGAGAGCCTTCGCGATTTCTACAAGCTGCTGCTGCCCTATGCCTAAGTTTCTAACAGGCGTGCGCGGGTCAATCGGAAGATGAAGGTCGTCCAGCAGCTCTTTCGCGCGACGGTAAAGCTCGTCCCAGCGCACGACGCCGAACCGGCGCGGCTCTCGCCCCAGAAAGATGTTCTCCCCTACGTTGAGGTCTTTGACGAGCGAGAGCTCCTGAAAGACTACGGCGATGCCTGCCGATTCGGCATCACGCACGCCACGAAACTGTTGCGTCTCTCCATTGATGCGAATCTCGCCGCCGTACTGAGGGAAGGGATAGACGCCGCCGAGCGTCTTCATCAGGGTGGATTTGCCCGCGCCGTTCTCGCCGACGAGCGCGTGTATCTCTCCTTCGCCGAGGTCGAAGGTCACGCCGTCCAGGGCGCGCACGCCCGGAAAGCTCTTAGTGATGTCGCGCATCTCAAGCAGCATTCGCCAAGCGCCTCAGGTCACGCGCGCCGTGCTCTATGTTCAGGCGAGAAGACTGGCCCTGCTGCTGCGGTCGCTTGGGCCAGCGCTCCGGCGGCACGTCGCGGTAAATGTCCTCCATCTTCTGATAACCGTCTTTGACGACCGTCTCCATCACGTTCGTCCTGTCCACGACTATGGGCTCAAGCAGAATCGAAGGCACGTCCTTCATGCCGTTATTGACCGCGCCGTTCGGCGAGAGCGGCTCGCCTCTAGCGAGCGCCACGGCCGATTCCGCCGCGCGGGTCGCGAGCGGCTTGATGGGCTTGTAAATCGTCATGGACTGCGTGCCCGCCACAACTCTCTGCAATCCCGCGAGGTCTGCGTCCTGACCAGAGACGAAGACCTTGCCCGCGAGGCCCTGACCCGCGAGAGCCTGAACGACTCCGCCCGCCGTCCCGTCGTTAGAAGCCACCACGGCCGCCACGTTGTTGTCGGCTTGAGTCAGCGCGTTCTCCGTGTGCTTCATGGCTTCGGTCGCCTGCCACTCCTTGGCCCACTGGTCTGAGACGACGCGTATGTCGCCCCGGTCTATGGCCGGCTGAAGGACGTTCATCTGCCCTTTGCGAAAGAGCAGCGCGTTGTTATCCGTGGGCGCGCCGCCTATCAAGACGTAGTTCCCGCGCGGCGCTCTATCGAGAAGATACTTCGCCTGCATCTCTCCGACCCTCACGTTGTCGAAAGAGATGTATAGGTCAACGTCCGAGTTTCTAATCAATCGGTCGTAGCTGATGACGGGCACGCACTGCTGCTTGGCCGCGTCTACAATCGAAGCAGAGACTTCGGAGTTATGAGGAACTACCACGAGCACGTCCACGCCCTGAGTCAGAAGATTCTGCGCCTGCTGTATCTGTGTGCGGTCGTCGCCGTTGGCGGCCTGCACGTCCACCTCTGCGCCAAGCTCTCGCGCACGCGCCGTAAACAAGTCGCGGTCGTGCTGCCAGCGCTCCTCCTTCAGCGTGTCCATCGAAAGCCCTATGCGTATGGGCCTGTTTGTGCCGCCTGCCTGCCTCGCGCTCTGGCAGTTCTGTCCGGGGCCGCAGACGCATCCCTGTAGCAGCAGGAGCGCGAGCAGCGCGGCCGGAAATGCTTTGCTATGTCGCATCACCGCATTACATTAAGTGAAAACTGCGCGGTTAGCTATAAAAAAATTTATCCCGGCGCTCAAAAAAAGATTCTGATTCTGAGTATCCAGTGACAACAATTTATTGACTTGCCGATTATAATTTAGTATCAAAATGGCGCTTCAATGAATTTATAAGCCCGTAGCAGATTTAAGATGCAGCAGGCAGTCTAAGACGAAGAGAGCCCCGACACTCTTTTCGGACTGCCGTCTCACCGCAAGGCCCGTTAAGCCTGGGTCAAAGGCTTTCGGGCAAAGTCCGTAGCGCCACAAACAACAGAACTATTACCCGCAGTTGTTTGCAAAGACGAAAGCCACCCTTAGCACACGATAAAGCCGGAGGCTGACCATGAAAGAGAACAACAGGTACAGAGCATTTGCTCAAAGCTTCATCTTTTCCATCACCCTTCTACTGTTAATCGCTTCCTCTGCAAGCGCCCAGACCGAGACGGCGCGCCTGCAAGGCACCGTCACAGACCCGCAGGGAGCGGCCGTGGCGGGCGCGACCGTCACCGTCACAGACCTGACAACTAATCGCGTCGTGACCGTTCAGGCAGACGAGGACGGCGCGTACACGGTTCCGGCGCTGCCTCCGAGCCGTTATCGCATAGAGGTGGGCGGGGCGAACTTCAAGACGACGCGGCAGGAGGTGACGCTGGAAGTCCAGCAGGTCGCCGTCATAGATTTCAAGCTTGAGATAGGAGCCGTCTCCGAAGTCGTGCAGGTGACGGACGAGGCCCCGCTGGTTGACGCCGCGACCTCGGCCATAGGCGAGGTCATACAGGGCAGGCAGATTGTCGAGCTTCCCTTAAACGGCCGCAACCTGCTTGAGCTTGCCACGCTGACTCCGGGCGTCACGCGCGGGCAGGCCGACAGCGACGCTTCGGGCGCTCGCGGCAACGCGGAGACTTTTCGCGGCGGCAACACGGGCGGCGCGGTGCTGGTGGTCAACGGGCTTCGCCCTCAGGCGAACAACTATCTTCTGGACGGGCTAGATAATAACGAGACGCTGGTTAACACGATAAGCATCTTCCCGCAGGCGGAGGCCGTGCAGGAGTTCCGTGTTCAGACGAGCGTATCGCCTGCCGAGTTCGGGCGCGCGGGCGGAGGCGTCATCAACACCGTCATACGCTCCGGGCGCAACGATTTCTTCGGCAGCGGCTTTATCTTCATTCGCAACGATAACCTTGACGCGCGCCCGACCTTTAACTCGCGCAGGGAAGAGTTCAGGCGCGGGCAGTTCGGCGCGACCTTCGGAGGCCCGCTCATCGTCCCGAACTTCGGCGAAGGCACTGGCCCGTCAGTTTACAAGCTGCGCGACAGGGTCTTCTTCTTCGTTGACTATCAGGGTCTGCGACAGTTCCTGCCGCTCGGGCGCGACCTGGCCACGGTGCCAACGGAAGCGTTCCGTCGCGGCGACTTCTCCGCGCTGCTCAACCCCGCGCTCTCGGGTCTGGCGGCCCCGATTCAGCTACGCGACCCGCTGACGGGAGCGCCGATTCCGGGCAATCGTCTCGACCTGCTGCCGGGCAATCGACTGAACCCTGTGGGCCTAAACTATCTGAACGCCTTCCCGCTTCCGAACAGGGCGGGCGTAGGCATCCTTCAGAACTACGAGAACACGCGCGTTCAGACGCTCGATGAAGACACCTTCGACCTTCGCATAGACTCGAACCTGAACGGGAAGAATCAACTGTTCGGGCGCATCAGCTGGGGCAGAGACATATTGACGACGACCTCTCGCCTGACCACTCTTCCCGCAGGCTTCGGCTCGGGCGACAATTTCAATCGCAACAAGGGAATCGCCATCGGCCTGACGAGCTCTTTCACGGACACTCTCTATAACGAGCTTCGTCTGGGAGCGCATAGAGTGTTCTTCGGCTACACGCCGCCGTTTCAGGACCAGCGCCTCTCTGCCAGCCTGGGCATTCCGGGAGCGAACCCCGTCCCTGAGCTTGGAGGCGGCGCTCTCATAGGCGGCTTCAACAATCAACTTGAGTACTCAGGCGACTTCGGCCCGTATCTCATCCCGCAGAACACTTTTCAGATTAACGACGTGGTGAGCTACACGACGGGCAATCACACGCTGCGCTTCGGCGGCACCGTCATCAGGCGCGACGTGAGCCTCTATCGCCCGAATCGCGGCAAGGGATACTTCTTCCTCTTCGGCAACGGCGACAACCCGGCCTCGACGGGCTTCGAGCAGTCAGACCTGCTGATAGGCTTCGTCGATAATTATCAAGTCGGGCCGCCCTTCGGCTTCGTCGGCACGCGCACCTATGAGGACGCGGTCTTTATTCAGGACGACTGGCGCGTGACGCCGCGCCTGACGCTTAACCTTGGGCTGCGCTACGACATCTATACAAACCCCGTCGAGCAGTATAACCGTCAGACGAATTTCGACCTCGCCACGGGTCGGCTGCTGCTGGCGGGAGCCAACGGCAACTCGCGCTCGCTGGTTGATAACGACTACAACAACTTCGGGCCGCGCGTGGGCTTCGCCTACAACGTAGGCGGCGAAGGCCGCACGGTGATAAGAGGCGGCTACGGCCTCTTCTACTTCCTGGACAGGGGCGGCATTGATAACCAGTTGGCGCAGAACGCTCCCTTCAGCGGCTTCTCTCAGTTCAACTATTCGGGCGGCTTTCGCATCACGCTCTCCGGCCGCTGCCCGAACAACACGCAGGACTCGCGCCTCTGCACGGGGCCGCTCCCGACGGGCGACGTGTCCAGCATAGACCTGAACAACCCGCAGAACATCAGCGTCTTCTCCGTCCAGCCGGACATAGAGACATCTGCGGTTCACCAGTTCAACGTTCAGGTTCAGCGACAGTTGACCGAAGACACCGTGATAGATGTCGGCTATGTGGGCACGCGCGGCAGAAACCTTGCGACCTACTTCAACCTGAACCGGCAGCTTCTGGGACAGCCCTCCGGCACCAGGCTCTTCCCGAGCCTCGGCGACGTTAACGTCAGGGACGACAACGGGCGCTCTCGTTACGACTCGCTTCAGGTGCAGCTTGAGCGGCGCTTCGCGCGCGGCTTGCAGTACATAGCTTCTTACACCTGGTCTAAGGCGAAGGATAATTCGCCGGGCGCGTTCGACAACGTGGGCTATCGCCCGCAAGACCCGCAGAACATAGAGCTTGAGTACGGGAACTCGAATCTGGACATCCCGCACCGTTTCGTCTTCAGCTGGCTCTACGAAATTCCCTTCGGTCGCGGGCGCAGATTCGGCTCTGACATGCCGGGCGCTCTGAATTTTCTAATCGGCGGCTTGCAGTTGAACGGCATCTTCAACTACCAGAGCGGGCAGGTCTTCAACGTCATAGCGCGCGGCGCTGGGCCGGACGACGTGCGTGTCGATTTGATAAGCGACCCGTTTGAAAACGTTCCCGCCGGGCGCTTCTTCAACCCTGCGGCCTTCGCCAATCCGCCTTCGGTCGGCGGCGTCTTCGCGCGCGTCGGCACGCTGCCACGCAACGCGCTGCGCGGCCCTTCGTTTAAGACGCTCAATCTGGGGCTGGCCAAGAACTTCCTCTTCAATGAGCAGTTCCGCACGACGCTGCGCGCGGAGTTCTTCAACATCACCAACACGCCACAATTCAGCACGCCGAACACGGACATCAGTAATGGAGCCGCCTTCGGCACATTTCAGACCACTCGGCTCGGCACGAACCGGCAGGTACAGCTGGGCCTTCGCGTTGAGTTCTAACTCGAAGATAAAGGGGCAGCTCAAGTTATCGGGCTGCCCTTATTATTTCTTCTATTCTGAAGCGAGCCCTGCCCCTACAATTTTTCCACAGGAGAACTATGCGCCGGATTAATCTGAGCCTGTTGAGAGTAGCGCTCTGTTGGAAAACACAGGTCAGTACCGCCTGCGGTAGCGGGCGGGT